>JAOARG010000013.1 GCA_025210655.1 Bacillota bacterium
TGTTCCGCCAAGATTTAATTGTACACAGTGCCCGGGTCAAATGGAGCCAATATACTATAAATCGGTACATGGCATAACTTATGAATTAAAGTAAAAAGTTGAAGTTAAGAAGAAGCGGTCGATTAGACCGCCTTTTTTATACACAAAATGACCACCCTCACCCCAAGTCACTTAATCAGTGACTTGGGTTTTTTTATTGATGACTAGTTTGTATTTATTATCACTTTAACTTGTTATAGTCTGTTGATATTAAAGATTGGGAGGATTGTTATGAAGGGAAGATTTTTTATATTGTTGTGTATTATGACTATGTCATTGTTTTTATTAGCTGGGTGTGGTGATTCCAAGGCTGAGGTAAATGATGAAAATGAGCTTGCTTCTAATTCAGCTTCGGTTGAGGAAAAGGAAGTTGAGGACTTTGATGTTTCCACGGATATTAAGAAAAGAGCTAAGGAAGAGGGGATTTCTTTTTCTGAGTTGGAGACGATTATTGATGAGCTTACTGAGATGACTGCTAGTAAATATGGTGATACTGCTGATGGTTATAGGGAAAAACTTAAGGCTGAAGGAAAAACTCCTTTTGATGAGTTTGCAGTGGCAGCTGACTATATGGGTGTAACTATCAAGGAATACTATGAGTTTGAAAAATTATCTGCTTCAAAATTGTCAGATGAGGATAAGGACACTATGTCTGCCATGGCAGGGGCTATGGAGGAACTAGGTAATATGGACAGTTCTGAGTTTGAAGCTGATATGGCAGAAGCTGAAAAGGCTATTGCTGGTCTTACGGGAAGTGGAGACAGGGAAGTGACTGGTGATTATAAGGAGATGGGTCTTTATATGGTCCATGAAATAACAAAGTCAGATGAACTTAAGGATGCTGGGATATATGAAGTTTACTACACATCAAAGGCTGATACGAGGGAAATCATTGATCATTTTAAAGAGTTTTTAGTGGGTACCCCTGGATATATGTGTTTTGAAAATCAAGATTTAGGT
This sequence comes from Bacillota bacterium, assembly GCA_025210655.1. Classification (GTDB taxonomy): domain Bacteria; phylum Bacillota; class Clostridia; order Peptostreptococcales; family Acidaminobacteraceae; genus JAOARG01. The sequence continues at coordinate 1,000 of JAOARG010000013.1, forward strand.
GCAAATATTCTTGGTACGGTAAATGGAAATCAAATGAATATAAATATTTATAATGAAGATGGAGACGATATTACAAATGTTGAATACGGATATATGTGGGATCCTTCTAAATAGGGAGTGGATATGATGAATGATGTGAGATTAATAATTGTACTGATTCTAGTATTTGGTTTGATACTTACAGCTTGTGGTGATAAAGAGTTACCGAAAACACCTAATAATAGTGATGATGTTGTTAAAAATACTAGTAAGTTATCACATGAAGTGGAAATAGAAAGTCTTGATGATTTAATTTTTCAAAAGGCTCAATCAGAGGGCTTATCAAGTGCTGAGCTGAAGTTTTACATTGACCAGATTGTTGAGGTCGAGGCTAAAAATAAAGGAGTATCTAAAGAGGAGTTTCTTGCGGGCTTAGATAAAGATGCTTTTTTCATATATAGCAATAAAGCTGAGGATATGGGACTAAGTATGAAGGCCTTATTTGAAAAGGAAACTGGGATTATTAATTCTGAACTGACAAATGGTTCTGAAGTTGTGCTGAAAAAGGGATACAATCAAGATTATATTCTAGAGGCTGTATATTCTAGGTTGAAAACTATAAGTGAAGTTGAAGAGGATGATTATTATGAGTATCAATTTATTTCTAATGGAGATATTGATGATATTTCTGATTATTATAAGAAAGTATTTATTGAGTCAGAAGACATAAATGTAAGTAAAAATGAAGATGGTGTAAAGATTTCAGGAAGTATTGAATATACAGAATTTGAAGTTTCTGTTGAAAGCTATGAAAATGAATACAAAGTGGTTTTTACTTTAAAGTAGGAGGGGAATAATATGAGAAAAACAATGTCTTTTATCATGACATTTTTAGTGGTTTTGTCAGGCTTTAGTGCTTCTTTTGCTCAAGGGGAAAGCAATCAGATAAATAGTGCAGGATATGGATCTACATATGTAATAAAATCAGATAATTCTTTGTGGGGTTGTGGCAGTCAGTATGTTGGTAATGGTACTGGATATAAGGAAAAGGTGATTGACTTTACAAAAATCATGGATGATGTAAGAAGTGTTTCTAGTGGTGGATTTCAAAAAAGAGTAGCAGTTAAAAATGATGATACTCTTTGGGGATGGGGATCCTTTGACGGCCATCCAGCGGAAGGTGGAAAGTATGATCCTACATTTCTTTTTCCTACACAATTTTCTATTGATGATGTGAAAAAAGCATCTGCTTCAGATTTTTATGTTTTGGCCCTTAAAAATGACAATAGTTTATGGCTTTGCGGAGATATGTATAGGGGTGATGGTACTACTGATATGGCTACTGGAAAGGATGGATTTGTATTAGTGGCTGAAAATGTAATTGATATGTTTGCTGCTGATGAAAGTGTATTTTTAATAAAAGATGACAATACTCTTTGGGGATATGGAGAAAACAATGACGGTGAAATGGGAAATATGACTGATACTGGTGATGGTACTGTAGGAAATAATGATGATGTATATAGGATGGTCAAGATACTTGATGATGTAAAGTATGTTACTTCGGACAAGGACGGAAGCGTAGTCATGGCTATTAGAGAGGATAATAGTTTATATGCTTGGGGAAGCCAGGGGTTTTTTACGGAAGATTATGGTTGGATTGAAGATGCCGGGAAGCCATATAAAGTTATGGATGATGTGAAGTATGTTGCTGTAGATTCAGATGTAGGATTTGTAGTTAAAAACGACGATTCTTTATGGTCTTGGGGATATAGTTATCAGGGGGATTCTGTTGGAAATGAAAAGGAGATACGAAAGATTGCGGATGATATAAGAAGTATCACTCTTGGAGAAAGGCATGCCTCAATTGTTAAAACAGATAACACTTTATGGACCATGGGTGGAGCATATAGGGGAGGACTTGGATATGAGTCAAAGGAAACTTGGTACACGCCACTTACTAAGATTATAGATAATGTAAAAGAAATGCCTGCTTCTTGGGCTAGTGAAGAGGTAGAAAAGGCTATTGGGGCAAAGCTTATACCAGAAGAATTACAAAATAATTATTCTAAAGCTATAAACAGGAAAGAGTTTTGCACACTTGCTATAAGGATGATTGAAGTTAAGGAAGGTAAAAGCATAGAAAGTCATATAGATGATTTAGGTCTAGTAATGGCTGACGAATCAATTTTTATAGATTGTACTGATAAGAATGTTCTTGCTGCAAAAACTTTAGGGATAACAGATGGAACTTCAGAAAATACATTTGATCCTCTTAATATTCTTACTAGGGAAGAGGCTGCTAAGTTTTTAACTGCAACGGCAATTGCATGTGATAGGGATGTTAAGCTTATTTCCCATGATTACTCTGATTCTGAGGAGATAGAGGATTGGTCAAAACCATATACAGGTTATGTGAATGAAATAGGTCTTATGAAGGGGTTAGGGGGAAATAAGTTTTCTCCTAAGGATCCATATCAAAGACAAGAGGCTTTTGTAATAATGTATAGGATATGGAAGGATCTTGATAGTAAGAAGATAGCAAAATAAATATTTATTTGGAGGGGACTAAGATGAAAAAACTTTTTATCTTGTTTATGATATTGATTTGTAGTTGTACATTTGCTTTTATGTCCTATGGTGTATCAGAGATGATTCCAATAAAGGTGATTCAGACAAATCAACCTACAGGGACTAGGGCAGAACAGTTTGAAGATTATTTAAAGCTTACTTATGGTGATGACTATAAGACAAGCATGACAGAATTAAGGGTAAATGATGGACTTTTTTACGATGAGTATTTTCCAGTTGTAAATGCTATTGATTCCCTTGAAGTTTTTGAACTTTCGGGAAATGTAACATTTGAAATTGATAATAGTGATACAAAGGTAGCAGAAATAGATGGATTTATCAATGGTGGAAACATTAAGGAAGTTATTGTAGATTTTGATGCAGATATTTTATTAGACTTCGGGGACTATTTTTTATCAAATTGTGATTATCTAGAAGATGTAGTAGTCAAAAAAGTTGTTAGGATAGGCGATGGATCTTTTAGATATTCAAAAAATTCAGGTAACTTAAGTATGCCGGATTTAAAATTTGCAGGAAATGAATTTTTAAAGAATGCTAGGGTGCTTACTTTAGATTTACCAAGTCTTAAGGAAGTAGGAAGTAAAGCTTTTTACAGTTTGAGAACTGACAATATTGATTTGCCAAATCTTGATCTGTCAGGGACTGAGTTAGTATATGGAACATGGGCTCAGACAGTTAGTTTACCAAAGCTTAAGGTAATGCCTGATTCATCTATTAATGGAAATGGTCTTTTAGAGAGTATTTCACTTGATCGTTTAGAAGCTGTTTCGGGATATTGTTTTAATGCTAATCAAGAATTAATTACTTTAGATATGCCAGAAGTTACTTTTATAGGTAATGGATCAATAGAGAATAATCCATCTTTGAAAGAAGTAAATATGCCAAAACTTCTTGGGATGGGGGGAAGGATTATTAAAAACTGTGACGCCCTAGAATTTGTAGATCTTTCGACTTTTGGTTCTGACAAGTCTGATGGTAAAGGTGTTTTTAATGAAGTTTCCTTTGCAGCTGTAGATTCAAAGTTCACATTGAAACTTGGTGAGAATATACCAGGTGTAGGTAATTCAAGCCCTGGAGGCTTTGAAAACTATAATGGAAGATTATTTGATTCTGAGCTGGATGTAGCTAATCCTATGGATTATAAGTCCTACGATGATGGGGATATTACAGATGGATATTGGTATGGTTTTAAGATAGCAAATTTGGAAACTACTAAACCTGTTCTTTCAGATGTATCAGGGGAAAGTGTAATTGGAAGGATAAAAATAAGTTTTTCTGCCAGTCAAGCAGGAGATTATGTCGTAGCTGTAGTTAATGATGGCTATGAATTTACTGATACTCAATCAGTAATGTCATGTTCTAAAGGTGGAGATATAAAATTAGTGATGGCAAATTCATCGGATGGAAGGAAGTTGACATTTAATGAAGAAATGCCTGTTGGAAAGTATGATGTATTTATTGCTTATAGAAATGGTGATGGAAATTATAGTGATTTTGAAAGTGGAAAGATTAGTGATATTGAGTCTCTTGAAGATACAAGTCCTCCTGAGATAAGGGATTTTGAAGTGACTAATATAACGACCACAAGTGGAGTTCTTCAATTCAGAGTAAATGAAGATTTTGATTATGCAATAGTTACTAAAAGAAGCATAGACTCATTTAGTAATCATGACTTTATGATTCCCGATGTAAATGGTGGTATACACGGGCATGGTGATGCAAATACTTTATTTACTTATGATATAGCTAGGCTTTATAATTATGATTTATTGTGGCCAAATTCAAATTATACGGTGTATTTTATAGTTACTGGTCAAGATAATGAACACTCTCAAAAAAGTATTAGTTTCACTACTTTGCCACCAGAACCTACAAATTATGCACCTGTTGTAGATCAGGGTATAAAAGATCAAATTGGCAAGGTTGGAAATTACTTTACTTTTGCTTTTCCTGAAAATGCTTTTAAGGATGTAAATGGGGATTTCTTAGAATATACTGTAGAAAATTTACCTGATGAAATATCATTTGACCCTAATATTAGGTCTTTCTCAGGCGAACCTACTACTTCTACTAGGGTAGAGGTAACTGTTAAAGCAACTGATCCAAAGGGTGCAAGTGTTTCTACAAGTTTTGAAATCTATATTGCTCCAAATAGTTCAAGTAGTGATAAGAAAATACTTAAGTTTTTAATTTATGAAGACTTGATTGAAGGTCTTATTGATGAAGAAAATAAAAGGGTAATTATACCTGTGGGAGTAAATGAGGGAGATACTTATAATAGGGCTCCTAGTACAATAGAATTGTCTGAAGGAGCAAGTATTAGCCCTAGTGTAAATGAAATTCAAAATTTTGCTGAGATAGTTGAGTATACTGTTACAGCAGAAGATGGAACAAGTCAAATTTGGGAAGTTGGACTGTCTGATTTATTTAGGGAAGATAGTAGTGAAAATGATATTTTAAGTTTCAGGGCAAACAATATATTTTCATCTACGGTAGATTTAGATAAGAAAGAAGTAAGATTACATGTTCCAGATTCAATAGATATATCTTCTTTAACTACCACTATCTCAACTTCTGATAGAAGTACAGTATCTCCAAAGAGTGGTCTAAATCAAGATTTTACAAATCCTATAATTTATACTGTAACTGCAGAGAACGGTAATCAGCAAGAGTGGAAAGTATATATTAATAACGAGATAGAAAAGCTGATAATTGATGAAGATCATATTACACTTGAATTAGGTGATGTATATGAGATTAAGGCCAATATTTATCCAGATACTGCAACTCCAAGGGATATTACGTGGGGAAGCGAGGATAATTCTGTTGCCTACGTATACGATGGGAAGAATCTTACTGCTCAAAAAGTAGGTGTGACATGGATTGGAGCCCATATACTACCTGATGATAAGTTTCACGATAAGGTCAAGGTTACAGTTCTACCGAAAAGTTACATCGTAACTTTTGACACTAAGGGTGGGACAACTGTTGCAGCTATAGAAAATGTAGTAGGAGGTAGTAAAATTACTAGACCATCAAACCCAAGTAAAAGTGGATATGAATTTTTAAGTTGGATGGAACCAGTAAAAGAAGGCCAAGTTCAAGGCAATTGGAACTTTGATACTATGAAGGTGGAGGAAGACATTACCCTTACAGCTGTTTGGAAAAAGGTAAGTAGTGGTGGTTCCAGTTCCAGTTCATCTTCCAGTTCAGGTAGTAAAAAATCTAAATCTAGTAAAACGTCTTCCAAGAAGATTGACGAAATTAAAAAAGTAGAGCCTACAAAAAAGTTACTACCAGAGAATAAGAAAATAGAAAATGGTATCAGAAAGTTTGATGGTCAGTCTCAAAATATTAAAAATGATAAAAAGGAAACGGTATTAGAAATAAAGCCAACAAAACTGGAAAAAGGACATACGGAAATAAGTATTCCTAGGGAAGTTAAGGATAAAAAAATGAAGGTTAATATAGCTACTGAGAAAATGAATATCAAAATGGATGGGGACATGTTTTCAGGTAAAGAAAAGTCTATAAAAGTTGATATTGAGCCTAAGTCAGTTGATCAATTAAATTTCACTAAAGAAAGCAAAAAACTTATTGGTGATATGCCTATCTATGATATTTCAATAAAGATAGATGGAAAGAAAGTAGAATGGGATTCTGATAAGAATATAGAAATTCAAATGAAAGTGGATGATAAGGGAAAGGAAAAGCATAAATTTGTTGCTGTTTATATTAATCCCAATGGAAAGGTGGAAATATTAAACAAGAGTTATTATAATGGTAAATCATTGAGTTTTGATACTAAGCACCTTAGTAATTATAGCGCAATATATGTAGATAAATCATTTGATGATATTAGTAAACATTGGTCAAGAGAAGCTGTAGAAGCCCTTGCGGTAAGAAATATTATTAAGGGGACTTCTGATAAAGATTTTTCCCCTGAAAAATCAATTACCAGAGGTGAGTTTGTTACCCTTGTTGATAGATATTTTGAATTTGAAGGTGAAGCAATAAACATATATGGAGATCTTGATGATAATCAGTACTATTTTAATCCAGTAGCTAGGGCGAGTAGTCTTGGCATTGTTCCAAATTCATATGGAGATAATTTTGAGCCTGAAAAGGAAATATCTAGGGAAGATATGATGTATATTCTTTCGGGAGCAATTTATAAATCAGGAGCTTACAAAAATATTAAGTTGAATAATATTATGGATAAAGAGTTTGAGGATGTGGGGGATGTATCATCTTATGCCAAGGGAAGTATAGATTATCTTGTAAAGTCAGGACTATTAAGTGGAGATAATGGGAGAATAAATCCTAAAAATACGGCTAGTAGAGGTGAGGTAGCTCAACTTATTTACAATTTACTAAAAGAAAGCAAGTAAAATCTTGGTAAAGGTACCCCAGTGTGGGTACCTTTATCTTAGGGTTTAAAGTATAATGATTTTAAGAAGGGGGGAGGTGAATTATGGGAGATGGAAGATATTATACAGACCAACAATTCTTTAGTGTGATAACAATTACTATGCTGATTATTTTTATAGTTTTTAGTATTACTACTATTTTTTATCACAGTAGAAATAGTAAGATGAATAAAGGAATATTTCTCTCATATTTATTACTTCTCATGTGTTCGGTACTTAAATTTTATGTCTTAGTCGTCGTATCTGCAAATAAGGCATACATAACTAGTTTGATTTCGGCATTGTTTTTAGGACAAGCCTGTATAATTTTTTTATATGTATTAAGTGATAGTTTTTTTAGAAAAAGTTCTACTTCTGGCAGTACTAGTGGGAATAGATTTTTATTTATTGCTTTGGTTTCTATTTCAGTTTTCGGAGTATTCTTTGGTGAAAGTCACGTCATAATTAGCCATACATTTTTTGCCTATACATACCATATTTATTATAGGATTTTTCTCTTTCTAATCGCAGTATTATATTTTCTTCTAGCTCTTAAGGTGCTGTTTATGAAACTTGAAGATAGGGAGTATAATACTAAAACAATATCTCTGATTATGACTATATTTATAGTTTTACCCCTAATACTATTTTTAGTGAACATAAATGGTAAGTATAGTGTGATTTTTTATTATGTTCTAATCTTTTCTTTGAGTGGATGTCATAACTTTTTTTCAAATTACTTTTCTGAGTATACTGTAAATTCATATGTTTTCGATGATATAAAGGATATGATTCTTGATTATGTTTTTATTACTGATGAGAAGGGAGACATATTATATAAAAATACTGTATTAGACAAATCCGAATTTTTTAATAATGTTAGTGAAATAAATGTTGATAATATAACAGGTATTTTTAACAAAGAAGTTGAAATAAGAGAAGCGTTTGGAAAAGAGTTTATAGTTTATAATAGTGAGGATAAAAAGTATTTACAATATTTGATAAAGGAGTTGAGAAATAAAAGTAATCATGCTGGTTATATTATTACATTTTCAGATATAAGTGAGTTGATACTAAAACTTGACGAACTTGACAAGAAGGAAAAAACTTTAAAGAAAATAAATTTAGACCTGAAATCTCACAGAAGTATTGTATACGATATTGAAAAGGAAAAGGAAGTTAATACTCTTTTGAAAGAAATTGCGGATAATCAGTATGTTTCTATGAAAAAACTTAGATCAAGTATTCTTAAGCTGAATCTTGATGATGATAGTAATATACTTGATCACCTGGATAAACTTTTGCATGAAGCTAGAAATGATTTAAGTGAAGTAAGAAGTGCAGTAAGTGGTTATAGGTCTTACTATGAGGATTCAAATCATTAGAAAAGGAGGGGGTAATTTGATTAATATTATTATAGCGGACGATCAGGTTTTACTTAGACGTTCCCTAAGTCATTTAATAAGTTCGGATCCAGAGATAAATGTATATTGTACTGTTGCCTCTGGCAAAGAGGCTATAGAAAATTGCGATTTGTATAAACCGGACATAATACTTATGGATATTGAAATGCCTGAAATGGATGGTATTTCTGCTCTTAAGATTATTAAGGAAAAATATAAGGATACAAAAGTAATAATACTAACAACATTTGAAAATACAGAAAATATTGTTGATGCATTCCTTGCTGAGGCAGATGGATATATTACTAAGGACATAGATTGTGATGAACTTATAGCAACTATAAAATGCGTTAATTATGGCCTTACAGTGATACATAAAAGTGTTAAAAAAATAATGGTGGATAAATTTACTAGGGTTTCAGAAGGAAAGAAAAACTATCAAAATCTACTTACTTCAGAAGAGATAGAGATAGTTAGGGGAATTGTAAATGGTAAGAGCAATAAAGAATTATCTGGAATACTTAATTATACTGAAGGAACTATTAAAAACAAGGTTAGCAAAATATATGACAAATTAAATATATCTGATAGGCTTCAGCTTGCGGTATTTGCTGTTGAAAATGGTATTGACTAATGACTGAGGTATTAAAGCACGAAATTAAGATTATTTGTATGGTTCATATTGTTGCTATTATTTTGTCCCTAGTATTTTTGATAGTTTTTTATTTGAAGGCTAGTAAAGATTATGCTCTTAAAGAATTTTTGATTATGCAAGTAAGTATGATAGGATGGATGGTTTTTAAAATTTTCAAAACTGTATCTCCTAATGTAATTATTAGATGGTGGTTTATTGTTTCATATTACTTATGTACAATGATACTTGAAATAAGCTTTTTGAAATTTGGATATGCTTATTATCATGGTAAAGCAGTGGATAAAAAACTGGGTAACTTCCTTTATATTTTTCCAGTCATACAGCTAACAGCTATTTTAACTAATCCTTATCACTATAAATTTTACTCTAGATATGATTTTTGGGATGACAGATTTGGAATATACTTTTATATCCATATGGCAATAGTATATACATTCATATTTATAGGATTTTATTATTGTTACAAGACATTTAAAAAGAGGTTTAGAACCCAGAATAAGCTTTACAAGTATTTCATATCCTCAGCAATAATTGTTCCTCTAATTTTAAATTTTTTATATATTACAAAAGTTATTGACAAACTTGTATTTTCAATGGGGATAGCCGTTGTGTTTGATATCACGCCGATTGTGTTTACATGGTCGATTATGGTATTCGTATACGCGACATTTAAACACGAGTTTTTGGAAATTTCACCTATTATGAAGCATGAAATAATCCATAAATTAGACACAATGGTAGGAGTAATGGATTCGGGATATAACCTGCTTTATGTAAATGAAAAGATAAGGGAGTCCTTTAGTGGCGAAGAATTAGAAGGGTTGAAAGTAGCTCTCAACAAAGATAGTATAGAAAAACTTATTATAGCTAAGGATCAGCTTGAGATAGACGGGAAAACTTTTTTAGTGGCAGTTAAAAAAGTTAGTCAAGTAATAGAGGATAATTACCTTATTACCCTTAAGGATATTACATCTTATGTAAATACAGAAGATCAGTTGCTTATTAATCAAAAAGAGCTGGAAGCTTCAAATAAAGATTTAGAAAATATTATAGAATATTTAAAGAAAACCTCTAGAGCAGGAGCGAGAAATTTTGTTGCAAGGGAACTCCATGATATTATAGGACACTCTTTGGTTGTAACAATAAAGCTTTTGGAAGTTGCAAAATTATATTTCAATAAAAATAGGGGATTGGCTCTTGAAGCAATAAGGGATTCGGTAACGTCAATTGATTCTGGGATACAAGGAATGAAGAAAGTTTCGAATTTGGATGGTAGAAGAGAATACTATAATGGTGAAGTTCTAAAAAAAGAATTGAATCTTATCTTAAGTAGCTTAAGTTATTCTGATATAAAGGCGAATTTGATATTAAAAGGTGAATCGTTTCCTGTGGAAAGTGAAGTCTTTTATACGATTGTTCCTGTATGTAAGGAGTTAATTACCAACTCACTTAAACATAGTCAGTGTACTGAAGTTTTTATATCGGTATCGATTAAGAAAGACGATTTATCAATAACAGTGATTGATAATGGTAAGGGTAGCGAAGAACTTGTTTTTGGTAATGGACTAAAGGGAATTAGGGAAAGACTGGAAATGATAAATGCTAGTATTGAAATTTCAACAGCCCCTGGTGAAGGTTTTATGAGTAGAATACAGATCAATTCAAAATAAATGACCTTAGAAAAATGTCTAGGGTCATTTTTTTATAAGTGAAGAGGATACTTTAACATATATTTTTCAGATAATTTAATAAATTCTTTACATATTTTCAGTATTATATAATATGATAGTTATGGAGGTATGTTATGAGGAAATATTTGTCAATGATTCTTGTGGGTATCATGTTAAGTGCTTGTTCTCCTACTAATGCTGGGGATGCTACAAAAGATAGTCTTGTTAAGGATAATTCAGAAAAAGTTGAAGTAGTTGAAAACATAGATAAAAATGAAGTTTTGATGACTGAGATAAAAGAGTCTATTATACATACTAATGAGAATACTATTGGTGATAGATTTGGTGTTCTTGAAGGCTTTGAAAGGGTTGAGTTGCCTGAAGACTCTTTTGGTGATTATTTAAGAAATTTACCATTAAAAGCACATGGAGAAAGTGTATATTATTATAATGGTAGAGAAAAGGTTAATTATGATGTGTACGAAGCTGTTGTAGATATGGATATTGGTGATAGGGATCTTCAGCAGTGTGCTGATGCTATTATGAGGCTTAAGGGTGAATACTTATATAATAACAACAGATTTGATGAAATTCATTTTAATCTTACTAATGGTTTTAGAATGGATTACTCAAAGTGGATTGAAGGTAACAGGCTAGTTGTTGAAGGTAATAAAACTTATTGGAATAAGAAGGCTAGTAAATCTAATACATATGATGATTTTAGAAAGTATATGGATATGGTATTTTCATATGCAGGGACACTTTCTTTGTCTAATGAACTTGTAGATGTTGATTGTAGTGATATGGAAATTGGTGATATTTTCATACAGGGTGGAAGTCCAGGTCATGCTGTAATTGTTGTTGATATGGCAATAAATAATGATACTGGCGAGAAAGCTTATATTTTGGCACAAAGTTATATGCCGGCTCAAGATATTCATATTTTGACTAATCAATACCATGAGGATAAAAGTCCATGGTATATTTTGGGGTGTGGAGAAATAATAAGAACACCAGAGTGGACATTTACAAGAAATGATCTAAAAAGATTTGCTAAGTAAAATATTTACTCGATTCTTTTTTTGTAAATAAGACTTTATTTTATACAACAGGGGGAAGATTATGATAGAAATAAGGACTCTTGAAAAATTATCTTTTGAAGAGTTAGAATCTTTTGGTTTTAATGGTTTTAAGACGGATAGGATTATAGCAGTAGAAAAATCAAAAGAAGACAAATCAATGGTTATTAAATTTAATGAAGTAGAACTTGATAGGCAGTATATTAAGGAATGGAAAAGTGATAATGATTCCATTTCTTTTTTTCAAAGTATTATAGATGAAGGATTTTCGTTTGGAGTATTTAAGGATAATGTTTTGATTGGGATACTTCTATCTTCTTACCATGGATGGAATAATAGTCTTTGGATAGAAAATATAAGGGTATCAGAAAAAGCAATGGGTGAAGGGATCGGTAGAAAACTTATTGATAGACTAATTTCATATGGAAAAAGTAAGAAGATAAGGATTTTAGGTCTTGAAGTTCAGTCTACAAATTATCCGGCTATAAAATTCTATGAAAAATGTGGATTTGAAATATCTGGAGTAGATTTCAAGAGATACCCACAAAGGGAAAATGATATATTTCAAGTGGCAATAATTATGAACATTGACATAGGGGAGAGGGATTAGATGAAGAAGAAACTTACTTTAAAAAGTGTTTTGTTTTACATAGTATTAATAGCAATTATTATTCCAAGTTTTCAGTATGCATGTGAAACAAATTGGCTATACAATGTTTGCTCCCATACTTTTACAGAAGAGGAAATAAGAACTTTCTTAAAAAATGAATATAGTAATGGTGTAGAACTTAAAGACTACAAAATCGACAAAAGTATGATTAAAATCAAAGAAGAAGAGTCAAAACCTGTGCTTTATTATTATTTTGTTACTAAGTATAATAAAAATCAAGAAGACTTGATTTTTGATGAAGTTAGACAAATTTATAATAAAATGAGAAAAGAAGATGAAATAAGTGAGTACTTTTATAAATTAAGGTTTAGGGCATTAAATGGGGATAAGGTAATATATAAACATACATATAATCTTATTAACTGGACTATGGATAGAATAACATATCTTTCTTTAGCTTTAATGGTTGCATTTGTAATAAGAATATACTATGGAATCAGAGCATGGATAAAAGAAAGAAAAAGAAATAAGTTCTTAGGTGGAAATGAGATATATGATTATTCAATGGCAGAACTTAAATTGTATCTACAAACTTATCCTACAGACGATAGAGCCCATGCTAGACTTTCACAACTTTATCTAAGTGAAGGAAATGTTGCAGAAGCTTTAGAGTCAATTGGGGAAGCCAATAGGTTGAACCGATTTGAAAGGGATTATATAATTCATTATGGATATATTCTTGTTCTTTTAGAAGAACATAAAGAGGCATTAGGAGTATACAATGGGCTAATGAAGATTAAGAGTTTTTTTACAGATTATTATCTTTTATACATCGTGGCGTCCTTGTATTATAAGCTTGGAAAAATGAAGACAGCTAGAAGATACTATAAACACTCTTATAGAGTTTGTAAGAAAAGACGATTTAGAAATGATCCTAAGGCACAGGAATTGAAAAAAGATATTGAGATGATTTTATTTAATAAGCATCAGGGAGAAATCTATGGGAATAGTAACGGGTAAACCAGCTTTAATAAAAAAAATTAATAGGAGTATTGTGATTAAGCTGATTATAAAACATAAAGAGATTAGTAGATCAGAAATATCAAAAATCACAAAACTATCACTACCAAGTGTTATGAGAATAATTGATAGTCTCATTGATGAAGGATTGGTAATTGAGATTGGAAAGGGAGACTCTTCTGGTGGAAGAAAACCCAGTTTACTCTCAATGAACAATAATGCTATGTATATTATAGGTGTTGAAATAGCAATAAATTCAAGGATAATACTTACTGACTTGTCTGGTAAGGTGCTTGATAGTGAAGAATTTGATAATAGTAATATCAGTACTCCCTTAGGGGTTTTGACGAAAATCAAGGAATGTATAGATAGTATTATATCAAGGAATAAGGATTATGAAGGTCTTATATCGGGAATCGGAATAGGTACACCCGGTGAAAATTATAAATATAACGATTCTATTGAAATGGCTATAATAAAGGGATGGGAAGAGCTAAATGTTCTTAGTTGGTTTGAGAATCATTTTGACTATCCTGTATTTGTTGAAAATGTAGCCAGAACAAGAACTCTTAGTGAATTATGGTTTGGTGAAGGGCAAAGTATCAAAAACTTTATATACCTTTTTATTGACAGGGGGGTTGGATGTGGAATTGTAAATAATGGCTCTGTATATGAAGGTTATAATGGCGTTGCCGGTGAACTTGGACATACTATTATACAACTTGATGGTCGTAAATGTTATTGTGGCAATAAGGGTTGTCTTGAGATGTATGTTTCAGCCGGTGCAATACTTAACCAATTGAAAGAAAATAATAATTATTATAAGGATTATAATTTTGAAAAACTAATCGAAAATCAGTCTGATGAAGAGATTGGAAGTATTATTGAAAAAAGTGCTAAAATCATGGGGATAGCCACAGCAAACTTAATCAACTTATATAATCCAGAAGCTGTGATTTTAGGGGGAATAGTTGCTAAATCTTTTGAAGAATTTTCAAAAATCTTAAGTGATACTTTGAATGAAAATATATTCAATAAAAATGCACTGAATACAAGGATTTTAAGTAGTAAATTGGATTATGAAAAAACAGGTCTTGGAAGTGTTGCACTGGTAATAAATAATATATTTAAATCGGTTGAATTATAAGATGATAAGCCACAGAAAACTCATAATGGAGTTTTCTGTGGCTTTTAATATTGACTTATGATAAACTTAGTTACAAATAGTAAGTAAGTTTGCTTTACATAAAAACTAGACAAATATTCCTGAAAGGAGCTTTTTATGAAACTAAAAATAAAGACGGTTGATATGGATGATAAGATTATGTCCATGCTTGAAGAAAGAGATCTTATAGCCAGACTTAGGCCAGGAAATCATAGACTTGAAGTATCAAAGGGTGAGTCTAATCACTACTCCCTATATGAGTCTGAGGATAAATTTGGACCCCATAAGATTATTTCCGTTACTATTAATTCTACAATACCTAAAAACTTTTTATTCCATAATGAAAACGAAGAGTTTTGGCTTATTGATTCCCATGATAGGGAAAGTTTGATTATTGTAATTGCTCTTGTAAAGAAGGATCTTCTTAATGAAAAGATAAAAGATGCAAGTATTTCTGGAGACGATTTTATAGGACTTAGGTGTAAATTCTGTGATCCCAATTTAAGCTTTTTTATTATGAAAAAGCATGTGGCCCACGTTGAGATAGTCGAAAGGGAAAGCGAAAAGCCACCTAGTTTTTATGTAACGGAATCAAGGGATATTGATGAGAATTTTATTGATTTATTAGATAATAAATTAGATATAATATAAATGAGGAGGTTATCATTATGAAAAGATCGGAAATTAATGGAGCTATTTCTTGGGCAAAAGGGCTTTTAGAGGAGAATAAAATAAAGCTTCCCCCATTTGGATATTGGAATCTAGACAAATGGAAAGAAAATAGCAATAAGACTGATGTAATTAGAGAAGTAATGCTTGGATGGGATATTACTGATTATGGTGAAGGTAGATTTGAAGAGTTTGGAGCAGTCCTATTTACATTAAGAAATGGTAGCTTGGATGATTCTAGACTTGGTACACCTTATGCGGAAAAACTAATAATCCTTAAAGAAGGACAAAGACTTCCAAATCATTATCATGCTTCAAAAACAGAGGAAATTATAAATAGAGGTGGTGGAGTAATGGCCATAAAGCTTTACAATTCCCTTCCTGATGGAAAAGTTGATTATAAATCCAAGGTAGAGGTAGAAATGGATGGTATTAAATATCAATTTGAAGCTGGTGAAGAAGTTAATATATATCCAGGGGAGAGTATTACACTTAGACCTTTCCAGTATCACTTATTCTGGGCTAAGGAAGGAAAGGGTGATCTTATTTTAGGTGAAGTATCTTCTATTAATGATGATAACACTGATAATTATAATGCTGATGAAATAGCTAGATTTGCTGAGGTAGAGGAGGATGAAAATATTATACATCCCCTATGCAATGAATATAAGAAAGTCTTAGGAGAATAACTATGAATAATAAAAAATCATTTGATATAGTTGGGGTAGGGGAGCTTCTTATTGATTTTACACCTGTTAAGATAGATGGAGAAAATTATTTTAAGGAAAACCCAGGGGGAGCTCCTTGTAATTATCTTGCTGCAGCTCAAAAGTATGGTATGGACACTGCCTTTATTGGTAAAGTGGGTAAAGATGCTTTTGGTTATATGCTAAAGTCCACTGTTGAGAGTATTGGTATTGATACATCAAGTCTTATACTTTCTGAAAAACATAATACTACACTTGCTTTTGTCCATCTTGAGGAAAATGGGGAGAGAAGTTTTTCTTTTTATAGAAAAGGCTGTGCAGATATAATGCTTG
Source organism: Bacillota bacterium (assembly GCA_025210655.1). Lineage (GTDB taxonomy): Bacteria > Bacillota > Clostridia > Peptostreptococcales > Acidaminobacteraceae > JAOARG01. Next base: position 17,291 of record JAOARG010000013.1, read on the forward strand.
AAAATAATGATATCGATTTTAGTCTTCTTGATAGAACTAAGGCAATTCATTTTGGATCCCTTTCCTTTACAGATGAACCTGGTAGGTCAACTGTTTTAGATTTGTTAGATCGTGCTAAGGAGAAGGGGCTTATAATATCTTATGATCCTAATTATAGACCTCCTTTATGGGACTCTGAAGAACATGCCATTAAGGAGATGAAAAGTGGACTCAAGTATGCAGATGTTTTAAAGGTTTCTGATGAAGAGGCTGAGTTAATTACAGGTGAAAAGGATCTTCTTGAAGCAGCTAAAATTTTATCTGATTATGGGATTAGACTTGTATTTGTAACCTTAGGGGATAAGGGTGCTCTTTACTATCATAAAAATGGACATGGTATTGTTGAAGGAAGAAATACCAAGGCTATTGATACAACTGGTGCAGGAGATGCGTTTTTTGGTTCAACAGTAGCACAAATAATTGAGAAAAATGTAGATCTTAATAAGATTGACAATATTGTTATTGAAGAAATACTCAAGTATTCAAACACAGCTGCATCAATGTGTATTGAAGGTTATGGTGGAATTCCCTCAATACAAGATAGAGAAAATGTTGAAAAACTATTATAGTTAAGAACAACAATTATTTTGTTAAAAATTTGTTTTAGAGTTCTTTTCTCAAACTATATAAAAGTAGGATGACTCCTTTGTTATGAAGGTTTTGGAGTCATCCTATTTTATTTTTAGTATACAATATTCTTAATTACTCTCATAGAATATTTACAAAAATATATTTATGGATAAGTTTTATTACAAAAGAAAATATCTTATGATACAATATACCTGTAAGCTATCATACAGGTATACAGGTTGGATCTCGGACTTGTAACAAATCCCCTTATATTAGGTGCTAGACTTTCAGTCTAGTACTTAATATAAACCGTTTTGTTATAAGTCTGAGATTCAACCCAAAAAATAATTATATATTTTAACCTGTAAGTAGCTTCAATATGTACTAAATATATTAGGAGGGGATTTTTGTGAAAAGAACAGGTGTGTTGTTTTTAGCTATGATTATGATGATTTCTTGTGTATTTACAGGTTGTGGTCAAAAAGAAGCTAACACAGGTGACACTCAAGCTTCTTCAGAAGTGAAGAGTGAGGAAAGTGTAAAGGATGATGTTGAGCAGATAATTAATGTAGAATTTAATGAAGATATGTCATCACTGAATTCTGCAAAAATGGCAGAGTCATATGCCAACACAGTAATTATGGAGACTCAAGAGATGCTTGTAAGAATGGAAAATGGCACATTACAGCCTGCAGGTGCGAAGAGCTGGAGTCAATCAGAAGATGGTTTAGTTTGGACATTTAAAATTAGAGATTTTAAATGGAGTGATGATGTTGCAGTAAAGGCTGAAGATTACGCTTTTGCAGTAGAGGCAATGCTTGATCCTAGTACAGCTTGTCCAAACGCTGGCATGTTTTATTTTATTAAGGGTGCTAAGGCATTCAATACTGGAGAAGGGGACTTTCAAGGGGTTGGAGTTAAGGCTATAGATGATAAAACACTTGAGTTTACTCTTGACTATCAAGTACCTTACTTCTTACAATTAATGAACTTTGCAAACTTAGTTCCATTAAGAGAGGATATTTATTCGGCTCAAGCTGGTACATATGGACAAGATGAAACTACTATGGTATATTCAGGACCTTTCTATGTTGAGAAATGGGTTAAGGGTTCTAAAATAATTTTAGCTAAGAATGAAAGTTATTGGGACAAAGATAAGGTGAAACTTGATAAGGCAATAATTAATATTGTTAAAGAAGAGCCTACTAAGATGAAAATGTTCAATAGCAAGGCTATAGATATTGTTACATCTGTTAAGGGTGAGTACAATACTGCTTTAGAAAAAATGGCTAATGATGGTGAAATAATTGCACTTAGTGGTTATCAACCAAGATCTGCTGAGGTAATTTTCAATACTCAAGATGAAAGCGGATTCTTTAAAAACGATAAAATTAGATTAGCATTCTCTTTGGCGATAGATAGAGAAGCTTATGTAAATACAATAGCAAAAGGTAAAGTTGCAGCATATGGTTGGGTACCATACGAAATTCTTTTAGATGATGTTAAATACAGAGAAGCAACTGAGGGTCCTCTTAAAACTGCAATGGATAAAGATCCTAAGGCATTATATGAAGAAGGTCTTGCTGAGCTTGGTTTAGATCCAGCTAAGGAGCATGAGGTAACTTTCCTTATTAAGAGTGCAAGTACATCTGAAAGATCTAACGGTGAATTCTACCAAGATCAATGGGAAAAGAAACTTGGTGTAAAAGTTAATATTGATGTTGCAAGTGATAATGCTACATTCAACAAGTGTGTAATGGAAGGTCAATATCAAGTTTGTCAATCAGGATGGGGTGCTGATTTCAATGATCCAGTAAATTTCCTTGAAATGTTCGAAACTGGAAATGGTAACAATGGACCATTCTTTAGTGATGAGAAGTTTGATGAACTTATTGCACTTTCAAGAACTGAACAGGATACTCAAAAGAGACTTGAATTATTCCAAGAAGCTGAGAAAATTTTAGTTGCTGAAAAAGCTGCTATTGCTCCTGTAACTTTTGAAAAGAAAAGTTCTTATGTACAAAACTATGTAAAAGGTGTTGAATTACCTTCATTTGGACCAAAATTTGAATTTAAAAATGCAAGTATAGAAGGAAAATAGTTATAAAACATTAACTTGAAAAGACAAGAATACTCTAAGGGACAATTTTAGTGCATCGCGTATATGCCTTTGATTGTCCCTTACTTAAACAAATATGGAGGTTTAAATGTTTAACTATATTTTTAAAAGACTATTATACTTGGTATTAACCCTAGTTGTTGTTGTAACATTGACATTTTTCCTAATGAATTCTCTTCCAGGCGATGCTCTTCAAACTAGTACAAAACTTTTGCCACCTGAAGTTGAACAAAATCTTAGGGTAAAATGGGGCCTTGATAAACCTGTGACTGAAAGGTATGGAATATATATGAAAAATCTTGCTTCGGGTAATTTTGGAGAATCAATGAAAACTCCGGGATTGACTGCAAATGAGATTTTTAAGGATAGATTCCCTGCATCAGCAAGATTGGCTGTTCAAGCTGCTTTGTTTGCAATGACTATAGGATTGACCTTTGGAATTATATCGTCTTTCAATAGAAATACATGGATTGATTATCTGGTCATTTTTATTGCTATACTGGGGGTTTCTGTACCGAGTTTTGTTTATGCTGCACTTCTTCAAAAGTATTTATCTGGTGGTAGTCTTCCTATTATAGGCTGGCCTAGTAGTGAGGTGTGGACTTCTGGATTTAAGTATACAGTCCTTCCTACATTGGCACTTAGTTTTGGAGGTATAGCAACATTTTCTAGATTTATGAGAAATTCAGTATTAGATGTAAAGGGTCAAGACTATATTCTTACGGCTGAAGCAAAGGGTTGTTCTAAGTTTAGAATAGTAAGAAAGCATATCTTGAGGAACTCACTTATACCTATAATCACTATAGCGGGTCCTTATTTTGCATCACTTCTTACAGGATCTTTTATAATTGAAAGAATATTTGTTATACCTGGTTTAGGTGAATATTTCGTAGAAAGTATAAATGGTAGGGATTATAACATGATTATGGCCATGACTGTGCTTTATTCTGTATTATTTATAGTATCACTGCTTGTTGTTGATGTGCTTTATGCAGTAATTGACCCAAGGGTCAAGCTAAAGGGAGGTAGTTAGGGTTATGGAAGGTGTATCTATTTATACTGGGAAAGCTACTGAAGAATCAATCGAAAATATTGAAGAAGATATTTTTTATGATGATGATTTTATTATAGTAGGTTGTGACAATGATGAAAGTGAAAAGATATCCGCTCCTTCTCTTACATACTGGAAAGACGCAATGAGAAGACTTAGACAAAATAAGATAGCGATTTTTTCATTAATGATATTATTTTTGATTTTTATTATGACCATAATTGGTCCAAATATATCAAACTATGGTTTTAGGGATCAGGACTTATCCATAGCCCACAGTCTTCCTTCATCAGATCATTATTTTGGAACAGATGAACTTGGAAGAGACATATTCGCTAGAATATGGGTAGGAGGTAGAGTTTCTTTACTAATAGGTTTTGTAGGGACAATAATTTCTTTATTAATTGGATGTACATATGGTGGGATTTGCGGATATTTTGGTGGTAAAATCGACACTGTAATGATGAGAATAGTAGAGATACTTGTAGGAATTCCATATATGATAGTTGTAATTTTAGCATCTGTTGTTTTAGGAAAGGGTATAGTATCCCTTATAGTCGCACTTTGTCTGACAAGTTGGACTGGTTCAGCAAGGCTCATCAGGGGACAGATTATACAACTTAAAGAATCAGAGTATGTATTGGCAGCAAGGGTACTAGGTGCAAAACCATGGAGAATTATCTTAAAGCACCTTATACCAAATACATTGGGGATAATAATTGTTAATATGACTTTTGAAATTCCAGGGTTTATTTTTTCAGAGGCCTTTCTAAGTTTTGTAGGATTAGGTGTACAACCTCCTAATACAAGTTGGGGAGCCATGGCTTCTATTGGTCAACAGCAAATGGATTTCTTTCCCCATGAATTATTATTTCCAGCTTTAGCTATAAGTATAACAATGTTGGCATTTAATTTACTTGGTGATGGACTAAGGGATGCCCTTGATCCGAAACTTAGACAGTAAGTAGGAGGGAATTATGGATAATATTTTAGATGTGAATGATTTGCAAGTTTCTTTTAATACTTATGCTGGAGAAGTGAAATCTGTCAGGGGTGTAAGTTTTCGTGTGAAAAAAGGAGAAACTCTTGCCATTGTAGGTGAGTCGGGATCTGGAAAAACGGTTACAGCAAAGAGTATATTAAGATTAATCAAAGGACCTATTGGAAAAATTAAAGATACAAGTGAGATAAATTTTCAAGGAGAAAATATTCTTGCTTATAAAGGAAAAAAGCTTGCAAGTTATAGAGGTGGAGACGTTTCTATGATTTTTCAGGATGCTATGACATCACTGAATCCAACTATGAAAGTAGGAGATCAAATCATTGAAAGTATCCGTCTTCATGAAAAGGTAAGCAAGAAAGATGCTAGGAATCGCGCTATAGAAATGCTTAGATTAGTTAAAATAACCAATCCTGAATTGAGGGTTGATGAATACCCATACCAACTTTCCGGTGGTATGAGACAGAGAGTTATGATTGCAATTGCACTTTCCTGCAATCCTAAGATATTAATAGCTGATGAACCTACTACAGCTTTGGATGTTACGGTTCAGGCAGAAATAATGGATCTTTTAAAAAGTTTACAAAATGAATTGGGTATAGGAATACTTCTAATAACCCATGATCTTGGTGTTGTTGCAGAAAATGCTGATAGAGTAATGGTTATGTATGGTGGGACTGTTGTTGAAGAAGCTACTGTTGAAGAAATTTTTTATAATCCCCAGCATTTATATACAGCATCTTTATTAAGGGCAATTCCAAAATTAAGTATGGATAGAAAGGTAAAATTAACATCTATAGCTGGTTCTCCGCCAGATATGTTAGAGCCACCTAAGGGATGTCCATTTGCTCCTAGATGTGAAAAGGCTATGAACATTTGCAAAAGGAGAATGCCAAAGGAATTTATTATTTCAAATACTCACAAAACTAAATGTTGGCTAAAACATGATTCAGCTCCAAGGGTAGCTATTAAAGAGTTTATTGAGGAATCTAAAAAAGTAAATGTGGGAGATAAGTTCGAGTCTGACGAGAAAATACTTGAAGTAAAGAATTTGAAAAAGTATTTCCAAGTAGGAAAAAATAAGACTTTAAAGGCTGTAGATGATGTTTCCTTTTATATAAATAAGGGTGAGACCCTTGGTATTGTAGGGGAATCTGGTTGTGGTAAAACTACATGTGGAAGGACTCTAGTTAATTTATACACACCTTCAGAGGGCAGTGTATATTATAGGGGGCAAAGTATCTCCGATATGAACTCTAGGCAGTTAATGGATTTTAATAAGGATGTACAAATGATTTTTCAAGATCCTTATGCATCTTTAAATCCCCGTATGACTGTTGCAGATATCATAGCAGAGGGTCTAGATATTCATAATATAGAAAGTGGAAAGAAGAGACAGGAAAGAATATATGAACTACTTAATATGGTTGGACTTAATAAATCCCATGCCAATAGGTTTCCCCATGAGTTTTCTGGAGGACAAAGGCAGAGGATAGGAATCGCTAGGGCACTTTCTGTAAACCCTAAACTTATTGTATGTGATGAACCGATTTCAGCTCTTGATATGTCTATTCAAGCTCAAGTGATTAATTTATTACTTGATTTACAGACTAAAATAGGTCTAACATACGTTTTTATAGCCCATGATCTTTCCATGGTTAAGTATATATCTGATAGGGTTGCGGTTATGCATTTAGGTAGAATTGTAGAGTTAGCTGATAGTGATTCAATATATCAAAATCCATATCATCCATATACAAAGATGCTTATGGAGTCTATACCTATTCCTGATCCAAAAAATATTAAGGACGCAAATGAAGGTTTTAATAGTGATGAAGCAGAAAGTCCTATAAATCCTAAAGCAGGATGTAGGTTTGCAAAAAGATGTAAGTATGCTATGGAGATATGTAGAAGTACTACTCCAAAATTAAAAGAAATAGAAAAGAATCATTACGTTTCTTGTCATATGTCATTTTGATTTGAAAATATGATTATATCGGAGGAGTCATATGTTATATGCTGAAAAAAAAATAAAAAGAATAATTAAAGAGCTTGAAAAGAATATATATACTGATGAAGTAAATATAATGAGTTTTTATAAAAAGAATGGATTATATAATTCAATAGAAGATGTAGAAAACTCCAAAGATCCTTGGATAGCAACTTGGGCAGAAGATTTTTGGGGTGGTATTGATAAGGATTGTTGGTGTAAGTTTGATCTTGAAATTCCTGAAGAGTTCAAAGGAAAAAGGCTAGGACTTTTTGTCTCTACAGGTGAATATGATCTTGAAAAGGAAGAGACTACAACAAATCCTCAAATACTTTTTTATCTTGATAAAAACATAATTCAAGGTTTTGATATTAACCATAGGGAGTATATTCTCACAGAGTCAAGTTCTGGGGATGAAAAATACAGGGTAGACTTAAAAGTCAATAGTGGTATGTTTGATAGAAAGTTTCATTTTGTTATTAAAATAGTTACTATTGATGAAGATGTAAGAAAGCTCTATTATGATATAAAAGTTCCTTTTCAAGCTCTTATTGAAATGAATGATTCTGATTATATGAGGAATAGAATTGTAGGAATTCTTGAAAAGACCATTAGTTTTATAGACTTTAGAAAGATAGCTTCTAAAGAATATAAAGAGTCTATAAAGAATGCTTTAAATTATATTGAAGAAGAATTTTATAAAAAAGAGTGTGGAAAACATGATATTACAGCCAGTGTAGTGGGCCATACTCATATAGATATTGCCTGGCTATGGACTGTTGCCCAGACAAGGGAGAAGGTCGCTCGAAGTTTTTCTACTGTTCTTAGTTTAATGGATCAGTATCCGGAATATAAATTTATGTCAAGTACACCACTTTTATATCAATTTGTAAAAGAAGACTATCCAGAAATATATGAAAAGATAAAGGCAAGAATATCTGAGGGAAGATGGGAAGCTGATGGTGGTATGTGGATTGAATCAGACTGTAACATGGTTTCAGGAAGGTCTTTGTCCAGACAATTTCTTTATGGAAAAAGATTTTTCCAAAGTGAATTTGCTGTAGACAGTAAAATCTTATGGCTACCTGATGCCTTTGGTTATTGTCCAAGTTTACCACAAATAATGAAAAAATCTGGTATTGATTATTTTGTAAGTTGTAAAATGGGATGGAATGATAGCAATAGACTTCCTAATGATACTTTTTACTGGAAGGGTATAGATGGAAGCGAGATCCTTAGTCATATGATAACCACAACATATCCAAGACAATCAGTAACATCTTATGCAACGGATTATAATGGACAACTTTTTCCTGAAACTGTAATGGGTGCTTGGAATACCTATCGACAACAGGATATTAGTAAAGATGTTTTGATTACATTTGGATACGGTGATGGTGGCGGCGGACCAACTAAGGAAATGCTTGAAAATCAAAGGAGGATGTCTAAGGGTATACCAGGGTGTCCTAAAACTAATATAAGAAGTGTTGGTCAATACTTCAATGATTTATCAAGTGAAATAGAAAGTGGAAAAAAACTACCTAAATGGTCAGGAGAATTATATCTAGAAACCCATAGGGGTACATATACATCTATGGCTAGAAATAAAAAATCCAATCGTTATTGTGATATGTTATTGGGAAAAGCTGAAAAATTAGCTTCTTTAGATATGTTGATATCAGATAAGAAGTATCCTCAAGAAATACTTGAAAAACACTGGAAGACCGTACTTATGAATCAATTTCATGATATATTGCCGGGTTCATCAATAAAGGAAGTATATGAAGTAACAAAAGAGGAATATGAATTTGTTGAAAATGACCTTGAAGGAATGAATAAGAAACTTCTAACAAGTATTGTAGAAAATATATCGGCAAAGGAAAAGACACTCGTATTGTTTAATTCATTAGGCTTTGAAAGAAGTGATATAGTAGAAATTGAAGGTGATTTTGATGATAATATTAACCTTCTTGATATAGAGGATGATAGGAAAATAGAAGTTCAAAAGTCCAGTAAAGGAATTGTTTTCTATGCTGAAAGATTACCTTCATTAGGTTATAAAAAGTATAGTATTGTAAGTGCTAGAGATAAATCTTTTGACGATGAACTTTTCTATATGAATGTATCCTCTTTTGAAAACAAGTATTATAAGGTGAAGTTAGATGAATCAGGTGCATTTAAATCAATTTATGATAAAACCATGGGACGAGAAATCATTAAAGAGGGTCAATTGGCAAATAGACTTGTTTGTTACGAGAATAAACCTCATATTTATGATAATTGGAATATTGATGCTAATTATAGAGAAAAAAGCTGGGATATTGATGATCTAATATCTATTGATGTAATCGAAGATGGTCCAGTAAGAAAAGTACTTCAAATAAAAAAAGGAATCCTTGATTCTACTGTTGTTCAGGATATAATCCTATATAGGGATTCCCGAAGAATTGATTTTAAGACTGTTATTGATATGAAAATGACAGATGTACTTATCAAATGTCAATTTCCTCTTGATATTAATACTGATTTTGGTACATTTGAAACAGCTTATGGTAGTTGTAGAAGATCAAGCCACGAGAATACCTCGTGGGATATGGCAAACTATGAAGTTCCGGGACATAGATGGGCAGATCTCTCTGAAGGTAACTACGGAGTAGCGTTGCTAAATGACTCAAGATATGGTTATAGTATTAAAGGTAATGATATTGCTTTAAGTCTAGTAAAACCTGGTACTTATCCGAATCCTGATGCGGATATAGAAGTACATGAGCTTATATATTCCCTATATAGTCACAGTAATTCTGTTTTGAATAGTGATACCCATAAAGAAGGGGAAAAAATTAATGAACCCTTAAAGGGAGTCTTAATTGATGAAAGAAGTGGAAAGTTTGAAGAAAACCTTTCATTTTTTGAGCTAGACTGTGATAATATTATTATAGATTCTGTCAAAAAGTGTGAAGAGTCGGATGATATTATTGTGACTTGTTATGAACATTGTAATAGGAGATCCAAAGTTGTTTTCAAATCATATTTTAATATAAGTAGGGTTTGGGAATGTGATTTAACAGAAAAGAATATTACTGAGTATGAGCACTCTGACAATAAAATAGAATTTGATATGAAAGCTTTTGAAATAAAAGTATTTAAAATCAGCTTTCAAAAATGATATTATAGATTATTATATATGCACGAGGAGGACTAAGATGATAGAGAGAATGGCACTTCACGATATGATTGTAAAAGAAGTTAAGAAATATATTGACGATAATAATCTTAAACCTGGGGACAAACTCCCACCACAAAGTGAATTTGCCAAAATGTTTGGTCTTAGTAGAACCTCTTTAAGAGAAGCTACAAGAACACTTCAAGCCCTTGGTATTATTGAAATAATAAATGGAAAAGGTATGTATGTAAAGAGTAATATCTTTGCACCGGATGAAAATGCTTTGGATAAAGAAGGGAAAATCAAAAGGTTGATATGGGTTCTTGAAGTAAGAAGAGTCCTTGAAAAACTTGCTGTTGAACTAGCTGTAGTTAATGCAACGGAGGATGATTTGAAAGTAATGGAAGAGAATCTTATAATAATGGAAGAAATGGCTGAAAAATCTCAACCACATCCAAATTACGATAAGGCATTTCATTATAAAATATACGAGGCTTCAGGGAATCCAGCTTTACTGGAAAGTATTAACCACATGGGAGTTCAATTTGATTCCTTGTGGGAAAATCCTTTAGGGGCAGGAGATGCTTTTACTGAGGGAACTAATTATCATAGGGAGCTTTTTGATGCTATAAAAAATAGGGACAAGAAAAGGTCCTTAGAGGTGTTTGACAAATTAATTGATCAGATTGAAGTTATATTGAAGAATATATAAAGTTTCTAGGATGTATCATTGATGCATCCTATTGTTTATTTATGCATGAATAAAAATACACAAATTGCGTATAATTATGTTGAAATGGACTTAATCCTGTGATATTCTACTTAAGTTGCGTCTAAGTTTAATCATAATTGGGGGTTGCTATAAAATGAATAAATTAAAATTTATATTTTTATCTATATTTGGTTTTGTATTTTTTCTAGTTCCTTTTGAACTAATGGGTGAAGAAAAGATTGCCATATCACATATAGTAAAGTTTATTACAGGAAACATGTTAGATGGGTTTATCTCTTTTACGATGATTTGCTCATGGATAGTTCTTCTAGGAACTATTATTTTTATGATATATACTTCGAAAAATCAGTATTTAAATGGGGTATTTAAGGCTTCACCTATAAATAGGTTCATGAGAATAGGTGGTTCATTTTTATATCTTATGGTTTTGAATAAATGGTTTGAAGGCAGCAAATTTGTAGAAAAAATATTAGATCCAAATACTGGTGGTGTCATGGCAGGGGATGGTGGTCTTTTAACTACACTTTATATTACATTCTTTGTAGGTTTAATGGCTCTTCCACTACTTACCCACTTCGGTGCAGTAGAGTTTATTGGAATAATGTTTGGACGAATTGTAGAAAAGTTGTTTAAAGTACCAGGTTATTCAGCTGTTGATGCAATAGCATCATTTGTTGGTGATGGAACTATAGGAATAGTAGTTACTGATACACAGTATCAGAGGGGATATTATAATAAGAGAGAGGCATATATAATTGCAACGAGCTTCTCAATTGTGGGTATAGCTTTTGCATCAGCAGTTGCTGAGGAATTAGGATTTTCTCATATATTCCCTATATTTTACGGGGCAATTGTGCTTGTAACAGTTATTCTTGCATTTATAACATCGAGAATGCCACTTAAAAAATTCCCTGCAAAATACTATGAAGGAGTTACTCCAAATAGAATTGAAATACCAGAAGGAAAAACTGTATTGCAGCACGCATATGATTCAGCAGTTGAAGAAGCTAGTAAGGCTAAAATTCTTGATGTAATCAAGCAGTCTTTTAAGAGTGTTATAGATATTTATGTAGGCTTCTTACCCATAATAATGTTTGTAGGTACTTTATCATTAATCGTCGCGGAGCATACACAGTTCTTCAATATAATCAGTGCACCTTTAGTAAGTGTTTATCAGGTGATTGGATATAGCAAGGAAGTTGCCAGTATGATGGCTCCTGCATCAGTTGTAGGATTTGCGGATATGTATCTTCCTTCTTTATTTATTACTGAATCTGTATCTGAGGCTTCGAGATTTTTTATCGGTGTATTAGCATTTACACAGCTTGTCTTTATGTCTGAGACAGGTATGGTTTTGGTAAAGAGTAAGATTGGTTTAAATTTCTTTGATGTAGTTAAGATATTTATATATAGAACACTGCTTTCATTGCCAATATTATTACTTGTAACGAAACTTCTAGTATATATGGGTATGTTGACATATTAAATCAAATAAATTGTATGCATTAGAATCTAAGTAATTTTAGAATCTAGTGCATTTTTTATTTATTCTATTACTATATTTATAATTTTTTCGGATAGATTGAATAATACCATTTAATAATACCTTCAAATTCTTTATTTTAAAGGTTTTGACTTTGTTATTATAAACTTATTCAATGAATATACATATTTTTTGGTGTAGTTTACTTTATTGAAAAGAAAAGGAATAGAAAGTTGTCGAAATTATAGTAAAATTCTGATAAAATAGAAGAAATAGCTAATTATCAAAATTATAATAATATGTAACTTTAGATGAACTGAAATAAGGGGGATTTAATTGACTTATGTAAATGTTATATTTATTATTGCAATTATTTTACTTATTGTGTTTTTGTTAAGGTCTCAAAAGAGAAATGAAGCGATGAATCGTGAACTTCTAGATTTAATAAACTTAAGAGAGGCTGCTCTTGATATTGCAAATAGAGTTTTGCATAAGGATTCTATGGATCAGCAGTTTCAATATATTTTAGATACTTGTATGAGATTGATTCCAAAATCTAAATATGGTAGTGTTCTTATGATGGATGATGATGGAAAACTTAGGGGGATGGCTTCTTCTGGTCTTGATCCTGAAGCTATGGCGAGTTTTCGATTACCGGTCGAGGAATCTTTTTTATATATTGCATCATCAGGAAAAATGGATAAGACAATGATAATTAATCGTCTAGGGGATATAGTACTTGAAAAGAATAAGATAGATTCTAAGGAGGAAGAGGCATTTGTGCTTCGCTCTGAAGTTTCATCACCGCTTTTCATTGAAGGCGAAATGGTCGGGATGCTGTGTATTGATGGTGATGAAAATGATCTTTTTACTGAAAAAGATGTACATATTCTTGACTATATGTCTAGGCAGATAAGTGGTGTAATAAAAAAACAATCACTATACCAAGAAGTACTATATCTTTCTAAAAAAGATACAATGACAGGATTAATGAATAGAAATACATTTGACTGTGATGCTCTTACTGTTATTAGGGAGGCTAAGTTTGATGATTTTGATTTATTCCTTACTGTATTTGATGTAGATGGATTAAAGGAAGTAAACGATACTTATGGACATTCAACAGGTGACCTACTTATTAGGACTATAGCTGGAGGATTTAAGAGAATTTTTTCTGAGGGAGAATTGTGTGCTAGGTATGGTGGAGATGAGTTTATTAGTATTTCTGGTGGTTTATCAGAAGATGAAATAAGAAGTAAAGTTGATGGTTTAGGAAGACATTTTTCCAAGACTCCACTTCTTTATGAAGGTAAATATATTTATCCGAGCTTCAGTTTTGGTATTGCAAGTATTAAAGAAGTCAACTATGATTTTGATAGTGGATATAAATTAGCTGATGATAGGATGTATAAACAAAAGAGAGAGAAGAGAAGGAAAGGTAAAATCAATGAGAGTTAAAGAAAAAGACATAATTTTAAAGAACAATCTTAAGTGCAAAATTAGAACACCTGAAAGTAAGGATAGCAAAATTTTTATAGATCATTTAATGAAAATATTATCAGAGACAGATTTCATGCTTACATATCCAGAAGAGTTCACTACGACCCTTGAAGAAGAAGGTAAAATGCTTGAGGAGACAGCCGATAGTGAAAATAAAGCTATGATTACAGCTTTTATTAATGGTATAGTTGCTGGTAACGTTTCTGTATATCCGATTAGAGACAGGGAAAAAGTAAGTCATAGGGCATCTATAGGAATTGGTGTGGTTCAGAAGTTTTGGGGGCTTGAGATTGCAAAGCATCTAATTACTATGGCACTGGATACTGCTAGGAAAATGGGATATAGCCAAATAGAATTGGGAGTCTTTAAAGATAATCATAAAGCTATAAAGTTGTATGAAGAATTTGCATTTGTAAAATGTGGTGAGGTTCCAAATGCATTTAAATTAAAAGATGGAACTTACAGAGATGAAATTCTTATGTATAGAAATTTATAAAGCATAAATCTGCAAATAAACATTTGCAGATTTTTTATGGGATATATTTCTTTGGTCAAAAAATAAAAACAAGTAAAACACGGGAACGGTGGTGTTTTACTTATCTTTATGCGATATTAAACCATTTTTTTTAGGGGAATGGTTTAAATCTTATTGGGTTTTTTTGCGGATATTTTCCCTTAACTCTTAATAATATGATAACATTAATAAAAACATCGGTAAAACGGATTAATCCGTTAGTTGTAATCGGTATTGCCGATAGAACGGAGGTTTTTATGGAGATAAGGCAGTTGAAAATTTTTATGGCAGTGTGTGATAGTATGAGTTTTACTAGGGCTGCTAAGGATTTGTCATATTCACAAAGTACTATATCTGACAATATAAAAGCACTTGAAAAAAGTTTAGGTCATCAACTTTTCGATAGATTGGGTAAAAAAATATATTTGACAGATAAGGGAAAAGAGTTAAAAGACTTAAGTAAAAAGCTAATCGAAGAGTATGACTATGTACTTAATACAATACAGGAAAAAGGACGGGAAATTATAACTATTGGGATTACAGAAACACTGTGCTCCTATAAACTTTCTGATTTTTTTATGGATTTTTTAAAAAAGACTAGGGATGTTGAAATTCATTTTGAAATAAGGCATGTAAAGGATATCACCGAAATGCTTTATAATAATGCTATCGATATTGGATTTTCCTTAGATAAGAAGCCTAATGATAAGAATCTTAAAATTCATAATTTATTTGATGAGGAAATAGTATTTGTTAGTTCAAAAAAAATAAATGATCTAAATGGTGAGAGTGTAATAATTCCATTGGCATATGAGTCATATATGAATAGTTTCCATGATTATTATGATGAAAATAATATTAAAAAAGGAACTGTTATACACATGGAAAGTATAGAGGGGATTAAAAACTATGTTAAAAGTGGTTTTGGAATTTCTTTTATGCCAATTACAACTGTTCAAAAAGAACTTGATGAGGGTGTGCTTTTTATAGTGGATCAAAAAGAAAGATTTTTTATGAATGTAATGATTTTAATTCACAAGGATAAACAAGTATCTAGAAGATTAGGTGATCTAATTGATGATATAACCAATATGTATAGATAAAAAAATAGGGTGATCTCAAAAAAACTCTTGACCTTATGACTACTATAATGTTTATACTATTTATTAGCATAAGATATGGAGGAGGAAGAAATGAGAGACTTAACAGTTGGCAGAATTGATAAGAATATAGTAGATTTAGCGATTCCTATGATTGGTGGACAGTTAATGTTTACCTTGTTTAATATAACAGATACTTATTTTGTAGGAAAACTTGGTACAGAAGCTCTTGCTGCAATGGGATTTACTTTTCCAGTTATTCTTATTGCAAGTGCACTAACAATGGGTATATCTACTGGATCTATGTCAGTCTTATCAAGGGCAGCGGGAAACAATGATCGCTATATAATGAAAAGAACGGCTACAGATGGACTAATATTATCACTACTATTTGTAATATTGTTTTCAGTAGTAGGTTTAAACTCCATGGATAGTATATTTACTTTACTAGGAGCAGACAAAAGTACACTTCCTATAATAAAGGAGTACATGACCATATGGTATTCTTTTTCTTTCGTTGTATTCATTCCCCCTGTAAGTGACTCTTCTATGAGAGCTTTAGGTGATATGGTCAGGCCCTTTTATGTAATGTGTGTTTGTGCACTTATGAATGTTGTACTTGATCCGATACTTATATTTGGATATTTTGGATTTCCAGCAATGGGGATTAGGGGAGCAGCGATTGCAACAGTAATTTCAAGGGCATGTGGAATGTGCGCTACCTTGTATTTTTTAAATTTCCATCATAAACTTTTAGAACTGAGAATGCCCAAAATTTCCGAATTGATTTCATCGTGGAAGAAGATACTTATTGTTGGAATCCCAGCAGTAGGAGTAGCTATTTTCCCACAACTACTTAGATCTTTTATTACAGCTCAAGCAGCATATGTAGGTGGCGTTACAGCGGTTGCAGCAGTTGCGGCTGGAAGTAGGATTGAAGGTTTTGCATATATAATAACTCAATCGGTAGGTTCAAGTCTAGTACCGATTATTGGACAAAATTGGGGAGCAAAGAAAGCTGCTCGAATTGAAGAAACAAGAAGGTTTTATAATAAACATTCCCTCACTTTGGGGATAGCTATGTTTGTCGTAATATTTTTCATTTCAGATTTTACTGCAAAATTATTTACACAGGATGCTGAAGTTTTGAAATATACTTCAATTTATCTAAAAGTACTTTTGGCGGGTGCTATAGGTATGAATCTCTATACATGGAATGGACAGGCCCTTAATGCAGTTGGAAAATCTTTTTGGAGTCTTGTTATAAATGGTGGTGGAACAGTTGTATTTATGATGCCTGTACTTTATCTAGGATCAAGATATTCCTTTACAGCCATGATTGGTGGACTTGCTGTTGGTCAGATAATAGTTGGATTAATATCTATCTTTATTGCTAGAAGTAAGTTGAAGTTTGAAGATGGAGAAAAAGAAAGCATTCTTTCAATAGAAAACTAAATTATAGATTAAATGAAGAACATAATTTATTGATGCTATTTTTAATAAATTATGTTCTTTTTTATTTGTCCAGAAATTGGGTATTGGAATTACTGAGAGATTGATTGTATTTATTAAATTTATATACAGTACTGTTTTTTCATTTCGGAGGGATAATATGAGGAGATTTAGTAGTGATGATTTATATGGGGCTTTTATTGTAGGAGCAAACAATGTAATAGCGAATAGACAACTTCTTAATAGCATAAATGTTTTTCCGGTTAAAGATGGTGATACAGGAACTAATTTAGCTTCTATGATGAAGTCTTTGATTAGGGAGTCCAGTAAGGAAGATAATGTAAAGATGACCTTGGAATCTATTGCAGAAGCAGCACTAAAAGGGGCTAGGGGGAATTCAGGTCTAATTTTTGCCCAGTACTTCAATGGATTAAGCATTGAGATTACTGATGATTGTGAACTTTCTATAGATGGTTATATAAGGGCCAATGAAAAAGCTGTTCAGCATGCATATGATGCTATTGATAACCCGATAGAAGGTACTATAATTACAGTAATGCGTGAATGGGGAAATGCACTTAAAATTAATAATGTTGCTAATATTGAGTTGATTGAAGTATTAAAAAATGCGGTAGAATCAGTTGAAATCGCACTTGAAAGGACAAAGAATCAATTGGACATACTTAGGAGTGAAAATGTAGTTGATTCTGGGGCTAAGGGATTTACCTTATTTATTCAGGGAATACTGAGTTACTTTACAGGTGAAAATAAAGGGGATGTGGAGTTTGAAAAAATAATTGACGAGGGATCTATATATGAAATAAATCATTTTCACGAAAGCAAATATAGATACTGTACTGAGTGTGTGATAGAGGGAGCAAATATTGATCTTGAAAAATTGAAAGAAAAGATCAAAATAATGGGTGAGTCATTAATAGTAGTTAAGACAAAGAATATGTGTAAGCTACATATCCATACAGATAATCCAGAAGAAATATTTGCGAAAGCACTTGATTATGGTGATATTAGTTATCAAAAAGTTGATGACATGATTAAGCAAAAGGATATAGTTGAGAATAGAAAATATAATATTGCAGTCGTAACTGATAGCATTGCAGACATTCCAAAGGATATATTGGATAATGATCAGATACATATTATAAATCTAAATTTACTTTTTCAGGATAGTATTTTTCTAGATCGTATAGGAATAAGTAATAAGAGAATATTTGAATTAATATTTGAAAAGGGGATAAATCCAAGTTCTTCCCAACCTAATAAAGTAAATATAGAAAATTTTATGGATTATCTTACTAATTATTATGATGAATTAATTATTCTTACAGTATCAGACAAATTAAGTGGCACCTATAATGTTATTAGCAAGGTTATAGGTGAAGATAGGTATAAAGAAAAGAATATTAGGCTTATCAATACAAAACTAAATTCAGGGGCACAAGGCCTTATAGTGAAGAAATGTTCTGATTTAGTTTCTGAAGGACTTACTATTGATACAGTTGTAGAAAAAATTAATAAGAGTATAAGTAAGTCTACGATTTTGGTTAAGGTTCCTGATATTGATAATATGGTCAGATCGGGAAGGTTGAGTAAGGGAATTGGAAGATTGGGTAAACTTATTGGTATGAAGCCTGTTGTAACCCTTGATAATTTAGGTAAAGGTAAGATTCATTCAATAAGTTTTACTCCAGTTGGCGACATTAGGAGTATTGTTAAACATATAAGGACCGTGCAAAAGAAAAATGATATTGAATCATATTGTATTTCATATGTTGATGATATTGAAAATGGTCTATATTTAGCTAAGAAAATAGCCAGTCTAGTAGGATTTCCACCGGATTATATTATGGAAACATCAACTATAGTTGCTGTAAGTGCAGGAAAAGGTTCTGTTGCTGTTTCTTATATTCTCAAAGAGGAGGATTAATATGTTTTTTGAAGCTATGTTGATAATTTTTGGATACTTTTTTACCATATTCCTTATAGGACAAATAAAAAATGACAACTCAATTGTAGATATGGCTTGGGGAGCTGGCTTTGTTCTAATGGCAAATTTCACATTTTTCAGAAGTACTCTTTTCAGTCTAAAAGGTATTCTTATTACAGTATTTATTACTATTTGGGGGTCAAGACTAACATATCATATTTTAAAAAGAAATTTAGGTAAGCCTGAGGATTATAGATATGTTGAAATGAGGCAAAAGTGGGGAGATAAATTTGTAAGGATAAAGGCATTCTTAAATGTATATTTATTGCAAGGTGTAATATTATATATAGTCTCAATGCCTGTTATTTATGGCAATGGATCTATGAACGTTGAATTTAAGTGGTTTAATTATTTAGGGATTATTTTATGGATAATAGGATTTTTCTTTGAATCTGTAGGAGACCATCAACTTAAAGTATTTAAAAGAAAGGCTGAAAATAAGGGGAAGATAATGGATCAGGGGCTTTGGGCTTATACGAGACATCCTAATTACTTTGGGGATTCAACTATGTGGTGGGGAATTTTTCTAATAGTAATTGATTCTTTTGCTGGATTGTGGATTATTATTGGTCCAATACTTATGACATATCTTTTAGTATTTGTATCTGGTGTAAAGCTTTTAGAAAAAAAATACGAGGGTAGACCTGAATATGAAGAGTATAAAAAGCGTACCAATAGTTTTATTCCATGGTTTCCTAAAAAGGTATCTTAAGGAGGGCGTTTCATGGGCTATTATTTAAAAATGTACTTTGCGACTCTTATTTCATTTTTTGTAATTGATATGATTTGGCTTGTCTTTATTGCAAGGGGCCTTTATAAAAAAGAATTGGGCTTCATTATGGCTGATAAAGTAAATTGGCTTGCAGCTATGATATTTTATCTGATATTTATTGCTGGCTTAGTATATTTTGTTGTGAATCCAGCTATTATAGCAAATGACTGGTCTATGGCCCTTAGAGTAGGGATTATTTTTGGTTTTATAACATACTCAACTTATGATCTTACTAATCTAGCAACACTAGCAAATTGGCCTGTTAAGATAACAATAATAGATATTATTTGGGGATCAGTTCTTGGTGGTGGTGTTTCTACATTGTCCTTTTTCATTCTTAAAAAACTAGGATTATAATTCAAATTCATCCTAAATTATGGTACAATTACTAAAAGATTATGAGGAGCATTATTGTGGAAGGACTTATTATTAGAAGACCTAAAGAATTAGAAGAAGAGTATATTAATGAATTATTTGAGTTAGTTATTAAGGATACTTTTAAGAAAAATAATATAGAGCATTTGACCTCGGAAATAGATGAAGAAATTATTGATAAAAGAAGGATGCTCAGGGAAGACTTTTCATCATGTGGAGAGGATAGATTTTTTTTAGTAGCCGAGTACAATGAAATGATTATAGGAACTATTGCCATAGGAATATCAAATTATTTGATTAGTGAAATTACAAATGGTAAGTTTGATAAAGTCGTTGAGCTTGGAACCTTATATGTTCATCCAGATTTTCATGGTATGGGTATTGCATCTTTGATGATCGATGAGATGATTATCGAAATGAAAAATAGAGCCATTAAAGAATTTTGTCTAGATAGTGGATATAAGACTGCTCAAAAGATATGGATGTTTAAGTTTGGAAAGCCTGAATATCATATGGTTGATTATTGGGATAAAGGTAGTGATCACATGATTTGGAAAGTTAGGATCAATTAAGTATGAATCTAGTGGAGGGCTTCTTCTTATAAAGAGGATTTTCCACTAGTTTTTTGTGACAAATATATATTAGTTGGAGAGGAAAAAAATGAACATGGGAATGAAAAAATTATTAGCTATAGGTATTGCTTTTATTGTTATTGGAGGTATTGTTACATTCATTACACCTAAAGAGAAAAGTATAGAAGTGAAAGCTGTATCTAATAAAATTGTAGAAAAAGAAGAAAAAAGTGAAGAAAAAAGTGCTTTTAAGGGCATGGAAGTTTATATTTTTGATGATAACGGAAGTGAAAAATATTTACTAAAGCATGGAACCAACTACAAGCCATCTAGGGAAGAACTTCTTGGATTTAATGGGTGGACAGAAAATTTTGATGATGTCCTTGGAGAAATAAGTGAATATGAGAAGGATACATATGTATTTATTTTTTATGATAAGTCCATTGAGAAAGAATCAGTAATGAATATTGAAGATAAGATTTCGAAGTCTTTAGACAGCGAAAACATTTCTATTATGGAGTCTAGCTCATTAGAAGATATAGGTGAAATTAATATAGAGATAGAAAGTGTAAAGCCGGAGTAATTTATTAAAATTGAAGGGACTGATAAGTTTGAAAATCAATGATTTTAAACTGGAAGTGTATTTTGGAAAATATGAGTTTTCAGCACCATATTTACTGACCCAATCAGATTGTGCATCTATGACAATTGAGGAAATATTAAATATGGAAGAAGGTGCCAAGGATTCATTCATGAAAATGGGTCTTGGTTATACAGAAGTTCCGGGAAATCCTGAGCTGAGAGAAGTTATAAGTAGTTTGTATGATACAATGGTCCCTGATAATATAGTAGTTCATGCTGGAGCACAAGAGCCTATATTTAATATTATGAATGTCTTATTAGAAGAGGGCGATCATATAATTACACAGTTTCCTATTTATCAGTCTTTATTTGAAGTAGCAAGTTCCATAGGATGTGATGTTAGCAGATGGAATTTAATTGACCAAGGAGATAGATGGAATCTTAATATTGATGAACTTGAAACTATGATAAGACCTGAAACAAAATTGATTGTAGTGAATAGTCCAAATAATCCTACTGGTCATACCCTTAAGAGGAATGAGATGGAGAGGATTGCTAAAATAGCTAGAAAGCATGATATATATGTATTTTTCGATGAAGTTTATAAGGGGATAGAACTTGACCAAGTAAAAAGACCTTGGTTTGCAGATCTATATGATAAGGGAATATCCCTAGGTGTTATGTCAAAATCCTATGGTCTTGCAGGTCTGAGAATAGGCTGGATAGCATCAAAGGATACTGAACTTCTTGAAAAAGCAATGAGAATGAAACACTATACAAGTATATGCAGTAGTGGGCCGTCAGAATATATTTCAACTATTGCTCTTAGAAATAGCGACAAAATACTTAATAAAAATTTACAAATAATAAAAGACAATCTTGAATCAGCAAGAGAATTTTTTAATGAATACAAAAGTCTTTTCAATTTTATAGAACCTATGGCAGGTCCGGTGGCATATGTAAAGATGAATATAGATAAGCCTATAGAAGAATTTTGTAATGAACTAGTGGAGAAGCACGGAATACTTTTACTTCCAGCAGAAATATATTCCCATGAGGGACAATATTTTAGAATAGGACTAGGGAGAAAGGATTTTAAGGAAAATCTAAATAGATTTAGGAAGGTTATAGAAAGCATGACTTAATTTCTGACCACTTAAAAAGTCAATTATAAAATTCTTACACCGCAATATGTATATTCCTATCAATTATGGAATTCAACATATTGCGTTTAAGAATCAATTGTCTGTACTTTTTCAGTGGCTTAGGCCATGCTTTTCTTAATGTCCTAAATCGTATTTTAATAATCAAGATAGTAATGTAAACTTGTTTATGATTGGATAGGGGGACTAACAATGAATTTAGAGAAACAGATAAAAAAAGCTAATTATTTTAAAGAACTTCATTATGATGGAATGTTTTTACTTCCAAATGCTTGGAATGGTGGCAGTGCTAAAATATTTGAAAAAGAAGGATTTAAAGCTGTAGGAACTACTTCAGCAGGAATAGCATATTCTATGGGATATGAGGATGGGGAAAAGATAGATTTTAAAGATGTTTTTAGGATAACTAAGGAAATGCTTGATGTAATTGATATTCCTCTTACAGTTGATTTAGAGAGGGGATATGGGGATAATAATAAGCAAATTGCTGATAATGTTAAGAAGATAATTGAACTTGGAGCAGTGGGAATTAATATTGAAGATGGGCAGCCTGAAAACAATAAAGTAGATGAAATAGATGAGTTTTGTGATAAAATAAAAATTCTTTCAAATTTGAAAAAAACTATGGGAATACCATTCCTTATTAATGCTAGGACTGATATTTTTCTTCTTGGGGAAGGAAGTATTGGAGAAAAAGTTGAAAAGGCAATTAAGAGAGTTAAAATTATTGAAGATGCAGGTGCAGATTGTATATTTCTACCTGGTAGCATTGATGTGGAAGGTATCAAGAAGTTAAGAGTTTCTATTAATCTTCCTATAAATCTATACCTTCATCCAGCATATTCAGATTTAGGAGAACTTGAGTCTATTGGAATCAATCGACTTAGTAGTGGTTCGGGAATTGTTAGAAGTTCACTTAACAACATAATAAATATTTCAAGAGATTTTATTGATAAAAATGTAGTTACGATGTTAGACCATGATTTTACATATGGGAAAGCAAACGAGTTTTTTAGAAAGTAACTTTTGTTAATACTTAATTTTATTTTATGATAGTAAAAGTTCAGTGAAGGAGATTGCAAAGCAAAGGGTTAGGCAAAAAGATACTTTCTCGAAGTTGTTTATGAGAAAGTATCTTTTTTTATTATTATCTCATCTGGGGAAACCGATCCTAATGAGATTATTGTTTTTAGCGCTGATTCAACAGGGATATCAAGTTCTACATAATCTTCCTTATCAAGATATACAAGAAATCCACTTGTTGGATTGGGTGTGGTTGGTACAAATACTGCCGTTTTATTTTTGGCACCCATTTTTATATTTTCTTTTGTTATGAAGCCAATACTTTTACTTTTTTCAGAAGGAAAGCTTACAAGTACGGCCCTTTTGAAATTGTTTGAGTTGTTGCTTGAAAAGTTTTTCATTATATCTTTTACAGGATTATAAATCATTTTGATTATTGGTACTTTTACCAACATATCTTCAATCCATTTAGCAATTCTCTTACCTATGACATTGTTAGATACTACTCCAACTCCTAAGACAGCAGCAATAGTGATTAAAAAACCAAGACCGGGAATCCTTATGCCAGTAATATTTGTAATTGTATGTCCAAGGATTGAATCTATAAAATTAAAAGTTTTCACCAAGACCCATATGGTTATTCCGATTGGTAGTATGACAAATATGCCGGTAATAAATCTATTTCTTAGGTAGTGACCGATGTCTTTCATAGTGAAGCCTCCTCAAGTAAATATAATCTTATTATATAAGTATCCCATAAGAAAAATTATACTCCTATATATGAAATAATAATAGTTAAGATTTTATGATTTATTCTTGAGCTGATGCTAAAATACCATAAGTAAAAAAAAGTGTTGCCATTTTGGCAACACTTAATCATTTTCTAGGGTTTAATGCTTCTTTTGACCATCCAGACTTACTTGTTCCTGGAAGAGGGTAGCCATTTGGCATCATGTTTTTCGGTACAACTTGTTTTCCGTGACTTTCACAGAGTTTTAAACGGACACATGAATTCATTTTGCTACCTTTGCAGTAGATGTTCATAAATCCTTGGATGGAATTTGCTTTGTCATATTCTTTACAGCAATTTACAAAAGCACATCCTGCAAGATTTTTACAAACAGTCATTTTAATCGTCCTTTCTAAATATGTATTCTTAGAACATTATGATAAATACCCTAGATTATTAGTTAGAAGCATATCTTAAGGTAAAGATTTATTTACCTATCTTATTGGATGGAACTTTTTTGATAGAATATACGTCTAAAATATATAATAAAAATTTGGAGGTAAATATGAAAAAAATAATTATTGTACTTATGATACTTTCCGTATCTTTAGGGGTAATTGCATGTTCGGAGGCAAAAAAGTCTGTTAGTATAGGAAATCCAGAAGAGGGGATGGAAAAAGAGGAGCAAGTAATAAAAGATGATGATTTTGATGATGATCAAGGAGCTCTTCTTATATCAGATGATTTAAGAGAAAAGCTTGATGGAAATAGAAGAGATTCAGGATATGAGTTAATTGAAGATGATAATAAAAAATATATTGTTGTATATATGGGTGAACAAAGCTCGGGAGGATACTCGATTTCTATAGAAGAAATAAAGTATGAAGAGGATTTAATAATAGTTAATATAATAGAAGAATCACCGGGAAAAGATATGATGGTAACTATGGCGTTAACTTATCCATATGCAGTTGCAGAGCTGGATTCTAATGAAGATACTACTAATCGTGAAGTTATAATTAATACTAATAGAAAATAGAAAAGTATACCTCAGATTTTGAGGTATACTTATTTTATTTCAAGAGCTTTCCATAATATTCATAAGTATATCCCTATTACAATAATAAGTATTGTTTTTTAGAGGTTTTATTCCTCCGATTGCAATTATACTATTGTATTCCCTATAAAAAGATCCCCGAGACATTCCTAGATAATTCATTAAAGCACTTTTAGATAAATCAATTTTTACCACTTCATTTTTTGATTGTTTTAGTTCGTTTACAAAGTAATAAGCTATTCTATGTCTGTTATTTGTGATGCTAAAGAGTATCATTTTATCTATTAGCATATTTACCCTATGCCCCATAAACTCAATGAAACCCTCCATGTATTTTTGGTTTTTTCTAATTTCTTTAAAAAAGTCTTCTTGAGGAATTATTGATACTTTTACTGTTTCTTCTGTTAAAAAGCTTAGATTTTCATTTGGACAATTCATATTTGAAAATCCAAACAGTTCATTTTTATGTATATTTCTAAATGGTATATTCTTTCCGTTGGGATGGCTTATTGACACGGTAATTGTTCCTTCGATTAAGTATAGCAGATAATGTTCCTTTATATTCTGGTGTTCTAAATATATCCCTTTTGGAAAAGTAAGTACTTTTGAAGTTATTTCGGAATACATGTTAATATCTCCTTTCTAAATAGTTGTTATAGATAAATTTTTGCACAAAAAAGTTTCTTGGTTTACTATTCTTAATATTTTTTATGAAGTGTCCAATATTATACAGACAATCATGCTATTTAATATTATAATACCACTGATAATGAAAATCAATATCGTTCTAAAAAATAAGAGGAGGACTAATTAATGATAAGAAGATTAGGAGTAGTTGTTGCAACATCAATTGTTGCATTTTTGATGTTGACAGGTTGTCAGGCAGGGGGACAGAAAACTGTTGATAACAAGGCTCCTGAGAATACTGAAGTTGAAGTAAGCTCAGAAAAAATAGTTGTAGATCAAAATGGTACAGAGGTTCTAGTTCCAGAAAATGTTGATAAGCTAGTTATGTCTGCACTTCCTTTGCCAAGTATCTATGCACTTACAGGAGAACCTTTAGATAAGGTTGTAGGAATGCATCCAGGTGCTAAAAGTGCAATTGAGAGCTCTATTATGGGAAAAATGTATCCAGAGTTATTAGATGCATCAACTGGATTTGTTGAAGGAACAGATATTAATATTGAAGAATTACTAAAACTGAATCCAGATCTTGTATTTTACTGGGGTCCGTATAGTAATCAAACTCAGCAGCTTAAGGAGTCAGGTATTCCTTCTATTGGTGTAAAGACTCAAGGAGGGGGAGATGCTTTATTAACTCTTGCAAGTTGGTTAGAAATAATGGGTCAAGTATTTGATAAAGAAAGTGAAGTTCAGAATGTTATTAAGTACGGAGAAAATACATTAAATGAAATAAGTCAAAAAGTTTCTAATATAGAAGATGATGAAAAGGTTAACTCTTTATTTCTTTTTAAGCATAGTAGCCAAGAGATAATAGTACCTGGGAAAGGTCACTATGGTGATTGGTGGATTACTGAAGCCGGTGGTAAAAATGTTGCAGGGGAAATTGATGTTACTAAAAATGTAAATATGGAACAGATATATAAATGGAATCCTCAGGTGATATTTATTACAAGCTTTACTTCTACGATGCCAGAGGATTTGTATGAAAATAGAATCGAAGGTCAAGACTGGAGTGGAGTAGATGCTGTAATTAATAAAAGAGTTTACAAGGTTCCTGTAGGTGTGTACAGATGGTATCCACCTAGTGGTGATGTAGCTCTTATGATGAAGTGGATGGCTAAGTCTCAGTATCCAGAAGTGTTTGATTATGATATGAAAGAGGAAGTGAAGTCATACTATAATGAGTTCTATGGATACGACCTCTTAGAAGAAGAAATAGATAGTATATTAAATAGCTCTCAGGATAGTGCAAAGGGTACTGGCGGTTTAGGAGTGCAGAAGTAGGATGTGGAGAAATGAAGGATAATAAGTTCAGAATTTTTATGGGTATGGCAGTTGTAGCCTTGATAGTATTTTTTATCGCTGCTATGTCATTGGGTAGATATATGATTCCCTTTGATAAGGTGATCGACATTGTCTTAGGAAATATATTTGGCTATGAAGGCCAGTGGACAAAAATTGAAGAAACCGTTGTAATGTCTATTAGATTCCCGAGGGTACTACTCTCAGTATTCATAGGAGCAGGACTTTCAGTATCTGGAGTTTCAATGCAAGCTTTATTTTCAAATCCATTGGTGAGCCCTCATATTTTGGGGGTATCCTATGGAGCTGGATTTGGTGCTGCACTTGGAATACTGTTTTCTGACAAGGTTGCCATTATACAGATTCTTGCAATTACATTTGGAGTGGTCGCCATATGTGTTACATATTTAGTTAGTAAAACAAAGAATGGTATACAGCTTTATATGTTGGTACTCTCAGGGGTTGTTGTTGGATCGTTATTCCAAGCTTTTATATCACTAATAAAATATGTTGCAGATCCAGAAGAGAAGCTACCAACGATAGTATATTGGCTCATGGGAAGTTTATCGGGGACTAGCATGGAAGATCTTAAGATAGGGATACCTCTTATTGGCTTATCTGTCCTAGGACTTTTTATATTTAGATGGCAACTTAATGTGTTGTCTCTAAACGAAGAAGAGGCAATTTCCATGGGAATAAATATTAAGATTTTGAGGGCTATAGTTGTTATAACTACAACTATAATATCAGCTGCATCAGTATCCCTTTGCGGAATTGTAGGTTTTGTAGGTCTTGTTATTCCACATTTTTCAAGGATGATAATAGGCTGTGAACACAGAAAGTTAATACCTGTGTCAATTGTTATAGGTGGGATATATTTACTTATTATCGATACCCTTTCAAGAACTATAACTGCAGCAGAAATACCATTATCAATACTTACGGCAGTAGTCGGGGCACCGTTCTTTGCATATTTACTAAGAAAAAAAGGGGCTGGAGTAGATGTTTAAACTGAGTAACATGAGTTTTGCTTATGAAAAAAATAATATGCTCTTTTCAGACATAAATGTAGATTTGAGAAAAGGAGAAACCCTATCTATATTAGGTCCAAATGGTGTTGGTAAAACTACTTTTCTAAAATGTATGATGGGATTTTTAAAACCTACAAGAGGTGAAGTATTTATTGAAGGTAAAAGGGTCAAGGAAATTGGTCAAAAGGATTTTTGGAAGAAAGTTTCTTATGTTCCCCAGGCTAAACAGGTCAATTTCCCTTATACGGTTCTCGAGATGGTTTTACTTGGAAGGGCATCTTCGATAGGTTTTACATCGAAACCATCGAAAAAAGATCGTGAGTTGGCACTTAAGGCCCTAGATACGGTAGGAATGCTAAAACTAAAAGACAAGGATACGAGTAGAATAAGTGGTGGAGAACTACAACTTGTACTAATAGCTAGGGCAATAGTAAGTAATCCTGAGATAATGGTTCTTGATGAACCGGAATCTAATCTTGATATGAGAAACCAAATTATTGTTTTAGATGTACTTGAAAAATTAAAAAGTGAAAAGAAACTAACTACGATTGTTAATACCCATTACCCAAATCACGCTTTTAAAATAGCAGAAAAATCTCTGATTATGGGCTATGATGGAAGTCATCAAATTGGTGATACAGAAAGTGTAATTAATAGGGAGAACATTAAAAAGTATTTTCAAGTAGATAGTCATTTTTTAGAAGTGAAAAGTAATGAGGGGAGTAAAGGTCATAGGGTCCTTTTTCCAACTGATATAAGTTCACTTAAGGATATATAGATGAGGTGAAGTGATGAGAAAAATAGCGGTATATGGTAAAGGTGGTATAGGAAAATCTACACTTACAAGTTCTATAGCTGCAGCTGTGGCTAATGAAGGTTATAGAGTAATGCAAATTGGATGTGATCCTAAGGCTGATTCAACGATAAATCTAACAGGTGGAAAGCAAGTAACTCCAATAGTTCAATATATATTAAAAAATGGAGAATGTGATGAACTTGATGAAATAGCGACGATTGGTTATAAAGATATAGTTTGTTTTGAAGCTGGAGGACCATCTCCTGGTATGGGTTGTGCAGGAAGGGGTATTGTAACTGCATTTGAACTGCTGGATGAACTTGATGCTTTTGAAAAATACAATCCAGATTTTGTTTTTTATGATGTATTAGGTGATGTTGTTTGTGGTGGTTTTGCAATGCCTATAAGAAACGGATATGCAGATGAGGTAATTATAGTAACATCAGGGGAAAAAATGGCACTATTTGCAGCTGGAAACATAAAGATGGCTGTTGATAATTTTAAAGAAAGAAATAATGTTAATTTACTCGGAGTAATACTCAATAAGCGTAATGTTCCTGATGAAGATATGATAGTTAAAGAATTTGTTTGTAGGGCTGATACAGGACTTATAGGAGTTGTGCCTAGGGACTCAAATATTCAAAAGTATGAAAATCAAAATATGACAGTTATTGAAGGGGATAGGACTTTAGATATTTCTTTGAAAATAAGTGAAATTGCTAAGAAAATTATTGAAAGTGGTGATATTAGTGACTAATGGTGAGATTTACTCTATACCTATTTTCGGACTTGATGATGAAATTTCTAGTAGAAAAAATCAGGTTAATAGAAAAGAGGCAATGCATTATTGTTCCCCGTCTGGAGGAGGTTGGGGAGTTGTTAAGGTTGCTTGTATTGTACCAGAGACAGAGATTTTATTTGCTATACCAATTGGTTGTGGTAGACATGGAAGTATAGCATCATTTTATGATGGAACAGCAGATAGATTAAGTTTTTTTATTATAGAAGAAGTTGATATAGTCATGGGAAGTCATATAGAAAAGATAAAAGAGGCAGCTAAAGAACTTTATTATGAAAGAAGGCCTAAGGGGATGATACTTTGTACTACTTGTATGGATGATCTTCTTGGATCTGATTATGATGGAATAACTGCAGAGTTGGAAAAGGAACTTGGAATACCAGTTGGTCGTGGGAAAATGAATCCTATATTGTCAGATACTCCTAAGGATCCATCCCTTATGATTCAGAAGACTATACATGATTTTCTTGAAAAGGTAGATAAGGATGAAAAAAAACTGAATGTTATCGGTTCTTTTGAAAACATAGATAGGGATTCTGAATTACATGAACTATTTGCTTGTAATGGATTAGATCCTATATCCCATGTGTCCGATTTTGAAACTTTTGGTGAGTATAAAGCTGAGATGGAAAGAGCGTGTGGAAATATTGTGATTAGTCCACTAGGTAGTGTTGCTGGTAAATATCTTGAGAAAAAGATTGGTCAAAAGTACATGCCTGTTTATTCGTCATATAGAAAAGATGAAATAGACAAAAGTTATGAAATTCTAGGTAGCTATTTATCTAGAAACTTTGAAACATCAGAGTATTCTAAACTTTTACAGGAGAAGATTTTAGAAGCAAGGATTAAGCTTAGGGGATTAAGTGTTGCCCTTGGTACAAATGGTGTGTCAAGATCATTTGACCTAGCAAGATTTTTAGTTGAACTTGGTATGGATGTTAGATATGTATTGGCCAGATCTGTAATTGAAGTAGATAAGAAAAATGTAGATTGGTTAAGGGTACATTCACCCCATATAAAAGTTATACCAAATTTGGAACCAAGTATAGCTCTTCATGGAGAATCACTTGATAAGGTGGATATTTGCATTGGACTTGATGTTGCGAAGATATTTGAGTGTAAATACCTTGTTGAACTAGAAAATAGTATGAATCACTTTGGATATAGATCTTCAATAAAGCTTATCGACAAGCTTATAAGTAAGGAAGCTTTTGATGGTGATATTGTTAAGAGAATATATGATGCAAATTTAGTTACTTAGAAGTGGGAGGAAAAATATGAGAGGACTTATTAGAAAATTACCACCATTTGCTCCCGATTATTCTGGGGTTAATGGCGTCTTGGGTAATATGGGAGGAATTTCCTTAATCGGAGGAGCTGATGGCTGCATAGGTAATGTAACGGGATATGACGATCCAAGGTTTTTTGAAGGAAATAAGATTTTCAGTTCGGGCTTAAGAAATATACGTGCCATAACTGGAGATGAAGGAGTCATGAAGGAAAAAATTGATGATTTGAAACTAGAAGAGGATATACCTTTTATTTTAGTTCTTTCTACTCCGACTTCGGCGGTTATTGCAAGTGATTATAAGGGACTTGGGAAGATAATAAGTAAGGAAAAAGAAATACCTGTAATTACTGTATCTACTACGGGTATGGAGAGTTATGAAGTTGGCATCGAGAAGGGGCTTTATGAATTAGGAAAGAAATTCATAAAACCTTTTGAGGGCGATAGGGAAGGAGTAAATATTATTGGATGTACTCCTTTAGATTATTGGGGAGAACATCAAATTGAAAATATCAGGTGCGCCATTGAAAAAAATGGCAATAAGATCAATTCTTTTTGGTCTGTAAAAGGGGGGATAAATGAAATAGAGAAAACTCTTAAGGGGGCTGTAAATTTAGTGGTCTCAACTGGAGGAGTCAAAATAGCAAAGTATTTGGAAAAAGAGTATGGAATTCCATATGTTGTTGATGTTCCTGTAGGTGAGATACATAGTGAAATACTTGCGAGTGTTCTTTCAAGTGAAAAACTTACACGGTCTTATCTTGATAAGGGGGAAAAGAAAAGTCAAAAGGTGCTTATTATTGGGGAGCAGGTATGGGCCAATGGATTTAGAAAGTATATGAAATATGAACATGGATTTGAAAAAGTTAAAGTAGCTTCATATTTTAAGATGCTAACTGAATATATGTTGGAAGGTGATGTTAAAATGGATACGGAAAAGGAGCTGGAACAGCTTATTAGAGAGTACGAACCTGATATAGTGGTAGGGGATCCTTTTTATAAGAGCTTTTTAAATACTAGTAAAGATGTTGAATTTTTAGAAGTTCCTCATTTAGCTGTGTCAAGTAGGCTTTATTGGAATCACAAAATTAACTATGTTGGAGAGAAGATAGAAGTAATATAAATTCATTGGAAGGGGAGAAAAAAGTTGAAAAAATTATTGTTATCAATATTTATGATTGTTGCCCTTATGTCACTGGCGGCTTGTAAAGGAGAAGCTAAAGTTTCTGAAGCAAAAGAAGATACAAAAGTAGTGGAAAAAGAGAAACTAGTAATAATAGATCAAAATGATAGGGAGGTAGAAATACCAGATAGTATCAATCGTGTTGCTACAGGGAGAATACTTCCATTTCCTGCAGTATACTTCTTGGCAAACGGTTCTACAGATGAGATAGTTGGTATTCATCCAGCGTCAAAGAGTGCAGCTAAGGAGTCAATGCTTGGTAAAATGTCACCATCTATCTTGGAAGCTGATACAAGTTTTCTTAATGGTGGAGAATTGAATGTGGAAGAATTATTAAGACTGGATACAGACATTGTATTTGTATATGGTGATAATGGCCATAAGATTGATGTTTATGAGAAGGCAGGTATAAATGCTATCGGAATTAAAACCATGTCATTGTTTGGTGGAGACTCTATAGAAACATTAAATAGCTGGCTGGAGCTACTTGGTGAAATATCAGGAAACCAGGCAAAAGCAATGGAAATTATTGATTATGGAAAAGAAGTTGAAGCTGATATAAATGATAAATTACAAGGGATAGAGAAAGTAAAAGGCCTTATGATATTTACTCAAACTGATGGCAAGAATGTTGTTTCGGGTAAAGGATTCTTCGGAAATTACTGGCTTAATTCTACTGGAGCAAAGGACCTTGCAGAAGATGAAATAAAAATTAAAGCAGTTGTAGATATGGAACAAATATATACATGGGATCCAGAAGTTCTTTATATAACAAATTTTACATCTTTACAGCCAGAAGATTTTTATGAAAATAAAATTCCAGGGCAGGATTGGTCTGAAGTTTCAGCTGTAAAAAATAAAAGAGTACACAAGATTCCCCTAGGAATCTATAGATGGTTCCCACCATCAGGAGATTCACCATTAATGCTACAATGGTTAGCACAAAAGAATCATCCAGAGCTTTTCGATTATGATATGAATAGTGTAATAAGTGCTTATTATGAAAAATATTATGGATACAGTCTTACAGAAGAAGAAATCAATATGATACTTAATCCTTCTGAAGAATCTGCTAAGGGCTATAATGACTAAAATAAAAATAATCAGGTAATCTCTTAATGAGTTACCTGATTATTTTTGTTAGTTTATACGGTAGTTACTAGGTGTAATGCCAGTTTTTTTCTTAAAGAATTTTGAAAAATGAGCGGGATATTCAAATCCTAATTGATAGGCAATTTGGCTTACTGTATCATTGCTTCCTATAAGCAAATCTTTTGCCCTTTGAAGTAGATGTTCGTGAATATAATCTTGTGTACTTTTACCTGTTTCTTTTTTCAAGAGATCACTTAAATAATATGGAGAATAACCTAAAGTTGTTGCCAGTTCTTTAACTGTAGGTATACCTTCATTTTCTAATCTATCTGTAGTGAATCTTTCCTTTATTACGGCTTCAAATTCTGAAATTGTATCATTATTACTTGCAGTTCTTGTTAAGAATTGTCTATTATAAAAACGTTCGCTGAAATTGAGTAATAATTCGATACTACTTAGAATGAGTTTTCTTGTATAGGGGTCAATGTTCTGTGAAATTTCATTTTGAATAGTTTCAACAATATTGTTAAGTGTTATTTTTTCCTGATCTGATAAATGAAGTGATTCATTGGCAGTGTAAGAGAAAAAATGATACTTATCTATTTTTTGTGCAAGTTCACTTCCTCTAATCAATTCAGGATCTATGCACAGCATCCAACCCTTAGCATTTTTGTTTGGTGTAGCGATATCAAAAGTAGCAACTTGATTTGGTTCAATGAAGATTAAACTACCTTCACTAAAATCATAGAATTGTCTGCCATATTTCATGCCTTCTTCTACATCAGATTTCATAGATATACAATAAAAACCAAGTCGGACCTTTGCATTTTTAATTTCCTGTAGAGGTTTTATTTTTTTTACATCTATAACAGTTACTAAAGGATGGGTCGGTTTATCATAACCACTATACTCATGTAACTCAGTAATTGAATTTATTTTAATAATCTTATCCATAATAAACTCCTTTCATATCCTAAATAAATTATATCATACCCCAAAATTCTACCAATACACTTATTCCATAAGGTCTTATACATTTTCCTTATTTTTGAATAAGGAAAATGTATAAGGCTATCGGCAATTGGTTCATTTAATCTAATCAAAAGATTGTATATGATTATATTGTAAGAAGACAGAAATTCTAAAAACTTTGATTAATATATGAAATTAGGAGGAATGAAAAATGGCTAATGTATTTGATAACAGGTTACCAAAAACAACAACTTATTGGAAAGAAGGGGAAATCTTTTTTATAAAACATGAAAGTTTTAGAGTAAATTTAGACGAGGGGCAAGCAATTGCAGAGTTGCTCCGATTTGCAATGGAAGATAAATCAACGAAAGCCTTATTGGTTAATAATCGTGAAGCTAAAGGGGCTTGGTCTAAAGATATTAATAAACTATGGGAAGGTGGAAGTGATAATACTTCAAATTTACCTGTTAAAAGGATGGCAACATTAACAAATAGCATTATCACTACTATGCAGATTAATCGAATTTCAAAAAGTAATGGAATTGAAGAGTGGTCAAAAGCTTTCAATAGTGAATTTAATGATGAAATAAAAGGATTCTTATTAGGATAAAAAAAGAGGAGGAAAATTATGAGTGAATTACAAAACATGATGAATCAAGTAGTATCAGCGTTGGTAAAGGTAAAAAGATCACCAATTCTTCGTACACCTGAAGATGAAGGTTTGGCTTATGAGGATGTGAAGATTGAAGCGTTAGATGGAATTGAATTAGATGCATGGTTTATACCTGCTAATTCGGACAAAGTGATTATTTGTAATCACTTTTCACCAGGTAATAGATATGGCTATCCTGGTCATTTGGAAGAGTTTAATACAAGTGGTGGATTTGAGGTTAATTTCATTCCTAAATATAAAGCGTTACACGATGCTGGTTATAATGTCCTAACTTATGATATGCGTAACCATGGAAATAGTCAAGAAGCCAATGGGGGTATATCAACAGTTGGTGCTT
Organism: Bacillota bacterium; assembly: GCA_025210655.1. Lineage (GTDB taxonomy): Bacteria > Bacillota > Clostridia > Peptostreptococcales > Acidaminobacteraceae > JAOARG01. Next base: position 52,441 of record JAOARG010000013.1, read on the forward strand.
ATGAGTGGCAGGATGTTGTAGGTTCGATTAATTATATTAGAAATAGAGAAGATACTAAGGAGTATAGAATAGGACTTCAGAGTAACTGCATGGGTGCTGAAGCGACTTTAATAGCTATGGAAAAAATGCCTGAAGTATTTGAAAATATAGAAGCCTTGGTTGCTGTCCAACCTCTATCAGGAGAGCCGATGATTCAAAGAATGGTTGATGGTGCTGGTCTTCCAGCTGAAATGTATGATACAGCTATAGAAGCATATGATAAAGCGTTAAGAGAACAAACAGGATTTGGTGTTGACAGATATGATATGCCAAAGATAGCTCATTTAGTAAAAATACCTACATTACTTCTTCAGGTGAAAGATGATTTAATGACAAAACCATTTGATATGGAAAATATATTTACTAATTTAGGCACAGAGGATAAAAAATTAGTGTGGGTTGAAGGTACACCAATGAGATTCCACGGATATACCTACTTTTCTGAAAAACCAGATGAGATGATTAAATGGTTTAACACTTATATGAAATAGATTTTTACATTGACTGTTGATGTATTTCTGCTAAGGCAGTGTACTTTTTCCCTTTATACCGAACCACCTCATGCCGAAGTCATGAACACCAGCACAAGCACCACTGGGAGCGAGTACACTACCATTTTTTCTTAAGAAAAAATACACCACCCTCATATTTTAAACAATATCCACCTACAAGTACTAAGTTCATATTTAATAACAAATCTTTTAAGAAGACCATTAATAAAACCCTGACATTCAAATACAATCATTTGATTGCCGGCCAATTTTTCTTTAGATACGGTTATAATATCATCTATTTTAATAACGTTATTTATGCCGTCTTTATCACTTATTCTAAACCTTAATGGTTTTGGATTTCCTTTCTTATCAAACCAACAGATAATATCAATTTCTTTTCTAATTACTTTCATAAAAACCACCTTACAGTAAACTTCTCATCATTGGATAATCATCCTCATCACCTACACCGCCAATCATTCCTTTTATGTCACTATTGGCAAAACAGCCTCTGGATATAGCCTTGGAACTGAATCGATTTCTTAAATCATCGATTACTTTATCTAGTTTTTCCTGTTTTTCTGTATCATCATCAAATAGATTCAGCTGAACAAATTCTCCAGGTTCGAAATCTGTTACCCTTACACCTAAATGTCTTATTGGCTCTTTATTCCAAGATTCACGGAAGAGTTTTTTTGCTGCTTGAAATATTTTAGTGGTATTGTTGGTGGCAAAATTCAGCTTACACTGATGGGACCAGTGATTAAATGTGTTTGTTTTTATTGAAATAACAACAGTTCTAGCTATATATCCGCTTTCCCTTAGCCTTGTGGTTACTGTTTCACATAGGCTTAGTATAAACATAAGAGCTTCCTTTTCATTGGTGACATCAAAGGAAATAGTAGTTGAGTTTCCAATACCTTTTATATTTAGTTTGTCATTTTTCTTCACCTCAGAGTATTCAATACCATTTGCGTAATTCCAAATCATAGATCCATGGGATTTTAGCATAGCTTTTATAAGTTGATGATCCATTTTTGCAATATCACCTATTGTGTGTATTCCCATTCGTCTAAGTTTAGGTGATGTTGCCCTACCTACCATGAATAAATCTTCTATTGGAAGGGGCCACATTTTTTCTTTTATTTCATCAGGAAAAAGTGTAGTTACTGCATCAGGTTTTTTCATATCACTGGCCATTTTAGCTAGAAGTTTATTACTTGATATACCTACACTAACTGTAAATCCAAGTTCTTTTTTAATTCTGTTTTTTAAAAAGTATGCAAATTCAACTGGAGGCCCTAATATATGCTCCATATTTGTAAAATCAAGAAAGCTTTCGTCTATGCTGTAGCGATCAATTTTATGGAAATATTCTTTGAAAATATCAGTAAGTGCATTGCTGCATTTCATGTATAAAGCATAGTTGGGAGCTACAACATGGAGATTGGGACATTTTTTATAAGCCTCCATTAGGGATTCACCAGTTTTGATTTTGTATTTTTTTGCAGGGATTGATTTTGTGAGTATTATTCCGTGACGTTTCTTAGGATTACCACCTATTGCAGATGGAATAGTCCTTAGGTCCAATGTTTCTCCATGTTGTAAACGGTAAGTAGCTTCCCAGGAAAGGTAGGCACTATTCACATCTACATGAAAAATGATTCTGGACATAATATCCCTCCTATATAAATTATATTACAATTATACCGAACAAATGTTCGTATGTAAAGTGATCTTATTTCCTTTGATGGGAAAATTTTAGAAATGGGTATAAGAATAAGGAATATTTACGTAACATATATCACGGAAAAATTAAAATAATGATGATATTTTTGAAATGTGGATTGAAGAAATAATTTGTGAGGTGAATAAAATGTTTGGGGAAACTAAAAATTTATTATCAGGAGCGGCAGTTAAAAAGGCTGATTTTATTAAGAAATCTTTAGGAAAATATTTAGTTGCATCTTCTTGGGCAGGTACTTATGTAGGTTTGGGAATTATATTAATTATGGTGATTGGCGGTATGGGAACTTCTGCAGGATTTCCAATGACTAAGATGCTTATGGGTCTATCTTTTGGTATAGCTCTTAGCCTTGTTATAATGGCTGGTTCGGAACTTTTTACTGGTAACAATCTTATTATGATGGTTGGTTCCCTAGATAAAAAGGTAAGCTGGGTTGATTCTATAAAAGTGTGGATTACAAGTTATGTAGGAAATTTTATTGGTTCTTTCGTAATAGGTGGCTTATTTGTTATGACAAAAATACAGGGAACGGCGACAGGCGATTTTATTATAAATGTGTCTGCTGGAAAGATGAATGGTGAGTTTTGGCCACTTTTAGTGAAGGGAATATTGTGTAATTTACTTGTGTGTCTAGCAGTATTATGTGCAGTAAAAATGAAGAGCGAGTCTGGTAAGCTTATTATGATTTTTTGGTGCCTGTTTGCTTTTATTACAGCGGGTTTTGAACATAGTATAGCAAACATGACTATTTTCGCAATGGGACTTTTTCAGCCCCATCCAGAAACGGTTTCTATAGCAGGTATGTTTGCTAATTTAATTCCTGTAACCATAGGTAATTTTATCGGTGGTGGTATTATGCTCGGTGGAACATATTACTATATGGGTAAAGATGATTGATTTTATAAGAATAAGTAATCTTTTTGACGAAATATCTAAAGTGGGATATAATAACCTTAAATTAATCGTATAAGATTGAAAAGGAGAAAAAATGGATTATAAACCGCTACATTTAGATCAACAACTATGTTTTAGACTTTATAGGGCATCAAGAATGATGACCCGTCTTTATAAACCCTTACTGGATGAACTTAATTTAACGTATCCCCAGTATTTAGCTATGCTTGTACTATGGGAGCATGAGAAAATAGGATTCAGAGATTTGGGTAAACTCTTACAACTTAAAACGGGAACCCTAACACCAATAATACAAAGACTAGAAAAGATAGGTTATGTCGCAAAAGAAAAAGATCCTGATGATGATAGAAAAGCTTATGTTTTATTAACTGAAAAGGGGAGAGAAATCTTTCCAGAAGCTAAGGAGATACCGAATAAGCTTGCAAAGGCTATGAATCTTACACATCAAGAGTACCTTGAATATGTTGAGGGTTTGGATAAGATGACGAAAAGTTTAATGGATGCAAAGTTTTAGAAATAAGGTGTTTTATTTTTCCTTTAGGAAAACTGGTAGTTTACGCGCCCCTTTTGGGCTTGTGGTGGTATTTGTGCCGTAAGCGCAAGTTAGTTAGGAAGAGTGAAGGGGAAAAGGAGAATCGCATTAAAGGATGTTAATGCTAGGGGAATCAAGCTCATAAATAAGCTTTTGGGGAAGTGGAAAATATAAGATTTTTTAAAAAGTTTTTTAAAGGTCTTAAGTTTTCCGCTTCCCCTAAATTTTATGCATTAAAATTGATTCCCCTAACACAAATGAAATTTTGTGTGATTCTCCTTTTCACCTAACCACCGTTTGCTCAAGCAAACTCACCACCACAAAACCTTTGCAAAAGGTTGCGTACATTACCATTTTCCTCCAAAAAGAAAATAAACCACCAAAACTTTGTTTTTCTATTGACAGATGATAAAAAAAGAGTTATATTAATCTTACAAGATTAATCGCACACGATTAAAAAGAGGTGATTGTTGTGAAATTTAAAATATTGATAGTACTTTTTATATTTTTAGCGTTATTGGTTATTTATATGTTTGCAAAAAACAATAAGATTCCAAGCAATGTTGGAATGAACGGAGATAGTTTTCAAGATTTAAAAAGTTCACCAAATGGTGTTTCATCTCAGGATAGTGGAGACAAATATGTTGAAGCAATTAATGTGATGGGTAATCCTAAAAATGATTTTGAAAGATTAATTAAAATTTGTGATGACTTGTGGAATATGGAGATAATTAAAGAGGATGAAAATTATGTACATATGGTTATTACAACTTCAGGTATGAAATTTAAGGATGATATACAAATCTATTATAACCTTGAGAAAAATATATTTGAGTATTGGTCTCAAAGTCGTATAGGTTATTCCGATATGGGATTAAATATGGAACGTTATAATAGCTTATTTAAAGAATATATAAATAATGAGGAGGAAGTAAAATGAAAATTTATGAGTTTGGTTTCAAAGATACATTCCAAGAAGAGGTTAAATTAAGTAATTTCAAAGGAAAGGTAATGATTATAGCAAATACTGCAAGTAAATGTGGTTTTACACCTCAATATGAGGGTTTACAAGAATTATATGAAAAATATAATGATAAAGGTCTTGAAATTATAGGATTCCCATGTAATCAGTTTTTAGATCAAGAACCTGGTGATGAAAAGGAAATTCAATCCTTTTGTAAATTAAACTATGGAGTTTCATTTCCACTTTCAGAGAAGGTTGAAGTACGTGGTGAAAACAAAGATCCACTATTTGCTTACCTAGTTGGTGAAAAGGGATTTGAAGGTTTTGACACAAATACTGAAGGTGGAGCTAAGATGCAAGGATTTTTAAATGAGAATCTTCCACATTTACTTGAAGGTGATGATATAAAATGGAATTTTACAAAATTCTTAGTTGATAGAGATGGAAATGTTGTTAAAAGATATGAGTCACCTATTTCTCCAGAAGAAATGGTTGCTGATATAGAAAAGTGTTTATAGTTTAAAACCGTCCCCAATGGTTTAGAACTAGCCCCTCTTTTTCAATAGATTCCCCATTGGCAAATTAAATTGCCAGTGGGGTTTTTATTTGCTTAAATTGGTCTATATATGTGAATAAATATAATATACAGACAAAATGAAGTGAAAATACTAGTTGGGGGAGTATGCCTATGAAATATTATATTAAAAAGATATTGTCACTTGGAATAAATGATACTATGGATTTAAGCGATCAAGCTAGGCTAAATATAATAAATGCTTCTGCTATTTTGGCTATAGTAAATACTTTATTGAACATTATAGCTTATTTTTCCTTTGCAGGTGAGCATGCATATATGATGGGAGCAGTTAGTTTAATATGTATTGGATTTATAGTTACTACATTGGTATTAAATAAATATGGATATATAAAACTTGCCGTTAATATCATGATGATTGCCAGTATGTTTTGTGTATTTTATATTTCTAGATTTTATTTAGGTCCAGACTATGGATTTCAAAGGTATTTTTTGATATTTGGGATTGTGCCGACGGTATTTTTAAGTGCTAAAGAGAATATTACTAAAACAATCTATGTAATATTTAATTTGTTGATTTATGGTTATATAGAGAACTGGAGTTATGATTATAGATTATCAATGGATACGATGTATTATAGTGAAAATATAGCTCATTTTTTTAACTATATAACTATTATTGTAGGATTTGTTGTTATTATAGCAATGCTTAGGATTTATCAATATATAATCAGTAGGGAAGAGGCTGGGTTGAAAAAGGCTTTGGAAGAAGCTGAACATAAATCAAAGTATGACCACTTAACGAATTTAATGAATAGAAGATATATGATGGAAGTATTAGAGAACAAGCATAATAATAGCAGTAAATCAGGTATATGTTGTGGTGTACTTATGATGGATATAGATAATTTTAAAGGTGTAAATGATGAGTATGGTCATCCGGTTGGTGATAAAGTACTTATAGATGTTAGTAAAACCATTTTAAATGTTTTGGATAATCGTGGTAAGGCAGCAAGATGGGGTGGAGAAGAATTTTTAGTTTTGTTAGATTCTTGCGAAGCTACTATATGTAGTGAAATTGCAGAAGAGATAAGATCTAATGTAGAGTTGTTGGGTACTTTGGGCGAAAGAAAAATAACTATAAGCATAGGTGTTGCTTGCCCTAGTGGGAAAGATGATATTAGTGAAATTTTAAAAAATGCCGATAAAAATTTATATGAAGCAAAGGCAAGGGGGAAGAACAGAGTGGTAAGTTCTTAAATAAATTTTAAATTTAATATACAGTAAGGCTGTTTTGTGAATTAATAAATGAAAATTCATATGACAGCCTTTTCTTTTTGGAAAAATGTAAAATAATTGTACAGTTATTTGTTTTATTATAACAATGAATTGATTGAAAACAGAGTACAGTATAGCAAAACAACACAAAAACAATTTGTAAAGTTTATAGTGGAGTGATATAATAGGCAACAGGTGTTAGAACCAGATACTAATAATAGGTCAAATACGGAGGTAATAAATATGAAAATTAATGATATAAAAGAATTAATATCAGCGGTAGAAAAGTCAAGTATTCAGAAGCTAGATCTTGAGCTTGATGGTGCTAGAATACTAATGACCAAGTATAGTGAAAATGTGAATAATGAAAGTATTTCTGTAGTAAAGACTGAAAATGTAAAAAAAATAGAAAGCAAGGTAGATATAGAAGATATTGCTGTAGGAAAATCAGAAAATGATTATTTTATTGAGTCGCCAATAGTAGGTGTGTTTTATTCAGCTCCAAGCCCTGAAAGTGATGATTTTGTAAAAATTGGTGATAGTGTTTCTAATGGGCAAATAGTTTGTATACTTGAAGCTATGAAAATGATGAATGAAATAGAGTGCGAAGAAGCTGGTGAGATAGTTGAAGTACTTGTCAAAAATGGTGAGCCGGTAGAATACGGTCAAGCTCTCTTTAGAGTAAGGAGGGGATAGGATGCTAAAAAAAGTACTTATTGCCAATAGAGGTGAGATAGCTTTAAGAATTATTAGAGCCTGTAAAGAACTTGGAGTATCAACTGTGGCTGTATATTCCAAGGCTGATGAAGATTCTTTGCATGTACATATTGCAGATGAGGCAATTTGTGTAGGTCCAGCTATGTCTTCCCACAGTTATTTAAAGATGGATAATATAATTAGTGCAGCCCTAAATAGTGGCTGTGATGCAATTCATCCGGGATATGGTTTTTTATCTGAGAATACAGAGTTTGCTAAAAAATGTTCTGAAAATAATATTAAGTTTATTGGTCCCAAGCCAGAAGTAATAAGTAGGATGGGGAATAAATCTGAGGCCAGAAAAACAATGATTGAGGCAGGGGTTCCAGTTGTACCCGGTTCTGATGGTACTGTTGATACAGTAGATAGTGCATTAGAATTAGCTGAAAGCATGGGTTATCCTGTAATAATAAAAGCTTCCAGTGGTGGTGGCGGAAGAGGAATGAGAATTGTATATTCCAAGGAAGAGCTTGCAGAAAAGTATGATACGGCTAAAGCAGAAGCTGTTTCTGCTTTCGGAGATGGGGATATGTATTTGGAGAAGTTTGTAGAAAATCCTAGACATATTGAATTTCAAATAATAGCTGACGAGCATGGGAATGTTGTTCATCTTGGAGAAAGAGACTGTTCTATGCAAAGAAGAAATCAAAAGGTAATCGAGGAGTCACCTTGTGTTGTAATTGATGAAAAATTAAGAAAAGAGATGGGTGAAACTGCTGTTAAGGCTGCAAAGTTTGTAAATTATCAAAATGCAGGGACTATAGAGTTTCTATTAGATAAAAATAATGACTATTATTTTATAGAGATGAATACAAGAATACAGGTTGAGCATCCTGTAACAGAAATGGTAACGGGTGTAGATCTTATTAAGGAACAAATAAAAGTTGCGTCTGGTGAAAAACTTAGTTTTTCACAAAAAGAGATAGTAATCAATGGTCATGCCATAGAGTGTAGAATTAATGCTGAGGATATGAAACATGGTTTTAGGCCATCTCCGGGTAAGATTGATATATATATGGTGCCAGGTGGATATGGTGTTAGGATGGATAGTCATGTATATACAGGTTACAGTGTGCCATCTTATTATGACTCAATGATAGGGAAGCTTATAGTATGGGGAGAAAATAGGGTAGATGCTTTAAGGAGAATGGAAAGATCTATAGATGAATTTGTAGTAGAAGGAATAAATACAAATATAGACTTTCATAAATTGCTCCTTAATAATGAGAAGTTTATAAAGAATAATATATATACTACTTTTATTGAAAAAGAGATAATGGAAGATTAATAGGAGGAATTGTAAAGATGATTAAAGACATATTTAGAAAGAAAAAATCTGTAAAAATTCCTGTGATAAAGAAAAAAGAAAGTTCAAGTAAAGATAATGGGAAAAAACCATTTAAATTTGATACTGATAAGTACAGTAAATGCAAAGGCTGTGAAAGTATGCTAATCAGTGGGGAATTTAAAAATAATATGTATGTTTGTCCTAAATGTGGCTTTCATAGTGTAGTAGATGGAAGAAAAAGAATAGGAATGGTAATTGATAAGGGCACATTTACTGAGTATGATAAGGATGCAAAATCAATAGATATATTGAATTTTCCCGGTTACGAGAAAAAATTGAAAACGTCTATAGATAAATCAGGGGAAGTAGAAGCTGTAATTACAGGTCAGGGGAAAATACATGGTATAGACACAATAATCTGTGTAATGAATCCTAAGTTTATGATGGGAAGTATGGGGTCAGTAGTTGGGGAGAAGATTGCTTTGGCTATTGAGAAAGCAACTGAAAAAAAAATACCTGTACTTATTTTTTGTGCCTCTGGCGGAGCGAGGATGCAAGAGGGAATAGTGTCCCTAATGCAGATGGGAAAAACATCGGCGGCTTTGAAGAGACATTCAGATGCAGGTCTTTTGTATTTGCCGATTCTTACAAATCCTACTACTGGTGGTGTTACGGCAAGTTTTGCTATGCTTGGAGATATGATTATCGCAGAGCCTGGAGCACTTATTGGATTCGCTGGACCAAGGGTGATTGAGCAAACAATAAGACAGAAACTTCCAGAAGGTTTTCAAAGAAGTGAATTTTTAGTTGAAAAAGGATTTGTAGATAAAATTGTAGATAGAAGAGAATTAAAGGAATTCTTATATAGAATATTAGGTATTCACAAAGTCGATTGATAAGAGTATTGTGGGAGGTTTGCTGAATGAATAAAGAAATTAAAGTCAAAATAGAAAACTTAGAAAATAAGTTGAATAGGTTCAGAGAATTCTCAAATGAAAATGATTTAGATCTTTCTGATGAAATAAAATATATAGAATTGGAACTAAGTCTTTTAAGGGAACATGAGTATGAAAATATGAATCCGTGGGATAGGGTGAATATAGCAAGAATGAAGGAAAGACCTACTGCGCTTGATTATATAAATGAAATATTTGAAGGATTCATAGAGCTTCACGGGGATAGATTATACGGAGATGACCCAGCAATGGTAGGGGGTATTGCATATTTTAATGGTAAGCCGATTACTGTTATAGGTCATCAAAAAGGTAAGGATACAAAAGATAATCTAAAGAGAAACTTTGGTATGGCAAATCCCGAAGGTTATAGAAAAGCACTTAGGCTTATGAAACAGGCAGAGAAATTTGGAAGACCAGTAGTAACTTTTGTTGATACACCTGGAGCATATTGTGGACTAGGTGCAGAAGAAAGGGGACAGGGGGAAGCAATTGCAAGAAATCTACTTGAAATGAGTGGATTAAATGTACCCATAATAGTATTTGTAATAGGTGAAGGTGGCAGCGGTGGTGCACTTGGACTTAGTATAGGTGATAGAATCTATATGCTAGAGAATTCCATTTACTCCGTAATATCGCCAGAAGGACTTTCAAGTATTCTTTGGGGGGATGCATCCTTAGTAGAAAAAGCAGCAAATATAATGAAATTAACTGCAAAAAATTTAAAAAAGTTAGGAATAATAGAAGGGGTAATTAAAGAAGCAGCTGGAGGAGCCCATAAGGATATTTCCTTAGTTGCAAATCAGATGAAAGAAATACTTAAAAGTGAACTTAACTTACTTTCAAGTTATGAATCGGATGAACTGCTTGATAAGAGGTATGAGAAGTATAGGAGTATAGGTAGGACTATTTAAATAATAGTCGGGTGGTTAGTTTGCTGAAGCAAACGGTGGTTAGGTGTTGGGAAGAGATATTAGGTGAACCGCACAAGATATTTCTTGTGCTAGGGGAATTCGTTTTGTAATCAAAACTAAGGGGAAGAGGAAGAACTAAAGATCTTTATAAAGCGATTTTAAAGATACTTGTTCTGCCTTTTCCCCTAATTTTATTTATAAAATTAATTCCCCCAGCACTGACGAAGTTCAGTGCGATTCCCCATTTCCCCCTATACCCAACCACCACTTGACTAAGTCAAGTACACCACCACGAGTCCCAAAAGGACAAGTAAACCACCATTTCTGCCAATAGCAGAAATACACCACCCATTTACACCCAAAACTCTAAATACTATAATATACTTATTAAAAGAAAGCAGGTAAAACATGAAAAATAGAAAAGGTATATATTACATAGGTGAAAATAAAGAGTATAGGGATAAGATGGTAGCTTTTTTCGATTACTATGAAGATTATAATAGTATTACTTTATATATGAATTATTCAGAAAGTGAAATTAACTATATTTTTAATAATAGTGTTATTAAAGATTTGATGAAAATTGGAATAAAAAAAGGAAGATACTTGTCAATTGGATTATTTCCAAATCAAAATGATGAGGAATTATTTATAAAGAAAAACTTAAGTGTATCCCATATAAATGACCATGGATATCAAAAGTTTCTATATATCAAAATAGAAGATTCTGTGATAGATTTTTTAGAAAAAGCATCTATGGATGATTCAGGGAAAATAAGATGGTTTTCGTATAGGTTTTGTGATGATGTTAAGGGTAATAGTTCAATTATAGATATTGAACATTGTGGAGAAGAATGTCATTTGAAAGTAGGAAAATATTTTTCTTATGATGATTTTTTGAAGATATTATTTGATAATGATTTAGAATTGGGAAAGTTTGTTTTGTAGATCTAGTTGACTAGGGTGAATCCTTTAAAAAGGATTCACCCTATATTTTTAATCTTCCTCTAAGTTAATCCTAACAGTGTTTGAAGTATACTTTCCATCTTTAAATACAGCAGTTATAGAAACATAATACTTTCCAGGAAGTAATTTTCCTCCGAAATCTCCGCCGTTATACTTTTTGTATAGTTCAATTTCAAATTCTGTTTCGTTAGGGTTGCTTATATAAGTCATATAACCATCATCAGGATATTTTGGAGAACTATTTTCTTTTGAAATAACAATTTTATAATAAGTGAAGTTGTCAGATGAAACAGGTGACCATTTGATTTCAACTTCATCATCGTCCTCTTCGATTATTTTAAGCTCTGGTGTTTTAGCATCTACATTATTGTTATATTTGTCTTCATCTTTATTGTATTTGTCTTCAACTTCCCCATCAAAGGTTACAAGTCTAACATTTGATGGATAACTTCCATCTTTGTAAACAGCAATAATGGAAATATAATAAGTTCCTTCTTTGATATAATCTCCGAAATCTCCATTGTTGTACTTATTACCTAATTTTACATATGTGCTGTTACTTTTAACATTAGATATTGATTGGGCATATCCATTTTCGGGATATACAGGAGTTGAGTCTTTTTTTGATAATACTACCTTATAGTATTTAAAGCCGTCAGAAGAGACTTTTGACCATTCTAGTTTTGCTTTTTCATCGTTGTATTTAGATACTTCAAGTTTTGGTGTTCTAGAAGAAGGATCATATTCTTCTTTATCTTCTTTATCATCATATGTTACTTTTTCTTCATCGCCATAGGTTACTTTTTCACCATTTTCAGTATCTTTAATTAATCTTGCCAAAAGAGTAGCTGTTTCTGCTCTTGAAATAGGTGACATAGGATTTAGATATTTCTTGCCGTCCCTTTCTTCGCCTGTAAAAAGACCAATTTCTACTGCTTTTGCCATGTAAGATTTAAGATTTGGTGAAATTTCATCTTGATCTTCAAAATTTCTTAAAACAGTCAATGAGTTTTCTGTTGCGCTATGGCCTAAAGCTTTAACAAGAGCAACTGCTAAGTCTTCCCTTACAGAAGGATCATCTGGTTTGAAGTAATTTTTGTCTGAAATTATATAGCCTGTCATATAGAATTTTGAACCTTCAACATAGCCATATGCCCAATGGTTTTTAGCTACATCTTCAAAACTAGCTTTGCTAGGTTTTGAAGTGTTAAGATTTAAAGTTCGAATCATCATTTTTGCAAATTGAGCTCTGGTTATCTCCGCATCTGGTCTGAATGTTCCATCTTCAAAACCATTTATTATGCCTCTTTCGGACATTTTCATTATTGATTCATATGCCCAGTGATCTTCTCCAATATCTGAAAAACTCTTATTGGATTCTCCAAAAACAGGAGAAAAAGAAGTTAAAATAAGCATAATAGCTAAAAGTATTCCTAATTTCCTCATTTTTTTTCACTCCTTTGAGTAATGTTCATTTGCGCCTTTTATGATGGCACAATAATATAACCTTTATATGTTAGGTATACCCCTAATAATGTTTTTTACTTTTACATTCTTGTTAAATCTACTTTTAAAGAATAATAAATCAGAAAATGTTTTTACTTAGTAATGATTTCAACAAAAAAATAATTACTAATTAGTGATTATTGTTTTAAAGTATAAAAGTGCTGGGTATATAGTATTGAAAGTCATAAATTATATCAGGAGGAATGGTAATGTTTAAGAACATGAAACTTGTCAACAAAATAATATTTTTAGCAGTCATAATTGTTGTTATCAATTTGGCTCTGCAGGGGAACTTCATATGGAATATCAGGAATACAGATTTGGAAAGTATGGAAAGTAGGGCTAATAGTCTTTCGCAGCAGCAAGCCAAAATTTTTTCCGATGAATTTAAGCATATAGAGTTTGTGGTTAAAAGTTATTCTGAAGATTTTGCTATATTGATAAAAAATAATAATCTTAGTAGAGAAGATGCTATAGCAATAATGTCAGATAGTCTTATAGAAAATGCAAGTGTTGTAGCCCATGGCATGGGATTTGAACCTGGGACATTTGATGGAAGGGATTCTGAATATCAAGGAATGAGTAATTTGGGATCTGACGGAAATGGACGATTTTTACCCTACATATACTTTGATGGGAACAATAATGTAGCTGTTGAAGATTTGGTTGGATATGATGTACCTGGAGATGGTGATTGGTATTTGATTCCAAAGAAAACTGGAAAGCCAATTATTACGGAACCATATTTTTACCCTATAAATGGTGTAGATGTATTGATGTTTACTATTTCATACCCAGTGAAAGTAGATGGGGGTTTTATTGGTGTTGTAACAGCGGATGTGGCTATTGATAGTGTTCAGAAGAACTTAATTGAAGCAGATACTAGACGAGAACTCAATATTGAATCATTCATGTTTACAAATATGGGAACAGCTATAGCTGCAACTGTGGATGAAAGTCTGATTAATACAGATATATCATCAGACGAATCAATTTCAAAAATTCTTTCATCAGATGGAAATGAGTCGTATTTTGGTGAAACTAAGTTTGTTGATGGTAAACAGCTAGTGGTTTCTTATCCAGTTAATTTTATATCGAAGGATACTAAGTGGTATTTGATGAATAATATCCCTGAAAAAGTAATTCTTTCGAAATATCAAAATCAGCTGAAGATAAATTTAATAGTAATTGCTATAGCTCTTATAATTATTGTTTTATTGATATACTTTATTAGTAGAAGTATAAAAAGACCTATAACTAAATTATCAGATACTATTGAAAAAATAGGCATGGGTGATTTGACAGAGAGTTGTGATATGGATACTAGAGATGAAATTGGTCAACTTTCAAAAAACTTTGATTCCATGATTGATAAGATGAAAGATTTAATAAGAAATGTACAGCAATCAGCTGGTGTCGTTGGTGATAGCTCAGGAAAAATGCTTGAATACTCAAATGAAAGTGTGGATTCAATTAATGGGGTTACTACGATTGTATCTGAGATAGCTGAGGCGAATGTAAAGCAGTCAGAGGATATCGAAGGAATAGTTCAAAAGACAGCAAGTCTTAGTAATATGATAAATGAAATGAATCAAGTTATTGCAGAGGTTACATCTATATCGGAAGATACTCAAAATATATCAAATCAAGGTATAGAAATATTAAGTGATCTTGATGAAAAAACTAATGATACAAGGGAAAAATCTAGGGAAATTTCAGTTGCAGTTCAAGATGTAAATACATCAATTGTAGATATTGAGAATATAACTTCAATGATTGATTCTATAGCTGCCCAGACTAATCTTTTAGCCCTTAATGCTTCTATTGAGGCTGCAAGAGCAGGGGAAGCCGGTAAAGGTTTTGCAGTTGTTGCAGATGAAATAAGAAAACTTGCTGAAGAAACTGGAAGTGCAACAAATGAAATTAAGGATATCGTTCTTCAGGTCATAAATAAATCTCAAACAGCCGTAGTAAGTGTGGATGAGGTTTCAAAGTCTCAGGAAGAACAGTTTGAAATAATTAAAAAATCTATTAGTACTTTTGATGAAATAAATAAATCTTTTATTATTCTATCAGAAAAAATAAATGCAGTAGATAATAATGCAAGTGTAATAGACAGAAATAAAGAAGATATTATGGATGCTATTTCAAATATTTCTGCTGTATCAGAAGAGACTACAGCAAGCACTGAAGAAGCTACTTCAACGATGATTGAACAAAAACATTCAATAGAGGAATTGAGATCATATAGTGAAGGATTACAGAAGATGACTGAAGAACTTGAAAAACAAGTTGGACAGTTTAGAGTATAAGATAAATAAGACCAAGTTATATTTGACTTGGTCTTGTTTTCATGTCTTTACAAAAGCCTATATATATGTTAAACTCCACGGGAATAATAATATAAAACAAAGGGGTAAATTAAATGGAAATCAAAAGATTTGAAGGTACAGGAAGAATGAGCAGGGTTGTTGAGCATAATAATACAATATATTTATGCGGACAAACATGTAATGATGCAACTAAAGATATTAAAGAGCAGACGAAGGTCGTTCTAGAGAAGGTTGAAGATTTACTTAATCAATATGGTTCAGATAAGTATCATATTTTATCAACAACAATTTATTTAAAAGATATTAGCCAATTTGCTCAAATGAACGAAATATGGGATGCGTGGGTTGAAAATGGACATGAGCCAGCAAGAGCATGTGTTGAAGCAAGACTTGCAACAGATGCTATACTAGTTGAAATGTCTGTAATAGCGGCGGTGAAGTAGCTTATGAAAATAAATATTGAGGAAGCGGTATTAAATAAAATCAATGATGAAAAAATATCATCTTTGTATATATTTATAGAATATATTCCTATGAGATGACGAAGGGACTTGGAGTCACCGGTGGTGACAGGGGAAAAACCTGAAAATATAAATTGTTATAATGAAATAGATATTGATGGATTAAAACTTTTGCTTCATGAAGATGTTAAGTATCATGAAAGTGGTATTAGAATAAAGCTAGACAGGTATGGAAAATTTGATGTTACAGGTATAGATTACTACAGGGGATATTAGTGGTCAGAGACTATGCAAACAAAAAAGTGCCTACTTGTTAGTAAAATAGATAATTGATAATATTAATATATAAATATTATTAAAGGGGTGTTAGTGTGAAAGTTGTAGCATTTAATGGTAGTCCTAAGAAAGATGGAAATACCTATCATGGAATAAAAATGGTAGCTGAAGAACTTGAAAAAGAAGGCATTGAAGTTGAAATAGTTCATGTTGGAAATAAAAATGTACGTGGCTGTGTAGGATGTGCCATGTGCAAGTCAAATAAAGATGAGCGCTGTGTAATCAGGGGTGATGAAGTAAATGAATGGATTCAGAAAATGAAAAATGCTGATGGTATTATTCTTGCTTCTCCAGTTTATTATTCAGCAGTAGCAGGAACTATGAAAGCATTTTTAGATAGGGCAACTTATGTTTCAGGAGCTAATGGTGGATTATTCAGACATAAGGTAGGAGCATCTGTAATTGCTGTAAGAAGATCAGGTGGTATACCTGCATTCAATGAGCTTAATCATTATATTAATTATTCTGAGATGATCATTCCAACATCGAATTACTGGAATGTTATATATGGTACAGCTCCAGGGGAAGCTCTTAAGGACGAGGAAGGCACTCAAATAATGAGAGTTTTAGGAAAGAACATGGCTTGGATAATGAAGGTAATTGATTTTAGTAAGGATAAGATTGAAAAGCCGGAAGCTGAAGAAAAAGTGTATATGAATTTTATTAGGTAGAAAAATCCGTGTGAGGATTTTTAGCTTAGCATACCTTTGGTATTTAGCCCAGTCGTTAGTTTTTTGAACTAACTTGCCTAGCCAGAACTTGTAGTCACAGTTCTGAGCCCAGCGGGTTACCTTGTAACCCTGAGCATGGTTATTTCTCTTATGAGAAATTATATTTAAAAAGAAAACTAAGACCTTTAAGAACTTAAATAATCAAAGTTCTTAGAGGTCTTTAGTAATTTTTATTATAGTAATTTCTCGAAAGAGAAATATCGATTTACAAGCTTGTTATATAAGCAGCTGGGCTTGGAATTACGTCAGTTTATTCCAGCTGGGCGAATGAACCATGTGTATGACTGGGCGAGTTACTTAGGTAACGTCTAGGCAAAAACACTATAGTGTTTTTTTACCACCCCTTAGACGTCTCCAAAACCTCATCAGGTATTTCTCCGTTTAGAAATTCAACTATTGATTCTTCAATCATTTCAAGAGCACTATCTATTTCTTCTTTTGAAATTATTAGCGGTGGTTGAATTCTAAGGACGTTTTGAGATATGAAGGTTAATAAAACACCTTTTTCCCATGCTCTATAGCAAATCTTTGATGCTGCTACACTGTTTTTTTCCTTAGTATCAGTAATTAATTCTACCCCTATTGAAAGACCCAAACCTCTGACATCTCCGATGATATTGTACTTTTCTTGCATTTTCTTAAACTCTTCTCTGATGTAGTCTCCATGGGTATTCGCTTTAGAAATCAAATCTTCATCTTTAATGATTTCAATTGTAGCAAGTGATGCTTTACAAGCCATCGGGTTTCCGGCACCAGTAAAGGTATGGGCAGGTGCACCTAGGGATTCCATGATTTCTTTTCTTCCTACGAGGGCACTCATAGGTAGTCCAGAAGCTATGGATTTTCCTAGAACCATTATATCTGGTTCAATATCAAAATGGTCTATTCCGAACCACTTGCCAGTACGTCCAAAGCCTTGTTGAATTTCATCAACTACAAATAGTATATTGTTTTCTTTACATAAAGAATATAATTTCTCCATGTATTTTTTTGGAGGAACAACCATACCAACATCACCGGCAATAGGTTCGATTACAATGGCTGCAACTTCATCAGTAGGAAGATAATATTTGAAAGCATCTTCCAACTCATTTAGACATTCAAGTGAGCAAGTGTCACAAGTATTATTAAATCTACAGCGGTAGCAATTAGGGTAGTTTATGTGATGTATGTCCGGAAGCAGAGGTCCAATTTTTCGCTTCATGTTAAGGCTTATTGCAGATAGTGATATAGCTCCAAAAGTTGATCCATGGTATGAACCTATATAGGATATAATCTTAGATTTACCGGTATAGGCCCTTGCAAATTTTATCATCCCGTCATTTGCATCAGAACCTGATAGTCCGAAGATAACTTTTTTATCAAAATTTCCTGGTGTTATTTCTGTAAGTTTTTTTGCTAATTGTACAGATGGTTCATGATATATATATGGAAAAATATAATGTACAAAGTCCTTAGCTTGCTCAGTAATTACTTCAACAATTTTTGGATGTGAAATACCAGTGTTAAGCATTGCGGCACTGGAAAGAAAATCAATATATGAGTTGTCATCTTGATCCTTAATTATGGCACCCTGACCACTTTTGATAGCAAGGGGGAAATAAGGTAATTTACCTGCTTGTGAGTAGTAGTGTTTTTCATTTTCAACGATTTGATTACATTGCTGTGTATTTTTTTTCATGGTTAAAATCTCCTTATATAATTATTTGATAATTTATATAAGCAAGAATTGTTCCAAAGTTAAAGAGTCGCAAAATTGTTGGAAATACTAGTTTATTAAAATGTTCACACTGATAAAAGTGTAAAGTGTTTACACTTATGAAAGTTTTAAGATACAGGTTAATCAATAGAAGTGAGTGTTTGTAACATAAAAACAGTGTAAAGCATTTACATGTAAACACTTTACACTGTTGGATTATAGATTATATTTTTTTAGATACTTGTATAGTGTAGGACGAGATATATTTAATAAATTTGCAGCTTCTCTCTTATTGCCTTTTGTTTTAACTAGTGTTTTTGAAAGTATATCTTTGCTAAGTTTTGTAAGTTTCTTTTGTTGTATCTGGTCATAAGTTTTTGTTTCAAGTCCTGATTGAATCAATAAATCTTTTGTTATGGTATCGCTGTCACACATATAAATTGCCCTAGACATTATATTTTCTAGTTCCCTTACATTTCCATCCCATGTATGGTTTAAGAGCATTGATTTTCCTTCTTCAGAGATATGTTTAATTAGCTTGTTTGCTTTTTTAGAAAGCTTATCAAGAAAATAATTAGATAGAAGCAATATATCTTCTTCTCTGGAACGAAGTGGTGGAATTTCAAGATTTAAAACTTTTAAACGGTAGTAGAGATCCTGTCTAAATTGGCCATTTCTAACCATTTCTTCAAGATTTCTGTTTGTAGCAGCAATTATTCTCACATCTACTTGAATGGGTTTGCTACTTCCTATTCTATTTATGCACATGGTTTCTAGTACTCTTAATAATTTAGCCTGAATGTGTATTTGCATTTCACCAAGTTCGTCAAGAAATAAAGTTCCTCCATTGGCAAGTTCAAATTTTCCTGACTTGCCACCTTTTTTTGCACCGGTAAAGGCACCTTCCTCATATCCGAAAAGTTCACTGTCTATAAGTTCTGAAGGAAGAGTTGCACAATTTAGGGCTACGAAAGGATTATTTCTACGATTGCTATAATTATGTATCGACTGGGCAAAAAGTTCTTTGCCTGTTCCTGTTTCTCCATGTATTAAAATATTTTCATCATTGTTAGAGAAAATTTTGGAAAGGTTGATAACACTCTTTATAGAGTCACATTCGCCGATTATATCTTCAAAATTGAAAAAAGCCTGATGACCGGCAATTGAGTTGGCTAGTTTTCTTGAACGCTCTATACTTCTAAATATATCAATGGCTCCAACAATTTCTCCGTAGTCATCAAAAATAGGATAGCCAGAGTTAATTAGGTGAAATTTTTTCCCTTTAAAACTCCAAAAGTATTCTACATCTATAATACTTTTCTTTTTTTCTAATACATTTATCAACATTGATTTATCAGGTGATATTCGAGCTACTGCATGATTCAAAATATCATTTTTCTCAGCTCCGACTATTTTGTAAGCAGCTTCGTTAAGATATATAATTACTCCATTTTTATCACATATTGATATACCATCATTAACAGAATCCAAAGCATTTAAGATTGCTTTATCAATTGGAAAATTCATCTTTTTCACCTCAAGTACTTTATTTATGTACATTATAATATAATAGCAAGTTAAAATACAGACTAGGCTAAATAATATTGTTTACATGTACAATAATCTTTATTTAAGTATAAGTGTATAATATAATAAATAAATAGACGGTAAAAAATGTTCTAAAATAGGAGACTTAATCATGAACAAGGAACTTAGAATAAAAGTATGCACAGGTGTATATATATTGTTTCTTTTAGCTAGCTTGGTGATATCATTTTATACCAGTTACTTTCCAATGTTTAATGAAGAAAATTCAATAAAACTTTATGGAGAAGATTTTACAAATAAATATACAGATTTAAAACTTCATAGATTAGATTCTAATTGGGGAAATCGATTGAGTTATGAGTATGGATTTAGCAAAGAAGATTTACCAATGAAAACATCAAAAAAACTAGCCTTATTGGTCTACCGATTTGCTAGCAATGGATATGAAATATATCTAAATGATCAACTTATTGGTTATTATGGAGATATAGATGAAGGTAAAAGCAATCTATGGAATGCAGGTAATTATTTTGTTATTCCAGAAAGCTTTATTAAAGATGATAATATTTTAAGGGTTGAAAGTTATGCACAATATGCATCAGGTCTTCCAAGATTACCATTTGTCATATCTGATTATCATAGGGTAAGCCATGCTTATGGACAAATACATTTATTCAATGAAATATTCATTACTATAGGTATAGGATGTATTATTTTTGGTGCAGTCTTAGTTATCTTATTGTCTTTTTCCAATTCAGAACACAAAAAAGCATACCTGTATTTTGGTATTTCAGCATTTTCCATAGGGATAAATGCTATTGACTATTTACCTATAAATAATACTATAGTTAGTCATATAGTGTATAAAAAGCTAGTAATGGGTGGATTTTATGCATGTGCTATATTTATGACCCTTGCTTTATGTGAATACTTCAATAATAAAAAGGGCAAAATTGTTGCATACATGTCGGCTTTGATATATCTACTTATGCTAATACTTATTAAAGATAATCTTTTCTTCAATAAGCTTTACAGTGTATTTAATGCCAGTAATCTAATTCACGTATTGCTTTGGATATATATTACTGCTAAGAAAAGAAAAAATAGCTTTGAAGCAAAATTCTTATTTATTGGATTTTTAGGATTAATAGTATTTGGTATATTCAATTTTATTTCCGATATTAATGATGGTTTCTTTGTACTAAATACACCCCTATTTTATGTAGTTCTTATAGGAATCATTGTACAATTCTTAGTTATGATGGATTTCCTCAGAAAAGAAGATGCAATAAGGCTTGAGAGAATAAATAGAATTATCGAATATAACAACTCTATTACTGATTCGTTGACCGGTGTTAAAAACCAGAGATATATATTAAGTGTTCTTAATGATATACCAAAGGACACTATCATTTCCATGATAGATATCGATGATTTTAAAAAGATAAATGATAATTATGGTCATGCAGTTGGTGATGTTATTTTAAAGAAAGTATCATCACTCTTAGAAAAATCATTGGATTCTGATGATATTGTATGTAGGTATGGTGGTGATGAATTCATTATTCTTCATCAAAGTAAAAATAAGAAAATGATATGTGAGAGAATGAAAAATATACTTGCTAAAATAGAAAGCAGTAAGTTTAGATATAAGGATTCGGAAGTCTTTGTAACACTTTCTGTAGGGATATTTACTACTGATGAGAGTGGAATAGGTAGAAAGATACTTGAAAAGTTGGATAGTGCCCTTTATAAAGCAAAGGCAAAGGGTAAAAATACAGTTGAAGTATATAGTTAGAGTTATGATGGCATTCATTTAGGGGAAGCCGCTGAAAAAGTACCTATGGTTGATTCTTATCTACAATATGTTGGGTTCCATAGTTGAAAGAAAGATACATATTGTGGTATAAGAATTTCAAATAGGACTTTTTCAGCGGCCTGCATTTAGGGTGCCATTTTTTTGCGTAAATAAAAGGTAAAGAAATGGTTAGGATACTGTTAAAAGGAGTTATATAGAATATAATTAAGATGATTAAAATAAAAAATAAGGGGGAAAATATGAAGAAAATATTAAGTTTAATAACTATAGTGGTTTTATTAGTAAGCCAGTTTACTATGAGTTTTGCGGGAGCATACGATAGGGAAATAAATTTTACAAAATCTTTAAAAGTGAACAATGATAATCGTTACATAAAACCATCTTGGGTTGGTGAAGAATACAGAGAAAAAAAGTTGAAATTACTTCTAGATGAATCAGCAAAAAATGGATATCTTACTGTTACGGAAAAAGCAACTTTAAATAATATGTTAGATGAATACATTAAAATGTTTAATGAGAGTACGGAGTATGTATATGCTACAGAAGATGGAATACCTGAAGCTTACAAAGATGGTATTGCGAAATATTTATATCGATCAAATCCTACTGGACCAGACTTTAGAATGTTTAAGGATGGAAAGCAAATTTTTATTTGTTACACTATTGAACATATTGAGTCAACTATGAACCTTATGACATATGGTTTGATTAATGAAAATGATAGGGTATTGGATTTAAATGGTGTACCAAGTAGATCAGATGGAGTTGTTATGGCTGTAAAAATGCTTGGAGGAGAAAAAGAAGCACTTGAAGGAAAAATTTCTTCACCATATATTGGTGTTCCTGAATATGCTAAAGCCTATGTAGCCTATGCTAACAAAGTGGGTATTTTAGAATCTGTTCCAGATGGAACTCAGTGGGATGACTCAGTACTGAATCTAGAGGAATATGGAGCTATGTTAGTAAGGGTTTTAGATTACAAAGTAGCGGATATTGAATATATAGGTAGTGGTGAGTATTTAGTTGATGGTAAAAAGGTAGCTCAAAAAGATTTGAATGCAAAATCATATGAAAATGCATATCTAGACTTACCAAGTATGTATCAACGTCTAGGAACTTATTATGATGCAGTAAGTACATTTAATAAACTCCAAGCAGGTGAGCCTTTAAGAAATGGTGATATGATATCTTTAGCGGATAAAATGTTATATGAAACTAAATCAAAGAGCAACGTAAGGCTAATAGATGAACTTACTAATAAGAAAATAATAAGCAAAGATTTAAGACGATATATGGAGAATAAAAAATACTACGAAAAATTTACAGATGTTCCAGGGAATAGACCAGATGATGTTAGTGATTTTACAAAGATGTTATATTCATATGAAATGGATGATAGTGATATACGTTGTTATTCGATTATTGCTAACTACGATAAGTTTTATCATAAGAAAGAAAATCAGATTGCTAGAATTGATATATATAGTGTTTATAGTAGTATAGAGGAAGCTAAGATTAAAGCTGAAAACATTTTAGTTGATTTAGGCTTATCTGAAAGTAAAGCTGAGAGATATGTAGATAAAGTGGTAAAGGAATCTGGTAAATATAAAGATTCTGTAGATATTAATTTTAATGGAATGAAAATAGAAGGTAATTACTTTGAAAATAAGATGTGGTATGATGTTATTATGAACTAGAAAATATACGGTGAAGAAGGCTTTTTATAGCCTTCTTTTTCCATTCGCTTATACATTGTGAAAATAATAAAGGAGGAATGATTATGAAATGTAAATGGGCAAGTAATGAAATACTAGAAAAGTATCATGATGAAGAGTGGGGAAAGGTTACAAAGGATGAAAAGGTACTTTACGAATTTTTAGTTTTAGAGTCGGCTCAGGCTGGTCTTAACTGGCTAACAATACTTAAAAAACGTGAAGGATATAGAAAATCCTATGATGATTTTGATTACATAAAGGTTTCTAAGTATGATGAGGCAAAGATTCAGGAGCTTTTATCTAATCCTGAGATTGTAAGAAATAAACTCAAGGTAAGGGCATCTGTGAATAATGCTCAAAAATTTATTGAAATTCAAAAAGAGTTTGGAAGCTTTTATAATTATATATGGAGTTTTGTTGATGGAGAACAAGTAATTAATACTTGGAAAGAGGATAGTGAAGTTCCAGCTTCAACTGAATTATCAGATAGATTGTCTAAGGACATGAAAAAAAGAGGCTTCAAATTTGTTGGAACAACCATAATGTATTCATATTTACAGGCCGTAGGGGTAATTAACGATCATATTATAGACTGTGAATGCAGATAGTATGTTTATAATAAAATACAATTTTTCTGAAAATTTCGAATTGACTTTAGTTGAAGAAAGTGCTAAATTATTTCATAAGAAAAAATGAATTATTATTCTTTATATAGAATAAAGTTAACTTTTGAAAGGAGAAGCATAATGAGTGTTGAAAGTGTAAAAAAGCAATTCGAAGTAGAAAAATTAGAATTAGAAGTAATGGAGTTTGAAAGTAGCAGTGCTACTGTTGAACTTGCTGCGGAAGTTATAGGTGTTGAGCCAGGACAAATTGCTAAAACGATGGCTTTTAAGGTTGCTGATGAGGATATTCTAATAGTATCCAAAGGGGATGCTAGAATTGATAATAGAAAGTATAAGGATCAATTTAAATCAAAGGCTAAGATGTTAAAGTTTGAAGAGGTTATGGAGGCTACAGGTCATCCTGTTGGGGGTGTGTGCCCATTTGGCCTTAAAAATCCACTAAAGGTATATCTTGATGAATCTCTTAAGGTGTATGATACAGTGTACCCTGCTGGAGGGTCTCCTAGCTCTGCTGTGAAGATTTCTGTTGATAGGCTGGAAGAAGTAACTGCTGGTATGTGGATTGATGTATGCAAATAATTCACAATTTCTTTACAAAAAAGAAATGATATTTGTATATACAAATAGAATCTCCTGTGTTATACTAATAGCGAAAAAACATTAAAGGAGAATCACTATGAGAGAAGAAGTAATCAAATCTTTAGAAAAAGTTAGACCAGTACTTCAAAGAGACGGCGGAGACGTTGAATTTGTTGATGTAAATGAAGAAGGTGTTGTTGCTGTAAGACTTCAAGGGGCTTGTAATGGATGTCCTGGAGCTACTATGACATTAAAGATGCTTATCGAAGGAACTTTAAAGCAAGATGTTCCTGGTGTAACTCAAGTAATAAATGTAATGTAATTAATTTAAAGACACCTTTAAGGTGTCTTTTCTTATATACAATATTAAGGGGATTGAGAATGTATATTGATATAAATGATGTAAGGGTTCATTATGAAATTGAGGGCAATGGTATACCTTTGTTGTGTATTCATGGATATTATGCTGATCATAGGCTTATGAAAGGTATGATGGAAGCAATAATTGGCCATATGAATATAAAGAGAATATATTTAGACCTTCCAGGAATGGGTCTTACAGAAAATTACTCAAGTATAAAATCGGCAGATGATTTTGTAAGTCTTATATGTGACTTTGTTGATGAAATTATTCCAGAGGAAAGATTCCTTATTGCTGGATTTTCTTATGGTGGCTATCTTAGTCGGGCTGTTCATAAGAAAAAAAGAGAGTTAGTTGACGGAATAGTCTTGGTTTGTCCTGCAATTTATTCTGATAGAAAAATGCGTGAACTACCAAAACAGGAAATACTTTTACTTGACGAAAATATTGATGATCATTTTACTGAGCTTGAAAAAGTGGCCTTTAATAAGGTTTCGGTTATTCAAGATGTAAAGGTTTATGAAAGATATAAAAAAGAAATTCTAGTGAGTAACGGTTTATGTGATTTTAAGTTTTTAGTCAGGATGCTTAAGAATAATTATAGTGTATCATTTGATGTAGACCATATAGAAAGCCTTTATGAAATGCCTGCTCTGATAATATGTGGAAGACAAGATTCTGTAGTTGGCTATAAGGATGCTTTTGGAATACTGAGTAATTACAAACACATTGACTACCATGTGATTGATGGTGCCGGTCATAATGTTCATTTTGAAAGAGAAGAATTATTTAATAGCATTGTTTTAGAGTGGTTTGAGCGAGTGATAAAGAGAAATGGCAAGGAATGATTTAGACCGTAGACAAACTACAGTCTGGTTGAGTATTATGATGAATCATAACGTTAAGCGGTCATTTCATTCCTGTGAAGCGATGAATTTATCAATTCATTGTTAAGCAGTAATTCTTCGAATTACGTACAAGGTAATTTCCCTTAGGGGAAATACTTATATAAGAAAGAATTTAAATCATTAAAAACGAACCAATTTAATGGAATAATCTTGAAAACCTTGCTATTACAAGCTTTGGAATTTTAGCTTGCGTAGCAAGGTTTCCTTGTTGACTAGGAAATTATATTTATAATTTCCTTCGGACAGGTTAAACAATCCCGCTGCGCGGGACCAGCAAATCCTTTCTTAAAAGGATTTGACTTTGTTCTACAGCGTTTAAAAAACGCCGCTTTACGTCTATGATAATAGATGCTTAACGGTGCGAATGCACCTGCTTCACATATATTGAGATTCTCAATATATTGCTTAACACTTTTTTAATTACTTTGCACCTTTTGTACTAAATTGAAATACATCAGGTCTACTATAGTGACCGCATGGATCAAAATCTATTCTACTTAATACCACTTGATCTAAATCTATTTCAGCTATAGAAAGTTTTTCTTCATTCCATACTGGTTCGACTACATAGTTTCCGAAAGGATCAACTATACAAGATCCACCTGGACACATTTCTTCAGGTTGCTTTTCAAGCTCATGATAGTAGTTGATGTTTTCTGGATACATACTCTTATTTACATACTGGTTACAGCCAATTACGAAACATCTTCCTTCGCATGCAATATGCCTCATAGTTGCTTGCCATGCATCTCTTGAATCAGCAGTTGGAGCAATATATATACTTACACCCTTGCTGTACATGTCGTATCTTGCTAAAGGCATGTAGTTTTCCCAGCAAATAAGTGAACCCATAGTACCAAATGGAGTATCAATAGTTGTTAGTGTAGTTTCATCACCTTCACCCCAAAGACATCTTTCTGTGCCAGTTGGCTTTAGCTTTCTATGCTTGCCAAGAAGTTTTCCGTCTGGGCCAAAGAAAAGATTTGTACAGTATAGGGTACAATTATTATAATCTCTTTCTGTTACTCCAATAGAAACATATAAGTTGTTTCTTTTGGCAGCTTCCCCAATTATATCAGTGTCTTTACTAGGTACAAGAACAGAATTGTCATAGTACATTTTGAAATCTTGTCTTCCTTCATCAGTACGGCTTCCAACTACGAAACCATATGAGAAACCTCTTGGATATGCAGGTATGTATGACTCAGGAAAAACTATAAGATCAACATTCTCTTTACCAGCCATATTGATATAATCAACAGTTTTTTCAATAGTTTCATCCTTATTAAGTATTACTGGTGAAACCTGTGCAACAGCTACTTTCATTTTCGTTTTTTCAACTTTCATTGTATGTAACCTCCATATTTTTCTCTACTTAATTATAGGATACAATAAAATAACAAAATAAGTAAGTATATTTATTCGTACTTTGGAAAAAATATATAAAAATATAGCTATTACATGTATAATAGATGTGTATTTAGAATAAAAATTATGAGGTGTAATATGAAGAAAATAATAATAGATTGTGATCCCGGTTTTGATGACTCAATAGCACTTATGCTTGCCTATGGATCTAGGGCTTTTGATATAAGACTTATTACAACTTGTGCTGGAAATCAGACCTTAGAAAAGATAAGTAAAAATGCTCTTAAAGTATTAGAGCATCTTGGTATAGATGACAAAGTATATATGGGGGCTGAGAAACCTTTAATGAAAGCCCTTGAAGTTGCAGAGGATGTACATGGAGAAAGTGGACTTAAAAGTGATATCTTAGTGAGTGATACAAAGAAATCTCCAGAAAAAAATGGTATCTTGAAAATGTATCAAGAAATAATGAGCTCAGATGAGAATGTTACAATAATAGCAACTGGGCCCCTTACTAATGTTGCTTTACTTGTTTCTAGCTTCCCAGATGTTTTAGCAAGAATTGAGTGTATAACCCTAATGGGTGGAGGTATCCACAAGGGTAATGTTACAAAGTATGCAGAATTTAATATTTATACAGACCCTGAGGCAGCCTATATAGTTTATAACTGTGGGGCAAAGATAAATATGCTTGGTCTTGATGTAACTCATAAAGCTTTAATAAATGGGGATGTTATAGATAGAATTAGGAAAATTGAAACAAAGGGCAGCAAACTGTTTATTGATATATATAATAATAATAAAGAGTTTTATGAAAAGCATACTAATCTTCCTGGGGTTCCTGTACATGATGCATGTGCAGTAGCATTTGAAATAGATAGGGGATTGTTTGAAGTTGAAGAGTTGAATGTTGATATAGAGGTAAAGGACTTAGAGAGAATTGCTATGACTAAGCTTGTAGATATGGAAAAAGCTCAGACTGTAAGTGTATCTATGGACATTGATTTTGAAAAGTTTGTAAATTATTTATGTGAAGCACTGGAAAACTTAAATTAAGGATAAGGTAAAATTATAAATATAATTTCCTAGTTAATTAAAAATTAAAGTGTCACATAATGTAACGGTTGTTACATTATGTGACACTTTTTTTATATCTAAATAGAATTCTTTTGTAGAAAATATGGATTTTAAAGGTCTTAAGACAATAAGAAATTATGGCATGTTATTTGCTTTATTTTTTTGTGTAGTTAAAAATTTATTACAAGAAAGCCACTGAAAAAGTATCTATAGTTGATTTTTATCTATAATATGTTGGGTTCTATACTTGAAAGAAAGATACATATTGTGGAAAGAATTTCAAATTGGACTTTTTCAGTGGCATGATAAGAAGGGGGATACATATGAGTAACTCAAAGAAAAACAAGTTTTTTTATGGATGGATTATTGTGCTAGTAGCATTTTTATCTGTAGGTATTACTTATGGAACTAAGGGGGCTTTTGGAGTAATCCAATTATTTATGTTAAATGACCTTGGATGGACTAGGGCTCAGATAGCAGGTGCATTTTCTGCTAATATGTTTGTTTATGCCATAGTTGTATTATTTGTTGGAAAGACAATGGATAAAATAGGGGTTAAGAATGTACTTGTAATAGGTGGAGCCTTAACGGGAGCTGCTTACTATGCAATGACACTTATTAATACTCCAGTACAGTTTTACTTATGCTATGGTCTTCTTCTAGGTATTGCAGGTTCTTGTATGGGAATGGTACCTGGACCAACGGCTGTATCAAGATGGTTTGATAAAAAGAGAGGTAGAGCGATTGCTATAACATTAGTGGCATCACCTTTAGGTGCTGCAATTTTTACTTTCCTTGCAAAGGGATGGTTAGAGAGTGTTGGATGGAGGGGTGTATTTAAGATAATGGCATTTTCTTCATGGATTTTAGTAATAATACCGGCCCTGATTTTTATGAAAAACAAACCTGAAGACATAGGCTTATTACCTGATGGTGCAGAAAAAATAGAAAGAAAAGAATCTAATGATACAAATTTAGATAATGAAGAAGAGTGGACTTATAAAAAAATATTTACATCACCGAAGGCATGGGCCCTAATATTAGCATATTTCTTATTTGGGGGTAATGGTCTAGCACAACAAATTCATCAGGTTCCTCATTTGATAAATAGAGGATTATCAGAGGCTCAGGCTACTGATGTTTTAGGTATAAATATGACACTATCTATTATTTCTATGCTTATTTGGCCGACTATTTCTGATTTTATTGATAGGAAAAAGGCATTACTACTTTCATTGATTTGTCAAATTGTCGGTACTTTTGTTTTGATGAACGTATCCAGCGTAACTTCAGCCTATATATTTGTTTTGATTATGGGTTTATCGTATATGGGTGCATTTGGTTTGTTTTCATCCCTTACAGCAGATATATTTGGAAGGAGAAGTTTAGGTACATTAAATGGTGTAATGGCTACAAGTGCTGCCCTTGGATCAGCTACAGCAATTTATTTTGGTGGTTATATTTATGATATAACTAAGTCTTACAGAACTTTATGGTCGGTTTGTTTAGCAGGTCTTGTACTTGCAATGATTTTCTCAATTTATTTAATCAAAGTAACTCAAAAAGAAGAAAAGAGTCTAAGTTCAATAAAAAATAACTAGTATAATTAATAAGGAGGAAAAAGTATGTTTAAGAATGTTAATGGAATCAATATGTATTATGAGGAAAAGGGCAATGGTATTCCTTTAGTATTTATTCATGGTCTTGGCGAAAATGCAGATTCGTGGAAGTATCAGATTGATGCATTTAGTAAGGATTTTAGAACAATTGCCATGGATTTGAGAGGACACCACAGAAGTGACGATGGGGACGATTTTATTACTATGGAAATATATGCTGATGATGTAATAGGATTGATGGATAAACTTAAAATAGATAAGGCTCATTTTGTTGGATTGTCTATGGGAGGATTAATCTGTCAGGAGATGACGAAAAAATATCAAGATAGAATGATTTCCATGACCTTAAGTGATGCAGCAGGATTCTATCCAGAACCAATGTGTACAAGTGGTCTAGAAGAAAGACTAGACAGAATTGATACAAAAGAAATGAGTGAAATAGGTGAGGCGATTGGTAAGGCCGCATGTAAAGCTAATGTAGACAAAAAAATACTTGATGAGGCGATAAAGATGTTTCAGTTAAACAGACAAAAGCCATATAGACAGGCAACTTTTTCTACTTTGAAAGCTGACTATAGGGATATCCATAAGGATATAAAAATACCTACATATATTACGGTTGGAGAACTTGATCCTGTTACACCGATTGAATTCTCAGTATATTTGAAGGAACATATCAAAAATTCTAGAATGAAAATTGTTCCTGATGCATCCCATTTATCTAAAATGGATAACTATAGTGAATATAATAAAGCTTTATACGATTTTTTAATTTCATTTAAGTAAAACTTAAGACTCCGTGTTACTAAAGTGATAATTATTTTGAAAATGTTATAATAGTAATGTTCTTGTTTATAAAGATTAATCTAAAAAACACATAAATTATTATCACTTTAGTTATTATTAGGGGGTAAAAAGATGATAGATATTAAATCAAAGAGTTTTATTGATTTTTGCCATAGTGCCTTTGACAATATTCCTGTTGCTATTGATTTTTTAGATATAGAAGGAAATATTATCTATATCAATGAAGCTTTTTCTGAGTTTTTGCAAATACCTGTTGATGATATGACTGGAAAACTTGTAACTGATATTAATCCAACTTCAAAATTTCTTCAAACTCTTAAGGAAAAAAAGGCTGATATTGCTGTAGTGCATGAATTTCCAACTGGTAAAAAAGCTATATGTCACCGTATTCCTATCATTAACAACACTGGTGGACTTGTGGGTGGAATAGGGATGATTCTTTTTGATGAAGTTAAAAATGTAAAGGAAGTTTTAGAAAAGTATGAGTCACTAAATAAGGAACTGAATATGTATAAAAAAGAGATTGCCAGAATGAATCATGCCACTTATGGTCTGGATGATATTATAGGAAAGTCTATGGGAATAGAAGAATGCAAGAAAAAAGTTAGAAAATTTTCTAAGGTTAATTTCAACGTACTTATTACAGGTGAAAGTGGTGTAGGTAAAGAATTGTTTGCCCATGCTATACATAGGGAAAGTGAAAGATTTGATAAAGCCTTTGTAAGGGTTAATTGTTCGGCAATTCCTGAGAATTTGATGGAATCTGAATTTTTTGGATATGAAGAGGGAGCTTTTACAGGTTCCAAAAAAGGTGGATCTATTGGTAAGTTTGAATTGGCTGATGGTGGAACTATATTTTTAGATGAGATAAGTGAAATGCCATATTATTTACAAGCTAAGTTGTTAAGGGTTCTTCAAGAATCAGAGCTAGTAAGGGTTGGTGGCAAGAGAGTTATTCCAATAGATGTAAAAGTGATTTGTGCATCTAACAAAAATCTTAAATCTATGGTCGATCAAGGTAAGTTTAGGGAAGATTTATATTATAGAATTAATGTCTTAAATATTGATATACCTCCACTTAGGGAACGTGAAGGAGATTTAGAAGATTTAGTAAGATTTTTTCTTCATAATTTTCATAGGGAATCGGGTATTTTTAAGAAAATAGATAAGGATTCCTTAAATATTTTAAATGAATATAAATGGCCAGGAAATATTAGGGAGTTGAAAAACTTAATAGATAGAATCTGTGTAATGTCTGATTCAGTAAGTTTGGGTATAGAAGATATTCCAGAGTATATAAATACTGGTTCTACTGAAAGAATAGATAATTCAGATACATTAAAAAACGCTAAAGAAGTTGTAGAGGAGAATATGATAAGAGAAGCTTTAAAAAAATGTGATAATAATAAGAGTAAGGCTTCAAGGTACTTAGATATTCCAAGAAATACTTTGTATAGGAAGATAAAAGAATATAACATTGAAATATAATAGGACACACGGCATTTAGCCGTGTGTTATTTGTTGACTAAGAAATTATATTTATAATTTCCTTCGAACAGGTTAAACAATCCCGCTGCACGGGACCATCAAATCCTTTCTTAAAAGGAGTTGATTTTGTTCTTGTGTGCCAAGTATGGTACTAATCTTTATTAATTTTACTCAAATATCTATAAATACTTGGTTCTGAACATGAAAGCTGTTTAGCCACTTCGCTTACAGCTCCTTTCAACATAAAGACACCTTTTTTGTCTAATATCTCTACAATTTGTAGTCTTTCTTCACTAGATATTTTATCAAGTGGTATTTCTTTTTCCTCAAGTACTTGATTCAAAACAGATGAAGTTACATCTGGAATAGAACCAGTGAAGCTTTCAGGGTCATCTTCGATTATCAGTGTAGATGAAACAAATGTATTTTGAACATCAACCATGCTGTCTGGATGACAAAGTTTTAATATTTGATTACTAATATCAATGTACTTAGTATCATCAAAGTTGATACATAATAATCCTATGAGCTCCCCTTTATCATCTTTTATGAACATGGAAGATGATCTAAGTACTTTGTGATTACGTGAAACACCATTATAGTTTACTTTATATTCACTATCCTTATAACTTTTATCAGCGATGGTACTGAGACCAAAATTTGTGATTGGAGCTCCTATAGTTCTTCCGCTTACATGACCGTTTGCTATTGCAAGTATTGAATGATTATAATTTTCCACATCATGAAGTACTACTTCATAGTCGGGTCCTAAAGCCTTGCCTAAAAACTCTACTATGATGCTATATTGTTCAATGTTTTTTTTATCCATGAGTATCCTCCTAAAATAATAAATTATTATTATATTTATTAAGTATATTATCATATGTGATTGGATATAACAATAAATTATTCGCACGGCAATAATAAATTATTACGAAACATATAATTGTGTATATAAATCAGTTGGTTTTGATAAAAAATATAAAAATGATAATAAATTATTATCAAAAGTGTTGACTTTTTATTATCGCAGTGCTAATATGAATTTGTACTAAGGAAAACGTTTTGCATAATTTATGACACAGTAATTAGTTACCAAAAATATAATAATAATGGAGGGCTATGAAATGAGTAGAAATTATGTACCAGAACCATTTAGAATTAAGATGGTGGAGACAATCAAAATGTTGACAAGAGAAGAAAGGGAGCAGAGAATAGCAGAAGCTAAGTACAATCTGTTCAACTTAAGAGGTGAAGATGTATACATAGATCTTTTAACTGATAGTGGTACTAACGCTATGAGTCAGGATCAGTGGGCTGGAGTCATGAAAGGTGATGAAGCTTACGCTGGAGCAACAAGTTATTACAAATTGGTGGAAAAGGCACAAGAGGTATTTGGATTTAATTACATACAGCCAGTTCACCAGGGGCGTGCGGCTGAGAAAGTTCTTTTTGGTCTTTTACTTGAAGAAGGTAAGTTCTCAATCTCAAATATGCACTTTGATACTACAAGGGCTCATGTAGAGTTGGCAGGTGCCAGAGCTATCGACTGTGTAGTAGAAGAAGCGGGCCAACCTTCTGTAAGGGTACCTTTTAAAGGTAATATGGATGTTGAAAAATTAGAAAAACTTATTAATGAGCATGGTGCTGAAAATATTGGTGTAGTAGTTATGACTATTACAAACAACTCAGCAGGTGGACAACCTGTTTCATTAGAAAATATTAGAGAGACTTCAGCAATTTGTAAAAAGTATGGTATTAAAATGTGTATTGATGCTGCTAGATATGCTGAAAATGCGTATTTTATCAAACAAAGAGAAGAAGCTTGCAAGGATATGTCTATTAAGGAAATAATCAAAGAAGTATTCTCTTATGCTGACATATTTACTATGAGTGCTAAAAAAGACACTATTGTAAATATGGGTGGACTACTAGGCGTAAAAGAAGATCAAGAATTATTCCAAGCTTGTAAGGGTAGAACTATTTCATTTGAAGGTTTTGTTACTTACGGTGGACTTGCTGGTAGAGACTTAGAGTGTTTAGCTATTGGTATAGAAGAAGGTCTTGATGAAAACTACTTAAGATACAGAATTGGTCAAATGGAATATCTTGCTTCTAGACTTGATGAAGCAGGTATTGCTTATCAATCTCCTGTTGGAGGACATGGTGTATTTGTAGATGCAAAATCACTTTTCCCTCATATTCCATACAATGAGTATCCAGGACAGGCCCTAGCTATAGAGTTATACAAGGAAGCTGGAATCCGTACTTGTGATATTGGTTCGTATATGTTAGGTAATGATCCTGATACTGGTGAGCAGTTAAAAGCAAACTTCGAATTTACTAGACTTGCAATTCCAAGAAGGGTTTATACTCAAGCTCATATTGATGTTATGGCTGATGCTTTAATAGCAATTAAAGAAAGAGCTAATCAAGTGCAGGGATATAAAATTACTTGGGAGCCACCTATTTTAAGACACTTCCAAGCTAGTCTTGCACCACTTGATAAATAAGGGGAACTATCAATACAAATGAATACTTATCACCAGGGAAGGCATAATTTATGAAATTAAATTATATGAGGTGAAGCTATGTCTATTAACGATCGGGAAAATAAAGCTGAAACTATAGAAGAAATTGAGGGAAGGGATACTTTTAATTCTAAGGTAGGTTTTATCCTAGCTTGTATTGGTTCAGCTGTTGGTATGGGAAATATATGGATGTTTCCCTACCGTGTAGGGCAATTTGGTGGAGCAGCATTTTTGCTACCATATTTTTTCTTCATAATTGTAATTGGATTTACTGGTGTAATTGGGGAAATGTCTTTTGGAAGGTCTATGAGGACTGGTCCCCTTGGGGCGTTTAGAAAGGCATTTGAGTTAAGAAGTAATAAAAACGGAGGCTTACTAGGACTTATACCTGTAGCAGGGTCACTTGCTCTTGCAACTGGATATGCAGTCGTGGTAGGCTGGATACTTAGATTTACAGTTGGATCTATAGCTGGTGCGGTTACATCTAATGCTATGGATAGTGGTAGTTACTTTGGGCAGATAGCTGGTCCTTATGGAAGTATATTCTGGCATTTGGCAGGTCTGGTTATCACTTTTGGTGTAATGTTATTTGGTATATCAAATGGAATTGAAAAGGCTAATAAAATTATGATGCCAGCTTTTTTCTTTTTATTTCTGATTTTGGCTGTAAGGGTAGTGATGTTGCCAGGGGCAATAGATGGATATAAATATTTATTTATTCCTAAGTGGGAATTCTTAGGGAGTCCCAAAACTTGGGTTTATGCACTTGGACAAGCTTTCTTCTCCCTTTCATTAGCTGGGTCAGGAACAATAGTTTATGGTTCTTACCTTAAGAAAAGTGAAGATGTTGTCGGTTGTGCTAAGCATGTAGCATTCTTTGATACATGTGCGGCTATGTTAGCAGCACTTGTTATTATACCATCGGTATTTGCATATAATTTGGATCCGGCAGCAGGACCACCACTAATGTTTATAACGATGCCAAGTGTATTCAAAGGAATGCCAATGGGACAATTGTTTTCGATAGTTTTCTTTTTAGCGGTACTATTTGCAGGGGTTAGTTCTTTAATGAACTTATTTGAAACACCTATTGAAGCGCTTCAAGAAAGATTTAATTTGTCAAGAAAGCTTTCAATTGCGATTGTAGCAGTAGTGGCAGTAGGTATTGGTGTATTCTTAGAAGGTGGAAATATGTTAGGCCTTTGGATGGATATAGTATCAATATACGTAATACCACTGGGAGCATTACTTGCTGGAATAGTATTCTTTTGGGTGTGTGGATCGGAATTTGCTAGGGAGCAGGCACAACTTGGAAGAAAAGAAAAAATAGGACCATGGTTTGAGCCAATGACTAAGTATGTATTTTGTGGACTTACAGTAATTGTGTATATTCTAGGGATTTTTTACGGAGGAATTGGTTGATAAAAAAATGATTAGGAATTGCTATATAAGCAGTTCCTAATTTTTTTTGTAAAGAATACTTTGCAATTGAGAAAATCTGGTCATAATATAGTATAATAAGTATATGATAAATTCTTAAAAATGAATTAGGGGGATTAAAATGAAAAAGATATTGTCAGTTGCTTTAGCGGCATCTCTAATGTGTGGTTCACTAGGTTTTACATATGGTGCAGAACAAACACAGCTAAGTGAAAATATGTATCAAAGTAACTTTTCAATTGAAGGATATCAAGGTATTGATTCAAGTGCATCACTGGTTAGGGGAGAGTATGAAAGTGACCCTAAAAATTCTAAAAATGATATATATAAGGCTAAGTTTTATGATATAGATAGTCCTTATCATCCTTATAAAACACCAACTTGGGTTGATTTATCTTATAGAAGACAAATATACGCTTTGGCTGATGAGGTTAAATCTTTAGACTTAATTACTGACGAAGAGTATAAAGAGTATATTGCCATGTTGGACATGTTTTCTGAAAGATTGAGAGTAGATTTAGAGTATAGACTTAACAATGGTACTATAGATGATTCTGATTTTGGAACATGGATGAGTGAGTTATCAAATAGAAAAGGTGGAGTTATGGTAAATGCTGAAGGGACTCCTATCTATTGGTGTTATGGTAGAACTCATTTAAAAGCCGTTTTAGATTTGATGGTTTATAATATTATTGATGTAGATGATCCCGTTCTTGATATGAGAGCCCTTGCTAAGAGATCTGATGCAACTAGACTTTTAGTAAAAGCATTTGGTCTTGAAAGGGAAGCATTAGAGAAGAACTATAGTTCTCCATATGTGAATGTACCTGAAGAAGTTTCACCTTATGTAGGAATTGCTTATAAGAAAGGTTGGTTTGATTCTGTTAAAAAAGGAACAGAGTGGAATGAGTCAGATATAAGTGAAAATATTTTTGGTGAAATGTTTGCAAGGGCTAAAGGTATTGATTTAGAAAAAGAGAGAATGGTTGGTGAAGGTCACGAAGAGCAATTCGCTCTTAGCATATATTCAAGAGTAGGTACTTTCCATGATATATGGAAGAATCGTACTAAACTTCAACAAGGTGAAGTTTTAAGAAATGGTGATTTAGTTTCAATGCTTAGAACAGTAGTAGATGCTAGATCAGCAGTATATGATGTTAATTTAGTAGAAAATTTGGTAGATGAAAAGGTAACTAACAGAAAAGCAGTAGAGTATATGAAATATCAGAAGTATTTCTTAACTATTGAAAACGATATGCCTTACCTTTACCAACTAGCTTATCAGTATAGATATTCTGAATATAATAATGTTGGAGCAGTTATAAGACAATCAGATAAGAGGATAGGTTCCACCAATGATGATTACAATAGACTTCAAGCAGAATTTTATACGAATGGTGAATACTACGGAGATGCAGCTATGAAATCAACAGCAAAAAGAATTCTTATGGACCTTGGCGTTGGGAGAAGTAAAGCTGAAAGTGCTATAGAACATGCAATAAAAAATCCAAAGTATGCTGATAGTGTTATTATTAGACTTGAAGATGACATGGAAGTACTTGTTGGGGCAAATGATGGTTTCATGAATGAAAAACTTGGTAGAAGAGATGGTCAGTTTATGTACATTAAAGTGTATAAGTAATTACAAAATTGAAAGGTTGTGGAAATATTCCACAACCTTTTTGTATTTTTTGGAATATTGTTGTATTTTACCAAAAAACCTTATATAATATGTAGTAATACACAATAAAAATATGACATAATGATTTAGAGACTTTGGAAGGAAAGTACATAATTAGACTAATGGGGGAATGCAAAATGAAGAGTTTTAAGTCAAAGTTAATATTGTTATTTTCTGTTATTATTATCCTCGGTGGTGTAGTGACAGGCTTTGTAACAATAAACAAGGCAGCAGATGCATTAATGACAAGTAACATGGAGGATATGGAGCTTATAGCTCAAAAGTCTTCTGAAATTGTTTCTGAAAGAATCAATATTGAGATGGAAAAGCTAAAAGTTATTGCGGGAAGAACTAGAATGGCTGATCCTGAAAATACTATTGAAGATAAGCTAAATGCTTTAAGAGAAGAGATAGACAGAAGCGGATACATATTGATGGACATAGTTGATAAGGATGGTATTGCCGTTGCTACTAACGGAAAGACCTTGGATCTTTCTACTAGGGGATATTTTAAAGAAGCTATGTCTGGAAAGACTGTTGTTTCAGATATTTTAGTTAGTAAGATTGATGGATCCTTGATTATTATATATGCGTCACCTATAAAGTATAATGGTGAAGTCACAGGTGTTGTTGTTGCAGTTAAGGACGCGGGGGCATTTAGTGAAATTGTTTCTGATATAAAAATTGGACAAAGTGGATACGGATATGTAATTAATAGTACGGGGAAAATCGTTGCTGATAAGGATATTCAGAGAGTAAAAGATGGTGTTAACCTTCTTGAAATGACTTCTGAGGAAGAAGATTTAACAAAGTTTAAAGAAGTAATTACTAAGATGACTAAAAAAGAAAGTGGATCAGATGTTTATACACTTGAAGGTGTTGAAAAATTAGTAAGTTACTATCCTATAGAAAATACTGACTGGACTTTAGCTTTAGTGGCTCCAGTTGATGAAGTTTTAAATGAGCTTGGATCCATGAAAAGTTCAATTATGGTAACGTCTCTTATGATATTACTTGTATCAATAGTAATGGTGTATTTT
This sequence comes from Bacillota bacterium, assembly GCA_025210655.1. Taxonomy (GTDB): domain Bacteria; phylum Bacillota; class Clostridia; order Peptostreptococcales; family Acidaminobacteraceae; genus JAOARG01. The sequence continues at coordinate 91,495 of JAOARG010000013.1, forward strand.
ATAGGAAACTATTTAACTAAACCACTAGTTACAATGAAAGAGTATGCTAATCATATGGCAAATAGTGACTTTACAAAGGATATTCCAAATGAATTAAAGTCTAAGAGTGATGAGGTTGGTGAATTGGCAAAGGCTTTTGATGAAATGACTATAAACTTTAGGGGATTAATATCTGAAATTAAAGATTCTGCTAATCTAGTTGCTAAGTCAGCTGATGAATTCTCTGAGACCACAAGTCAAGCATCTTATTCATCGGAAGAAGTATCAAGGGTAATTGAAGAAATGGCAAAGGGTGCTATGAACCAAGCTAAGGATACTGAGGATGGTTATGAAAAGGCAAATACTTTAGGTGAGATTATTGAAAAAGAACTTAAGCATATTAAGGAACTCAACGAAGCTTCTGATGAAGTTGTAGGAGTTATTGACGAAGGGCTTGAAGTAATCAATGAACTTACTGATAAAACAAATGAATCAGGTAAGGCTATCGGAAATATCTTTGATATTATTGTTAAAACAAATGAGAGTTCAGCTAAGATTGGTAATGCAAGTACAGTAATTGCTTCTATTGCTGAGCAGACAAATCTTTTAGCTCTTAATGCAGCAATAGAGGCAGCAAGAGCAGGAGAACATGGTAAAGGATTTGCAGTAGTTGCAGACGAAATCAGAAAACTAGCAGAGCAATCTACACTTTCTACAAAAGAGATAGATACTATAGTTAGTGAACTTGTTGAGAATTCAGATAGAGCTGTTAAGACAATGGAAACAGCATCTAAAATAGTAGAAGAGCAGGTTGATAGTGTTAAGATAACAGGTGAGAAGTATGGTATGATTTCTGAAAGCATGAAGAAATCTCAAGATGTTATTGATATTCTAAACGAATCAAGTGTAACATTAAACTCAAAGAAGGTAGAGATACTTGATGTAATCCAAAATCTATCTGCAATAGCTGAAGAAAATGCAGCTAGTACTGAAGAAGCTTCTGCTTCAACGGAAGAACAACTTAGTAGTATGGAAACAATGGCTTCAACTAGTAAGGATTTATCCGATATTGCTCAGGAACTTACAAATTCTGTTTCTAAGTTTAAAATTTAATAAAACAAATAAAATAGACATGGCATTTAGCCATGTCTATTTATATTGTATATTTACTTCATTTTAAATTTTTCACCTACATCTTTCAAGCTTTCTATATATGATTTGCTTAGTGGGGAAACTTTAATTACTTGACCGCCAATTTCTTCTGCAACTGTTTCAGCTTGGCTACTATCAAATTCTTCTTGATAAAAAATGTATTTGATATTTTCTGATTTAGCAAGATCAATCACTTCTTTTAATCTTTTAATAGTAGCATCTTTTCCATTTTCTTCGATTGTAATAATATCGATACCGTAATCCCTAGCAAAATATCCATATGCAGGATGATACATTATGATCTTTAAATCCTTGTGCTGTTCAAATATATTTGATAAATCATCATGTAAGGAGATTAGCTCTTTAATATACTCATCTCCATTCGCCCTGTATATGTCCTTGTTGTCAGGATCAGCAATGCTCAATTCTTTTACCATTATATCAACAATTTCTGCAGCTATTTTTGGAGAGAGCCAAATGTGAGGATCTACACCGCTATGATCATGATCGTGGCGTGAATTATCAATCTCAACATGGTTATCTTCATGAATATCCTGGTCTTCGTGAGTGGCATGATCTTCATGAGTGGCATGATCTTCATGAGTGGCATGATCTTCATGAGTATCATAATCTTCATGAGTGGCATGATCTTCATGAGTGGCATGATCTTCATGAGTGGCATGATCTTCATGAGTATCATGATCTTCATGAGTATCATGGTCTTCATGTACATCACCCTCATCATAGTGAATAGACATGTCAATCAAAGGAAATTTCTTTCCGATTTCATCCCTTAACATAACTACTTTCATATCACTATTTATATCTGAAATTTTTGGTATGATGTTATTTGTTTCAGAATTTACTCCCATGGCAAAGTATATTTTAGATTCAGAAAAATCAACCATTTCCTTAGGTGTTGGCTGATAATTTGAAGGACTATAACCTGGTGGTATCATCACAACTACATCTACAAGGTCTCCAGCTATTTTTTCGACAAACTCAGCCTCTGGGACAATTCCGACTGCTATTTTTAGTTTTTCTTTTTCAGCCTCTGTAGAAGCTGAATTTCCTCCACAGCCTACTAAAAGTATAAGAACTAATGCTGTACATAATAGTTTTAAATGCTTCATATAAATTTCCTCCATTATTTAATATATATCACTTATACCATAATATTGAATATAATAATCAAAAAAATAAAATGTACGTATACAAAATACAAATGTTCTATGTATACATGACGATGAATGAAAAAATGTAGTCTAGACTACAGAAGTTGCAAAAGTATTGTAATATACTATTCTTAATCGTGGTAAAAATATATAAAAGGGGAGATACTATGAAGAAAAAATTAGCGATTATCTTATCATTGATAATGATGTTATCAATGGTATTAGTTGGATGTGGCGGTCAAAAAGCCGAGACTCCAAGCAGCTCAGAACCAGCTAGTTCTGAAGCAGGTGAATCAGCAGAAAGTGCTGAGGTAAAAGATACTTTAGTTGTAGCAACTACATATGATGCTAAGTCTTTAGATCCACATGCGACTAATGACGTTGCTTCATCAAACGTTATGCAACAAATTTATGGAACATTAGTTAAGTTAAACGAAAACAACGAAGTTGTTGGATCTTTAGCTGAGAAGTTTGAAGTTGTGGATGAACTTACTTATAAGTTCTACTTAAAGCAAGGTGTTAAATTCCACAATGGTGAAGAATTAAAAGCTTCTGATGTAGTTTATACACTTAAGAGAGCTATATCACCTATCGGTGGTTCTATTGCTCATATCGTTGGTGATATCGATCCAGAAGGATTTGAAATTGTTGATGATTATACTGTAATTGTAAAAACTAAAACTCCTAACTCATCTTTCTTACCTTCTTTAACTCACTTTGGTGGTGGAGTAATCCTAAACGAAAAAGCTGTTGAAGAAGCAGGAGATAATTACTCAATGAACCCAGTTGGTACTGGTCCTTTCAAATTTGAAAGTTGGGCAAAGGGTAATGAGATTGTATTAGCAAGATTTGATGACTACTACGGAGATAAGCCATCTTTTGCTAAGATGGTAATCAGAGCGATTCCTGAAGCTACAAATAGAACTATTGAACTTGAGAGTGGCGGAGTTGATATTGCTTATGATATTACTACAAATGATATTAAGAGAGTTGAAGAGAATAAAGACCTTAAATTAATTAGAAAAATGGGTAACTCTACAACTTACTTTGCATTCAATACAGAGAAAGAACCTTTCAATGATCCTAAGGTAAGACAAGCTATCGGACTTGCTATTGATACTGAGACGATTGTTAATGCAGTATTCAGAGGAGTTGGTGCTCCAGCTCAAGGTGCAGTGCCACCAAACATTAAGTACTTCAACAAAGAATTAGGAGCTCCTGATTTCGATGTTGAGAAGGCTAAAGCTTTACTTGCAGAAGCAGGATACCCTGATGGATTCAAAGCTAAGGTTTGGACAAATGAGAAAAAAGCTAGAGTTGATATGTGTACAATTATCCAGAGTCAATTAAAAGAAATTGGCGTTGATGTTGAGATTCAGGTTCTTGAGTGGGGTGCTTACCTTGAGGGAATCAAGACTGGACAACATGAAATGTTCATGGTTGGTTGGTCTACACAAACTCCAGATCCAGATATGTCACTTTATGGACCTTTCCATTCAAGCCAGAAAGGAAAGAACAACTTCTCTTACTACGACAATCCAAAAGTTGACGAGTTATTACAACAAGGTAGACTTATGGAAGATTCTCCAGAAAGAGAAGCAGTATACGCTGAATTACAATCTATCATCAGAAATGATGCTCCATGGATCGTAATGAATAATGGTGAGATCGTGGTTGGTGTTCGTTCTAATATTGAAGGATTTGAGCCAAGTCCATTTGGATACCACGTATTATACAACGTAGATATTAAGTAGTGGTTAATTAATCAGGGATGTATCACCATGGTGGTACATCCCCTTTGATATTAAATCGGTAGGAGGGCATTCGATGCTTAAATATTTAGTTAGAAGAATTCTTATGCTTATTCCTGTAATACTAGGTGTTGCATTTATAGTTTTCTTTCTATTGTATATAACTCCAGGAGATCCAGCTAGAATTATTTTAGGTGATCAGGCTCCTGAAGAGGCAGTACTTGAACTGAGAGAAGAAATGGGACTTAATGATCCATTCCTTGTACAATTTGGAAACTATGTATACAACTTAGTTGTAAATCAGGATATAGGTAAATCATATGTAACAAAAAGACCAGTTATTGAGGAAATACTAAATGTATTCCCTGCTACACTTAGGCTTTCTGCATCGGCAGTACTTCTGGCCTTGGTAGTAGGTATACCTTTTGGAATAATATCTGCAATAAAGCAGTATTCAATATTTGATTCAATAACAATGATATTTGCACTTATAGGTATATCCATGCCGGTGTTCTGGCTAGGACTTCTCCTTATACTATTTTTCTCAGTATATTTGGGATGGCTTCCTGCGTCAGGATACACAACTTTCAGTGCTATGATTTTACCGGCAATAGCCTTAGGTGCTCAATCGGTAGCGATTATTACAAGAATGACTAGATCAAGTATGTTAGAAGTAATCAGAATGGATTACATAAGAACTGCAAGAGCAAAGGGACAAAGTGAAAATAAGGTAGTTCTTAAGCATGCCTTAGGAAATGCACTTATTCCTATTATCACAATTGCTGGACTTCAATTTGGTAGACTTCTTGGTGGAGCAGTACTTACAGAATCAATATTCTCAATTCCTGGTATAGGAAGATTGATGGTTGAGTCTATCAAGATGAGAGACTTCCCGGTAGTACAGGGTGGTGTACTTTTCGTTGCAGTATCATTCTCACTTGTTAACCTTCTTGTTGATTTATTGTATGCGTATGTTGATCCAAGAATCAAGTCGCAGTTTAAGTAGGAGGTGGACATATGTCGAAGAAAAATAAGAAAAAAAGTTACTGGCTTGAAGTCTGGAAAAGACTTAGAAGAAATAAAATGGCTATGTTCGGACTTTTTATTATAATAGTGTTGTTTATTACAGCGATATTTGCTGATTTTATAGCTCCATACCCTTATGATAAACAAGATCTTATCAATATGTTCCAAACTCCAAGTAAAGACCATTTATTTGGTACTGATGAGTTTGGAAGAGATATTTTCTCAAGGGTAGTTTATGGTTCGAGAATTTCTCTAGAAGTTGGATTTATAGCGGTTGGTATATCTCTTATATTTGGTGGAGTTATAGGTGCAGTTGCAGGTTTCTACGGTGGTAGAATAGAAAATTTCCTTATGAGAATAATGGATATTCTTCTTGCTATTCCACAGATTCTTCTTGCAATAGCAATTGTTGCGGCTTTAGGGCCAAGTATTGCCAATCTAATGATTGCAGTAGGTATTTCATCTATACCTGGCTACGCAAGAATAGTAAGAGCGTCAGTACTAACAATCAGAGAACAAGAATTTATTGAAGCAGCAAAAGCTGCTGGATCAAGTGACTTTAGAATAATATTCAAGCATATACTACCAAATAGTATGGCGCCTATTATTGTTCAGGCTACTATTGGTGTTGCTATAGCAATACTTACTGCAGCGGGTCTAAGTTTTATCGGTCTTGGAATTGCACCACCAACTCCAGAGTGGGGATCAATGCTTTCTGGCGGTAGATCATATATTAGAGATTTCCCTCATATGACACTTTATCCGGGATTAGCGATAATGGTAACAATTTTTGCACTTAACTTACTTGGTGATGGATTAAGGGATGCTCTAGATCCTAAGCTTAGAAACTAATGGAGGATATTTATTATGAAAGATGAAAAATTATTGGAAATAAAGAATCTTTCCATTCAATATAAAACTGACGATGGTGTTGTTCATGCTGTTGAGAACCTTAACCTTGAAGTAGGTAATGGTGAGACTCTTGGATTTGTTGGTGAGACAGGGGCTGGCAAGACTACAACAGCTCTTGGTGTTCTTCAACTTGTCCCAGAACCAGCAGGTAAGATAGTTGGTGGAGAGATATTTTTTCAAGGTGAGAACCTGTTAGATAAAAATAGAAATGAAATGAAGAAAATTTTAGGTAAAAAGATAGCGATGATTTTCCAAGATCCTATGACGTCTCTTAATCCTGTTATGACAGTTGGGGATCAAATTAAGGAAATGATACTTCTGCATGAAAATGTTAGTAATTCAGAAGCATCTGAAAAAGCTAGGGAAATATTAGAGGTTGTTGGTATTCCAGGCGAAAGACAGGATGAATATCCACACCAGTTTAGTGGTGGTATGAAGCAGAGGGTTGTAATTGCAATTGCATTATCTTGTAATCCAACACTACTTATAGCAGATGAGCCTACTACTGCTCTTGATGTTACTATTCAAGCACAGGTTCTTGACCTTATGAAAAATCTTAAGGAAGAGTTCCAAACATCAATGATTATGATTACCCATGACCTAGGTGTTGTTGCAGATATATGCGACAAGGTAGCTATAATGTATGGTGGAAATGTTCTTGAGTACGCGACAAAAGAATCTTTATTTACAAAGGCATATCATCCATATACACAGGGATTATTTAACTCAATTCCTGATTTAGATGATGAGCAGGATAGACTGAATGTAATTGATGGTCTTCCTCCAGACCCTACGGATATGCCAAGTGGTTGTTCATTCCATCCTAGATGTCCTCACGCTATGGACAAGTGTAGCGAATGTGCTCCTCCAAAGTTTGAAGTAGCACCGGGACATACAGTTAATTGTTACTTATATGAATAAAGGATGTGATTTGAATGGCTAACAAAATATTAGAAGTTAAAAATCTTAAAAAGCATTTTAAGACAAAAACTGGTATGTTACATGCTGTTGATGGTCTTAATTTCTATATTAACGAAGGTGAAACTCTTGGACTTGTTGGAGAGTCTGGATGTGGTAAATCAACTACAGGTAGAGTTTTGATTAGATTATTAGATGCTAATGATGGTGAAGTAATATTCAATAATGAAAACATTTTAGATTATAGTTCAGGAAGAATGAAAGACTTAAGAAAAGATGTTCAGATAGTTTTTCAAGATCCATACTCATGTCTAAACCCAAGACTTTCAGTTGCTGAAATTATTGCGGAACCTTTAATTGTAAATAAGGTATATAAGACAAAAGAAGAGCTTGATGCAAGAATAGATGAGCTTATGAGTCTTGTAGGTATTGCTAAGAGACTTAAAAATTCTTATCCCCATGAACTTGATGGTGGAAGGAGACAAAGGGTTGGTATAGCTAGATCACTTGCTTTAAATCCAAAGTTTATTGTTCTAGATGAGCCCGTTTCTGCACTGGATGTATGTATCCAGGCTCAGATTCTTAATCTACTTAAGGATCTTCAAAAAGAACTTGGACTTACTTATCTGTTTATTGCCCACAACCTAAGTGTTGTTAAGCATATTAGTGATAGAATTGCAGTAATGTATCTTGGTAAGATAGTTGAGCTTACAGACTATAATAGTATTTTTAAGGATCCACTTCATCCTTATACACAAGCTTTATTATCGGCAATTCCTGTACCTAAGCTTGATGCAAATCAAGATAGACTAATATTAAAGGGAGACGTTCCAAGTCCGATAAATCCACCGGATGGATGTAGATTTGCTGGTAGATGTTATTACTGTAAAGATAAGTGTTTTACTGAAACACCTGAACTTAGAGAAATTGAAGAAGGTAGATTTGTAGCGTGTCACTATGCTAGAGAACTTGTAAGAAATGAAGAAGAGGTGAAATAAATGGATCAAATTATGAAATACACTTTGGACTTCATGGAAGAAATAGTTAATATACCTAGCCCAGGTGGATTTACAGATGAAAGTATGGAAAGAATAGATAAAGAGTTTAAAGACTTAGGATTTGAAACAAGTATGAGCAATAAAAAGTCTTTATATGTAAAGGTTGATGGACAAGATAAGGAAAATCATAAATTAGTAGTTGGTCATGTGGATACACTTGGGGCGATTATTAAAGAAGTAAAGCCTAATGGAAGACTTTTACTAGCTCAAATTGGTGGATTTTCTTGGAATTCCCTTGAGGGGGAAAATGTAATAATTCACTGTGATGATGGAAAAAGAATAACTGGCTCAATTATGCCTGTAAAGTCATCTATCCATATAGATTCAGAAGAAGTTAGAACTATGCTTAGAACTGATGAAACGGTTGAAGTAAGAATAGATGAGTTCACAAACTCAAAAGAAGAAACACTTGCTTTAGGAATAGATGTAGGCGATTTTGTTTCATTTGAGCCAAGATTTATGATTACAGAAAATGGCTTTATTAAAACTAGACATATAGATGATAAGTCTGCTGTAGCTATTATTCTTGGAATGTGTAAGTATATCAAAGAAAACAACATTACTCCAAAATATACTATACATTTTAATATAAGTAATTACGAAGAAATTGGACATGGTGTAGCATATTTACCTGAAAAAACAGATGAAATAATTGCTATAGATATTGGTCCAGTAGGCCCAAGACAAAAATGTACAGAAACAGCAGTATGTATATGTGCTAAGGATAGTAGGACACCATATGATTATGGTTTCAGAAAAAAACTAGCAGAGATTTGCAAGGAAAAAGAAATTGAATACGTTGTAGACGTATACAACAGATACGGATCAGACGCAAGTATTGGTGTGCTTCAAGGACTTGATGCCAACTTTGCTTGTGTAGGACCAGGAGTAGATTCAACTCATCACTATGAAAGAACCCATGTGAGAGCAGTTGAGAATACTATGAAATTGTTGATTGAATATTTGGTTTAAAAAATAGCTACATTGCAATTTTGCAATGTAGTTTTTTTCGTTATACTAAAAAAGTGTCTATACATTTTACCCTGTTATGCTATAATATAAAAAATGAATTGTTGGATAGTAAGTGTTTATCATAGTTAGAAATGCTGAGGTGGTTAGTTTGTGGGAAACAAGTAGTTTAATGCAATATAATGAAGTTAGGCAGTATTATTTAGATAAATTTCAAGATATGGGAAGTTCTCGTTTATATAATAAAAATAAGGTTATAAATTTTAGTAGGGGAGAAAATATTCTCTTGGTTCGTGAGGGGAGAGTAAAGGTATCTACTGTTAGTGAAAGTGGAAATGAGAAGATATTGTACATACTTAGTGAAGGGGATTTGGTTGGTGAAATAGAGTATTTCAATAAATCAACCCATGATTATGATGTCACTACACTTACCAAGTGTTCTGTACAGGTTATGGAGACGAATGAGTTCCATACTACTGTAAGCAAAAATAGAAGCATTTATGAATATTTAATAAAAAGTATTATTAGGAAGTTTGAAATTGTTACTTCTCAGCTAACGGATAATGTTTTTAAGGATGCTGAAGGAAAGATTGCAAGTGTTTTAGTTCGTATGGCTAGCCAGGAAGGTAAAGAGGTAAATGGTCACATCGAATATTTTTATTTAAAACATCAGGACATGGCAGATTTATTAGGGTGTTCAAGGGTAACTATAACTAAAACTTTGAAAAAGTTTAGAGATCAGAAAATAATTGATATTAGTGACAATAAGATAAAGATATTACATAAGGACAAATTATTATCATATATATAGTGGGAGGTAGATAGGAATGCTTAACACTCAAATTTTTATAGGAATCAATATAGTTTTGATAGGTTTAGTTTTGATAATTTACTTTATTGGAAGAAAGACAAGAGATGAACTAATAGAATTTAAAAAATTGAGTGAGGCTGCTATTGATATTTCAAACAAAGTTATAGCAATGGAGTCCAGTGACAAGATGTTTGATTATATATTAGATACATGTATGTCTCTGATTCCTAAGGCTAAATTTGGTAGTGTGTTGATTCTTAATGAAAAAGGAAATCTTACTGCAAAAGCTCATGTGGGATTTAAGGAAGAAGATATTGAAGCTTTTAGTGTGAAGTTGGAAGAATCATTTTTATATACTGCTTCAGAAGGAAAACTTGATAGGACCATGATAATTGATGGACTTGACACGATGGAGTCAAAAGAAAGAGTTGTTTCCACTGAGGATGAAAAGTATGTAATTAAGTCTGAAATATCATCACCTTTATATCTTGAGGGTTCTTTTGTTGGAATGTTGTGTATCAACGGAGATAGAAATGGAATCTTTGTTGATAAGGATATTTATGTTCTTGAATATATGTCTAAGCAGATAGCAAATGTAATCAAAAACCAGTATTTATATAATGAAGTTTTGTTCTTATCAAAGTTTGACAAACTTTCTTCCCTATACAATAGGCACAGTTTCGACCGAATAGCTATGCAAATGATAGAAAATATAGAACTCTCTTATGAAACTTTATGTATGGTTGTAATTGATATTAATGGTCTAAAAAAGATAAATGATAGCTGTGGTCACATTGTTGGAGATAGGGTTATAAAAAGACTATCCAATCTTATTTTAGAAGAGACAGATGATAATACCATAGGCTCAAGATATGGTGGGGATGAGTTTGTTATTCTAATAAGGAATAAAAGTCTTGATGATATTAAAGAAATGCTTGAATTTATGAAGAAAAGTTATAATGAGATGGTCATTAAGGGCTTGGAGTGTGGAATGATTCCAGACTTCAGCTATGGAATATCATGTTTAGATAATAGTAAACTTAATCTTGATATTCTGTATACATTAGCTGATGAGCAAATGTATTTGGATAAAAATAGGTAAAAGATTGATATGGCATATGAGGGGGAGAAAAAATGGGGAGAAAGACAATAGAAGATATTTTATCTTTTAATAAGGATTTTGTTGAAGGTGAAAAATATAAAGATTTTTCAACTAGCAAAAAACCTGCAAAGAAAACAGTAATTTTATCTTGTATGGATACTAGACTTACTGAATTGTTACCACAAGCTATGAATTTAAAAAATGGTGATATAAAGCTTATTAAAAATGCAGGTGCGACAATTATGCATCCTTTTGGTAGTGTTATGAGAAGTATTGTTGTAGCTGTTTATGAGTTTAAAGCAGATAACATTATTGTCATAGGTCATCACGGTTGTGGAATGAGTAATTTAGATGGTGAGGGCATAATCAGTAAGATGGTGGATAGGAATGTAAATGGAGAAACAATTGATATTTTAGAAAATTCGGGGATAAATATAAGAAAATGGCTTAAGGGATTTGATTCAGAAATTGAAGCTATTAAAGAAAGTGTTTCTTCTATAAAGAATCATCCTCTTATTCCAGAGGATGTTAATGTACACGGAATGATAATGGATCCGGAAACAGGTAAGCTAGATGTAGTTGTTGATGGTTTTAAATAAGAAAAGCAGTTGCTGATTAATCAGCAACTGCTTTTTTACGTTCATATCTATTTAATAGCCTAGTCAATACAATTTTAGCAATTGCTCCAATAGGAATTGCTAAGAGTATTCCCAACATTCCTAGGAATCCACCACCAATAGTTATTGATAGTATTATCCATATTGGGTCAAGTCCAATGTAATTACCCATTATTTTCGGTCCTAAAAAATTGCCGTCAAATTGTTGAAGTACTAATATATAAATCATTACTATTAAAGCTAGTTTAGGATCATAAAGGAATGTTGCAACTACAGCTGGTACTGCACCAATAAATGGACCTATATATGGTATCACATTTGTAAAGCATATTATCATTGCAAGTATTGGAGCGTACCTTACATTTAGTATAGTCATACCAATAAAAGCCAAAGTACCAACAGTCATAGCTTCAACTATTAATCCAGTAATGAAGTGAGAAAAAATAACATTAACTTCACTCATAAAATCAATGATTCCATTTGCTCTTTTTTCTGAAAAAAGGATTTTGATAATATTTTTAAATAAATTTCTTATTTTGAGTTTATCTATTAACATATATATAGAAATAATTATACCAAAAATTAAATTCATTAAAGTTGAAGTAATGCTAATCATTGCTTTTGCCACATTATCAACAAGGAAATTTGTTACATATCCTAACAATTCAGTAATCTTACTCAAGTTACTTTCCAGTGTAGATTTGATAGGGGAGTTAGATACTGACTCCATATTTGCTATGTAGTTTGGGATATTCTCGATACCTTTAGAAAGTGCAGTAATTAGTTTTACTGAACTATCGATAACACTAGGCATAAAATAACTAACGAATATTGTGATAAGACCTAGTACAACAATATATGAAGAAAGTATAAGGTATCCACGTTTGATTTTTGTTTTTCCTTCGAGAAAATTAATAGGTCTATTAAGGATATAGGCAATAGCAAAACCAATATAAAAAGGCTTTAATATGCTGAAGAATTTACCGATAGATCCTGTTATTAAATCGATTTTTAGAATAATTACAGTACTTATAATTAAAGCAATAAAAAAAATTGTAAGATATTCTATGTATTTGATTCGGTTTTTGAACATGTATATACTCCTTATATTAAGATTATATCTATATTATACCAAATGACTAGATTAAAATGCACAAAAATAATTGCCTATCTAGAAAAATCTAGATAGGCAATTTGATAAGGGGATTTCTCAATGAGAAATCTATCTGTTTTTTATTGTTTCATATAGTTCATATGCTTCTTTTGTTGTAAGTTTATCATGTACTATTCCTCTAACGGCCTGAACCATTGCAAATGGATCATCTGATTGGAATATATTTCTACCCATATCAACACCAGCAGCTCCAAGTTGAAGAGCTTTGTAGCACATATCCATAGCATCGTATTCAGGTATTTTCTTTCCGCCAGCAATTACAATAGGAACAGGACAAGCAGCTACAACAGTTTCGAAATCATCGCAGTAATAGCATTTTACTACTTGAGCTCCTACTTCGGCAATTATTCTAGTAGCAAGTCTAAAGTATTCAGCTGTTCTAGCCATTTCTTTACCTACTGCCACAACCCCCATTGTAGGTATACCATACCTATTTCCTGTATTGATTACTTTTGATAGATTATCTATAGATTCTTTTTGGTGTGGAGCACCTATAAATACCTGTGTAGCCATTAAATCAGCATTCATTCTTATTGCTTCCTCGATATCTACAGATATAATTTCGTTACTTAAATCATCGTTCAAAATCGATGAACCTGAAGAAACCCTAAGGGCGATTGCCTTATCACCAGTGATTGAAGGATCTATACAAGATGTTAAGCCACCTCTTGTCCCCATAAAGCAGTCTATGTATTCAGCTAGTGGAGGTATCTTTAAATCTAATCTTTCAAGTCCAGATGTAGGTCCTAAAAAGTAACCATGATCAAATGCAAGCATAAGTGAGTTACCACTTCGAGGGTTGAATATTTTACTCAATCTTGATTTCATTCCCCAACTTGCGTGACTGTTTCCTTTTACATGGAAAGTAGAGTTTGCTTGTGGTATATCAATACCATAATCCTTTGGATTTAAAATTCCATCCTTATCTGCCATTTTTATTCCTCCTCAATATTGTTATCTTCAACTACAACTTTATCTTGTAGTTGGAATGGTGCTAACATAAATACTGCTTTTGCAACTTCATCAGATGTGTTTTTAATATAATGGCTTTCACCAGGTTCTGCAGTAACAAGATCGCCAGCTTTACATTTAACAAGTTTATTATCAATATAGAAATCCAATTGACCTTCAATAATTAGAAAGCTTTCTTCCATAATACTGTGGTAGTGACATTGAAAGTCTTGACCAGGATTAAAGGCAACAATTCCGGTACTGAGGAATGGACCTTTTCTTAAATACTTTGGCCCGCTATCACCAAAACGATATTCTCTTTCTGACTCATGAACTTTAATCATATTAATCACCTCAATAGAATTTTTAATTATTTTATATACCTGGCGCTTTCCACATATGGTCAACTGTACCCTTATCGGAAATACTGATTTGAGACTTTGAAAGATCTGTCCAGCAATCAAATATTTCTTGATATTTTTTATGATTGTCCATATTTGGAGAGTAAGTTTTTTCTATTTTTATGTACTTTTTAATATCTTCGCCTAAGTTTTTCACTATTCCAGCAGCATGCCCTGCGCAAAAGGCTGCACCTAAAGCAGTTGATTCTTTTATAACAGGAACATTGACTTTTACCCCTAATACATCTGAAACAATTTGACACCATAAACTACTATTAGAAGCCCCGGATGCAAATGTTATCTCTTTGGGGAAGTTGCCAAAAGTGCTTTCAATTATTTTTTTGTGACCTAAAGTTACTAGAGCTGAATTTTCTAGTATTGATCTGTAAAATGTTGCAGTGTTATATTTTTCAGGATCAATGCCGAAATTAGTGAAACAAGGTGAAGGGTGTTTCCAATTTTTATAATCCATTATACTTGAAAACGAACACATTACACCATTAGAGCCAACAGGTACACTTTCTGCATCTTTATTTAAAATATCGAAAGGGCTTATATTAAGTTCCTTTGCTTTTTCTACTTCATATCTACAAAAACTATCCCTAAACCATCTTAAAACAAGACCAGGATAAAAAGCTATAAGTTCTTGTTGCCATAGGTCTCTTGTTGCATGACAGTTAACTCTGATTTTCATGTCCTCTGAAACAGAAGGGGAGGAAGTATTGTACTCAAGTTGCCAGAAGCTACCTCCAAATAGAGCAACTTCCTTTTCTTCAACAACACCAACACCAACACAACCAATTTGTACATCACCACCTCCTACAGCGACGATGCAGTCAGTACTTAAACCGGTTTTTTTAGATATTTCATCAGAAATATAGGAAATTACAGAGCCACTTTCAAGGACTTTGGGATAGATACCTTTTTTTAGGTTACATTTCTCAATTATTTTATCATCCCATGACCTAGTGGAAGTATTAATTATACCTGTTGTGGAACCATTAGAAGGTTCTACAGAAAATACACCAGTAAGTTTGTAAGTAATCCAGTCATTCAACATAGTTATGGCATAAGTTTTATCATAAACTTCAGGAAGTTTATTTTTTACCCACATTAATCTAGGTATAGCTCCCAAGGCGAAAGTTTGACCTGAAAGATTGTATACTTCTTTTTCGATACTATCAGAAAGATTTTTTAATTGATGTACTTCGTTAATGGCCCGTGAATCTACATTAGATACTGCCCAAATTTCTTTACCTTTTTCATCGTATAGTACGAAAGCTTCCCTCATACTTGTAGAAGATACAGCTAATATGTCATTAGGATCAATTTTTGAAATGCTTATTACATCTTTTATGGTTTTGAAAAGAAGCTCTGTGTTATTTTCTATGTCAAAATCGATAGCGCCCTCATATCTTGGGTCTTCCTTGTGTGTCCATTCTTCACTTGATATTGCAATCTGATTAAAGTTAGTGTCAAAAATTATTGATCGGATGCTTCCTGTGCCAGCATCAATTGCCAATAGATATTTGCTCATAGTATCACCCTTTTTTTAAAAATAAGTAACTTTATGAATTTTTAAACTTTAGTAATTCAGTTGCGGTGTCTTCATCGGTAATTAAAATGTTTAAATATCCTCCTATTAGAGCAGAGTAAATAGCTTGTACCTTATGAATACCTCCAGCAACTCCAATTGTTTGGTTCGATTCTTTTAATTTATCTAGCTTGATACCAATTAGCTTATTGTGCAAATCGGATTCGAGTATATTACCATTTTTATCATAAAATTGACTCAGAATATCACCTACAGCACCTTGCATTTTTAATAATGTAAGGTCTTCGTTGTTAGCTATTCCATATTTGAAGATCGTAGCATTATCCGATACTGATCCTATTCCGACGATAGACATTGATGATAAGGTAGTCATATTTAAGATATTTTGAATACTTTTTTCTTGTAAAAATGTGTTGGCAACTTCTTCGGAAGAAACAAGAAGAGGTGATGGTATTATATGAATATTTGGGGTTATACTGTTTGAAGATTTCTTTTTTGTACCTGAAACAATAGCAGAAGTGTAGTATGATACCCCGCCTGATAATGTAACTAGAGAAATCTCCTTTTCAATTGAATATATGAGGTGATTAAGTGTCTTTGAAACTGTATCACCGTATCCTATATTAATGAAAGTATTTTCATCAACCTTATCTTCTATATATTGAGCTGCTGCTTTTGCAATGTTATCATTAAGGTTTTCAGGAGAACTTGGTACTACGAAAACATCTTTAAGACCAAACTTTTTTATTAATTCCTGTTCTAGCTGGATGTTTGATTTTGCTTCTGGATCCATTTTGAACTTAATTAATCCTTCTTGCTTAGCTTGGTTTAACAGCTTTACAACTTTCATTCTAGATATTCCAAGATGTTGAGCTATTTCCTGTTGTGTCATATTATTTTCGTAGTAAAACCATGTTACCTTATAAATTAGATTGCTTTCATACATATTATTTCTCCTTGTATCTTTAATAGTTTTAATAAAAATAACAAATGTTTAACGTTTGATAAAATGTTTATTTGTTTGAATTATATCAATCAGATTATACGGTGTCAAGCACTGTGTGAATTTTTAAAAAATTTCAAATATATGTTGACAAGCCACATTTAAATGGACTATGATGTAATTGGATATAGGAAGTACATACAAATGTTAATTGATGGATAAAATGTTTTATAAAAAGTTAATTAAAGCAAAAACGAACAAAATATTTAATACATAACAATTGTACTATACGCACAAAATATGATAACTACGAGGGGGATAGCTTATGCATGAAAAGGAATCTCTCATTAAACTATGTGAAATAAGAAAATCATTCGGTGATAATGAGGTTCTTAAAGGGGCATCACTAGAATTGTCTCGAGGAGAAGTTGTAGCTATTATTGGTGGTAACGGTGCAGGTAAAAGTACCCTGATGAAAATACTAATGGGGATATACTCCTGTGATGATGGAGAAATATACATAGAAGAAGAAAAAGTTAATATGACATCACCAACAATTGCTCTTGATAATGGAATATATCTTGTACCACAAGAGCCTCTACTTTTTCCTAATATGACAGTAGAGGAAAACGTTTTGATTGGATTCAGTGGTAATAAATCACTTTTAAAAGATAAACTTAAGAATCTTTTAAAACAGTTAGGATGGAAAATCTCTTTAAGTAGAAAGGCGGCAACCCTTTCAATAGCAGAACAACAATTAGTAGAAATATTACGTGGTCTACTTAGAGAGGCTAAGATATTAATACTAGATGAGCCGACCTCAACTCTTACATTTAATGAAATCCAGTCCTTCTTTAAATTGATGAAAGATTTGCAAGAAAAAGGTATAGGTATGTTTTATATTACTCACCGATTGACTGAAGTTTTTGAAGTAGCAACAGATGTTGTTATCTTAAGGGATGGAGAAATAACCGTAAATGGACCAGTTTCTGAATTTACTAAGGAAATGTTAATTCAGGGACTTATGCCAGACAATGTAGAAAAATCAGAAAAGAACAAGAAAGAAATAGTGGTAGATTATAATTCAAATCCAGTACTAAAATTAGACAAAGTATCTGGATATGGATTTAAAGATATATCACTCTCAGTTTATTCTGGTGAAATACTAGGTCTAGCAGGAGTTGTTGGTTCAGGAAGAACTGAATTAGCTGAAGCTATATTTGGTAAAGGAGAAATTCTTGGGGGACAAGTACTACTAGAGAATGAGTCAATTATAGGGTATTCTACAAAGGAAATTGTAGAAAGAGGACTTAATTATGTACCGGAAGATAGGCATTTAAATGGAGTATTTAGTCTATCTGATGTAACTATGAATCTCACATCTGCTATTCTTTCCAGAATAAGCAATGTATTTATTGACAGAAAAAGGGAAAAAGAAATTACTCAAAAGTATATTGATGACTTTAGAATAAAAGTTACGGGACAAGATCAATCTTTGAAATCATTATCAGGGGGTAATCAGCAGAAAGTAGTTATTGGTAGAATACTATCATCAAATCCTAAAATAATTATTTTAGATGAACCTACAAGGGGGATTGATGCTGGAGCTAGGGGAGATGTCTATAGGATTATTAATAAACTTAAATCTATGGGCCTTGCTATACTTTTGATATCGTCGGACTTTGAAGAGATAGGAGAACTGGCTGATAGGGCTGAGGTCATGTACCATGGTACAAATACGGAGAATCTTACTAAAGATGAAATAACCATGGATAGACTCACCAAAGCTGCATTCGGGATTAAATAACTATTTCGTAAACAAAGGAAGGTGATGAAAAATGGATTTTTTGAAGAGAATTTTTGAAAAAAGGGAAGTATCAGCGTTTGTCTTTCTTTTAATATTATTCTTTGGAGTCGGACTTCGGAATCCTGATTTTATTGGATTTCAAAGTATTTCCACTGTACTTAAGGGTAGTGTAATGTATATTTTATTAGCTATCGGTATGACTTTTGTACTTTTAACTGGAGGTATTGACGTATCAGTCGGAGCAACATTAGGTATATCTGCCGCTGTATCGGCTACTTTAATAAGGGATGAGCATAGTGTGTTTCTTGCTATTATACTAGCTCTCATTATAGGTATTATTATTGGTCTTATTAATGGAATAGGTGTAGCAATAATTAAAGTTCCAGCAATAATAATGACACTAGGAGTCTTAGGGATAGTCAGGGGAGCAATGATAGTGTATACGGACGGTAAGTGGGTTGAAAATCTTCCAGACAATTTTAAAATGGCTTCCCAAAATTTGTTTTTAGGGTTAAATGTATATTTTATAATTGCTGTAATAGCAGTAGTATTAGTTCAATTTTATTTTGCAAGGGCTAAATCTGGAAAGTACTTTGCTGCAATAGGTGATAATATCGAAGGATCTATTTTAGTAGGGATACACGTTAAAAAGTTTATTATACTTGCTTATATTATTTCTGGTGTCTGTGCTTCTATTGCTGGAGTTGTTTTCGCATCTCAAGTTGGTTTCGTTACAAGTAATACTGGACTGGATATTGAAATGACAGCGATAGCTGCATGTGTTTTAGGTGGTGTTAGTTTAAGCGGAGGAATAGGTTCTGTGGTTGGAGCTTCAATAGGAGCAGTAATAATGACCGCTATAAATTCGGCTCTTGTATTCCTTAAAGTACCTTCATTTTGGAATAAATCCATACAGGGAATACTACTTATCATAATAGTTGTATCTGATGTAATTATTCACAAATACTTTGAGGAAAAGGCTAGAAAACAAAGATTGTCAGCTAGATCCATGGAAGATTTGGAATCTGTGGAGGAATATTCCCAGTCAGTTTCCTTAGGGGGGAATAAATAATGAATAGATTAAAAGGAGTAAAATGTAAATGGGAATTGTCCCTTGTTGCCTTTCTAATACTTGAGATAGTTTTATTTGGTCTAATAAATCCAAGATTTTTAAAAGTAAGAGTTTTATTGAACAGTGCAAATGATTTTGTAACTGTTGCTATAATTGCATTATTTATGACTCTAGTAATAATAACTGGAGGTATAGATATATCTATGGGGTCAGTTGTAGGTCTTTCTTCAGTTGTAATGGGATTACTGTGGCAAGAGATGGGAGTCAATATTTGGTTAGCTGTTTTGATTGCCATAGTTGTTGGAGGAATTTGTGGAGCATTTAATGGATTTTTAGTCGCTTATGTCGGTGTACAAGCTATGGTTGCAACATTGGGAACAAGTTTCTTATATGCGGGGATTTCACTTGTGATCATAGGGTTTTCAGGTATAAGTGCTGCTGAGGGAATAACGGGATTCCCAGATAGTTTTAGACTAATTGGTCATGGCAAAATATTTGGAATACCAAGTTCTCTTATTATATTTGCTACTCTTATTATAATTGCATATGTTATTCTTCATCGTACTACATATGGTAGAAGGGTATATTTAACTGGTGTGAATAGAAAAGCCGCTGAATTTTCAGGTATAAAAACTAAAATAATTATTTTAAGTACCCATATGCTAGTGGGGATTGGAGCTTCGGTATCTGGTATGTATATTACATCTTATCTTAGTTCTTCTAGGGCTGATCATGGTGCGACTTTAACTCTTTCAGTTATAACGGCTGTTGTTTTAGGAGGAACTGCCATCACTGGTGGAGAAGGATCGATTATTGGAACAGCTTTGGCTAGTGTAATTATTGGTCTTATGACTTTAGGTTTACAAATGGCAGGTTTATCTACTCAATTTGTAGGAATAGGAATAGGACTTTTATTAGTAATATCTGTATCGGTTAAAAGCATTTTATCAGGGAGCAATATATTCAGAGATATTAAAAAACGGATGAAAATACAGAGAGCATAAATATCTAGTTACCGTTAAAATAGTTTTATTGCTCTTTCTAAAACTATATAGAAAGAGTTTTAATAAAAAAACAAAAGGGAGGAAGAAAGAAATGAAAAGAAAGTATTTATCTTTGTTACTTGCTGCATTAATGGTATTAACAGGTTTGATGGGTTGTTCTAAGGAAGCTCCAGCTTCTTCTGGTGGGGAAAGTGCTCCAGCTGAAAATGCTGAAGCAACTGACGATAAGTTACTTGATCCTTCAGATGTTTCTGTAGTATTTATTCCTAAGCTAACAGGTAATATGTTCTTTGAATCTGCAAATGTTGGTGCTCAGGATATGGCAGGCAAGGTTGGTTTCGATTGTAAGTATGATGGTACTACAAATGCAACTGTTGCTGATCAAGTTCAAGTAATTAACTCCGCTGTTAACCAAGGTTATAATGCAATTGCAGTTTCTTCTAATTCACCTGATGGATTAAATGAAGCTCTTAAGTCAGCTACTGATTCAGGAATGAAAGTTGTTACTTGGGATTCAGATGTTAATCCAGAGTATCGTTCATTAATGGTAAGTCAAGGAACTCCAGAACAGTTAGGTAAAATGTTAGTAGATATGGTAGCTGAGCAAATTGATGATGCTAAAAATGCTGAAATTGATTTTGCATTCTTCTACTCAAGTCCAACTGTAACAGATCAAAACTCATGGGTTGATGCAGCTAAGAAGTATGTTGCTGAGGAATTCCCAAAATGGAATCTAGTTACTACAGAGTATGGTGAGTCTGATGCACAAAAATCTATTCAAGTTGGAGAATCAATCCTAAATACATATAAAGACATTGACGCAATTATCTGCCCAGATTCTACTGCATTACCTGGAATGGCTCAGGCTGCTAAGAATCTAGGAAAGAGTGCAGAAGATGTTATAATAACAGGTTTCGCTACTCCTAGTTCTATGAGGGATTTTGTTAAAGATGGTACTTTAACTCAGTTTGGTTTATGGGATTGTAAAGTTCAAGGAGCTATGGGTGCATACATTGCATATTGGTTAGCTGCAGGTAATGATTTTGTAGTTGGGGATACTATTGATATTCCTGAAATAGGAGCTGTAGAAATTATGCCTAACTCAGTATTAGGTCATGAGTATCTATCAGATAAGTCTGGTGTAGTTCTAATGCCAGAGAGAACAATATTTACTAAAGACAATATTGACAATTATAATTTCTAATTGGATATAGCAAAGTTAAGTCCTTTAAATAAAGGATTTGACAGTCCCGTGAAGCGGTATTGTTTAACGAGTCAGAAGGAAAAGGGGAAGTCTATTAATGACTTCCCCTTTTAGTTGTATCCTTGACCATATGGTACGAATTCCCATGAACCATCATTCAGTTGTCTTATTGCTCCAATATTAGTTTCTGATCTGTCAGGATGATTTATTCTAATTATATGGAGATTATTTAGGCCGCTGTAAAGATACATAATGTAATTATCAATATTAGGGAAATCTTCTAATCCAGCTCTTGATATTATTTCAGCTTTAAGTTGTGGGTCAGTAATGAAAGGTGAGGTATTACCATTGTATGTTAATGAGCTGTATGAAAATCTATTATATTGTAAGTTTGCAGCTCCATCTTCAAGCATGGTTATCAAGGTATCTCCTACAACTCGCCCCTTATCCCTAGATGTGGGATTGTCTGGTAGTTCATAAATATCCCATGGATTATTGAATCTAGTGGGAATCTTATCTAAATAATCAGGAACAAGATGATTCTCAAGGGATACTCTTTTTGAGTATTCTAATAAACTTTCTTCAGTAGGGTTTTCGGAGTCAAAAAATGAGTTTTTCGGTATATCATTATATATCTCAGCGAGTTTGATTGCATTAGAAACAATCCTAAACTCTTCTTTTTCAAGACCTTCAAGAATATGATCCCTTGAAGGAGAATAAAGAACTGTTGTAATTGAAGTTAGTGTTAGGAGTATAGCTAATACTATTATCAATTCAATTAATGTGAAACCCCTATTGTTTTTTCTCATCATTATCCCACCGCATTTTTTTTCGTTCTATTATATAGTATATATATTATCAAATTAGCCCTTTTGGTACAATGTTAAAAACATAAGCTGATATTATTGACAAAGGGAGTTTAATAATATACTATTGTGGTGATTTTAGGATTTTACCTTTGGGAAAGGTTTGTTAAAGAGGACGGTCGAATACAAAAATATAGAAGGGAAGTTTGACTATGGATTACTTTTTAACAGATCCGATTTTTTTGATTTTTTTGAGTATTCTTATGGGGCAACTTATAGGAAAGATAAAAGTTTTTGGATTTAGTCTTGGAAGTTCTGGTGGTCTCTTTTCGGGGATTCTATTAGGTTACTTTGTAACTGCTTATGCTATGGCTAATGGAGGAACATTAGAAATACCAGATGCGCTTTTTAAGTATAGTCTAATTGCATTTATTTCTTCTGTGGGACTTATTGCTTCAAAAAGTCTTAAGGATACGATCAGGGATAATGGAGGAAAGTTTATTGTAATATCTTTTACAATAACTTTTGTTGGAGCCATTGGAACATACATATTTTGTCGTATGTTTCCTCAAATGGAGATATCTATTTTGGGCACTTACTTAGGTGGTTTAACCTGTTCACCAGCATTTGCGGCTACGATGGAAACAGCTAAAAACCTAGGAAGTGGTAAAGAGGCATTAGTTGGAATTGGATATGCCATTTCTTATGTACCAGGTGTAGTTGCAGTAGTTCTTTATTCTCATTTTGCTTTAAGAAAGCATAATGATATAGGACCTGAACTATTTGAGGCATCACCTATTGAAACTGATGATGGGAAAATAGGTAAGTTTCCACTTATATCATACTTTATTGTGTGTATCCTTGGATCACTTATAGGAAAAATAGGTGTCAACTTAGGAAGCTATCTAGGAACAATATCATTAGGAACTACCGGTGGTGTACTTATTTCAGCTTTAGCACTTGGAAGTATAAAGAAGCTTGGGCCACTAGATTTTGATATTAATGCTCACCAGCTAAGTGCATTAAAAGATATTTCATTAAATATGTTCACTACAATTATTGGACTAAAGTACGGTTATACTGCTATAATGCTTTTCAAATCTCAGGGGGTAGTACTTATTGCTATAGGTGCTATTATTGCATTTGCAAGCATTATGTCAGGAATTGTTGTTGCGGCAAGACTTAGTATGAAAGTTACTTATGTTGTTGGTGGAATATGTGGAGGAATGACAAGTTCTTTGGGACTAGCAAAATCTATAGAAATGTATGATTCTGACGAGATTGTTTGTGGATATGGAGCAGCTTATCCATTCGCACTGATATTTATGATACTTTTTAGTAAATTACTATTTAATATCATATAAATTTAAAAAATATCATTTAAGAAAGCCAGTATTTCTGTCGATTTATTAGATAATTATCTTAATAAACTGACGGTAATATGTGGCTTTCTTTTTTCTTTATAAATTCTTAATAATATATAAACTTTATCATAAGATATAGCTAGTATAATTATTGTATATGACATAAAGGGGATAATAGTATGGTTAAGGATTTTAAGGAAATAATAAATGGATTATATTTTTCAAAGGGAAGGTTTATAAAATATCAGTTAATATCAAGATTATTTATTGCAATCATATTATTACCATTAGTAAAAATAATGATGATGGCTATTATGAATAGTAAAGGGATATCATCAATATCAAATGGTATGATAACGAAGTACCTATTCTCTTTACAAGGGATTGCATCAATCGTATTAATGATACTTTTCGGTATATTTGTTGTTTTGGTAGAAATTGGTGGACTTATAATTATGAGTCATCAAACTTATATTAGGGAAAAGGAGTCCTCATATCTTACTATATTTAAGTTCACATTGACTAAGTATAAGGATATGTTAGGAATATATGGTGCACTTATAGCTTTTGCATTTGTAATCGTAGCACCATTTTTAGGAATAGGCTATAATACGAGTGTTTTCAATTCATTACAAATTCCTGGTTTTGTAAAAGATTATATAAATGTAGACACATTTTTATGGTTTATATACTCTGGACTGATTACAGTTGCAGTTGTTTGCGCGGTACTTTATATTTTCACTATGCATTTTATTATATTAAAAGATAAAAAACCCCATGAAGCTTTAAAATTGAGTAGGAAATTGGTGATGGGTAATTTTAAGATTTTCCTTAAAAATATGTTTGGAGTATCCCTAGCCTTAGTTTTATCAGGAATAATTGTAACCATAGTAGCTCTTCTACTTGGTGGAATAGTTTATTCTATGTTTATGAATACATTTATGGAAGAGTATATCATAACAGTAATAATAACACTTTTTGTATTAATAATTTCAGTATTGGCACTCTTTCTTATGCCCTTTGAGTCATACAGGCTAACTATGCTTTTTTATAAATTGACAGGCAAAGTAGATCATCTAGAACTAGTTTCAAAAGAGAAGCATAATATCATTGATAAGATTTTCGAATATAAAAAGACGGTTGTTACTATTTTAGGGGTATCACTTCTAATAGTTTCGGCTGTTGTAATGTTCGGTCTAGAGGAGATGGATAATATTATGTATGATGTTAAAGTAACTGCCCACAGGGGATCTTCTTTTGAAGCCCCAGAAAACACTATGTCTTCAATTGAGATTGCTATAAGTAATGGTGCAGATTACGTTGAAATTGATGTACAGGAAATTAAAGATGGAAGTATTATACTTATTCATGATAATAATTTTAAAAGAACGTCTGGATATGATGCTGATGTTTGGGAATTAACACTTGAAGAGGTAAAAAAGCTCGATAGTGGATCATGGTTTTCGGATAAGTTTAAGGGAGAGAAATTTCCGACACTTGAGGAAGTTATTGAACAAACAAGGGGAAGGATTAAACTTAACATTGAAGTTAAATCCCATGGACACGAAAAGAACTTTGTTGAATCAGTTGCTAAAATAATTAAGAAGTATGAATACTATAATGATTGTGTTGTAACTTCACTTGATTATGAACTGTTAGATGAAATAGAAAAAATAGATTCTAAAATTAAGACGGGTAGAATAATGTATGCAGTTTTCGGAGACCTATCTGATATAAATGTTGATTTTTATAGTATGGAAGAGAGTTATGTTAATGAAAAACTAATTAAGGATGCACATAGTTTGGGAAGAGAAGTTCATGTATGGACTATAAATGATAAATCATCTATGGAAGCTATGATTGATTTAGGAGTAGATAATATAATTACTGATAAGGATAAGGAGTTGAAAGAACTTATTATCCAAAGGAAAAAACTATCAAAATAAAGAATAAATTATAGAAAAAGGATAAATAAATTATAGATGATTTGGAGGTATATTATGAAAAAATCTTTAATTATATTTATCCTTTTTTCTTTTATTTTTCTTTTATCATATTCTTATTGTGATGAAGTATCATATATGAATTTTGACAAAGCTAGTGTTAAATCTGGCAGAATTATGGAATCTGGAAGAGTAATAGGTAAATACAATAGTGATTATAAAGAAACTGTTAACATTACTGAAGATGGAGCTCTTTGCATCGGAAATTCAAGATATGAACAAAAAGTTTCAATGTATCTTGGTGAGATGTTTCCTGAAGACTTAGGAATAAAAATGAAATTAAAGGTTAAATGTATGGGTAATAATGGACACCTTAAAAGACCGATATTCAAATTGTATTTAGGCAAGGGGAAAGAGGGAGAAGAATATTATATAGCATACCACCTCGAAGAAATCTATAGAAAAAATATATCGGCAAATTTTTTTAGAACAAAATGGTCTTTAGTAGTTGAAAATGATGGTTTAATTACGGTTCTTGATGAAGGAATATACGAACTAAGTGAGTTGAATGAATATACAATTCTATTTTGTTCAAAAAATAATATGGATTCTGGAGTCCTTAGTCTATATATAATAGGAGATTCTGCAGAAATAGAAAAAAACCGTGTTATAAATCACCGATTTAATGGTTTAATACCATATAAGAGCAGTAAAGTATTAGAGATTTCCAATACTGGATTTAATGAAGATGTATGGGGAATCAATTCTAAGGTTTGTATTGATGATATAGTGATATCAAAGGAGGAATATATAAGTAAATGGTTAAGAAAATATTTTGATTATTATGAAGATAAAAGAATTGAGAATGTCGCAGATGATAAATACATTGCGTACTTGATTCGAAATATTATAGAAAAGGATAGTATATCTTCAGAAGATATATATGAAATTTTTCATGAGTATTACGGATATGAGCTAGAAAAATATCATGATAAAATTGAAGTTTTGGATTTTGAAAGATTTGCTAGGGTTCTAAAGTTTTATTTAGATCCTAACAATTTATTTGAAATGGAAGGCTACTGGGAACTTGTAAATGCTAAAGTTGAGGAGGATTCTAGAGAGTCGATAGAATATTGTCTTAGACAGGGAATAGTGGATTTTGCAAATAAAGATTTAAAGGATCAAATAAATGCCGAAGATGTTTATAATGCGTTGAAAAATACTGTTGATAGTAGATATAAATACTCCACATATAGACTATCTGTTTCTGATTTGTTCTCAGATTTTGCAGTAATACAAAAGGGAAGAAAAACAATAATTTATGGAAATGGAGTAAGTGGGGATAATATTGATGTATACTTTGCAGGAAAGAAAAAGAAGGTTCCTGTGATTAACGGTAAATGGAAAGCAACATTGTATCCTAACAAATATAGTGGGCCCCATAGTTTAATAATTAAAGATTTGAAAAATAGAATCATTAGAAAGAATATATATATGTAGGTGAAGTATTTGTAGTTGCGGGTCAATCTAATGCTGAAATGTCACTGAGAGAATGCTTTGGTGGGGAAAAAATCGTAGAAAAATATCTTGGAAGTGACCAAATAAGAGTTTATAGAGATGATCATATCATAGCAAGTGATGTTATTGACGAAAGTGATGGGATTTGGTACAGCAAATTCGATTGGGCTCTAAAAGAGTCAACAGCTCTTGGATTTTTCCTAGCTGATAGACTTATTGAAAGTAATAATTTTTTGAAAGATGTAAGAATAGGAATCGTCCAATTAACATATGGTGGATCAACCATAGAGTTATTTTTGCCTGAAGAAGTTTTTGAAAGTATTGGATATGAGTTTGATGATAGGGATCCGATAAAATCTGGTTTTTGGAATGGATATATACACAAGGTTACTGGTTTTGGTTCCCGGGCTTTAATATATTACCAAGGTGAAAATAGTATTCAACTAAAATATGAGTATGAGTATTATTTAAGAAAGTATATTGAAGTTATGAGAGAGAAGTTAGGGAATAGATTGCTACCAATTTATTTAGTTCAAATATCTGGATATGGTGAGAACTATTATGATAGAGATTTAGATTTGTGGTCAATTATTCGTGAGGTTCAGATGAGGGTATCTAATACTCAAGAAAATGTTGATATTGTTACAGCTATTGATTTATCTGAAGACGATCCTCTATTCTCTGGCATGAGTTTGAAATTGCGGGACAATCACCGGGAGATGAAATAATAAAATTAAGGCGACATGATAAAAGGTTAGCATATTCATCTACTGATGAAAGCAGATTAGTGATACCAAACCATGGATTAAGTAAGGGTGATTGGATAAGAAATAATTCAAGGTTATGGGAAGTTAGGCAAGTGAAAAAAGTAATTGATAAGGATACATTTGAAGTAGATGAAATTCAAAAGCAAAGAAAAGCTGATGAAATAGAATTATATAAAGCATTCGGAATCATAAAATCAGTTAAATAACATATGGGCTTTTAGATGAAATAGAAAAATAAATAATCTATTTAACAAAGTCTTAACTTCAAGTTAAAAGGCATTTAATACTGAAACTATATTATAAAGATGCTTAGAAAATTTGAAGGAGGAGATTTATGAAATTAAATATTTGTATTGACATTGATGGTACTGTAACTGATCCCTATTATTGGTTGGAAGAGGCTAATGGCTATTTTAGAAGTGATTTGAAACCGGATGAAGTTGTTTGCTATGATATTCACACGATACTTGGTATACCAAGAAAAGAGTATGATATTTTCTACGATAAATATGGAGAGAAAATTCATAGGGAAGCTTTAGTGAGGGAAGAGGCATCAACAATAGTAAATCACATTCATAAAAATAATAAAATTCATTTTGTAACAGCTAGGGATCCTAGAATGACCACTGTAACTTATGAATGGCTTGATAAACATGATTTTATTTATCACGGTGTACATTTGCTAGGTTCACATCATAAGATTGAAAAAGCAAGAGAACTTGAGTGCGACATATTTATTGAAGATAGGTATGAAAATGCAGTAGAACTTGCTAAAGAAGGTTTTAAAGTACTTCTTGTGGACTGCACATACAATAGGTATGAAAATGTTGAGAATGTTACTAGGGTATATGATTGGGAAGATATATATAAAGAGATAATTGAATATAAGTTAGATTTATTAACCAGGGCATCTTAGTATTCTTCAATGAGGATACTAGATGTCCTTTTTACATACAAAAAAACACCTCTTACTAAGGATAAAATACCTCTTGGAGATATTGAAAGTCTAAGTTCATTTTCTTAAGTATAATAGGGTGTAGGAGTTGATGAAAATGAAAATTTTAGTTTTGAATGGTAGTCCAAAAGGAAGCGAAAGTGTTACGATGCAGTCTGTAAAAATTATGGATTTGTACTCAAAGAAAAATGCTTTTCAATACTATGATGTAATTAAGCATGTTGATAAATTAGATAAAATAGAAGAACAAGAACATCTAAAAGAATTGATAAAAGAAAGTGATGGAATAATATGGGCGTTTCCTGTATATCATTTGCTAGTTCCAGGTCACTATAAAAGATTTATTGAGAAGATTTATGACTCTTCAGTTAAAGAATGCTTGAATGGAAAACACTCCGTTGTTTTTACAACATCAATAAATTACTATGATGTTGTAGCTCATAAGTATATGAAAGAAGTCTTATGTGATTTGGGATCTTTAGTAGTTGATAGCTTATCACATGATATGGAGTCGATATTCAATGTTAGTGCTCGAAAAGAACTTGTACAGTGCATTGAAAATTTGAACTTTGCTCTAGAAAATGGTATCAGTTTTTCAAACAAAAAGATTGTAAAAAAAGACTTGAGTATATATAAAGGAGTAAAGGGAATTGAAAAAATTCATATGAAAGGCAGAATTTGTATAGTAGGAGATATATCGAACTCGAAATCCTTAAGTAATATGGTTGAAGAATATACTTCTTATTTTGATAATACTGATATAATTGACTTATCTAATATCGATAATTACAACTATTGCATAGGTTGTCTAAGATGTTCCAGAACTCAAAAATGCATTCATGAAAATAGTGATGATTTGCGAAGGATAATTGATAGAATAAAAAACAACTATGACATAATTGTTTTTGCTGGTGAAATAAAAGACAGATATTTGACTTGGAGGATGAAAACATTCTTTGACAGAACATTTGTATATAATCACATACCAGTTTTTAAGGGGAAGCAAGTTGCTTATATTATCTCTGGTGAATTGTCAAAAAATGATAATTTGAAAAACATACTAGAAATATATTCCCAAGGTGGTAGGAATCTTATTGGAATAGTAAGTGACGAGTTAGAAGATATGGAGGAAATTTCAAGAAATATTAAGACGTTAGCACAATTAACTAAAAGGTATTTCGATGACAACTACTTTAGATCTGAAACTTTTTATGGAGTAAGTGGGCATAAAATTTTTAGGGATGCTGTATATGGTAACCTAGGGACAATTTTTAAGTATGATTATCAATATTATAAGCAAAACAAACAATTTGACTATATAAAAACAATAGATAAGATAAAATATTGTTTTAGAAGAATATTTTTTAACAGAAAAAAAGTTGAGAAGTTTATGAATAACAATATGACATCTCTTATGGTTTCGGGACATAAAAAAGTAGTAGAAGAGGTGTCTAAAAATGTTGAAAAATATTAAGATTGTAGCAAAAGCTAGTGTAGAATTTTTGCCACTTATGATTTTTTGGTCTAGTGATGGGAGAAATATTGTCTCCCCTATGATCTTATGCATACTGCTGATTATTCTTGGAGTGTATATAAAAAGAAAATCATTTATGCTAAATGGAATATTTATTATGCTAGTATCTTTTTTTATAATTGATTTCCTTGGAATCAGTATTGATAATACTATGGTTTCATATTTGATTCTAGGGCTAATATGTAGCATATCAGTATTGATTAATAGGCCCTATACAATGTATTTGTCAAAGGGTGAGTACCAGGAAATTTCAGATAGTCCATTATTTATAGAAATGAATGTTATTCTAAGTAATATTTTTGCAGGGGTCTATTATATATGTTTTCTAGTATACTTATTTGCTATTCCTATGAAAGGGGTACTAATACCTTTCTTTATATTTTTAGGAGTTTTGGCTACATTTATTTTACCAAAAATGATGCCGGAAACTTAGAGATTTAATAATAGGTAAGTGATGACTTGATTCTAGCATAGAACGGTATCTTAAAGCTTGTAGGGTAATATAATAATTTCGCTAGTTACAAGCTATTGACTTTTGATGATAATAAAAATATAATTAACTTGGAATCAAGAAATGATTTCTAAAAAAATACACTTAATCTATGGGGAGCTTGTGGAATCAGGCTGAGAGTTCATCTATCGCGATGATAACCCTTAAACCTGATTTGGATAATGCCAACGTAGGGAACTTATAATAATTAGTTTGACATGCTTATCGGGCATGTCTTATTTTTTTTGCATAAATTCACATAACATTAGTTTCCCATAAATTTATAGTTAAGTGATGAAAGGGAGTTATGAAAAGAAAAGAAGTACTAAATAATTCACTACTGTGGTTTGGTGCCGCGGTTTCTGTTGCAGAAATATTTACAGGTAGTTTGCTTGCTCCACTTGGATTTAAAAAGGGTCTAGTAGCAATATTTATTGGACATATAATTGGTGGAATATTAATGTATTTGGCAGGTATGATAGGTGGAAAAACAAAATTAGAATCAATTAAGTCAAGTGGAATATCAGTTGGTAGAGTTGGTTCATATGGATTTTCAATACTTAATATTTTACAATTAATAGGTTGGACTGCTGTAATGATAATAGGAGGAGCAAGAGCTCTTAATGGCATATTTAATAGCCTGTGGGGATTTGATAACATTAATGTTTTTTCAATACTTATATGTGCACTAATTATACTATGGGTAATAATCGGACTTGAAAATCTAGGAAAAATCAACAGTGTCATAATTTCCTCTTTATTTATTCTATCCCTAATACTTGCAGGTATAGTTTTTAAAGATTCAGCAGTAGTATCTTCAGTAGATACAAATGAAATAAGTATGGGACTTGGAATTGAATTGTCCGTAGCAATGTGTTTATCTTGGCTTCCCTTAATTGGTGATTATACTTCTCAAAGTAAGTATCCTAAAGCGGTTACTATGGCCAGTGTATTAGCATATTTCTTTGGGGGATCCTTAATGTATGCAATAGGCTTAGGAAGCTCTATTTATGCTAATACTTCAGATATTTCTCAGATACTTTTAGCAGCAGGACTAGGAACTGTCGCCCTACTAATTGTATTATTGTCTACAGTTACAACAACTTTCCTTGATGTTTATTCAGCTGGGGTAAGTTTTGAAAATATAAGTCAAAGGTTTGGTAGAAAAAAGGTTATGACTATAATAAGTATTATTGGTTTGTTAATTGCAATTTATTTTAATATAGAACATTATGAAAGTTTTTTACTTCTAATCGGATCAGTATTTTCACCTATGATTTCCATAATGATAGCCGATGTGTTTATTTCTAAAAAAATGCAAGTATCTAAGGGTATAGATATTACAGGTATAGTATTATGGCTGATTGGTTTTATACTATATAGAATGAGTCTTTCTATTTCGACACCATTAGGAAATTCAGTGCCAGTTATTTTTCTGACTGTATTAATAGCAACAGTAGTTAGAAAAATAGAGTCTAATAATATAAAAGAAGGAGAGTATCAATATGGAAAGAACAATTAATTTTTTTGAAAAACTTAGGGCAAAATCACCTCTAGTACATAACATAACAAATTATGTTACTGTTAATGATGTTGCCAACTCGATTTTAGCAGTTGGAGGAGCTCCTTTAATGGCAGATGATATTGAAGAAGTGGGAGAAATTGTGGCAATTAGTAATGCCTTGGTTATTAACATTGGTACCCTTAATAGAAGAGTAATGAGATCCATGCTTGAAGCAGGAAAGATTGCCAATGAACTTAATATCCCGGTTGTATTAGATCCAGTTGGTGTAGGAGCCTCCTCACTTAGAAATGAAATAGTGGAGACCTTATTAGAAAAAGTCAAGTTTGCAGTAATTAAAGGTAACATGTCAGAAATTAAAGCATTATACACTAAAAGTCATAATTCAGGTGGTGTTGATGTTACAGATGAGGACCAAATTACAGAAGAGAATCTTGAGAGTAAGGTTGAGTTTATAAAAAAGGTTGCAAAAACAGTCGGAAGTACAATTGCAGTGACTGGTGCAATTGATATAATTACAGATGGTAAAAGAGTTACACTTATAAAAAACGGTCATGAGAATATGTCTAAAATAACTGGTACTGGTTGCATGACAGGAGGTATCCTTGGAGCGTGTTGTGGAGCTGAGGGAGATTATTATAAGGCTGCAGTTCAAGGAGTAGCACTTATGGGGATGGCCGGAGAGTATGCAGCAGCCAAAGCTGTGTCTGTGGGTAGTTTGAGAACTCATTTGATTGATGGACTTGATCTTGTTTCAAAAGGTATAGAAAAAGTAGAGGCAAATTACGAACCCAATGATGCTTACCTAGGATTATACTTAGTTACTGACGAGTCATGGAAAAAAGGAGAAGCTTTATTTGAAGATATTGAAAAATCAATAGAGGCCGGAGTAACATGTGTTCAATATAGAAAGAAATCATCTATTGGAGATGAGGAAGTAAATGATGCTAAAAAGATAAAGGAAATTGCCTTAAAGCATGATATTCCTTTTATAGTAAATGATCATATAGCTCTTGCAAGTGAAATAAAGGCCGATGGTATTCATATTGGTCAAGGAGACACAAATCTTCTAAAGGCAAGGGAAGTAGTTGGAAAAGATATGCTAATTGGTGTATCAGTATCAAATATTGAGGAAGCTAAATTAGCTGAAAAAAATGGGGCAGATTACTTAGGCGTAGGCGCTATTTTTCAAACAAGCAGTAAAGATGATGCCAATAGTGTAAGTATAGAAATGCTAAAAAATATAATCAATTCTGTAGAGATTCCAGTAGTTGCTATTGGTGGAATAGGTAAAAATAATATCGAAGAGCTTACAAACTCTAAAGTATCGGGTGTAGCGGTGATATCAGCTATCTTAGGGCAAGAAAGTATTACTGATGCTACAAGAGAACTAAAAAGTTTAGTGAATAAATATTTGTAAAGGAGATTGTTTTATGAAAAAAGTACTTACTATAGCAGGTTCAGATTGTAGCGGTGGAGCAGGTATACAAGCAGACTTAAAAGCTATGTCAGAATTCAAGTGTTACGGAATGAGTGTAATTACAGCGCTTACAGCTCAAAATACAACAGGAGTTTTTGCTGTTGAGAATTGTAGTGTAGATTTTGTATCAAAGCAGTTAGATGCTGTATTTAGTGATATTTTTCCAGATGCCGTTAAGATTGGAATGGTGTCTTCAGAAGCAATCATTGATGAAATATCAAGTTTCTTGGGAAAAAATAATGTTAAAAATTTAGTTCTTGATCCAGTAATGGTATCTACAAGTGGTTCTAGACTTTTAGAGGAAAATGCAATTAAGTCATTAAAAGAGAAATTAATACCACTTGCTACTTTAATAACTCCTAATATATATGAAGCAGAAATTTTGGCTTCAATGGAAATAAATGATGAAAAAGATGTGTATCTGGCTATTGATAAAATTAAAGATTATTATGAGGGTTCAATACTGATAAAGGGCGGACATATTAAAGATAATTGTAATGACTATCTGTATATCGATGGAAAAGTTGAGGTATTTCCTGGTAAAATGATTGATAATCCAAATACACACGGAACTGGTTGTACCTTATCCTCAGCTATTGCATCGAACCTGGCTTTGGGAAACAGTATTTCTGACAGTGTTGGTATAAGTAAGGATTATATTACTAGAGCAATAGCTTATGGCTTAGATCTGGGAAATGGAAGAGGTCCCTTAAATCATCATCTTAGATAGTAAATACGGCCTTTATATTGTATAATAGAGGCCATAGAAGAATTATTACTAAAGTGGAGTGATGATATGTTTTTTATTGGTGTATTTGGAATTACATCTAAGAGAAAAGAAATTGGCGAGATAGATTTATCACAGTGCAAAAAATGTGATGGAAGTAAAAAGGCTTTGGCTATAAAAGAATATAGTTGTTTTCATATATTTTTCATACCGGTAATCAAATGGGATGTGAAATATATGCTTTATTGTGACTCATGCCAAACACTATATTTAGTGAGTAAGGAAATTGGTGAAGGGATTGAATCAGGAAGCACAAAAAGTGTATCTTATTGGAGTCTTGAGGAAGTTGATAAT
Source organism: Bacillota bacterium (assembly GCA_025210655.1). GTDB lineage: Bacteria > Bacillota > Clostridia > Peptostreptococcales > Acidaminobacteraceae > JAOARG01. Next base: position 126,536 of record JAOARG010000013.1, read on the forward strand.
TATGGTCATGATACTTTAGTTGTCTGTAAAGAATGTAATAAATCTTATAATAAGGATTATGAATATTGTCCGTATTGTGGGAGTAAAAATTCATATAAATAATAAATTGTGCAGTCTGGAAACAGGCTGTCTTTTTATTTTTTGAACTATAGGTATAATATTTCTGAATCTTTAGGGGAAAAGGGGAATTTCAAAGTAACAGCTTTGAAGGGGAAGAGGGGAAAGGGAAGAGATTGAATAGATTAAATCTAAAGTAATTAATTATACATGAATTGATTTTTATATGATGAAATATTCTCTTGTTATTTAGAATTTTGTTTTTCACATTCGCCTAAATTTGCAAAGCAAAATGATTCCCCTAGCACATACGAAGTACTGGGCGATTCCCCTTTTCAGCATAAATAACGATTTTGAAGAAAAAAATTATATATAATAATTTGATGTTATATTATAAAGACTTAATAATAAAACAACACATCTTATGACAAAAAAATGACAAAATTAGCCTATGGTGATTGCAATTAGTATAAAATAAATTTTTAACGAGAAAATAAATATTTTATAACTGTTATTTATATATAAAACAAACTACAAACTAAGTATGTGAAAGGATACTATAACACAAAAAAGTGCATACTTGTTGTTATTACACCTATTTGTATATAATCATTTGTGAAAGGGAAACGTTGCCAAAGGTGATTATTAGCCGCCTAAGTGTGAATTCTTTTTAAGAGGAGGTTTAAGTTGAAAACTTTAGTTATCGTTAAAGAAATCATAGATACTAATAAGGCTGTAGGTCTTGATAAATTTAATCAAATTGATAGTAAAGATGCAGACTTTGTAGCAAATATTTATGATGAATATGCAATTGAAGAAGCTCTTAGATTGAAGGAAAAACATGGGGGAGAAGTAGTACTTTACAGCCTAGGTAGCATAGGAACACTCAAGACCATGGGGTATGTGGGAGCAATGGGAGTTGATAGGATAGTTCTTATTGATTCGAAGGCAAAAAACAGCAAAGACGTAAGTGAAAGCTTATCAAAATTCATTACAGAACATGATGGGGATTTTGATCTTATTCTTTGTGGTCATGTAGGAATTAATAATAATAATGGTCAAGTACCAGGTCGAATGAGTCGTATTCTAGATCTTCCTTTTATTAATGTAGTCTCCAAATTGCAGATTGAAGATAGGCAAGTGCTATGTGAAAAAGAGGGAGAGGTTTATCAGGAAGTTGTTGAATCTTCTTTGCCAGCTGTTATTACAGTACAAAGGGGAATAAATGAACCAAGAAAACCTACTGCATCTAGAATAATGCAAATGGATGAATCTATGTTTGAAGTAATAAAAGATTCCAGAGAATATTCAGGGGGGCCAATGATTACATATGAACACCCTAAAGAGAGAAAAGACCCATTTATGATTCAGGAAAATAGCTCATTAGAAGCTGTAGACTTACTCATTGAAAAACTTATTGATGATAAGGTATTATAATTTTGAACATATATGGATTAGGGGGAAGACTATGGAAAGAAGAATTCTTGTGAATATTGAGTATTCTAATGGAGAAGTCAAAAATGTTTCCAAAGAAATACTTACTTATTTAAGTTCTAAACAAGTAGTAGACAGAAATGAGGTATATGGTTTAATATACGGTTCTAAAATTGATCAAGATACATATAAGCAAATTGGGGAGTTGGGGATAAAAAATATCATTAGTGTGATAGATGAAAGCTTAAGATGTCATAATCCCGAAATTGTTGAATACATATACACAGACATAATAGATGAGTTAAAGCCTGATTTGATATTTTTCGGTAATACTTATGTAGGTCGTGATGTTTTACCTCGCTTAAGTCAACATTACAATGCATATGGAGTTTCAGATATTATTGATATGGAATTTAAAGACGATTATTCTATAGTATTTAGAAAACCAATTTATGGAGGAAGAATTATTGAAAAACTTCAGTTTCAGAATGAGGAAAAACTTTTTATTACTAGCCGTCCAAATGTTTTTGGTGTAAGTGATACTAATAAAGTTATTCCAAAAATTAGCTTCAGGAAGTTAAATAAAATAGAAGATAGTAAGTATAAAGTATTAAAAATTGTTGAGAAAGAGGACTCTGTTCTTCCTATTAATGAAGCAGAAATAATTGTTGCAGGGGGAAGAGCATTTAAAAGTTCTCAGGATTTTGAGATACTACACGATTTGGCAGATGTCTTTGGAGCAACTGTAGGAGGATCCAGACCAGTTATTGATATGGGGATAAAAAGACGCTCCCTACAGATTGGTCAAAGTGGAAAATCTGTTTCGCCGAGGTTGATATTCGTATGTGGAATATCTGGTCAAATTCAGTTTGTAGCAGGTATTGGTAATGCGGGAACGGTAATATCAATTAATAAAAACTCGGATGCTACAATATTTAAAACTAGTGATTATGGTATTGTTGGAGATGTTTATAAAATAGTTCCAATACTTACAGAGAAATTAAAGGAAATAGTGAAGATATAATCATAGAGGGGGAAAAACCATGAAAATATTTGTACTAGGTGCAGGAACAATGGGATCAGGAATTGTTCAAACTTTTGCTCAATCAGGATATGAAGTTGTTATGAGGGATATAGATCAGAAATTTGTTGATAGAGGCATGGGCATTATAACAAAAAGCCTTGAAAGAAGTGTTAAGAAAGAAAAAATCACTGAAGATCAAAAAAATGAAATACTAGGAAGAGTTAAACCTTCAACAGATTTAAATGATGCAAAAGATTGTGATTTGATTATTGAAGCAGCAGTAGAAAATATGGAAATCAAAAAGAAAATATTTGCAGAGCTTGATGGTGTTTGTAAAGAGGGAGCTATTTTAGCTACTAATACATCTTCTCTATCAATTACAGAAATTGCAAGTGCTACTATGAGACCGGATAAAGTAATAGGAATGCATTTCTTTAATCCAGTTCCTGTGATGAAACTTGTTGAAGTTATCAAAGGTATTGCAACTTCAGAAGAAACAAAAGATACAATTATTGAACTTACAAGAAATGTTGGAAAAACTCCAGTAGAAGTTGAAGAGGCTCCAGGATTTGTTGTAAATAGAATACTAATCCCAATGATAAACGAAGCTGTTGGTATCCTAGCTGATGGAGTGTCAACTGCTGAGGATATTGACAATGCTATGAAATTAGGTGCAAATCACCCTATTGGTCCTTTAGCTTTAGCTGACTTAATTGGAAATGATGTAAATTTGGCAATCATGGAAGTACTTTACGAAGAGTTTGGAGATTCTAAATATAGACCTCATCCATTATTGAGAAAGATGGTAAGAGGTGGTTTCCTTGGTAGAAAAACTGGTAAAGGATTCTTTGATTACTCAAAATAGATAGTAATATTAAGGAAAACAGGAGGAGATTATAATGAGAGAAGCGGTAATAGTAAGTGCAGTAAGAACACCTATAGGAACTTTTAATGGAGCCTTTAAATCAGTTTCAGCAGCAGATTTAGGTGCAATAGCAGCAAAAGAGGCTATTAGAAGAGCAGGGATTGATCCAGCAGACATCGATGAAGCCTTTATTGGAAATGTACTTCAAGCTGGTCTTGGACAAAATGTTGCTAGACAGGTTGTACTTAAAGCTGGTATTCCAGAGCATGTTCCTGCTATATCTATAAATAAGGTTTGTGGATCAGGTCTTAGAACTGTATCAATGGCTGCCCAACAAATTATGCTTGGGGATGCAGACATTATGCTAGCAGGTGGTACAGAGAACATGACAAGAGCTCCATATGTTATCAATAGTGGTAGATGGGGAGCTAGAATGGGAAATGACAAGATGGTAGATTCTATGGTTAATGATGGATTATGGGATGCTTTTAATGACTATCATATGGGAATTACAGCTGAGAACGTAGCTGAGAAGTGGAATGTAACGAGAGAGCAACAAGATGATTTAGCATTAAACTCTCAGTTAAGAGCTGAAAAAGCGATAAAAGAAGGTAGATTTAAAGAAGAAATAGTTCCTGTTCCAGTACCACAAAGAAAGGGAGATCCAGTAATGGTTGATACTGATGAGTATCCTAAATTTGGATCAACTCCAGAAAAATTAGCTAAATTAAGACCAGCATTCAAAAAAGACGGTACAGTAACTGCTGGTAATGCATCAGGAATAAATGATGGTGCAGCAATGTTTATAGTTATGGCTAAAGAAAAAGCTGAAGAAATGGGTATCGACTACTTATGTACAATAAAGTCATACGCTTCAGCAGCTATGGATCCAAAAATAATGGGATATACACCTTTCTATGCTACTAAAAAAGCTCTTGAAAAAGCTGATATGAGTGTAGAAGATTTAGATTTAGTTGAATGTAATGAAGCATTTGCAGCACAATCTGTTGCAGTTGTAAAGGATCTTGGACTTACTATGGATAATGTAAATGTTAATGGTGGAGCTATTGCACTTGGTCACCCAATTGGTGCATCAGGTGGTAGAATCCTTGTTACACTTATACATGAAATGGTTAAGAGAGATTCTAAAAAGGGTCTTGCGACACTTTGCATCGGTGGTGGACAAGCTGCTGCTGTAATTGTTGAAAGATAAATCTAGTTACAACACCCAACAAAATCAGGGATGCATTGCATTCCTGATTTTATTTGCTTGTTGATATAGTTAAAATATTAACGCTTATTACATATTTAATCTAGTTAGGATAATACTGATGGGAAATACATCTAGAATACTGGATATTTAGGGGCTTTCTGAGATGGTTAATAGACTTAACTTAATATTGTATACAATAAATTTCCAAAAAAACGTTCCCAAAATTCTATTTTATTGATATAATTTAATAGAAAACGGCGGACCATTGTCAGGCATACGGCGAGTATGTTAATAGGATGTGTTAAAATGATAACAATCTTAGATGTGGAATTGAGCTCAAAACAATTTTACAGGGGGGCCAAAAATGAAATTGCAAGAAAATTTTGATTTACATACTTTTATTCATCTAATAGACAATATATATGATGAAATAATGATATGGGACAACAAGAGTACCATACTATATGTAAACAAAGCTTGTTATAGACATTATGGACTACGACAGGACGAAATAATTGGTAAGAAGCTAGATGAGTTTACAGGTATAGATATGTACTGGGCACCATCAAGCATACCTTATGCTTACAGGGAAAAGAAACCTCTTATACAAAAACAGAAGACTTTTATGGATACAAAATTAGTTACGATTACTATTCCAATACTTGATGAGGAAAACAATGTTAAGTATGTAATTCAAAGTGTTCGTGATGACGACGAGTCTCTTTATAAGAAACTTGCCCCTGTTCCAACAGGGAAGGATGATGATCCAGAGATTGATACATCCTTAATCTATAAAAGTGACAAAATGAAAAAAATTGTAGGTTTTGTCAAAAAGATTGCTCCAGTGAAAGTACCTTGTATGATACTAGGTGAAACAGGAACTGGTAAAAGTTTATTGGCAAAATATATACATGATAAGAGTGATAGAAGAGAGAAACCATTTATCTCTATTAACATGGCGAGTATTAGCCCTACACTAATAGAATCTGAAATTTTTGGATATAAAAAAGGTGCTTTTACTGGTGCCAATAGAGAAGGAAAAAAGGGTTTATTTGAATTAGCTAATGGAGGAACACTTTTCCTAGACGAAATTGGTGAACTTCCTATGAATGTTCAAGCTAAGTTTCTTCATGTTTTACAAGAGCAGGAAATCATACCTATAGGTGGAGTGAAGCCTATCAAACTTGACGTTAGGGTTATTTGTGCTACTAACTGTGATTTAATAGATATGATAGAGGCTAAGAAATTTAGGGAGGATTTATATCATAGACTTAATGTGTCTGAAGTCAAGATACCTCCGTTAAGAGAGAGACCTAAAGATTTAAATCTACTTATTTCACATTTCAACAATGTATTTAATAAGAAGTATTCTAAAAGTTGTAGTTTTTCTGACAAAGCAATGGAGCTTTTAATGAAGTATCCATGGAAAGGTAATGTTAGAGAATTGTCAAATGTTGTTGAAAGAGGGGTTTTGACCGCTGAGTCAAATACTATCGTAGCAACAGATCTTCCTAGTTGTTTCTTTAAAAGGTCAATATTTAAGTCGGTAGAAGACAATTCTTTTGATAATATGAACTTATGTGAAGCTGTAGAAGAGACAGAAAGAAAAATGATCAATGATGCTTACGAAAAATATAAGACAACAAGAAAGATAGCAGAAGTTTTAGAAATTAGTCAGACAAAAGCTAGTCGATTAATTAGAAAATATGTAGAAAAGAAAGATTAATTTAATAATATATGTGAAAAAACAGCATTTATTTGATAGATAAATGCTGTTTTTTTGTTATTTTTGACTCAGACGGGCAAAGGTTTTCATAAATGAGTCAAAAAAATAACACGCCGAGTCTTCTGAGACTCAAGGTGTGAACGCTAGTTAAATCAACGATTGCGGACTGCATTTTAGATTGTTATAAAAATAACAATGAGTTTTTCTTGACTCAATCCCCTTTGCTTTAAAATCAAGAATGCTGTAAAATAGCTGATTTTGTTAAAAAAATATTTGGCACGGAACTTGCAATATATATCAGCGAGCTCAAGAAAAGATATCTAAAGATTATATTATTAAACTTATTAAAGTAGAAAGGGGTAACGAGTTATGAGACCTTTAGAAGGTATTAAAGTAGTTGATTTTACTCAAGCACATGCAGGAAGTTTAGCTACAATGATTTTAGCAGACTTTGGTGCAGAAGTTATTAAGATTGAGAGAGCGGGTGTAGGTGACCTTGCAAGATACTGGGCACCAATTAAAGATGGAAATAGTGCATATTATGCTTATTTAAATAGAGGTAAGAAAAGTATCAGTATAAATGCTTCTAGTGATGAGGGTAGAGAAATCATCAAAAAGCTAGTTGCAGAAGCTGATATAGTAGCAGAAAACTTCAAATTTGGAAGTATGGACAGAATGGGACTTAGTTATGATGAGTTAAAGAAAGTTAATCCAGAAATCATCTATGCTTCATTAAACGGGTTTGGACAAAATGGTCCTTTCAAAGAAGTTATTGGTCTTGACCTTCAACTTCAAGCAATGAGTGGACTTATGGATAGAACTGGTTTCCCTGATGGACCTCCAACAAAAGTAGGAGCAGCTATGGGGGATCAATTTAGTGGACATTACATGGCAACAGCTATCATGATGGCATTGATACATAAGAAGAAGACTGGCAAGGGTCAAAAGGTTGATATAGCTATTCTGGATTCTTTATTCTCAATTCTTGAAGCAGCTCCAGTAACAAAATGCTTAAGAGGAGATGTTCCACCAAGAGTTGGTAACTCTTATCCTTCAATTTCTCCATATGACACTTTAGAAACAAAAGATGGTTATGTAGCTGTTGGTATCTCTACTGACAGACAATGGCAGAAATTCTGTGATGCTTTAAAACTAGATCACTTAAAAGAAGATCCAAGATACATCAACAATGAAAAAAGAGGAGACAACTATGAGTTAGGTCTTAAAGATGCTCTAGAAGATGTAACTAAAAAGATGTCTAAATTTGATATAGAAAAAATCCTTAGAGAGAAGAGACTTGCTTGTGGAGCTGTTTATACAGTTAAGGAAGCTATGGGAACTGATCAAGTTAAGGAAAGAGAAATGCTTATTGATGTAGAAGATAAGGCTCTAGGAAAAGTTAAGATGCCTGGTGTTGTTATCAAGATGGAGAAGACTCCTGGTTCTGTATCTCACGGTGCTCCATTGTTAGGAGAGCATTCAGAAGAGTACCTAAGTAAGATAGGTTATTCTGCAGAAAAAATTAATGAATTAGTAGAAAACGGCTTTATTGAAAGAGCGTAATATATTTGGAAGGGGAGTTAAGAATGAAGGTATTAGAAGGAGTTAAAGTAGTAGACTTTACACAGGCATATAGTGGTCCGTTCTGTACAATGAACTTGGCTGACTTTGGTGCTGAAGTAATCAAGATAGAAAGAAGAGGATACGGTGACCAATCTAGAGAGTGGACACCAATCGAAAACGGACATAGTGGATACTATGCTGCAATCAACAGAAACAAGAAAGGTATTTCTTTAGATATGTCTTCAGAAGAAGGTAAGGAAATCGTTCTTGGTCTTGTTAAGGATGCAGATATCATTGTTGAAAATTTCAAGGTTGGTACATTAGACAAGCTTGGTCTTGGATACGAAGATATGAAAAAAGTTAACCCTAACATAATCTATGCTTCAATTTCTGGTTTTGGTGAGTACGGTCCTCACAAAGATCTTGCTGCATATGATAACGTTGTTCAGGCTATGACAGGTATCATGGAAATGTCAGGTTTTGCTGATGGTATCCCAACAAAAGTTGGTCCAGCTATCGGTGACAACTTCACAGGCCTTACAATGGCATTAGCTATTACAATGGCTTACTACAACAAAATGCATACAGGAGAAGGACAGAAACTAGACGTTGCTATGTACGATGCAATCTTTGGTATTCTTGAGAGTCCAATCCTATTTGATACTGTATTAGGAGAAACTGCTACAAGAACTGGAAATGCTGACCCAGCTACATTAGTACCATATGATGTATATGAGTGTGCAGACGGTTACTTCTCAGCAGGTCTTGCTTCTGATAAAGGATGGCCAAAATTCGTTAAGGCTGTTAATATGCCAGAATTAATGGAAGATCCAAGATTCGTTGATAACGATTTAAGATGTGAAAACTACGAAGCATTTACTGAGACAGTTTTACCATTCTTCAAAGAAAGAACTAAAGCTGAACTTGCTGATATATTCGTAAGTGAAGGTGTACCAAACGCACCAGTGTTAACAGTTCCAGAAGTAATGGATCATCCACAAATTCAGGCAAGAAATATGATGCAAGAATTAAGCGATCCTGGTATCGGTGATTATCTTGCAATTGGTAACCCAATGCAGTTAAGTGAAACTCCAGCTGTATTAGAGCACGGAGCACCAACTCTTGGTCAAGATACTAAGTCAGTTCTTGCTGGTCTTGGCTATTCAGAAGAACAAATTGCTAAGTTTGCTGAGAACGAAGTAATTTAGTATATTTGTCTAAAACTCAAGATAATATACATTCAGGCAATAATAATAAAAAATCCTAAACATTTCTTAAGACCAACTTATGCATGAATGAATAATACTTGAGGATTATAGTCCTGGTCCAGAATTCTGGACCAGGATACATAAATCCACATTGTGGAAAAGAGACCTATAGGGGGGAAAAACTTTGGAACAAGTAAGTGAGAGAAAAAAACAAGGGCTAAGTGAGAAGTACGAAATAGGACTTATGAGTGTAAGTATTTTGGTGATCTTAGGTGTAGTTGCCGGATTAACAATGTACCCAGAGCAAGGAAAAGTCGTAGCAGGATCTATAATGAGTTTCCTAACAAATACATTTGGATCAACAATGCAGTTATTAACAGTTATTATATTATTATTCTTAATCGGTATTTCATTTTCTAAGTATGGCGATATCAGACTTGGAAATGAAAAACCTCAATTCTCAACACTAAGTTGGGTTGCTATGATGTTCTTCTGTGGTAACGGTGCAGGAACAGTTTACTGGGCATTCCTTGAGTGGGGTTACCACTTTAATGCCGCTCCTCAACTAAACGGTATTCCTGTAAGTGAAGCTGTTAACTACGAGCTATCAATGGCATATACATTCTTTGACTGGGGTCCTTCTGCTTGGGCACTTTTATGTGTATTCGTATTACCATTCGCTTACCATTACTATATCAAGAAAGATAACGAATTACGTTTTAGTGTCCTTTGTAAATATGCAGTAGGTGAGAAAGCAGTAAGAGGATGGTTTGGTAAGATTGTTGACTTTATCTTCATCTTTGCAGCTGTTGGATCAATCAGTATCACTGCTGGTACTTCTGCATCAACAATTTCATCAGGTTTAGCTGATTTAATTGGTATTCCAAATTCTTTCGTACTTACAGCATCAGTTCTTATTGGTGTTGCACTTCTTTACTCTGCAAGTTCACTTGTTGGTATTGAAAAAGGTATGAGAAGAATTTCTGATTCAAATGTATATATGTGTATGGCTCTATTAGGATTTATTCTAATTGCAGGACCAACACTTCAAATAGTTAACTCCATGGTTAACTCCCTTGGTATCTTAGCTACTGAGTACCCAAGAATGAGTTTATGGACAGATCCAATTGCTAAGACTGGATATCCACAAGGATGGACAGCATTCTACTTAGTTTACTGGTTAACATTCGGACCTTTCACAGGACTATTTGTTGCTAAGATTTCTAAGGGTAGAAAAATTAAAGAAGTTGTTGCAAACATGATTTTAAGTGGTTCTATGGGACTATTCTTATTCTTCGGAATCATCGGTGGATACCAGCAGTTCATGAGAATGGAAGGAAAATTAGATATTCCGAACATGTTAGCTACTGGTCAAGGTGCTGATATTGCAACTGCAACTATTAACTCTTTACCATTCTCTGGAGTTGTAATGATAGTTTACTTATTCGTAATCTTATTATTCCTTGCAACTACTCTTGATGCTTGTTCATTTACATTATCATCAACAGTATCTAAGGACCTTAAAGAAGGGGAAGAGCCAAGTAAGTTCATCAAGTTTGTTTGGTGTATAGTTCTTATCGCTATTCCACTTGCTGTATCTTATATAGGTACAGATATTAATACGATTAAGTCAATAGTATTATCAACTGGTTTACCACTGGTAGTAATACTTGCGATAATTTATGTAGGATTCTTTAAAGAACTTAACAAAGACTTTGGTACAAAGACTAAAGAAGAAATTATCAAAATGTATAGACTAGAATCGTAAATTAAAGTAAATCTTCTAACTCCTGATTGTAATCGACATAAAACAAATACTCAACTATGGTATTGCAATCAGGATTTAGTTTTGTAAAAAATTAATTTGTAGGAGGCATAAAAATGAATTTTGAATTGACTAAAGAACAAAGTCTGGTAGTACAGTCGGTAAGAGCATTTGCAGAAAATGAAGTAAAGCCGATAGCAGCAGAAGCTGACCAGACAGGTGTATTCCCAATGGAGCAGTACAAAGAAATGGGTAAGATGGGCTTACTAGGTATCCCATTTTCTAGAGATTATTCAGGAGCAGGTGGAGATTACTTATCATACATCCTAGCAGTAGAGGAAATCTCAAAGGTAGATGGATCATTAGGTATTTCATACTCAGTACAAACATCACTTTGTATGGGAGCAATCAATGCATTCGGAAACGAAGAGCAAAAGAAGAA
>JAOARG010000081.1 GCA_025210655.1 Bacillota bacterium
AGAATATATAAATCAAGTGGATGTATTTGTAGATAATTTTAAGAAGTAAACAAACTAGATTTAATACAATAAATGATGACAATTATACATATTTCATAAGTAAGATCCCCGATATGAGTTTCCTCATATTGGGGATTTTTTAATAACTATTATATTTATAATTTCCTTCGGACGAGTTAAACAATCCGGCTACTCGGTACCCTCGAATCCTTTTAAGGAAGGGTTTGATTTTGTTGCATGAAAGTAGTGTAAAAATAAGGTAAAGAGTATAAATGTGGGGGGAGTTATATCCTCAAAAGTGGTATAATCGATTTATAAAATAGGCGGAGGTATAAAAAAATCCATTATTAGGTAAGATTGATTAAATTTTTAGGGAGGATAATATGAAAAGGTTAGTAAGTTTAATTATTGTTATTGTTTTTGTTATAGGAAGTATACCGATTACTTTTGCCACATACATGGGGTATGATTGGTCTTGGTACAGAGATTTTACAGAAGAGCTTGAGGTTAATACTGATGACCTTTATCCAAATGTGCCTTGGTTTGGTGAAGAATATAAGGAAAAAAGGCTTAAAATGTATATGGATGAATCTGAGAAAAGAGGATACTTGACTCCAGCTGAAAAAACACTTTTATCTGACATTCTTGATAGTTACATAAATATGGTTGATGAGACAAATGAGTATTTGTATAGCATAGAAGAATATTCTGAAAGGGAAAAGTTATATTTTAAGAAATATATTGATAAAGATCGTGATTATAGAATGTTCAAAGATGGTAAGCAAATATTTATTTGTTATACATCTTCAACAATTGAATCTCTTATAGATTTAATGACATATGGGATTATTAATGAGAATGATAGAGTTTTGAATTTAAATGCTGTACCAACTAGAGCTGATGGAATTATTATGGCAGTTAAGATGTATGGAGGAGAAGATGAGGCTTTAAAAGGAAATATAGAATCTCCATATACTGAAGTTCCAGAGTATGCTATACCTTATGTGGCTTATGCAAATAAAGTAGGTCTATTAAATCCTGTAGTCAATGGTACTAAGTGGGATGATTCGAACCTTACCTATGATGAGATGAGAAGATTTTATACAAGGGTTCTTGAATATAAAGTTTCTGATGGGAAAGAAGTTGACAATGTAAAAACAGATAGTTATGCATATGCTTGCGTTCCTGATATGTCTAGTAGATTTGGTACAACATATGATTATTCTCGTGGTGGAGAAGTACTTCAAATGGGTGAACCGCTTAGAAATGGTGATTTGATTTCTATAGCTGATAAAATCATTAATGAGAAGATTAAAGGTAGTAGGAAAAGACTCATCGATAAACATGTAGACAAAAAGATTGTTGGAAAAGATTTGAAAAAGTATATGGATATTAAAGATTATTTTGTTATGTTTGACACGAATATGTTTAACCGAGGTGAGGATGTAAATGATTTTACAAAATTATTATATCAATATTCTAGGGATTATTCCCAATTCTCATTTGTTACATTCTCTTCGGATCATACAGCAATAGGTTACCGCATGGAGCCAGAAAATATGATTGCTTATTTTCAAATAAGTACTTTTAATAACTCTGAGGACGAAGCGGAGACGCTCATATATAATGTATTAGTCGATTTAGGATTATCGGACAGTAAGGCTGAAAAATATGCTTCATCAGTATTAAGTGTACCTTTTAAAAGAACTAAAGATGTAGTGACTGGTGAACATGAGGTTAAATTCAATAAACTTAGAATAGTGTCTAGTTATGTAGACTATAATAACCTTATTGTGGTAGAAATTTACAGAAAATGATACAATCAAGTGGAGGAGCAATTGCTACCTCCATTTTTTAATAAATATTATTAGAGTACTTATATATATTTATTCAATGATTTATTAGTAAGTGTATTTTTACAGCGATTGATAATTGTTCATTAAAACTACCTTGTAGGTGTTCCATATGGAGCACTTCTTTTATTTTTTTGATGCGGTAACGAATTGTATTTTCGTGTTGATAAAGGTCTTTGGCAGTAGTTTTTATATTTTGGTCATTTGTGATGTAGACTATTGCTGTTTCATAAAGATCTGTGTGGTGTTTTAGATCATAGGCATTCAACTTATCAATAATTTCTTTACTGTAGTCACGGATATAGTCATTTTCTATAAAGGGCAATAGGATCTTATGGATACCGATATCAGAGTAATAAATAAAATCAGACTTATTAGTGCCTGATGATTTAACTGCTTGGAAAGCTTCATTAAGGCCTCTAGAAAAATCATCTAGTGATCTATGAAGGTCGCTTATGCCAATTGTAAAATTATCAAAAGTTATAGCTAAATCACTTATAGTATTTTTTAAATCATTTAGTAAGTGATCGGAATTTTTATTGTCCTTACTACATATGATCAATATACCATCCCTATATTTTATGACTTCCTTGTGTGGACTTGTCTGGACTTGAAATTTATACAAATCTATTAGTTTTGTAATATTTTTATCATTAAGATACTTATTCTCCTTGCAAAATCCAATAATAAAGTTGTCTTTAAAAGCGTGGTTGATTTCAAGGGCAAGGGTTCTTACGATGTTTTTGCTGATTTCACCTTTTAATAGAATATCTATTTTAGCCATGAGTAAGGAATCATCGTCTTTAAGTCGGATTTTCTCATTAACTTCAGCGATAATATCTTCATAATAGATGTTTTCATCAAAAATAAATATTGGAAAGTGTTTGCTATTGGCTAAATCAATAATGTACTTTGGCAGTTCCTTAAAAAATATGTTTTTAATAGCTAAACCACTTACTTTTGAATCGATTAAATCTTCAATGGATTTTATCAGTAAAGGAAGATCATTTCTGGCTGGGGTGAAACTGGATAGGACAAAATCCCCTTGTCCAAACTCTCCCCTTATATCCTCAACGATCTCATGGTCTAAAATACCAATTTTATCAATAGAATTATTTAGCCCCCATTCTCCAGCTATTAGCTGGAATGAGTTTAAATATCTAAGTTTTAAAGCTTCTGAAATTTTTATAGACATAATTTGACCTCCAATTCATCAATCTTCTTATTTATATTTATACATCAATTATAAATATTTTCAAGAACTTATTTAAAAAAACACAAAGATATGGATTTTCTTTGTGTTTTTTAACAAAGTAAGTGTATTTATATACAAGTTTAGATGTATTAATATTTAATTAATGAATAATCAGATAATTAATGGAGGGATAATATGTTTAAAGTAAGAGTGTTAAATCATGAGATTATAGAAGAAATTTTGGATATGAAACAGGTTATTGGGGCAGTTGAGAAAGTATATACATCGAAGGCAGAGAAAAAGGCAGAGCTGTTTCCTATGGTATTTCATGAATTTGAGCGTGGTGTAGCGGATATGGATATTAAGTCAGGCCATTTAGCTGATGCGGATATTTTTGGACTTAAATTAGTATCTTGGTATGGTGAGAATACTAAAAAGGATTTACCAATGTTAATCGGAACGACAATGGTATTTGATAGTATCACTGGAAAACCTATTGGTATTTTAAATGCAGGGCATGTAACTGGTATGAGGACAGGTGCAGCAGCTGCTATAGGCGCAAAAGTACTTGCTAGAAAAGAGTCGGAAAATTTATTAATGGTAGGAACAGGACATATTTCAAGCTTTGCAATTGCAGCAACTTTGATTGCCATGGACAATATTAAAAAAGTTAGAATTTATGATCCTATGAATATTGAAGAAGCTAAAAAATTACTAGCAAGTATTGGGGAAGAATTAGAGAAAGAATTTTTATCAAAATACCAAGGGTCGTCAATGTATGATGAAATTAAGGCAAAATTTGATGTTGAATTTGAACTTGTTGAAGATATTGAAAAGGCAACGTCTCTGAGTGATATCATTTTAACTGCCACACCAGCTAGAGAGCCTATGATAATGAAGGATTGGGTTAAGCCGGGTACACATATCAGCTGCATTGGTGCTGATATGGATGGTAAGCAGGAGATCGATGAAAATATCTTTGCCATTAGCCGTGTATATGTTGATGATTTAGCTCAGGCCATCAGTGTTGGTGAAACAGAGATTCCTATTAAGTCAGGTGCCATTACGAGGGATGACATCATTGCTGAGATTGGTGATGTAATGATTGGAAAAGCAAGTGGAAGAACTTCTGATGATGAAATTACAGTCTACGATACAACAGGTATTGCCTTACAAGATTTAATGACATCAAAACTTGTACTGGATATTGCAGAGGAAAAAGATATGGGTACAGTAGTAGACTTATAGGATTTTATAGGAGGAGAAAGTAATGAAAATAAAAGATTTTGGCGTTGAAATATGGATGAATTTATATGAGAACAATTGTGAGTATAATCTTGCGGAAACTTGCGTAGAATCCTTAACCTTAAATGAACTATTAGAAATATCAGGCAAAAAAGATGAGATTATAAAAGAGCTTTTGGATATGCAGCTGAGCTATGGGGATATAGAGGGATCAAATGCCCTAAGAAGTCATATTTCTAAGCTTTATACTACAATTGATGATATTGACCGTATCACCATTAGCCATGGAGCTATAGGTGGGAATGACTTGGCAATTTTTACTTTAGTAGAACCGGGAGATCATGTAATCTCTGTACTTCCAACTTATCAGCAGCACTATTCAATACCAGAAGCCTATGGTGCCGATGTTGACATTCTTAAGCTTAAAGCTGAAAATAACTTTTTGCCGTCTTTAGAAGAACTTAAGTCTTTGGTAAGGGAGGATACTAAATTGATTTGTATAAACAATCCTAATAATCCGACCGGCTCGTTAATGGATGAAGAATATCTTAAGGCAATTGTTGAAATTGCAAAATCATGTGATGCCTATATCCTTTGTGATGAGGTATACCGTGGACTAAACCATGAGGGGGATTATTTTACAAGCTCAATTGTTGATCTATATGATAAGGGGGTTGCAACTTCAAGTATGTCCAAAACTTTTTCCTTAGCAGGTTTAAGATTAGGTTGGGTTGTAGGACCGAAAGATTTTATTGAGGCTGTAAATAGAAGAAGAGATTACAATACTATTAGCTGTGGTAGGATAGATGATCGACTAGCAGTTGTAGCAATGGAAAACAAAGAAAAGATTCTAATTAGAAATCGAAATATTATCCATAAAAATATTGGCTTACTAGATCAGTGGGTAAATAGTGAGCCAAAGCTATCCTATGTCAAACCTAAAGCTGGTACGACTGCTTTTGTTAAGTATGATGTGGATATGCCATCAGAAGAATTTTGTAAGAAACTACTTGAGGAAAAAGGAGTTATGCTAGTTCCTGGTACAGCTATGCATATGGAGGGTTATCTTAGAATTGGTTATGCATACAGTCCTAAAATATTCAAAACTGGTTTAGAGAAGATATCGGAATTTTTAGCAGAATTAGATTAGAAAGGGTGGATGAGTATGTCCATTATATCTTTTAAGGCATTGCATGAAGAAACTAAGCTTGCCCATGAAAGAATTAAAGATTATATATTATGTACTCCTTTGGAAGAGTCATTAAGTCTAGGAAGAAAAGACCGTAAAGTATTCTTAAAGCTAGAATGTGTTCAGACTACAAGGAGTTTTAAACTGAGGGGAGCCACAAATAAAATCCTTTCTCTAAATGACCAAGAGAAGGACAGGGGAGTCCTTGCTATATCTTCTGGAAATCATGGGGCAGCTGTAAGTTATATAGGTAAGAAATTAGGTATCAAAGATACTTTAATACTTGTGCCAGAAGTGACACCGAAAGAGAAAACTGAGAAAATAGAATACTATGGAAGTCAGCTAAAAATTATAGGCGCTGATTATGATGAAACCCATAAAATAGGAATGTCTTATGTGGAGGATAAGGGGATGACCTATGTAGATGCCTATGATAAAGATCCCCTTGTATATGCAGGTCAGGGAACAATTGGTCTAGAAATTTTACAGCAAAATCCTGAGATTGATACAGTACTGGTTCCAGTAGGAGGCGGGGGACTTATTACAGGTATTAGTGCGGCGGTAAAAGGTATTAATCCTAATATCAAAGTTATAGGTGTTCAAACAGAGGCCTGTCCAGCTATGAAGGCTTCTATTGATGAAAATCACTTTTATGATAAATATCTAATTGATGATTCTATTTGCGAAGCTCTTGTAGGTGGGATTGGAGAATTAGCCTTTGAACTTCATAGGGAGGCAATTGACGATCTTGTAGTTGTTAGTGAAGATGCCATTAGAGAAGCTGTAGGCCATATGGTATATGAAGAAAAAATTATTGCAGAGCCATCAAGTTGTGTTGCAATTGCAGCCCTTAAGGAATCTGCTGATAGAATAAGAGGAAAAAACATTGCCATTGTAGTATCTGGAGGCAATATCAGTAGTGATTTGTTGAAAGAAATTTTATAATTAAAAGCCTAGATGGAGATTTCATCTAGGCTTTTAATTTTTAATCTACCTGATAGTACTGAGTTTTACCACCATTCCATTCTTCTTCTTTTGTAAGAACTGTATTTAGTTTTGTCCAGTCATCAAAAACAATATCCCCCATTGATTCATCATATGTTAGACATATTATGAATTCCTTTGCATAGGGTAAGAAAATTTCCCATGTAGCTTTTCCGCCTCCTACTATTAAAGTATTTTTAGAATCTTGATATTTTTCAACTAGTTTCATATAGTCGCTGGTGAAAGTTACATCGCAATTTGTTTCTGAGTATTTATCAGGACTTTGAGTAAGAACATAGAAATCATCATATTTTGGGATATAACTTGAACATAGGGGAAGGGTAGTTCTGCCCACTACCATATTATCTCCAGCGAAGATTTTATCAATTTCAGCGACTTTATCCTTTGACCATTGTGAAGCTCTTTCAAAATAATCTCCTAGGTTTGAATGTCCAATAATATTGTTTTCATCTGTAACAAGAACAATTTTAATCATAGTATTTCCTCCAGTTTTTATTTGATATATCAAGTATAAAATTATAAATTACTTATGAATATGGCTGAATTACTGGTGAATTTTGCCCAATTACTGTATAGATTTAATTACTATGTTTAGGCTGCTGATATAGATATTGAAGTTTTAAGATTTAAGGATAAAGACCTAGAGGTAAATAATTAAAAAGTATGGCGTAAATTGCTATAAAAATAGCACCCATTATCATATTTTTATCATTGATATAGTCGTATACTAAGTTTAACTTAAAGATAAAAATATGAAGGGAGAAAATACTATGAAAAAAACAATTGTAATTACAGGAGCTTCTTCAGGTATTGGTCGTGCGACTGCTGTATATTTTGCAAATAAAGGGTGGAATGTTGCAGCAACAATGAGAAATCCAGAGAAAGAAATGGAGCTTCAGACTATTGAAAATATCAAAGTATACCAACTTGATGTAACAGATCAAAAGTCTATAGAGGGAGCATATAAGTCAATTACAGCAGATTATGAAAATATAGATGCATTACTTAATAATGCGGGATATGCACTATATGGTCCATTTGAAATCAGTACTTCTGAGCAGATTAGAAGGGAATTTGATGTAAATGTATTTGGTCTTATGGATGTGACTAGAACTTTCCTTCCTAAGTTTAGGGAGCAAAAGAGTGGAGTAATAATGAACATATCTTCAATGGGCGGTAAAATTACTTTTCCGCTTATATCTACTTATCACTCAACCAAATTTGCAGTTGAAGGTTTTTCAGAAGTACTAGCATATGAGTTAGAGGGATTAGGTGTTAGAGTAAAGCTAATCGAACCAGGTAACATCGCTACAGACTTTGGCGGAAGGTCAATGAAGTTTGCAACTTCTGAAGAAGTAACTGATTACAATCCATATGTTGAAAATATGATGGCTATGATGCAAGCAGCTGGACCAGATATGTATAGTCAGCCTGAAATGGTAGCGGAGGTAATCTGGAATGCAGCAACTGATGGAACAGATCAAATTAGATATATTGCTGGGGATGATGCCAAGGAGTTAATCTCTATGAGAGAGAAAAATGGAGATGAGGCATTTGTAAAATTTGTTAAAGAGCAGTATGCTATAAAGTAAAGGTATGAGTATTTGAAGGGAATTAAATAAAATAGAAATGATAAAAAGTTGGTTTTATAATGACCAACTTTTTTATTATTTCCTAGGAAGTTAGTCGGTTTTCGTGGTACACTTATACTATGTTTACCATTAATTCGGAAATATTGAAATATGTGTGGAGGATAAGATAAGTATGACTGAAATGATAAATGAATTTAAGCATAGTATGACCAAGAGCAATGTGATTCGTATTTTAATTATAGGAATCATTTATACGGCGATGGAACTTGTTGGATTATTATTATCGTCATTAGGATTTTTTGAATCGGATATTAGATTATATGTAGCTATTATTGTTATTTTTCATTTAGTATACCTGCCTATAACTTTTAGCCTACATCGAAAAAATGATATAAAAATACTGAGCAAAATGCAGTATGTATATTTTTATGTTATTTTAAGTTGGGGAAGTGTATTTAATGTTTTGATGTATATCGAAGAAGAAGATATTACTATTTATTCAATAGTAATGTTACTAATTAGTGCTATGTTTATTTTAAGACCATTAGTAAGCAGGATAATGTATGCTTTGAATTTTCTTCTTTTTTCAGGATTGATCTATCTTAATGTTTCTGAAAGTTTGGTAGTTAATCAGCTTCTATTTAAATCACTTATTGTTACTGTGATTGCGGTAGCAATATCAAATACAAATTATGCTGTAAGAAAGAAACTAAATGATTCACAAAATGATCTGATTAGATTAAATAAGAAGTTGAAGGATCAGGCATTGAGAGATTCCCTAACCAATTTGTACAATAACGGTTACTTATTTGATTTCTTAGAAAAAGCAGTAAGTAATAAAGTTCACTGTGGAAGCAATTTTAGTTTTTTAATGATTGACATTGATAATTTTAAACTTATAAACGATCAGTATGGTCATCTCTTCGGAGATCAAGTAATAAAAAGTGTTGCCAGTAAACTAGAGAAACTGACAAGAGATACAGATGTCGTATGTAGATATGGCGGAGAAGAATTTGTAGTGATACTTTGTCATGCGGATATAGAAATGGCTAAACAAATAGCAGAACGTATTCGCTTAGAAATTGCTAAAGAAAAAGTAGAAAACGAAGTTGCTGTTACAGTAAGTATTGGTGTTTCTATTTATGATAATCAAGAAGCACTTGCCTTAATAAAAGAAGCGGATGATAAATTGTATCTTGCTAAAAATTCAGGAAAAAATAAGGTCGTAATCTAAGTATTATTGTCACATACCTAAAGAATTATTAAATAAATATTAGAATGAGTAAGAAGCTTATTACAAAAAATGTATAAGCTTCTTTTTGAATGTTTTTTGTTTTCTGCTTAGGTTAGCACAAACTAGTGATGGGTATTATCTTAGTAAGAATTAAATTTGGACACTAATTTTTATGTTAGAGAGGACTAGATATGCTCAGATACTTAAATAAAAATCAATTACTTGTGGTTACATTTATAGTATTAATAGCTATTTTTGCATTGCTTCTCAATATGGAGTATCAGAGAACTATTAGTTCTGAAAAAGAGACTCTTAGTTTGTATTTGGATGATTTGCGGATGTTCCTATTTGGAATGAAAAAGTACTTCTAGCAAAAAATGAAGGTGAAACAGTGATTGATGGGCCTTATGAGATTATTGAGGGTGGTATGGGAATTATTTGTAGAATACCATTTGATTATTATCCGGAAGCTGGTAAAGCAACATATTACGGTATTATGAACTATGTTGTAAACTATGATGTTTTTCTTGAACAAACAGGTATAAAGAAAGCTCTTGAAAATTATAATCTTAGAATCGAACAAGTTAACCAAGTTGATCAATCTCAACTGATTATTGCATCCAATTATGAAGATTTTAGTGACGGTGCTGTTACCCATGTATTACAGCTTCCTAATACACTCTGGAAATTTACTATTGAATATAAAGAAGGCTACAATGGTTTTAGTGTTTTTTTCAATATTATTGCTATCCTAGCAGTTAGTGTTATTGTATTTTTTATTATTTCAGTAAATACTATCGGGATTAGGACTACATATAGTCCACAATGCCATAGTGAATGTACTTGGAGGAAGTATTGATATAGTAGAAAACGATCGAGGTATATTTATTATAAGAATTATATTTAAAGAGTTTGGGGATGCAGTAGATTCCTCAATTGATTAATAAGATAAAATATAAAGGGATCTCAAGTTGAGATTCCTTTTAAATGTTATGATGTATATATTTTGTGGTACATCGGGGGCAGGCCAGCATTTACAAGACAGTTTTTTTACTTTTAAGGATACAATTTTTCCAGTCTTAAATATAGCAAAAAAAATTATACAATAGTTATACCTACTGAAAATACTTGATTAGAAGATTATAAAGTTATTATTAATTTAATAAGTATTGGAAAAAATATTAGTTAGTGAATGGAAAAGGAGTCCGGCAAATACTGGCCTGACCCCGATAGGTAATTTTTAACAAGTGTTTTCTTGTTTTATCTAGTGTTATTTTTTAATCTAGGTCTTCTTCAATCCTTGAAACAAAAACATTTTGAATATCTTCATTTTCCCCTAGTCCCTTAAGAATACAAGTGACTTCTATTCCTTCTTCTTCCAGTATGCTTTTGAATGAATCTTCGTCTTCTCCTGCCATGTCATTGATTGCATGATCTCCTGCTACTAGCATTAGAGGGAGTAGAGTTATTTTTTTATATTTGTCTGCTACTTTAGTTACAATATGGTCGATTTCTGGATAGCCTTCGACGTTTGCAATATAAATATCATTTCTGATATCACTTAACTTATTTTGTAACATACTATAACAAGCGTTGGCAAAGTGTTCTGTTCCGTGGCCCATGAATATAAAAGCTTCGCTGTCTTTTTCTTTAGGAAGTTTCTTTATTAGTGCATCGATTACTTGATCGTAGTGTTCTTCTTGATTTAGAAGAGGTGAGCCAATTGTAACTTTTACACCTTCTTTGTGATTTGCCATAATTACTGCATGCTTAACTTTTTCGTATTCAAAACCTGGAATAATGTGAAGTGGTTGAACATGGATTTCTTTGACACCGGCTTGGATCATTTTATCCAGTGCTTCAGATGGAGTATCTATATGGATTCCATCCCTTTCCTTTAGCTTTTTTATGATTCTAAAAGATGTAAAGGCTCTTTTAACCTCGTATTCAGGATATTTTTCAGTGATTTTATTTTCTATGCTTTCAATACATTTTTTTCTTGTTTCAGGATAACTTGTTCCAAAACTAGCTACAATAATTCCTTTTTTCATGTTATTCCTCCCAAATTGATCAATATATTTAAATAATAGTTCTTATTCATTTAATATGCAACTGATTGATATACTACACTTATATTTCCATGACCATTATCAACTACTTTCGCGTTTATTCCGTATATTTCCTTAATCATTTCAGACGTAATAAGATCCTTGGTATTACCATAGTCAATAATCTGACCATCCTTTACTATGCAGATTTTGTTGCAGTAAAGAAGGGCAATATTTAAATCATGTACAGCGAAAAGTACTGTTAGATCCAGTTTTTTTACTACATTCATAAATTCTAATTGATGTCTGATATCTAAATGATTGGTAGGTTCATCTAGAATAAGACATTCTGTGTCTTGGGCAAGAGCTCTAGCTAGTATAACTCTTTGTTTTTCTCCTCCTGATAAGGTCGAAAAGTTTCTATCTTTTAAGGATTCCATTGATACTTTTTTTAGGGCATTCATTGTAAGTTTTACATCTTTGTCTGTATCCCTTTCCAGAAAGCCTTTATAGGGTGAGCGTCCCATCATAACCATATCGAAAACTGTGAAGTCAAATTTATGTTCATTATGCTGACCAACTACTGCTATTTTTTGGGCAGTTTTTTTAAGTGGCATCTTGGCGAGTAATTTGTCTTCAAAGTATACAGCTCCCTTGTCGGGTTTTAGTGTTCTATATATACACTTGAGAAGGGTACTTTTTCCACTACCATTTGGACCAATTACCCCTACAAAATCTCCTTTTTCAAGGTGGAAATCTATGCCTTTTAGTATGTCGTTTCCTGATAGTGAGACCTGTAAGTCTTTAATTTTTAAATAACTCATTCTTTCACCCCAAATCCATATGACTTTCTTGCGATTAGATAAACAAAGAATGGACCACCCATCAGGGAGGTTAATACTCCGATAGGAAGTTCGCTGCCTGGTATTATCATACGACAAGCTACATCTGCCCATACTAGGAAAATGGCTCCAGTTAAAGCGGATACAATTACCACTTTTTTATGATCAGTTCCTAGGAACATTCTTACTACGTGGGGGATAATCAGTCCAACAAATCCTATCATGCCGGATGCATATACAGCAAAACCTACAGCCGCTGCAACCACAAGTAAGTATAAAGTTCTATAATGTTGTAAGTCTTTTCCTAGGGTTATAGATACTTCATCTCCCAGTAGCATCAAATTCAGTGTACGATACTGACTTATGAAGAATATAGTTACTATTAAAGAGATAGGTAAAACTACAATAATATTATCCCAAGTTGCTGAGGCAACACTACCCATTAGCCAATAGGCAATATCCCTTATGCCTTCAGCATCGTCTGCTAAGAAAACTATAAAACTAGAAAATGCAGAACACATTGCATTGACTGCCATACCAGAAAGAAGTAGTCTAATTGAGTTGGCTCTTCCAGAAATATTGGCAAGACTCATAACAAGAACAGAGGCGATAAATGCACCTGCGAAAGCTACTATGCCAACTGAATTAATTCCTAAAAATAGATTTAGGCCAAAAAGAATTGCAACTGTAGCTCCCAATGATGCACCAGATGAAACTCCTAAAAGATAAGGATCTGCTAAAGGGTTCTTTACGATTGCTTGGATGATTACACCACTTACTGAAAGGGACATACCTACAGCCAGAGCAAGTATTAGTCTAGGCAATCGAATGTACCATACAATATCATATAGCATTCTATTACCAATAGATTTTATAAGAATATCCTTATCACCTATTCCGAGGGATGCGTTTAATATAATTCTATATACATCTTTTACAGATATATCTACGGAGCCAAAGGTAACTGCAATAAGGACTGACATTATCAATATAGCTAATAATAGAAGTGAAATGCCAATAGTCTTTGGCATTTCACTGGATTTTGATTTATGTTTAATAGTATTAATCATTGTACTCATCTGGGTAGAGACCTTTAAGCATAGTTTTTACACCGTCCATTGTTCTAATACCAGAGCAATAAACTTCTCCTAATTTAACTGGTAAAACTCTTTGGTTCTCAACAGCAGAAACGCTCTGTAATCCTTCATGTCCAGTAATTTTTCCAATAGCATCTTCCATTTCTACAGATCCGCCAAAGTATGAGTAGTATACTGTAAATATTACATCAGGATTTAAACTAGCTAAGTCTTCAGCCCCAATGTTGCCACTGTCTTTAGCAAGAAGGTTTGCTCCTAATTGTGTAGCCATATCACCACCAACACTATCTTCACCGTAAATTCTAAAAGTGCCATCTTTTCTTAATTGAAGTACAACAGCCTTTACAGGATCTTTTCCTTTGGCAAATTCTTTCCCTTTTGCTATTTCAGCTTTTATATCATTTATGATTTTTTCAGCTTTTTCTTCAACATTAAAAATTTGTCCTAAAGTTCTAATATCAGTATATTCATGTTCCAACATACGGTCCTTTCTAACACCGCTGTTTGACATAATGAATGTGTTTACATCTCTATCATGCCAGAAATCAACTTCTCCTAGTTTTTTATCACTGAAGAATGAAGACCAACTTACTATCATATCAGGGTTAAGCCCCATGATTTCTTCTTTCGAAATACCTTCCTCATAATAGTTTAAATTAGCAAAATCATCTGCAAGTTCTGGCTTGATTTCGTGGTCAAGACCTGCAGCTCCAACAATTTTATCTCCTAAACCAAGAGCTAGAAGTGTTTCAATAGAGTTTTGATAAACAACTACAACCCTTTCAGGAGCTTTGTTTACAGTTTGCTCAATTTCTTCCTTTGCATAATTGTAGTTATTAAAAGATATTGGATAATAGTTGTCCTGTTTATCTGTAGCTTCTTCGCTGCTTGTAGTTACTTCCTTAGTTTCTAGTGTTTCTTCCTTGGCTTGTGTTGAACAGCCTACAAAAGATATGACCATCAGTAAAGTAAGTAGTAGTGCTAATAATTTTTTCATTTCTCTCTCCTTTGATTAAATTTTTTTAGAGAAATACTTGGATTTTTGTAACAAAAAAAGCGACCAAAAGTGGTCGCTAATTATTATAAAATAATCCAACCCCTCTATGACTCGTAGAGTATAAGGTTTTTAAAAATAGTAAGTAATCTGACTTTAGAATGTTTCCATTCCTTACAGTGGCGAGACCGTGTGGGATTTTCACCCAACTTCCCTTTTAATTAGCGACTTTGCTAAACCTATTTTCAGCTATATTATACTAAGCTGATTATACTTTTATATTGACCTTGTGTCAAACATTTCAAGCTTTTATTATTTGATATGATGACAGCAATTATATTCAATAAATATCCACCAATTTAACTTCTATGATCAGGATGAAGAGATGACTTTAGTTATTAGTGAAGCTAGCAAGTGGTTTGTGGATCATTTATAAGAAATAAACTATATATTTTTAGGGAGCAGTCTATAATGGACTGCTTCTATAATTTTTTGCTGTAATTCTTTATCTAGATAATATACAATAATATTACATTAATTATAAAATAATGAAAGGGAGAAGATGATGAAGAAGTTACATATTGTTTTAGTTGTTATTCTAAGTTTGGTGTTTGGAGCTCTGTCGCCAATGGCTTTTGCTGTTGAGGCAGGTACTGTATATGAGTACAAGTATGAGGATATACTTGAGCTTCTTAAGGGAAGTGCAAGTAAGTCTGTTTCTATTACAAAGGGCAAGGTACTTGGTCAAGAAATTGGAAAGACGGATCTTCAGGGTGTTTACAAAGCTATGGGAATACCAGTAGATGGAATAGTTAAGGAAGAAATTAAAGTTGCAGTATATGAGCATAAGGATATAGAGTTTGATTTTTATTTTGATAAGAATGAACTATTAGCAGGTATTTGGATTAAAGAAGCTAAGTATAAAGAAATTCCTGAGGGAGTATCAAGTATTTTTGCAGGTTTAGTAACTGATACAGGTGGGATTAATGATTTTTCCTTTAATCAAATGACTTGGCAAGGTATAGATAGATTTGCAAAGGATAATGGTATAGATCCATATAGGACAGCTTATATAGAACCAAATACTCAGGATGATGTATATAAGAACATGATTACCTTGGTAAATGAAGGTTCAGATATTATAGTTGCTCCAGGTTTTCTGATGAATGAAGCTGTAAATAATTTGTCAGAATTATATCCAGAACAGAAAATATTGCTTCTTGATTCAATTGTAGATAGATCTAATGTTTGTAGTGCGGTTTTTGCTGAGGAAGAAGGATCTTTCTTAGTTGGTGTTGCAGCAGGACTTAAAGCTAGGGAACTAAAGAGTAATAAAGTTGCCTTCGTTGGTGGAATGGATTTTCCTCTAATAAGAAAATTCGAAGCTGGATTTGAAGCGGGTGTTAAGGCTGTTGATCCTAATATTCAAGTACTTGTAAATTATGCAGATACATTCATTGATTATCAAGTAGGTCAAAATATTGCCAGTGTTATGTATGATGAGGGAGTATCTGTAATATACCATGCTGCAGGAGCAGTAGGTGTAGGAATTATTGGGGAGGCAAGAACTAGGACTATGGCTGGAAATGAAGTATATGTAATAGGTGTTGACGTAGACAGTTACTCAATGGGCATATATGAGAATAACAAATCGGTAGTTCTTACGTCCATGGTAAAAAACCTTGACGAAGCTGTATATCAAGTTTTAGATAAGGTCAATAAAAACACTTTTAAAGGCGGTGTAGTAGAGTTTGGATTAGCTAGGAATGGTGTTGGTATACCTAAGAATAATCCTAATCTTTCAGATGAAATTGTAAAGTCTATAGCAGACTATAGGGCAAAAATAATAAGTGGAGAAATTGTTGTTCCTGTTGAACCAGAAAGAAATAGATAGATAAAAATAAATGGACATTATCACACTTTTACTAAGGTAAAAATGTGAGAGTGTCCATTTTTTCCTTAGTAAAAGTGTGATAGTCTAAACTGTACTTTCCTTAATAATCCTCTATATCACTTATTTCAACAGCATAATTTTCTTCTATAAAATGAATCAAACTATCAATAACTTTTTGGTTATGGGAAAAATCATTACTTACTACAGCTACACCAAGTTTAGCAAGATTGTGAATATCTTGAAAGTCAACTTCAGATATACTTATATTAAACTTTTGTTTAGATTTTTGAATGATACTTTTTATGACACTTCTTTTGTCTTTGAGTGAATAGGAATCAAATATTCTTATGGTTATGCTTATAGTAGATACAATCATAGAAAGGCTCCTTTGAATAAGTTCTTAATAATATTATATATTATTATCTTTTTTAGCAGTGAAAAATAAGAAAAAGTTCTTTAAAACTTGGCTTAAGCTAAACTTGACACTTAAGAAAACTGTGTATATACTATATGTACAGTATATACACTATACTTGTTCAATAAGGAGGTAAAAAATGATATCAACTAATAATCTATGCAAAAGTTTTGATGGTTTTGATATAAGAAATGTTTCTTTAAATATTGAAGCTGGATACATATACGGTTTTGTTGGGCAAAATGGTGCAGGCAAAACATCAACTATTAAATTACTTATGGGACTTACAAATGCTGATTTTGGAGATATAGAATATTTTGAAGGGATTTCCCTTGATGATGCTAAAAAGAAGATTGGATTTGTTTATGATGATTGCTCTTATTATGAAAATCTTAGTGGTGAAAGAATGGCTAAGATCATATCTAAGTTTTATGGGGATTGGAACTGGGATCTTTTCCATAATTACTGTCAAAGATTTAAACTGCCTTTAAATAAAAAGATTGAAGCCTATTCCAAGGGTATGAAGGTTAAGTTTTCATTGGCATGTGCAATGTGTCATTGCCCAGATTTACTTGTACTTGATGAACCTACAAGTGGACTGGATCCAATGTTTAGAAATGAACTCCTTGGGATTTTTCAAGAGTACATTGAAAATGGGGATAAAAGTGTGTTTTTTTCTACCCATATCACTTCTGATTTAGAAAAGGTGGCGGACTATGTTTATTTTATAGATAATGGAGCCATAACTCTTGAGGCTAGTTGTGATGCACTAAGTGAGAATTATGGATTAATAAAGGGTCCTAAAGAGATTCTTGAAAGTAATAAGTCTGAGATTATTGGTTTAACACATTTAAAATATACATCCAAAGGCATTGTAGCGGATAAGGAAAATGTAGGTCATATGATTGAAAATGGATGCCTTGTTGAGCCGGCTAGCTATGAGGATATATTAATTCACTATATAAGGGAGGGACAAAATGAAGCAACTACTTATTAAGGATTGGGAGCTTATTAAGGGATCTAAAAATTTTTATTTTGCATTATTCTTTTTAGCTGGAGGTGTAACAGGCAATTATGGTGACAGCCAATTTTTTGCCATGATTCCAGTTATATTTTCTTATTATTTTTTTGTTAATTTAAATGCCTATGATTACAAATATAATGCTAGTAAATTTATTTTGAGCATGCCTGTAAATAGAAGGGAGTGGGTTGCATCAAAGTATATGTTATGCATTATCACATGTATTTTTTCTTTTATAGTTCTTTTAGCGATGAGGATACCATTTTGGACCATAGGGGTTTTGGCAGATAGTTTTCCAAAGGATATGTATATACTAGTTACTATTCATTCTATTACTCTTATATATCTTGGTATAGCTCAAATGGGATACTTTAAATTTGGATACATGAAAATGAGATTGGTTAATATAGTTTCCATGATAGTTATGGGGGCATTAAATAACTTAAGTATATTATTTGTAGAAAGATATGGAATAAATATTATGGGTATGGTATTATTTCTTTTAGTATCCCTAGGGGTATACTATCTTAGTTTTTTAACTTCTGTTAAGATAACAGAAGAAAAAATAGTACTTTAGTTGGAGGCTGCTTTGAATATTATAATATCGTCCGTATCTTCGGAACCTATATACGAACAAATAGTAAGACAAATACAAAAATCAATATTCAACAATGAAATTGAAAAAGGTGAAAAGCTTCCTTCTATAAGAACTTTGGCAAAGGATTTAGAAGTAAGTGTAATTACAACTAAAAGGGCATATGAGGAACTTGAAAGGTCAGGGCTTATTGTAACTATACCTGGAAAGGGTTCATATGTATCTGATTTAGATTATGAGGAGATACTTGAAAAAAGAAAATATGTCTTTAAAGGCAACTTTATGGAGTTGTTGAAAGAGGCAAAAATTCTTTCCATTTCCAAAGCTGAAATATTAAGTATGATTTCAAACTTACTTGATGAATAACTTGAGGATAAAGTTAAAGTGCTGTATCAAATTTTACTTGATACAGCACTTTTCTATTTGGTTGGATAGTGCTTAACTAGATTTTTTACTTTCCTTCTTCATCTGATACATTCTTTCATCAGCATCCTTAATTAGCTGATCTATATTGTTGTAGTTATTGTCATAGCATGCGTATCCTATTGAAAGACCTAGTTTTTTATTGTCAGGAATGCTTTCAATATCCCTTTTAGTCCATTCCTTTATTTCTTTTTCATATCCCTTTAATTTATTGCTTTCTATTATCATTTTGTTAGAAATATTAATAGCTTCTGATAATGGAGTATTAGGGAGTATGACAATAAATTCATCTCCTCCGTATCTTCCAAGTATATCTGTAGGGCGAATGTGTTTTTTAATTTCCTTAGTTATTTCTATAAGGACTATATCCCCTGTGTCGTGACCAAATGTGTCATTATAGTATTTAAAGTTGTTCAAATCTATAAATAGAATACAGAATGGCTTTGGAGGGTTGTCGTCTGAAGATTTTTTTAATGAAAATAGTTCTTCGTATATCTGATTTCTATTTATTATTTTTGTAAGGGAGTCAGTTGTAGCCAGTGAATGGAGCTTTTGATTAGCTTCCTTTAGTTCTGTAGTTCTCTCCTTAACGAGTTCTTCTAAATTGTCCGTATGTTTTCTTAATGATACTAGCATTTTATTGTATGTTGATACAAAGATGGTAAGTTCTTCGCTTGATTTTAAGAAGGACACATCGGTTATATTAATAAGTCTGGATTGACTTACAGCTTCAGTAACTGTTATTACTGGCTGGGTAACCCTTCTTGTTAGATTTATGGTAATAAGTATAGTAATGATTAGTATAGCTGTACCAGTTAAAAATAAATCTAGAAGATGTTCATAAGTGGTTTCAAGTAGGTCTCCTTGTTCTGCAATAATACCCAGTTTCCAATTCGGAGTCTTAGGAATTGATACATAAATATATATACTGTCTTCATCTTCGTTTTCATCGTAGAACTCCCCAGCTCCCCTTGGTGTAGTCATAACTTCATTTGCCAAGTCGTCAAAGTCAAGAATACCATATTGTTCAAGGTTTTTAATGTTGATCTGGTCATAATAGTCATATTCAGGATGGGCAATTAGATAACCATTTTGATTGGTAATCATACCATAGTATTTATCATCCCTAGAAATTTTAGCTACTTCCTTAGAAAGATCAGAAAGTGTTATGGTACCGGAAATTACACCTGATAATACATTATCCCTAGAATATATTGGAACAGAAATAACAATGACAGATTCATTTGAGTTTCTAAGAATTATAGGTCCAGTAATTAAATATCTTCGGGAATACTTACTACTTTTTTCAGGAAAATAACCCATGACGTCAAAGCTTGCTTGATAAATTGATTCTGTAGTAATTATTTCAGTATCATTGTTTGTATAGGCAAGTTTTTTGAAGGAATAACTATAGGAATTTTGCAGATCCATCATATGGGATCTAAGATAGTCTAAATCAAAATCTCTACTTTCATCACTATTTGCCAGTAGGGATAGGGCAGAAATATGATTATCAAGTTTTTGGGATATTAAGTCCGCATGTAAATCTGCAATTTCAAAAGAGTATGAGATTATAGAATCCTTTGATGATTCAATAGAGAGATTGCCTAATACAAGTGACAGAAATATTATAGTAACACTGATTAGTGAGAGATATGCCAAAAGAAATTTACCCCTTAAGGTTTTTATCATAGTTATTCACCTCTTTTCCAAGTTTATTACTCAGTATTATATTAATACCCGAAATTAATTTAAATAACAAAAGGTTCACTTAAAGTTCTAAATTTGAACTTTAGGTGAACCTTTATATAATATTATTATTTTTCAAGTACTATCTTGTATCCCCCAGGACCATAGTGGAGACATTTTGATATTCTACTAATGGTAGCTGTGCTTACCCCTGTCATTTTTTCTATTTGAGAATATGTGTAGTTTTCATGAAGCAGTTTTGCTACATTTAGTCTTTGTGACATTGCTTGGATTTCGTTTATTGTACACACGTCTTCAAAAAATTTGTAACACTCTTCGATATTTTCAAGCTTTAGGATAGCCTCGAAAAGGGCATCATTTTCCTTTGACCTTATATTTGATGTATACAAAATATCCCTCCTTAAATCTATATTTCAATATTTAAAATATCCATGAATTTTTTTCCGGCCTTAGAAACAGGAACCTTTTTATTTGTACAAAGGACCACCTTCCTACTTGGAAGATTAAAATCAGTTTCTAGTGCAAATACTTCCCCTGAATCAAGATGTCTCTTAACACTTTTATGTGGGACAATTCCAAAGCCAAGATTTATTCTAACAAGTTCTATTAGAATGTCAATACTTTGAAGGCTTATTTCTGGATCTGCGTTATAGCCAAGTTTAAGGAGTATTTCCTTAAAGTAGTTATAGCTTGATGAATTTTGATCAAGACTTAGATAAGGTATAGATTTTAGCAGTTCAATATCAGCCTTCTTACTTTTTAAATGGGAGTATTTATTCCCTAATATGATTATATCCTCTGAGTTGGCAAAATCATAGGTTTTTATAAGGGATAGATTGTAATTATCATTGAAATTTATAAGACCGATATCAATATCTCCCTTTCTCACCAAATCAAGTATATGGGGAGAGGGTTTATTAATTATATTTATCTTTATATTGGGATAAAGTTTTGTAAATTCCTGAATAAAAGGTATTAGAAAATATTTGGTGATTGTATCACTGGCCCCAATAACAAGTTTTCCAGATTCCATATTTGTTATGGATTTTATACTGGATTCACCTTTTTTTATAAAGTTAAATGCGTTTGAAATATACTCGTACAGGATTTTACCTTCACTTGTAAGTTCCATATTTTTAGAATCCCTGTAAAAAAGTTTGGTTCCTAGGGTGGATTCCAGTGTTTTTATATTTTGGCTTACTGAAGACTGGGTAACAAAAAGTTCCTCAGCGGCCTTTGAGTAATTTCTATTCTTAGCAGCATAATAGAAAGTTTTATATAGTTCAAAATTGACAGACATATTAGCCCTCCTAATAGTAGTCATTAGTATTATTAATATTAATTATATAACAAACCATGTTAAAATCAAGATGAAAAAAGATTATGGGAGTTGTGACTTATGATGAAAAGAGTTTATGTATTGAAAAAAACTGAATTTAACGTTGAGGGAAAATCTATTTTAAAGGATATGAGAAATGTATTAGGTATAGATTATTCCGCAGCAGTTAAGGTATGTAATGTTTACGATGTTGCAAATCTCTCTGATAGCGAGTTTGAGGGAGCTGTGATGAATGTTCTTTCAGATGGTGTTCAAGATCAAGTTTATTATGATGACAATTTCTTCAAGGGAAATGGATATATTTGTGTAGAATACTTGCCAGGGCAGTTCAACCAAAGGGCTGACTCTGCTAAGCAGTGTATGGAACTATTATATAATAATACAGATATTTTAGTAAGACAATTTAAAATTTACATTTTTGATGGTGCTTTAAATGATAAGGACCTATCAAAGGTGAAGAAATATATTATAAATCCAGTTGAGTCTAGGGAGACTTCATTGGATTTTATTGATTTTAATCAGGATTATTCAGTAGATAGAAATGTAGAAATAGTAGATATTGATATATTAAGTTCAGAAGAAATAATAAATAAATACTCACTTGCCATGTCTATTGCAGATATGGATATGATATGTAACTATTTCAATGAAAGTAGTAGAAAACCAAATCTTGCAGAGCTTAAGATGCTGGATACTTATTGGTCAGATCATTGTAGACATACTACTTTTAATACAGTAATCGACTCAGTTGAATTTCAGGATGGCCCTGTTTCATCTTATATGAAAAATATTAAAGAAGATATTTATTCAAAGTTGGGATTAGATGAGGATGAAGGTACTCTAATGAAACTGGCTGCTGGGGCTGCAAAATATCATCTAAAGACAGGTCAGCTTAATGATCTTGAGATAAGTGAAGAAAACAATGCATGTTCTTATAAAATAAAGGTCGATGTAGATGGGCAAATGGAAGATTATCTTCTAATGTTTAAAAATGAAACCCACAATCATCCGACTGAGATAGAGCCTTTTGGTGGTGCAGCAACATGCCTTGGAGGAGCCATCAGAGATCCTCTTTCAGGAAGGGCATATGTATATCAGGCAATGAGAATTACAGGATCAGGTGATCCTAGGGAAAGTATAGAAGATACAATCAAAGGTAAATTGCCACAAAGGGTAATCACTACTAAGGCAGCCCATGGATATTCTTCATATGGTAACCAGATTGGTATACCAACTGGATATATCAAAGAGTATTATTATGATGGTTTTAAGGCTAAGAGAATGGAAGTTGGAGCTGTTATGGCCTGTGTTAAGGAAGAAAACATCATTAGAAAGAGTCCAGATCCGGGAGATCTTGTAATCCTTGTTGGTGGAGCAACTGGTAGAGATGGATGTGGTGGAGCGACTGGTTCTTCCAAATCACATGATGAAAAATCCCTTGAAGTATCAGGTGCAGAAGTACAAAAAGGTAATGCACCAATGGAAAGAAAGCTTATAAGATACTTCAAAAATGAAAAAATATCAAAACGTATTAAAAAATCAAATGACTTTGGAGCAGGTGGAGTGTCTGTTGCAGTAGGTGAAATAGCTGACTCAGTAGAAATATATCTTGAAAGAATGCCACTAAAATACAAGGGACTTACTCCACTTGAACTTGCAATATCTGAGTCTCAAGAGAGAATGGCCATGGTAATAGATGAAAGTGACTTGGAAATATTCATGGAAGAGGCTATAAAGGAAAATCTTGAGCTGGTTGTTGTAGGTAAGGTTACGGATAGTGGAAAGGTAATAATGAAGTATGGTGATCAAATTGTAGTAGATTTAGATAGAAGCTTCATAGAAACCAATGGAAGTACTAGTCATCAAAAGGTTATGATTTCTGAACCTAAGGGTGTAAAAGAATACTTTGAAAAAGAAGAAAATCTTGATATGACTTGGGAAAGTATATTATCTGATTTGAATGTAGCTTCAAATAAAGGCCTTGTGGAGATGTTTGATAACACTATTGGAGCAAATACAGTTGTAATGCCTTATGGTGGTAAAGCAGCTAATACACCGTCACAGGTAATGGCATCATTAATTCCTGTAGATGGCCAAACAGAGACACTTTCAATTATGTCAGCGGGATATGATCCTAAGCTGTCATCGATAAGTCCTTTCCATGGAGCAATGTATAGTGTGATTGAATCTATAGCGAAAATAGTATCCTCTGGTGGAAAATATAGTGATATCAAATTCAGTTTCCAAGAGTACTTTGAAAGATTAGGAAAAGATCAATCAAAATGGGGTAAACCATATGCTGCACTTCTAGGAGCTAATACAGTACTTTTCAACATGGGGCTTTCGGCAATCGGTGGAAAGGATTCAATGTCAGGTACTTTTAATGAAATACATGTGCCACCTACTTTGATATCATTTGCAGTTTGTGCATCAAATGTTGGACATTTTCTGACTAATGATTTAAAGGGTAAAGATTCAGTACTTGCCGTAATTAAGCTTGAAAAGGATAGTATGGAAATTCCTGATTTTATAGATATGAAAAGAAAGTATGATTACTTTGGAAAAATGAATCAGGAGGGTATGATTTTGTCATCATACTCAGTTGGATACGGGGGAGCACTTGAAGCTATATTTAAGGCTGCATCTGGCAACATTATAGGATTTAAAAGTGTTACAAACAATTATCCTTGGACATCTCCAGCATACGGGGACATAATTGTTGAAATAGATAAGAAGTATATGGATAAGATTGATTTAAATATCCTAAATATCATTGGAGAAACAAATGAATCTGATGTTCTAGATTTTGAAGGTACAAAAGTTGAACTTGATAAAGCTATTGACTTGTGGAAGAAGCCTTTATCTGATGTATTCCCAGAAAAATCTGAGGAGAATTCAGCTTATGAAGTGGAAGAAAAAAGCTTTTTAAATGGAAATGTGTGTAGATCAAATATTAAGGTAGCAAAACCAAAGATAATTGTACCAGTATTCCCAGGAACAAACTGTGAGTATGACATGTCTAGGGCTTTCAGGGAATTTGGTGGACAGGTAGAGGAGATTGTATTTAACAACTTAAACTATGACCTTACAATGTCTTCCCTAGAAAAGCTTCAAAAGAGTATCAAAAATGGAAATATCCTTTGTCTTTCGGGAGGATTTAGTGCTGGAGATGAACCTGATGGTTCAGGAAAATTTATTTCAAATATTCTTAGAAATCCTATGGTTGCTGATTCTGTAAAAGAAATGTTAGATAATAGTGGACTAATTATTGGTATATGCAATGGATTCCAGGCCCTTGTTAAGACAGGTCTTCTGCCTTATGGGGAAATCAGGGATATAGATGAAAATGCTCCTACCCTTACTTTCAATGAAGTGGGTAGACACGTTTCAAAAATTGCAAATACCAAGGTGGTATCAAACTTGAGCCCATGGACAAAAGGTTCGGATATGGAGAAAATCTATAAGGTTCCAGTATCCCATGGGGAGGGTAGATTTCACTGTAATGATAAAATGCTTGAAACTCTTAAAAATAATGGACAAATTATATTCCAGTATGTAGATGAATCAGGCAAAGCTACAATGAATCCCGCTTATAATCCTAATGGTTCAGTACACGCTATTGAAGGGATTTCAAGTGCTGATGGTAGAATTATAGGAAAGATGGGTCATACTGAAAGGGTCAGAAAGAACCTTTATAAAAATGTATACGGAATGGAAGACATAGCTTTATTCAAGAGTGGTATTGAATTTTTCAAATAAAAACACGAACATTAAAAATAAAATATATTTTAAATATTCGTAAAATCTATTGATAGTTCCACGAGGGTTTGTTAACATAATATTATAAGAATACAGGAGGAATGATGATGATCTCGATAATAATGGGAAGCAAGTCAGATTACGAAGTGATGAAAGGTGCTATGGATATTTTAGACAAGTTTGGTATAGCTTACGAGGCAAATGTTCTTTCAGCTCACAGAACTTTAGGAGAGACACTTTCATATGTAAGTACTCTGGAGGACAGGGGTACAAAAGTTATTATTGCAGGAGCTGGTAAGGCTGCTCATTTACCAGGGGTAATAGCAGGTCATACATTAATTCCGGTTGTAGGAGTTCCTATTAAGACTAGTATGATGGGGGGCATGGACAGTCTTCTTTCAATAGTTCAGATGCCTGGTGGAATACCGGTGGCAACTGTAGGTGTTAATGGGGCTTTAAACGCAGGTCTTTTGGCAAGTCAAATGATTGCTATGGAAAACAAGGAAGTATTTGAAAAGCTTCTTGACTATAGAAGAGAAATGAAAGAAAACGTACTTAATGATAATAAAGAAATTAAAAAGTGGAGGGATTAATAATGACAATGGAACTTTTATACGAGGGGAAAGCAAAAAAAGTATTCAAGACAAACAATCCTGAGGAGTACATGATAGAGTACAAGGATGATGCAACAGCATTTAACGGAGTAAAGAAAAGTGAAATAGCAGGTAAGGGTGTACTTAACAATAAGATTTCTTCAGTAATCTTTGAACTACTTGAAAAAAATGGTGTTGAGACACACTATATCAAGCAGGTAAGTGAAAGGGAAATGCTTGTTAAAAAAGTTGAAATTGTTGCACTTGAAGTGATTATTAGAAACACTATTGCAGGTTCCTTAAGTAAGAGACTTGGAATTGAAGAGGGTTTGAAACTTGAAAAACCTCTACTAGAGCTTTGTTATAAAAATGATGATCTAGGGGATCCTTTCATTACAGAAGATCATGTTGAGATTCTTGATTTAGTCGATACAGAAGGTCTTGATAAGATTAAGTCTATGGCTTTGAAAGTAAATGAAGTATTAAAAGGATATTTCCTAGACAAGGGAATAAATCTTGTAGATTTCAAACTTGAATTTGGATATTCAAAAGACGGTATTGTATTAGCAGACGAAATTTCACCTGATACTTGTAGACTTTGGGATGTAAATACTGGTGAAAAACTTGATAAGGATAGATTTAGAAGAGATATGGGTGGACTTATTGAAGCATATGAGAATGTAGTAGGAAGGCTTTAGTCTGGAGGAAATCAATGGATATATTTTGTGATAAATTGAAAGAAGAGTGTGGGGTTATTGGTATATTTCAAGAAGATATAAATTCAATATCCAGAAGACTTTGTTTTGGTCTTGTTGCTCTTCAGCACAGGGGACAGGAAAGTGCCGGTATCTCTGTCATTAATGAAGGTAAAACTAAATATTATAAGGATATGGGCCTTGTTCAGGAAGTATTTGATGATACTATCCTGGACAAGCTTGAAGGAACAATCGGAGTAGGTCACGTAAGATATTCTACTACAGGGGATTCTCTTTGTGAAAATGCCCAGCCTCTAGTAGTAAATATGAAAAATACATCTATTAGTTTGGCTCACAATGGAAATCTTATTAATGCAACGGAGTTAAGGGATGAACTATATGATCATGGTTCACTTTTTCAAACTTCAATAGATAGCGAAGTAATTGCAAACCTTATTGCAGTAAATTATGAAGGTGATATGCCTAAGGCAGTTTCTAAGTCCATTGCAAGGGTAAAGGGTTCATTCGCACTTGTTATTGGAACTAACGATATGCTTATTGGCCTTAGGGATCCATTTGGACTTAGACCTTTGGTTTTAGGAAAGCTTGAAGGGGAAGGTTATGTATTTGCTTCTGAAACATGTGCCCTTGATGTTATTGGTGCTGAGTTTGTAAGAAATGTTGAAAAGGGAGAAATGGTAATTGTTACAGAAAAAGGTGTGGAGTCAATATTCTATGATGAATCACAGAAAAAAAGACTTTGTAGTTTTGAATATGTATACTTTGCAAGACCTGATTCTGATATAGATGAAGTAAATGTATTTATGGCAAGGGAAAGAGCTGGTAGGATACTTGCAAATGAAAGTCCAGTAGAGGGAGACATGGTAATAGCAGTTCCCGATTCTGGTATTGCAGCAGCTATTGGATATGCAAAGGAGTCTGGAATTCCTTATGGTACAGGACTTATTAAAAACAAGTACCTTGGTAGAACATTTATAAAACCAGATCAGAAATCTAGGGAGCTAGCTGTTAGACTTAAGCTTAATGTACTTAAGGAAAACATAAAGGACAAGAGGGTTATCCTGATAGATGACTCAATTGTTAGGGGAACTACTTCTAAAAAAATAGTTACAATGCTTAGAAATGCTGGAGCAAAGGAAGTACATGTTAGGGTAAGTTCACCTCCAGTAATGTACTCTTGTTACTTTGGTATAGATACACCGTCAAGAAAGGCACTTGTAGGAGCTGAAAAAGAAATACAGGATATCTGTGATATGATTGGTGCAGATTCCTTGGCATACATTTCTATTGACGGCTTAAAGAAGTCTATAGGATGCGGAGAAAATCTTTGTATGGCATGTTTTGATGGGGATTATCCGATGGAGGTTCCTAAGAAGTCTAATAAATTTGTTTTTGAAAAAAATTAACGGGAGATAATTATTATGAGCAAAGTTACTTATAAGGATTCAGGAGTTAATATAGAAGAGGGATATGAAGCAGTAAAGAAGATTAATAGTCATGTGAAAAGGACTCATAATGAAGGTGTATTAAATGGCATAGGAAATTTTTCGGGTATGTTTATGCCAAACCTTAGGGGATATAAAAACCCAGTCCTAGTATCTGGAACAGATGGTGTAGGTACAAAGCTTAAGCTTGCCAACTACTTTCAGAAACATGATGAAATAGGTAAGGATCTAGTGGCTATGTGTGTAAATGATATACTTTGCCAGGGTGCTTCACCAATGTTTTTCCTTGACTATATAGCTACGGGAAAACTTGATTCAGACAGAATCGAGGAGATTGTCAGGGGAATATCTGATGGATGTATCCTTGGGAAAATGGCTCTTATAGGTGGAGAGACAGCTGAAATGCCTGGTATGTACGGTGGTGATGACTATGATCTTGCTGGATTTGCAGTGGGAATAGTTGATAGGGATAAGATTATCACAGGACAGGATATTTCAGAAGGTGACATTGCAATTGGACTAAAATCTTCCGGAATACATAGTAATGGATATAGCCTTGTAAGGAAGATATTCTTTGAAGATGATAAAGACTTAAAGGATAAATTTATGAAGGACAAGGAGTATTTAAAAGGGATACTTCTTGAGCCTACAAGAATATATGCAGATATAGTTGGAAAAATAATTTCTAAGATAGAAGTAAAGGGTATGGCCCATATCACAGGTGGAGGATTCTACGAAAATATTCCTAGAATGCTTCCAGAAGGTATAGGTCTTAAGGTTTTCAGGGAGTCTTGGGATATACCAGAAGTTTTCGAGATTATAAAAAGAGAAGGAAATCTAGAAGACAAGGATATGTTCTCAACTTTCAATATGGGGATTGGCATGGTAATGGTAATAAAGAAAGAAAATCTTGATACTGTTAAGGATATCTTAAAAGAAAACGGTGAAGACTTTGTATTACTTGGGGATGTAATCAAGTCAGAAGAGGCTGTGGTATTATGAAGAAAATAAATATTTGTGTTTTCATCTCTGGTGGAGGAACAAATTTAGAAAATATCATAGATAAATGTCATAGTGGTTTTATAAATGGTGAAGTTAAATTGCTAGTATCGGATAAGAAAGAGGCATATGGTTTAGAGAGGGCAAAAAATCATAATATTAAAAGCTATGTCCATGAAAAGGGTGCTGATGGTAAAAGAGATGTAGAAAAATTACTTGAAGCCATGGATGAAAGTGAAATAGATTTAGTAATTTTGGCTGGATATTTGTCCATTGTCGAAAAAAATGTTATAAATAAATATAGAAATAAAATAATAAATATACACCCTTCCCTTATTCCTAGCTTTTGTGGTAAAGGGTTTTACGGAATGAAGGTCCATGAAGCTGCAATAAAAAGGGGTGTAAAGATTTCTGGAGCCACTGTTCATTATGTTGACGAGGGAACTGATACAGGACCAATAGTCATGCAAAAGACTGTTGAAGTTGATGAGGATGATACAGCTGAAAGTCTTCAGAAAAAGGTGTTGAATATTGAGTATGAAATATTAGGGAAGGTTGCAAGACTTATATCCCTTGAAAAAATATATGTAGAAGATGGAACCGTGAGGAGGCGTAGAGATTGAAAAAGAGAGCATTGATAAGTGTTTCAGATAAGAGTGGTATCGTTGAATTTTCAAGAAATCTAGTGAAGGCAGGTTATGAAATAATTTCTACTGGGGGAACAATGAAATTACTTAAGGAAAATGAAGTTCCTTGTATGGGTGTTTCAGAAGTTACTGGATTCCCTGAATGCTTTGATGGTAGAGTGAAGACTCTTCATCCAATTATCCATGGTGGAATTTTAAATATCAGAGACAATGAAAAGCATCAGGCACAAAAGACCGAGCTTGGAATCGAAGATATCGATATGCTTGTAGTAAATCTTTATCCTTTTAGGGAAACAGTTAAAAAAGGCTTAAGCTTTGAAGACTGTATAGAAAATATAGATATCGGTGGTCCTACAATGTTAAGATCAGGAGCAAAAAACTTCAAATATGTTCTTACAGTAGTTGATCCAGCAGATTATGACTTAGTAATCAAAATGGTTTCTGAAGATAAACTTGATGAGAAAACTAGACTTTCTTATGCTAAGAAAGTATTTAAGCATACATCTATTTATGACTCTATGATTAATTCTTACCTAGAGAATTTTGTAGAAGATGAGTCATACTCAGATGAGATTGTAATTGCTTGTGAAAAGGTACAGGACTTAAG
The DNA here is from genome assembly GCA_025210655.1 of Bacillota bacterium. GTDB lineage: Bacteria > Bacillota > Clostridia > Peptostreptococcales > Acidaminobacteraceae > JAOARG01. The sequence continues at coordinate 30,458 of JAOARG010000081.1, forward strand.
ATATGGTGAGAATCCTCACCAAAAAGCTGGATTCTATAAGCCTATGGACCTTAATATGCCATTTGAAAAGCTTCATGGTAAAGAGTTATCTTTCAATAACTACAATGATATAAATAGTGCTATAGAAATGATAAATGAGTTTGAAGAACCTACAGCAATTGGTATCAAGCATACTAATCCTTGTGGTGCTGCATCAGCAAAAAATATCCATGATGCATATCTTAAGGCTTATCAGTGTGATCCTGTTTCAATATTCGGTGGAATCGTTGTTGTTAACAGGGAAATGGATGAAGATACAGCTGCTGAAATCAATAAAATCTTTGTAGAGATAGTAATTGCTCCTTCATATAGCCAAAAGGCTATGGAAGTACTTACTTCAAAGAAAAATATCAGGGTACTTAAATCAAATATCTCAGATAAAAATAAAAAGATAGAAATGAGAAGTTCAATCGGAGGACTTCTAGTTCAGGATAAGGACGCTGGTTCTTATAGTGATCTGAACACAGTTACATCAAGAATAGCTACAAATAAAGAGATGGAAGACTTAGAATTTGCATGGAAATTAGTTAAACATGTTAAGTCAAATGCCATTGTTCTTGCAAAGGATAAAAAGGCCATTGGAGTTGGACCTGGACAGGTTAACAGAATTTGGGCCCTTAAGAATGCCATTAAGTATTCAAGTGAAGATGTAAAGGGTGCAGTACTTGCCTCTGACGCATTCTTCCCATTTAATGATTGTGTAAAGGAAGCTGCTGATGCTGGTATTACAGCTATTATTCAGCCTGGCGGATCTATTAGAGATCAGGAATCAATCGATGAAGCGGATAAGAATGGTTTATCAATGTTATTCACTGGAATTAGACACTTTAAGCATTAAGAAGGGGTGTAAGTATGAAGGTACTGGTAATAGGAAGCGGTGGAAGAGAGCATTCCCTAGGCATGAAAATAAGTGAGAGTACTAGAGTGGAGAGTCTTTTCTTTGCCCCAGGTAATGCAGGGACAAATGTATTAGGAAAAAATATAGATATCCAGGCTAATGATGTAGAGGGTCTTCTTAAATTTGCTCTAGATGAGAAAATTGACCTTACAGTAGTAGGTCCTGAAGATCCATTATGCTCAGGTATTGTAGATATATTTGAAGAAAAGGGACTGAGAATTTTTGGTCCTGATAAAAAATGTTCATACTTTGAAAAATCAAAAAGCTATACCAAGGAATTTTTAATGAAGTATGATATTCCAACTGGAGACTATAAGGAATTTACAGATTCTAATCTTGCTAAGGCAGAACTTTCCCAGTGGAGCTACCCCCTAGTGATCAAGGCTGACGGTCTTGCTGCTGGGAAGGGTGTTGCCATATGTAATACTATATCCGAGGGTGAAGAATTTATTTCACAGGTAATGGATAGTAAGATATTTGGTGAATCTGGAGATAAGATAATATTTGAAGAATACCTAGAGGGAAAAGAAACATCAATCATAGCCCTCGTTTCAAAGGATACAATACTACCACTTGAAACAGCAAAGGACTATAAAAAGGTATATGAAAATAACAAAGGACCTAATACAGGTGGTATGGGCTCCTTCAGTCCTTCAAATGAAATAGACAAGGAAATGATGGACAAGATATATAGCAGGGTGCTTAATCCCTTTATGGATGGAATAAAAGAAGAAGGAATGAACTACAGGGGAATAATCTTTGTAGGAATCATGATAGTAAAGGGCGATCCATATGTACTAGAATTCAACGTAAGATTTGGAGATCCAGAAACCCAGTCCATATTAGCTAGAATGGAAAATGACATAGTAGACGTAATGGACAGCGTAATAGACGAGAAACTTTCAGAGACAAGACTAAGCTGGACAGATAAAACAGCAATGACAGTAGTCCTAGCATCAGGAGGATATCCAGCTTCATACCAAAAAGGATACGAAATATCAGGACTAGATAGTCTAAATGAAATAAAAATAATCCACGGAGGAACAAAGTCAGATGACGACAAGGTTCTTACCAATGGAGGAAGAGTCTTAAACATGGTCGTATTAGGAGATTCAATAGAAGACTGTAGACAGAAGATTTATGGACAAATTGATAGGGTTAAGTTTCAAGATATTTATTTTAGAAATGATATTGGACTTTAATTTGAGATGCCTTTGGGCATCTCTTTTTGTCTAGTGCTGTTCTCCTGAGAACTATCGTCTAGTTTTTTGATTACTCAAAAGGTCTAGTGTAAAATCTTCGGCTATAGCCTGGTTTTCGTCTAGTACTACTTACTATAAGTAGTGTCCGAGGATATTTTGCTTTCGCAAAATTATTTTTATGAAAAGAAAAAGTCTCTTTTAAAATTGTTATTTTACGTAAGTAAAATTTCATTGGACGTATTGAAACAATACTCTAGACGTACAAATAAGAAATCAGTTGTACACTAGACTTTTTGATATATCAAAAAACTAGACGCTTGTTTTGAAAAAACAGCACTAGACTAGGGTCTAAAAAGAACAGCATTAGACTATTCATCCAAAAACCACTATAATAAAACATAGAAAACAAAAGAAAAATCGGAGGTAACTATGGATTACAATTCAACAAAAAAATACTGGGACGAGATATTTGCTGAGGTTCCTGTTTATAAAGCTGAAAATAGGGTTAATAATGGAGAACTTGAAAGATGTTTTAAGTGGCTTGGTGAGGGTGCTGAGTCGGTTATCGATTTTGGTTGTGGAAATGGTAGGGCTCTTTATAGGGCTGCTTATTATGGTAGTAAGAAGGTTTTAGGGATAGATATTTCTGCTGAAGGGATTGATCTTGCTAAGAAGATTGAGCTTGATGGTCTTGAGAAGGATTTTGTACTTGGCGGGGTAGAGTCTCTTAAGGATATTGAAGATGCTTCTTTTGAAGGGGGAATTCTTTTTAATATTCTAGATAATATTTCTCCGTCTGATTGTGAGACTGTTCTAAATGAGATTCACAGAATCTTAGGTGATGGGGGAAAGCTTCTTATTAAGCTTAATCCTGAATATGATAATAAGGAGCTTGATTCTGATCCTGATTTTACTAAGTTTGAGGAATCCTTATATCTTGAGGAATCGGGGGTATATTTTTATAATATTACTGACCATATGATGAAAAGCTTCCTTGATGGAAAGTTTAATATAGTTGATGAGGGAGAAATTGAGTTTAAGGATTTCATGACATACAATAGAATCTATCTTCTTGAAAAAAGCGAGGGCTAGTAATGGTAAACATATATTTAATCAGACATGGTGAGACTGACTATAATGTAAAGGGGATTATTCAAGGATCCCTTGATACTCCTATAAATGAAAATGGTGTTAAACAGGCCTTAGATGCTATGGATGAGATATCTATGCTGGATATTGATATGATCCTTTCTTCTCCACAAAAGAGGGCAAGAATGACTTCTGATATCATTTCTAGTAATCTTGATATGGATTATGAAATCTGGAATGAATTTAAGGAGAGATCCTTTGGTATATACCAGGGTAAAAGTTATAAATATCTTAGGGAAAATCTTACTGAGGATTATTATAAATCAAAGAGGGATTTTTACCATAGGACTGAAAATGGTGAATCTATGGAGGATGTTTACGAAAGGGTTAAATCAGCCTTTGAAAAAATCAAAAATAAGTGGGATGGGAAAAATATCTTGATTGTTAGTCATGGTTCAACGGTAAGGATAATTGATGCTTATTTTAGACTTGAAAAGGGGCAGGTGGATTTTGATATCCATATGGAAAACTGCAAGATATATCATTATGTAATTAAGTAGATGAATTAAGTGAATATTAGGGAATATCGTGGCTATATATTATATAGAGGATATTCCTTTTTTTATTTTTTGAGGTGTTGATGACTATGGATAAAAGAGTGGCAATTATTGATTTAGGTTCCAACTCTATAAGGATGAATATTATCAACGTTAATTCAAATGGAGCATATTATATTGTAGACCAAAGTAAGGAAATGGTAAGACTCAGTGAGGGAATGGGGTCTGAAAAGACCCTTAAAGAAGAGCCTATGGACAGAACTATCAAGACAATAAAGCTCTTTGAAAAACTTATGGAGACTTATAAAGTGGAGAAGGTATGGTCATTTGCAACTGCGGCAGTGAGAAGTGCAAAGAATGGCCAAGAATTTATTGATAGGGTAAAAAGTGAAACTGGACATGAGATTAAAGTAATAGATGGTAAGAAAGAGGCATATTATGACTATCTAGGAGTAATAAATACTATAGATATAAGGGAATGTCTAATTGTAGATATTGGTGGTGGATCTACGGAACTTGTTCTGGTAAAGGACAGGGAATTAGTAGAGTCAATTAGTTTACCATTTGGCTCTGTAACCCTTTCAGAAAGTTTCTTGAAATATAAAACTGACAAAGAAAGCATAGATGGTCTAGAGAATTTTATGAGGGGTTTACTTGATGATGTGCCTTGGTTAAGGGGAAATCCAGGTATTCCAGTTGTAGGACTTGGTGGTATTATTAGAAATATTGCTAGAATTCATAAGGTAAGAAAAGATATTTCTCTTCCTGATATTCATAACCATAAATTAAGACATAAGGACGTGGCTTATGTATTAAAACAAGTAGTTGGCAAGGATTTTGATGAAATAAGAAAAATACCGGGAATTTCAAAATCCAGGGTTGATATAATGGCTGGGGGAGTAGTTCCCATTGACTGCATCATGAAATATGTAAAATCAGATAACCTTGTTATAAGTGGTAATGGACTTAGGGAAGGTGTCTTTTATGAGAAGTATCTAAAGAAGCGTGAAGACGTACTGGTAGTTAATAATGTGCTTGAGCATAGTCTTGATAATATTGCAAAAAAATACAAGGTAAACAGGGAACATGCCATACAAGTGAAAAATATAGCCCTTACACTTTTTGAAGATTTAAGGGATATACACGGACTTGATAAAAAGTATAGGAAGATCCTCCATGTGGCAGCCCTAATACATGACATAGGTATGCATGTAGGTTATTACAATCACCATGTACACGGTTTTTATTTAGCCCTTAATTCAAGAATTAACGGCCTAGAAACAGATGAAATGATTTCAGTAGCATATCTAATAGGACTTCATAGGGATACTAAACTTAGGATAGACCTTAAGGAGTATAAGGAGATAGTAGGTAATAAAAAGTTTAAAGAACTAAAAAAACTGGCAGTATTCCTTAAACTATCTGAAAAACTTGATAGGGGAGAGTTTGGAAACCTAAAAGGAATAGAAACCCTGGTAGGGAAAAAGACAGTTAAGATAGTAGTAGAAGCCTTTGAGGGTGAAAACCTTGAGCTAGAAGTATCCCAAGCAAGGGGATATAGTGAGCTTTTTAAGAAGAATTTTGGATATAGGTTGGAGATTGAGGAAAGGCTAGTGGAGTGATATTTTGTGGAGTGTAGTCTAGTGCTATTTTCTTTTTGGAAAAATCGCGTCTAGTGACCAAGCTTCTTGTTCGTCTAGTACAAAAGTTATAAATGAATTTTCTTTTGCGTCTAGAGTATTACAAATGTAATACGACCAATGTTATTTTCCCTTCGTAAAATTTCATTTTGAATAATTGAAAAAAGACCTAAAACAATAGGTCTTTTTTGTTTTTTAGAATAGAAATTCTCCGATGAGAATTAACCATGGACGAGATTTCTAAGAAATCGGCTGGGCGAAGAACTATGATAATATGTTCTGGCTGGGCTTGAAAATAGTCAAAAAGATATTTTCAGCTTGGCGAGTAGCAGAGCTACGCCTTGACAAAAAACAAGGGTCATATCATCGATATAACCCTTGTTTTTTATTAAATTAATTGATTTCCAAAGTATTCATCAGTGCTGTATTTGACATCATTACCTTAAACATTGCTACTCCGCAAAGGCTAACAACTACAAACTCTCCAATTGCAACCTGTGCCATAGTTAATAGCAGTGGTAATGAGAATAGATAGTAAAGTTCAAGTCCTACGAAAATACCGTTGAAGATTACTGGGAATAAAGATGCAACAAAGATATTTTTTGTCTTAGTCATGCAGTATAAACTGATGAATGTTGCAAATGATCCAACAACAACGTCGATGATTCCAAGGGGACTGAATAGGTTTGAAATAATACAACCAATAACAAGTCCTGGAATATACATAGGGTTAATAAATGCAAACAGGGTAAGTACTTCTGATACCCTAAATTGAATGTTTCCGTAGCTAAGTGGTGCAAGACCTACTGTAAGTACAACGTAAAGTGCTGCTACTATAGCTACCTTTGCTAAATTTTTAGTGCTCATGTTCATTTTCTTTCCTCCTCATTAATAGAAGGGTTTCCCCCTTACTTTAATGAGCCTCATAAAACAACTTGCCCTTATCAAAAAAATAAAAACCACCTTAAAAAAAGGCAGCAAAACAAAGTGCACATAAAATGTGCAAATAAGTGCTTGTTTGCCTTAGTTTTGTTTAACGACAGGAGGCTCCCGAACTGTCGATATAAATCTATCATAGATAAAATAACTTTTCAATGTTTATTTTCTACAAATTCGGTGTAAATATATATTGCGAAAAGGACTTTAAGGAGGAGCATTATGGCTATAAATGTTACTATAAAAAAAGAAGTGAAAGTTAAAGAAGCTGCAAAGTTTATGAAGGTTGCTAAAAAAGCGGGCCTTAAAATAAAACTTCCATGTGATGGTAAGGGTAAGTGTGGAAAGTGCAAGGTTAAGTTTATAGGAGGGAATGCTCCAGAAGCAACTAAAAACGAATTGAAGACTTTAAAAAGGGAAGAAATTGATCAGGGTATAAGACTGGCTTGTGAGACTGTTATTGAGAGTGATAGCGAGGTTGAGATTCTTTAGACTGTTTAGCACTAAGCTAGGGGAAGAGGGGAATCGGACAAGACGCTTGCCCTAGGGGAATATTTTTTATGAACAAAAAAGGGGAAAGGGAAAACATTGTTGAGTGATAGAGCTATTTAAGCTTTTGTGTTTTCCCTTTCTCCTTTTCCCCTTCAAAGAAAAGAATCTTTGAAATTCCCCTTTTCAGCTAATATATAGAAAAATAATAAAAAAGTTGGAGGTATAATTGTGGAAAAATATTTTCCAAAAAACAAATTCAGAAGCAATGACACTTACCTAAGTGATGAAACGATAGAAAAACTTGACCGTGAAATATACCTTATGGCTAAGGACGAAATGCATATTCACCGTGTTTATGCTGTGAAGGATGGTTTTTGCATTTATGAGAGATACTATCAGACTTATTCCTCGGAAGATCTCCATAAGGTCTATTCTGTTACTAAGAGTGTGACTTCATTACTTATATCCATACTAATGGAGCAGGGGAAAATAGAAAACCTGGAAATAAAGCTTGGTGATATTATTGATATTCCCCATGATATAACTTTAAGGGAACTTCTTGACATGAAGTCTGGCCTTGTGTGGAATGAGCATGAAAGTTTTAAGAAAAGTAGTGGAAAGTTTAAACGATTTATCAACTCTGCCAGTCCTCTTGAATATATATCGGAGATGGAGAAAAAGGACGGTATGGAATTTAATTATAATTCTCTAAATTCCCATCTGCTTTCATATGTAATTAAAGAAGTTTCAGCTATGATGCCTCAAGACTTTGCAGAAAAGTATTTATTTAAACCTCTACATATAGAAAGTTTTGACTGGGATGATGATCAGGAGGGTCTTGTTTTTGGAGGCCATGGTCTTAGTTTAAGGATTTATGATATGGCTAAGTTAGGCTACTTACTATTAAATGATGGTATGTGGGAAGGAAAGCAGATACTGAGTATGGACTACCTTGACTTACTTAAGAATGAAAGGTTAAGTACTGGCAGTGACTATTCATATTCACTCCATTGGTGGATTAAGAAAATTGGTGAAAGAAATATTCCTATGGCCATAGGATATGGTGGGCAGAAAATATTTGTTGATAAAGAAGAAAGGCTTGTAGTAGCTGTAAATTCAATGATTCCGAGGAAGAATCAAAACAGTGTGGATAGAATTTTTGAGGTTTTGACAGAAAAATAACGTGAAATTATTGACAAGAGATAATGAAAGTGATAATCTTTATAACGAGAGAATGATAATCTTTATCAATAACCAAAAATGAAGTGAGGTATTTTTATGTATTTATCAAAAGCTAGGATCGGAGATAGTTTCAAAATAAAAAGTGTAGAAGGAAAGGACAAAATTAAAAAGTTTTTATTTTCTTTAGGATGTTTTGAAGGTGAAGAGATAACTCTTATTTCAATTTTAGCAGGTAACTACGTTATAAATATTAAAGATAGTAGATACGCTATTGATGAAAAAATGGCTAAGTCTATAGTATTAGAATAAAAAAAAAGAAATTTTTTTTAAGTACTATTGAGAATGATTATCGTTGTACATGAAGATTAAGGTGGGGAAATATTATGAGAATTGCGTTGGCAGGTAATCCAAACTGTGGTAAGACTACTTTATATAATAGACTTACTGGTAAGTTAGAAACAGCAGGTAACTGGTCAGGAGTTACTGTTGATAAGAAAGAGGCAAATTTAAGATCCAAGTATCATGGGGACAGCAAAGATATTATTATTGTTGATTTACCAGGTGCTTATTCCATATCACCATTCACTGGTGAAGAAGTTATTACAAGGGACTTTATCGTAGATGAGAAACCTGATGTAATAGTAAATATTGTTGATGGAGCTAACATTTCAAGAAGTTTATTCTTTACTTCTCAATTGTTAGAGTTAGGTATCCCTGTTGTAGTAGCATTAAATAAAGCTGATATTATTGCAAAAAGAGGGGATAGTGTAGATCTAGATAAATTCAGTAAACTTCTTGATTGTAAGGTTGTAGAAATTACTGCAACTACTGAAAAGGGTACTGTTAAGCTTATCGAGGAGGCTGTTAAGGTTGCGAAGTCTAAAAAAGCACCTAAGCCGAGTTTTATAGCAAATAAAGAGATTTCTGATGATGTAAAAAGACAAAGTATTGTTGATGGAATTGCTAAGGATATTCACAAAAAGACTAGGGATGCAAGTCAGGTAAGATTATCTGATAAGGTGGACAGGATAGTTGCCCATAAGTGGTTAGGTCTTCCTATATTCTTCTTAGTTATTTGGGGTGTATTCTCTTTCTCAATCAATGGGCTAGGTGGATACTTATCAGGATATTTAAATGAGACATTATTTGGAGAGATTATTCCAAATGCTGCAAATGGATTCTTTGAGTCTATGGGTGTAAATCCATTACTTCAAGCTTTAATTGTTGACGGAGCTATTGGTGGTGTTGGAGCTGTTGTTGGTTTCTTACCTCTAATCATGGTTCTATTCTTCTGTCTTTCTCTTCTTGAAGATAGTGGATATATGTCAAGGGTTGCAGTTGTTATGGATAGATTCTTCAAGAAAATCGGTCTTTCAGGAAAATCAATTATTCCTATGATCGTTGGTTCAGGTTGTGCTATACCAGGTGTAATGGCAACTAGAACGATTGATGATATTAATGAAAGAAGAATGACTACTATTCTTACACCTTTTGTACCATGTGGAGCTAAACTTCCAATTATCGCACTTTTCGGAGCTGTATTCTTCCCAGATTCTACTTGGGTTCTTCCAGCTATGTATGCTTTAGCCATAATTATGATCGTAGTAGGTGGACTTCTTCTTAAAAAGATATTTGTATGGGAAAATACTTCTCAATTTATTATTGAGTTACCAGAATATAAAATTCCAAGTCTTAAGTATGCATTTTTACAAATGTTAGATAAGGGTAAGGCTTTCATTTATAAGGCTACAACTATTATTCTTGTTTGTAATACTTTAGTGTGGTTTGCTCAAGCTTATACTTGGGGATTATCACCAGCTGAAGATCAAGGTATGAGTATCTTAGCAAGTGTTGGTTCTATTATTTCTCCTATCCTTATTCCACTTGGATTCTTAGGATGGCAGTTGGCAGCAGCAACACTTACTGGATTTATTGCAAAGGAAAATGTTGTTGGTACTTTAGCAGTTGTTCTTGCAGTTGCTTCTGAAGAAGCTTTAATGGTACCGGGTGGAGTTATGTCTACTATTTTCACACCTGTTACTGCAGTAGCATTTATGGTATTCAATCTATTTACACCACCTTGTTTCGCAGCAATTGGTGCTATGAACTCAGAAATGGGCTCAAAGAAGTGGTTATTTAGAGGAATTGGATTCCAGTTGGGTGTTGGTTATATCTTAGCGATGATTATTTCACAAGTAGGAAGTCTTGTACTTTATGGTGAAGCTGCACAGGGTCTTGTTCCAGCAATTGCTATCTTAATTCTTACAATTGTAGGTCTGTTTACTATAATTAAGAAAAATAATAGTAATGCTGTTACAGGAAAAGGAGCAGTAAGCACCAAATAAGGAGGTTCATATGGTTAATATAATTGTAGGAGGAATATTTTTAGGAATTATTGCTTTAGCATTTAGTAAAACCAGAAAAGATATAAAAGAGAACAAGTGTAGTTGTGGTTCCTCTTGTTCAAGTAGTAAAAATTGTGGTGGATCTTGCCACTAGATTGACATTTACATGAACTAATGATAAAATAGAGACGAAATTAAATATTATGTTTAATTCTTCAGGGCGGGGTGTGATTCCCCACCGGCGGTAAAGCCCGCGAGCCGAAAGGTTGATCTGGTGTAATTCCAGAGCCGACAGTTATAGTCTGGATGGAAGGAGAATACTGTAATAAGTTTTGTTGATTATTTACCCTGAGAATTTTTTTCTCGGGGTTTTTTATTTATGACAAAAGCTTAATTCTCCAGTTTACTTATTCATAAGGAGGAGTTTTGATGGAACACAAATTATCTGAAGGTAGAATGCTTTCAACGAGTAATATGATAAAGATAGCACTTTTGGCGGTTATTAGTTATTTAGTAATGTTTATTGAATTCCCATTGCCATTTTTTCCACCATTCTTAAAGATTGACTTTAGTGATCTTCCGGCGCTAATCGGTGGATTTGCAATCAGTCCAATAGCGGGAGTTTTAATTGAACTTATCAAAAACCTTTTACATTTCGTATTTCAAACATCAACTGGTGGAGTAGGGGAATTAGCAAACTTTGTTATAGGTTCGGCACTTATATTCCCAGCAGCAGTTATTTATCATATGAACAAGAGTAAGAAAAATGCAATTTACGGACTTATTGTAGGTAGTATTACAATGGGTATTGTCGGTGGTCTTGCAAATTATTATGTATTATTACCTTTCTATAGTAAGTTTATGCCACTTGAGGTAATAGTATCATCAGCAGCTGCACTAAACAATATGATTACAGATATGAATTCATTGATTATTTATGGTATAGTACCTTTCAATATCATAAAAGCACTGATTGTTTCTGTAGTTACACTTTCAATTTATAAAAAAGTATCGGTGATACTTCATAAGTAAAAAAATTTTTGGCGCATTTATTTGCGCCTTATTTTTTTGCCTAGGTGCACCCTTGATGCTCGCCCAGCTGAAAATATCTTTTTGATTATTTTCAAGCCCAGTTGGAACGTATTATCATAGTTCCTCGCCCAGTCGCTTGTAAAACAAGCTCGTACGCGGATATTTCTCTAAGGAGAAATTATTCTTTGGCGTAGTTCTTAATTCGATAAAAATTTCTCTTTAGAGAAATATCAATGTACGAGCTTGCTAAGCAAGCGACTGGGCGAGAAATTACGGTAGTACATTTCAACTGGGCGAATGAACACGGTGAATGACTGGGCGAGCACCAAAGGTGCGGCTAGGCAATAAAAAAAGCGCATCCGCGCCTTTTTTTATTGGTTATTCATAGCTAAAAACATCATTGCCATTTCAAGTCCTTTTACAAGTTCTTCTTTTACTAATGTCATTGAAGCGTCTTCTGATCCTTCTTTTACTGTAAGTCTTGCTACGTTTTTTCCGATTTCTAGTGAAACAAAATCTTCTTTTAGCACGTTTTGGCATGATTCCTTAAGAAGTGATTTGATTTTATCTTCCTTAAGGTAGTTTTCGAATTGATTTTGAACTGAGACTAGTATTCTTTTTTCATCGTCAAATTCGATGTATTTAATAAATTGATTTAAATTTTCCATGGTATCCTCCTAATATTTATCTTTCTTTATGCATATATATTATAAAATTTTTTGATGAAATCCTCAAGTATTAAGAGTATAAAGAGGGTAGATATTATTGTATAATGATATTATATTGTTTAAGTTACTATTGCAAGTGTATGGGAGTGAAAATTGTTATATGAGAAGAGTGTTGATATGTGATGATTCCAAGGTAATTAGAATTAAGTTGAAGCTTATACTTGAAAGCAGTGGGTATGAAGTGATTGGCGAGGCAATCAATGGTAAGGATGCAGTAAATAAGGTTATGAAAGATAAACCTGATATTATCACGATGGATATAACAATGCCAGAACTCAATGGTATTGAAGCGGTTAAGTATATTAAAGAGTTTGATAAGGACGTAAAAATAGTGGTTATTAGTGCTCTTAGTCAAAAATCTATGATTTTGAGTGCCCTTAGCAACGGTGCAGATAATTACATAATTAAACCTTTTGAAAAGTCCGATGTAGTAAATGTGATTAACAAATTGGGAGGCTGATTATGGCTAGGATAAGTATTGCTGATGATTCTGTAGTAATGAGAAAAACACTGAAAAGAATAATTGAAAATATGGGACATCAAGTTGTTTCTGAGGCATCTAATGGGGATGAAATTATAAAGCAATATAGGGAATTGAAGCCAGATTTGATTACTATGGATATAACAATGCCAAAAACTAATGGTATTGAGGCAGTTAGGGAACTATGCAATACATATGATGATATTGTTATAGTTATGGTTAGTGCAATAAATGAAAAAAGAAAGGTTTTTGATGCTTTGAAATACGGTGCAAAGCATTATATAATAAAACCTTTTGAGGAAGATACAGCGGTAGGAATTATTAAGATGGTGCTTGGTGATGAATAGACAGAAAACGGGAATAGTTGTACTAATATGCTTGATGGGCATATTAGCTCTTCTTTCCTTTAATGACTTATTTATTGATTTTGATAAGAATATTGTTGAAGTAAGTAACTGGCACTATATTGACCAGGAATTTGTCGACCCTAAAATTATAGATAGTGATTTTGAAGGAAGGGCTATTAAGATGCCTGGTACCTTGAAAAAGCTAACTGGAGATGGCTTTGGATATGGTACTTTTTTTACTAGTGTGTCAATTCCTGATGAGTGGATAGGAAAAAGCATTGCTATAAGGAAAGACTATATTCTTTGTGCTGATGATATTTATGTGGATGGAGAATTTTTAGAAAGTACAGGAAAGATTTCTGTATCTAAGGATAATTATGAGGCTAGATATGATACGGTTATTTTAGCTTTTATTCCTAAAAGTAATGAAGTAACATTTGTAATACAGGCATCAAATTTCGATGACCGTGTTGGAGCTTTTAAGCCCATAAATATTGGTCCAAGTGCGGAAATATTTAAAAGGTCCCAGATTGCAACAGCTAAAGAAATGTTTTTATTTGGTGTAATTATAGTTATGGGAATGTATCATTTAGGATTATATGTGAGAAGAAAAAATGATATGTCTAGTCTTTATTTTGGTCTTTTCTGTCTTATGATTGCAATGAGGAATGTTTTGCTAGGGGAAAGGATATTAATAAAGGTTTTGAGATTTCCTGAATGGGAGATAGTATCTAAATTTGCATATGCATCTGTTTTTCTAAGTCTTATTTTTATATATAGATTTTGTAGCCATGTATTTCCTAAATATATAAATAGTAAATATGATAAATGGATATCATGGATTTGTTATGTTTGTATAGGAATAATAGTCTTAGCCCCTAATTATATATACGATAATACTCTTAATGTATTTTATGTACTCTTGATTTTCCTATTCTTTTACCTTTTAAGGGGCATAGTTTTAGCAGCGATAAATAAGGAGAGGGGCGCAACATTTTTTGTTTTCACTGTATCTTTTTTATCAATGACTACAATTGTTGATGTTCTGAATCAAAGTATGATAATTAATACGGGATCATTGGTTCCGGTAGGACTTTTTGTATTTATTTTTTCTCAGGCATATTTATTGATTATTAAATCAACAGAAGCTTTTGAAAATGTTGAAAAATACTCCTATGAAATAAGACGAATGAATGAAGACTTGGAAGATATAGTATATAAAAGAACAAGTGATTTAAGCGATGCACTAGGGTCGCTTGAAAAGAGAAATATGTCTATAAAGAACTTGGTTGATAACTCTAATCAGGGATTCCTTTGTTTTGGTATGGATCTTTTAATTGATGAGAGTTACGGAATGAAATGTAAAGAAATATTAGGAGAAGATGGTCTTGGCAAGAATTTCTTCAAGTTAATATATAAAGATAGTAATGAAGAGATGGATTTTGCCTGTGATGTTGTTGGAAATATTTTTAAGGAAGATGATTTATCTAAATTAGATGTATATATAAGTTTGCTTGATACAGAAGTTCAGATTGATGATAAGTATGTAGATGTAAAATATAAAATTATCGATGATATGGAAGAACAGTTTAAGATAATGGTTACTATGACAGATATATCAGAGAGGAAATTATTAGAAGCAGAAATGGCTAGTGAAAAGAACAATCTTACTATGCTTGTTAAGGCATTTATTTATAAAAATGATCTTGTTTATCTGCTTAAAGATTATAAATATTTCTGTAGGTCAGAGTATTTAAGTATCCTTAATGATAGAAGTGATTTTAATGAAAAAATAAAGGAATTATTTAGAATTATTCATACCTTTAAGGGTAATTTTGCTCAGTTTTATATGATAGGAGCAGTTGATAATTTAAGTGCATTTGAAGATATTTTGGAAGGCTATAGGCTTCATGATGTAAATGATTATGAATTGGAAATAAAGACCCTTAAAGAATTTGACATATACGGATTTATCTCAGAAGATATGCAGTACTTAATTGGAAAAGTAGGAAAGAATTATTTTGATAAAAATGACGAGTTTGTTGTTGACTACAATGAATATAAATCCCTTGAAAACGAAATACTACAGCTTTCCTATATGCCAAATCTAGTTAAGGTAATTCCAAAACTTCAAAGATTGAAAAATCAAAATATTGGAGACTTATTTATAAGTTATAGGGATTATATATTTGAGTTGGCAAAAAGTCTTGATAAGGAAGTTACTTTTAATTTCATTCAAGATGAACAAATATTCGTGGATACCGATAGATATGTTGAGTTTTCAAGATCTATTATAAATATATTTAAGAATATTCTTGACCATGGTATAGAGGGGCTAGATGAAAGAATAGAAAAAGGCAAGCCTCCAATTGGTAAAATCGATTTTGTAATAATAAAAAGAAGTGGAGAAATTCTTATTGAAATTATAGATGATGGTAGGGGAATAGACTATGGAGCAATTAGGAAAAAATATGATGTATCATATTCTGATGAGGAAATTTTAGACTTAATTTTTGAAGATGATATAAGTAGCAAATCCAGTGTAAGTAGTATTTCAGGCAGAGGTGTGGGCCTTTCTGCTGTTAAGAAAGCAGTCCTTCAGCTTGGAGGATCTATAAAGGCTATATCTAATAAAGATGATGGAACTAAGTTTGAAATTAGGCTCCCTTATAGTGAAGAAGAAATGAAAATCATCGAAAATAAAGATTTCATGCAGTCTATAATCGATAGTATAAGTAAGTATTCATTAACAGAGTTCGGTATAGATAAGATTGAAGTAAATGATTATATAGCTGATGAAAATTTAAATGAGATTTCCTCGGCTGTACTAATGAGGGGATCTGTAAATGGTCTTGTTTTGATATCAGGTGGTAAAAAACTATCTAAGTTAATGCTTGATAGGTTAGGTATTGAAGAAGAGTATATAGATGAGGAAATTATAGCTGACAGTATAGGTGAATTTAGTAATATGGTTATTGGAAATGTACTTAGGGATTATGAAGAGAGGGGCATGCTAATGCACCTTGGAAATCCTATTAAATTTTATGGACTAGAGCAAAAAATGTTTGTATCAAGTTATGATATAGTTGCAAAGAACATAATGATAGGTGATTCCAATGTGAAAGTAGTATTTGTAGAGAATGTCTTTAATTGATAACTTATGGAGGAAGAATGATATACGATGTTATTATAGTAGGAATGGGTCCCAGTGGATTAATGGCTGGAGCCACGATAGATTCAAAATTTAAGGTGCTTATGATAGATAGCAATAATGGTCCAGGAAAGAAGTTGTTGATATCTGGAAAGGGACAGTGTAACTATACTAATAATGAACTTATAGAGAATTTCGAAAGCCATTACGGTAAGAATGGTAGGTTTTTGAGAAAAGCCCTAAGGGATTTCACTAATAGGGATGTTATGAATTTTTTCAGTGAAAGTGGTCTTGATTCTATAGTTAGGGATGACGGAAAAGTTTTTCCAAGTACATTTGATTCCCATGATATTTTAAATGTTCTTATGGAAAGTATAAAGAGTAAGGGTCATGATATTAAGTATAATTGTAAGCTTCTAGACTTCCATGGGGAAGGGGAGCTATATAAAGTCCTTACTGAAAAAGGTTCATTTGAGACTAAGTCTATTGTTTTTGCTGTAGGTGGAAAGTCTCAGGCTGTACTTGGATCAGATGGTAAAATAGTCGATTTGTTAAAAAATAAAGGTATTAAAATTGTTGAGCAGGAAGCTTCATTAACTCCCCTGATATTTAATAGCAGTTTGGCTAAATTGTCTGGTATAGCTTTTGACCATGTTTCCCTTAGTTGTTATAGAAATAATAAGAGAGTAGGTATATATAAGGGAAGGATGCTTATTACCCATAAGGGAATTAGCGGTCCACTTGTTATTAATAATTCCAGGGATTTTAAATCAGGTGATGAAATTGCAATCAATTTTATTTCAATGGAAAAAGGTGATTTAGAGAAATTGTTCATGAGTCAAGTTAAGGAAAATGGTAAGTGGCAATTAATAACCTTCCTAAGGAAAAATTTTGGGGAATCTTTAACAGAAAGCTTTTTAGACTATGTGATTGAAGATATTGGTCTTAAAAGGGATATAAATATTTCAGAAATAAAGAAAGATGATAGAAAAAGCATAGTTTCTTATCTAGTAGATTTTAGGATTAAAAATATTAGAAAAGATGGTTTTAAAATCGCCATGTCAACTAAGGGCGGGATTAGTTTGAAAGAAATAAGCCCTAAGGATTTTCAACTTAAAAAAATGAAAAATATTTATGTTATTGGAGAAATGATAGATATTGATGGAGACACAGGTGGTTTTAATATTCAAGGGGCTTTTTCCATGGGACGCTTAGTTGGTAAAAGTTTAAATAACATGTAGCTTTATATCAAAAGAACTAATATTATATTGACAATGAATATCATTTGTATTAATCTATTAGTATAAGATGATAATGAAAATCATTAAAGTTGATTTTTGACATAGAAAGGACGATTTATATGCCGTTAAACATGGTTTCTAAAGGTTCGGAAGTAGTACTTAAAAACATATTCTGGGGAGAAAAGCTAAAAAGAAAGCTTCAAGACATGGGGCTTACTCCTGGTGTAAAGTTAAAGGTTGTTTCTGATAGTGGAAAGGGCCCTGTTGTTATTGATGTTAGAGGTACTAGGCTGGCATTAGGTAGAGGTATACTAAATAAAATATATGTAGATGGTGCAGCATAGACTGCATATTTAATAGGAAATGTTATGATAGTATTTAATTTTTTCTTTTTATTTTACTTTCTGAGAAGTCTGTTGTAAGGCTTGAAAATAGAGGGTTTTGACTGAAAAGAAAAATTTAAATACTATTTTTAGGTTTTGGCTGAATTGGAGGCATAAGCAATGGGAAATATAAAAATAGCTCTTGCAGGTAATCCGAACTGTGGTAAAACTACCCTGTTTAATATATTGACAGGTGCAAACCACTATGTTGGAAACTGGGCAGGGGTTACAGTAGAAAAAAAATCAGGTTTTTTAAACCATGAGGGAAATAAAATAGAGGTTCTGGATCTTCCAGGTATATATAGTTTGTCCCCTTTTACAATCGAGGAGAAGGTGACAAGAAAATATATAATTGATGAAAAACCAGATGTAGTTATTAATATAGTTGATGGATGTAATTTAGAGAGAAACTTATATCTTACTACGCAAATTCTTGAGTTAAATGTACCGGTTATTCTTGCCGTAAATATGATGGATGAAGTAGAAAAACAAGGGCTTTCTCTTGATTTGGATGGTATCAGCAAAGATTTAGGTATAGCTGTAATTCCAATATCGGCATCAAAAAATCAGGGGATTGATAAACTATTAGATAATGTTGTTAGGAGTAAAGATGCCCCTACTTTTAAAATTGATTATGGGGTTTATGAAAAAAATATTACTGAAGTTATGGAAAGTTTACCGGAAAGTAGAATAGCTAATTTTGATAAGAGATGGCTTGGGATAAAAATTCTTGAGAGAGATGAAGAAATTATTGAATCTTTCCCAGGAAATGAAGATGAAAATTTGTCAGATCAGTTTATTTCATTGAGATATGAGTATATAACAGGACTTGTAAACAAAAGGATGACTGGAAAAGAGTTCGGGCAAAAGACATTTTCAGATAAGGTTGATGAGTATTTGCTTAATAAATATATTGGTCTTCCTCTTTTCTTGGTAATTATGGCTTTTGTATTTTATATTACATTTAATGTAGGAAATGTTTTTGTAGATAAGTTGGATGGATTTTTTAGTGGTACCCTTGCTGGATTTGTAAGGGATGCGTTGACTGTAAATGATGTTGCACCATGGCTTGTAAATCTTGTTTCTGATGGTATTATTGGTGGTGTAGGTGGAGTACTTGTTTTTGTACCTAATATCGCTATTTTATTTATTGCCATATCATTCTTAGAAGACAGTGGTTATATGGCTAGGGTATCCTTCCTTATGGATTACTACATGCAAAAAGTAGGCCTTAATGGAAAGACATTTATACCAATGATACTTGGTTTTGGATGTAATGTACCAGCTATTATGGGTACTAGAACACTTGAAAATGAAAGGGATAGACTAATTGCTATACTAATCAATCCTTTTATGTCATGCGGGGCGAGATTCCCTGTCTATGTAATGTTTGCTGGAATTTTCTTTAAGGGTTATGAAACATTAGTGGTCACATCCCTATACGTACTAGGAATAATAGTAGCACTTGTGGTAGCATATATTTTTAGAAAGACAATATTTAAGGGTGAGGGAACTCACTTTATTATGGAAATGCCTGCATATAGACTTCCAAACCTTAAGTCCCTTGCAATTCATGTTTGGGAAAGGGTAAAAGGGTATATTGCTAAGGCGGGTACTGTAATTTTTGCAGCATCTATAATTATTTGGTTTATAACGAATTATAATATGTCAGGTATGGCGCCTATAACAGAAAGTTTTGGTGCTTCACTTGGAAAGATAATTGCACCTGTTTTTGCTCCTATGGGATTTGGTAACTGGCAATCAGCTCTATCACTTTTGTCGGGTATTTTTGCTAAGGAAATTGTAGTAGCCAATATGGCTATTGTATTTGGATTTTCAGATCCTTCATTAGGTGGCTTTGGTCAGGTACTAATGGATAACTTTACACAGCTTTCGGCTTATGCTTTTATGGTATTTGTATTACTTTATACACCGTGTGTAGCTACAATTGGTGTAATAAAAAGAGAAACAAATTCATGGAAGTGGACATTCTTTTCACTAGGATATCAAATAGCTGTAGCTTGGATAGTGTCATTTGCAATTTATTCAGTAGGACGTATTTTTCTAGCATAGTATGGAAAGGATGATAATATGAATGGAACTTTATTATCCCTGATCTTAGGAATACTAATTTTCTCTTACGGGGGATATTGGATATATAGAAGTGTTAAAGATGCTAAGAAAGGCAAATGTACAGGATGTAGCTCATGTGAGCATTCTAAGGAATGTAGTAGTTACGTTGATGAAGAACAATAATATCTAAGGCTAGTAAAATATATGAGCTGAAAAGGGGAACCACACAAGACTTTGTTTGTGTTAGTGGAATCAATTTTGTAGCCAAAATTTAGGGGAAAAGGAAAGACGTAAGATCTTATTTTTTATTAGATCTTGTCACTTCCGTTTCCCCTAGTTTTTTGACTAAAAAATGATTCGCCTAACACTAACTTAGTATAGTGTGATTCCCCTTTTCCCCTTGATGTCAAAGAGGAATTAGTGGATTAAAAATAAATCACCAACTAATCCCTGGCCTTTTGCCTGAACTCTACCCTAGGTATAATAACCGACACAAGTATAAGTCCTCCACCTGCAAATTCCATTAGGCTAAGTTTTTCACCAAGTAGTAAGAAGCCAAATGCTATTGTTACTATTGGTATTAGATTTAAGTATAAAGATGAAACAAATGCTCCCAGTTGTTCCATTGATTTTGTATAAAGTATCATTGCAATAGCTGATGCGAATACTGCTAGTATAAGTATATTTATAATTGCTTCTCCTGTAATTATGTCAAAATGATTTTCTTCAAAGAAAATGAATGGTAAAAACATTATGGTACCAAATATGCTTTGATAAAGTGTGATAATCAGTGACGAATATTTAGTATATAGTTTTTTTGATAAAAGTGAGTAAGCCACCCATGAAAGAACTGCTCCCAGCATATATAAATATCCGCTACCTGAGGCATTAAATATGTTTCTTATATTTCTCCCTACTATTAGAAAAACCCCCAGGAGGTTGATTATAACAGCTATTATAGATAGGGTATTCATTTTTGTTTTGTAGACTAAGCGGTCCCCTATTAGGGTAAAAATCGGTATGCCGGCAATGATTAATGATGCTATGGATGCATTTGTATACTTGATTCCATTATTTTCGAAAAAGAAGTAAAGTGTTATTCCGAAAATTGCTGTAGATATCATATGCTTGATATCTTTTCTTTCTATTTTATAATCATACTTGCCAAGCTTGACTATGACAAAAAGAAGTGTACTAGCTATGGCAAATCTTATAAATCCTAGTGTCATGGGTCCTACAAATTCTATTGCTACCTTTATGTTTATGAAGGAAAGACCCCAAATGAACATGCATATGAGAATGGAAATAGTTCCTTTCTTCATTGATATTCCCCCTCTTATCTATTATTATCTCAAGTAATTATAACCTAATGAAATTAAATGTAAAGTCAAAAAAATTTACTCTTTTATAACAAAATAGGGATATTGTAATTAAAATCAAGAAAAAACTGTTATAATTTATATTAAGAGTAAATAAAAAAATATAAAGTTACATTGCCTGAATTACCTAAATTGATATTGTAGGGGAGGTATTATGTTGAAGAAGATAGATACTCAAAAAGTATATGAGAATCTTAGAAAATCTAAGGATATTGAGACATTTATTAAAGAACATAATAACGATTTTGTAGAGGAAAAGGGTCATGCCTACTTAAATGATTTACTTGATAATAAAGGTATTTCCAAAACCATGGTTATTAGGGATTCCAACCTAGATAGGGTTTATGGATATCAAATTTTAAGTGGAAAGAGAAGACCTTCTAGGAATAAATTACTTCAAATTTCTTTAGGTCTAAAGTTTGACCTAGTTGAAACTAAGAATTTGATAAGATATTTTGGATTGTCAGAGTTATATCCTAAAAATAGACGGGATGCGATTATTATATTTTCTACAGAGAAGAAAATGGGACTTGATGAGGCTGAAAGGCTTCTTGAAGAACTTGGTGAAGAAGGAATTCAGGATTTGATATAGTATTATTATTACATAGTATTAATAGGAGTCACTTATGAATATATTAGAATTGAAAGATGTTTCGTACAATATAAGAAAAAAGAAAATTTTGAAGTCTATAGATATGCAAGTGAAATCAGGAGATATCTTAGGTCTTATAGGTAGTAATGGTGCTGGAAAATCCTCTTTACTGGAAGTAATTACTGGTATTGTTAGAAAATACGGTGGAAGTATTACTTATGATGGTATTAAGGTTGAGGAGATCAAGGACTTTGATAAAAAAATCGGTTTTGTTTCTCAAGATATAGCCCTTTATGAAAAACTCTCTGGCTTAGAAAATCTTAAGTTTTGGTCAAAGTTATATGGAGTTTCTGATAATGAAATTCACAAGATTATTTCAGATATGGGGATGGAAGAATATATTAATGATAAGGTTTCTACTTATTCTGGTGGAATGAAAAGAAAATTGAATATTGCTTCAAGTATTATGCATTTTCCGGAAATAATCGTGATGGATGAGCCTTTAGTTGGAATAGATAAAAATTGGATTAATGAAATCCTTGATATTATAAAAAAACTATCTGGAGAAGGAAGGATAATCATTATTTCCTCCCATCGATTCCAAGATTTTTCGAAAATATGGAATAGGATATGTGTATTAAAAGAAGGTAGTATTGTAGCTTATGGTGATAAGGAAAAACTTCTTGAAACTATAGAATGGGGAAAGAAAGTTAAGACTTCTTCTTTTCCTAGTGATAATTTAAATTTGCTGGAGCAAGAAGGTATTATAGATGTTGAAAGTACTGCTAGGGGTTTAGATATAAAACTTGGAAGAAATCCGATTTATCTTGATAAACTTCTGGAAGATTTGAAGCTCAAGGGAGAGAATGTAGAAATTATTGGTATTAAGTCTCCCCAAGTGGAAGATTTGTACGAAAAATTTAAATAATATTTATTTTAGGAACATGACTTGGGAGAATTCTATCTCAAGTTTTTTTCTATTTTGCCGATATTCATACTAGACAATCACGTGTAAATATTTAGAGGGTTAGAAGGGTGATAACATGAAAATATTTGATATGATAAATAGATATGACAGTAACAAGGTTAATAATGACAGTAATATGGGAAATAGAATGGTTAAGATAAATGAACTAAAGGAACAGATGAAGGAAAATGAATCCGTAATGGGTGGAAATATGGCAAATGATGATTTGGGCAAGATTGTAAAGGATCTAAAAAGCCAAGGTATTAATCCATCACCATCTGAGATAGATGAAATAAAACAATATGTAGAAAAATCTACTGCAAGTGTTGAAGATAAATCTGATGTTGTTAAGCTTGCATACGATAAAGATATAGAGATAACAGAAGGAAATCTTAGCAAGATAGAAGAAGCTGTTAATTCACCTTATCCATCGGATAATCCTGGTGAAATTAGTCAGGCTGACTCAGTTGAAAAATCTATTGCTGAAGTTAAAGAAATGGATATACCTCAGGAATTGAAGGATAAAATAATATCTTTGATGAGTGATAATGGGATGACTTTTGACCAAGTTTTGAAAGTTGATATTATTGTAAATGAGGGATCACTATTAGTAGACCTTGAAATGGATGAATTAATGGAGATTTATAAGGGCTTTATCAAGAAACCTGTAAGTTTACTTCAACTAATTTCAAGTAAGAATATGAGCATAGAAGAAATGTTTAATCTTGATGGTAAGGAAAACCCTGAGATAAAAGGATTACAAGTTCTAGTCGAAAGACTTCATGTGGAAATTACCACTAGTGTTTCTAGCTCAGGAGAATTCAGTCTTGAAGATTTGGAAGCTGAACTTGATAATTTGATAGAAAGTGTTGGACAAGAGTCTGATAAACTTGATGCTATAAATGATGTTTTTGAAGTCTTCACAAATGAAGAGTTTTTAACGGCAATGATAGGAATAGAGTCAAGGAACACTTTGATTACGGAAGTTACAGAAAAGATTGCTGAAGTAACTGATAAATTTAATGATTTTAAATCAGATTTCTTAAAAACACTTAGGGATATAAATTATAGAATAGATAATGGACAAATTACTAAATCAGAAGTAGTGGACGGTCTAAATGATCAAATTGATAAGCTGGATAAACTAATTTTAAAAAGTGAAGTAAATCTTTATCTAGATATGAAAAGTGAAAAGAAACTTTTAGTTATGTCTAAAGATTTGTTAAATGCCAGAAATCTTATGTCAGAGGGAAAAGTATCTGAGGCTAAGAAAATAGTTGTATCTGTAGAAGAAACCATGGTGAAGATGAAATTCAAGCCTTCAAATAAGAAGATTGTACACAACTTGAATAGAAAGGCTTTGTTTTCTTCGGATAAGTATTTGAGCGAAAAGCAGTATTTAAAAAATATTTCAAAACTTGGATCTGGATCAAAATCCCCTAGAATGTTATTGGAAAAACTGAGGACTATGGGACTTAATAATGGATTTGAAGTTGATGAGTTTATTAATTCAAAAAGAAATCAAGAAGAAAATTATGAGAAAAACTTTAAGAATGTACTTCTTGAAAATAAGAATAATACACAATTAAGCATGGAGAAAATATCGGGAATTCTTAAGACCCTTAACAACATCTCTGGTCAGCAGATGATTAATAAAGGTGGAGCCCCTGGGGAAAATCAGACCATGATGTTTAATATACCAGTTGATGTAATGAACCAGCAAAAAGAGATGAAGGTTTATATTAATTCTAAAAAAGAGAATCAAAAGCTTGATTGGGAAAATTTCAGCATGTACTTAGCAATTGATTTGCCTGTCTTTGGCAATACCGGTATAAAGATTAGTGCCATAAATCGTGATATGAAGATTTCAATTAAGAATGACAGGGATGACATTGAAATAATTAAAGATGCCCTAGTGGACAGTTTTAAAGAGGATCTTAAGGAGATTGGATACAATATTGTTTCTGTAAATATTGGTAAACTAAGTGAAAAAGAAGGGGAAGCTATGCTTAAATCCGTAAGTGTTTCTCAATCCAAAGTGTCATCATATTTTCCTGATAAGAAAGGATTTGATTTAAAACTATGATGGATTTATACTCTAAATACAAAGAAAAAGAAGATTTTGAAAGATATGCGAAAAAGCTTATTGAAGATAGTAAAGAAAGTGATATTATGGTTGAGGATGATCCTGATTGTTTGAAAGAAATATTAGGTCTTGATCTTAGGGATAATGTACCTCCTCAGATGTATAAGGTAATATCATCAATAGTTCATGCTATTTCCAATATGGAGGAAGAAAATAATGAAGATTCAAAAGGTTAAAGGAGCGAAGGCTAAGGGAATGTCAGCCCAAAAAGTTGGAACAAAACCTTCAATTTCCTTTGAAGAAATATTAAATATAGAAAAGACCCATGATGAATATAATAAGTATCAGGAAAGAATAGATGAAATCAGAGAAGTTGGAGAAAGATTAGCTGAAAAAAAGACTGTTGAAACTTTGGTTGAATACAAGAAGATGATAAAGGAGTTTCTTGAGGAAGCTGTAGATGTAGCTCTTAAACTTGATGAAAGAAGATCTTTTTCAAGGTCTGGAAGAACATCTATACTTAGAACTGTTTCTAATATTGATGAAAAACTAATTGAATTAACTGATATGATAATAAAGAAAGAGAGGAAACAGATTAGACTTCTTGAAAAAATAGGAGAAATACAGGGACTTCTTGTAAATCTGTTTGTTTAAAAATATGATAGAGTTTGATGAATATAATGTCGAAGATGAGAACTTTTATAGGGCGCTGTACTTAAGTGCCCTTTCAAAATATGATAAAATAGTTTCTAAATCAGCTATAGCTGCTGGGGAAAAAAATCTCATAGACCCTAATTGCATAAAAATTATTGTAAAGAAGACTGGAGAAAAAATTGGAATTATTTCTTTTTTTATAGAAAAACCCTATTGTCATATTAGTGGATTTATTATTTCAGACTTATATAAGGGCAGCGGTATAGGATCAATAGTTCTTAATGAACTTGAAAAATATTTAGTGGATATAGAGATTGAAAAAATCATTTTATCAACAATGAGAAAAAATATTTTAGGGATAAAATTTTATCTTAAAAATGGATATGAAATTATTGAAAAGTCTGACTTTTGCCTTGATATGAATAATTCTTTTGAAAGAAAGAATATAATTTTTTTCGAAAAAAGTATTGACAAAAATATTTTGGCGAAATATAATGGCTACAAATAATTTTTTAAGAAATATTAATATTTGCGATGACAGGAAGAGTAAGTAACATTGATATTCTAAGCGAGCCGATGGTGGTGAAAGATCGGTAATTAGATGCTACTGAAGAACATCCTTGAGCTTTCAACCGAAATTGCTTTGCAAGAGTAGATTTGAACGGATTCCGAAACCGTTAATATTCGGTCAATATCGACAAATGTCCGTATTGTAACTGAGGTGAATCAATTTTTTGATTAACTAGGGTGGTACCGCGAATATACTTTCGTCCCTTGAGGATGGAGGTTTTTTTATTTTTTTGAAAAGTTATTGGAACATTTAGTTATATTAAAAATTATTTTTATCAGCTGATTAATATAAAAAAGGTTTATTGACTTACTTAGGATTAATATTTAGGAGGAATTTAAAATGGGAATGGATATGCTTGTAATACCTAAAGGATACAAATCGGAGTTATCATTATTAGAGACAGAAATCGCTATAAAGAAAATCAAGGATTGTTTTCAAGTAAAACTTGCAGAAAAGTTGGATTTAACAAGGGTTTCAGCACCACTTTTTGTTAAGCCTGCTACTGGACTTAACGATGATCTAAATGGAGTTGAAAGACCAGTATCTTTTGATCTTTTAGATGTTAAAGAGGGAAATATTGAGGTTGTTCACTCATTAGCAAAGTGGAAGAGAATGGCTCTTCACAGATATGAGTTTAAGTCTGGAAAAGGATTATATACGGACATGAACGCTATAAGAAGGGATGAGGATCTTGACAACCTTCACTCAATTTATGTTGATCAGTGGGACTGGGAAAAAATAATCGAAAAGAGTGAAAGAACTGAGTCTACTTTAAAATCAGTTGTAGAAAAGATTTTCAAAGCTTTTAAAGAGACTGAAGATTATATTGTTTCTGAGTTTCCAAAGCTGGAGAGATTTTTACCAGAGGAG
Organism: Bacillota bacterium; assembly: GCA_025210655.1. Lineage (GTDB taxonomy): Bacteria > Bacillota > Clostridia > Peptostreptococcales > Acidaminobacteraceae > JAOARG01. The sequence goes on from JAOARG010000081.1 coordinate 57,393, forward strand.
ATTACATTTGTTACTTCTCAGGAACTTGAGGATAGATATCCTGATTTAACTCCAAAGGAAAGAGAAGATGCTATTGCAAAGGAGCACAAGGCAGTTTTCATTGGACAGATTGGTAAAGCCCTTGCATCTGGAGAGAAGCATGATGGTAGAGCTCCTGATTACGATGATTGGGATCTAAACGGAGATATAGTATTCTGGTATCCGGTTCTTGATAGAGCATTTGAGCTTTCTTCAATGGGAATCAGGGTTTCTGAAGAATCACTGGCATCTCAGTTAAAGGCAGCTGGCTGTGAAGAAAGAAGGGAAAGAGAATTCCACAAGATGCTTCTTGAAGGAAAATTACCTTACACAATTGGTGGAGGAATTGGTCAATCAAGAATGTGCATGTTCCTATTAAACAAGGCTCATATTGGAGAAGTTCAGGCAAGTATTTGGTCTGAAGAGATGATTGAAGAATGTAAGGGAAACGGAATAGAATTATTATAATAAATTAGGGGTTGAGAAGGGTTACTTTGTAGCCTTGTCTCAACCCTTTTTTTAATGTACCATATTCTAGGGGGACATTATATTAGTAGAATTATTAAAGTGTCAATTTAAGGAGGTATGGTATGTTTTTTATTAAAAATATCATTAAAATAGTTTTAGGCATAGGTGCTCTGTTTGCTATCTATTTTGCCCTAAGTATTTTAGCTGCTATTACATTCGATTATAATCCTGAAAATCTAATAGAGCTTGATATAAATGGTTCAAGTGAAGAATTAGCACCAATAGGGGAGATTATAGATATTACTACATTTAATATAGGATATTGTGGACTTGAAAAAGAGCAGGACTTCTTTATGGATGGTGGAAAAAGTTCCAGAGGAGGATCAAAGGAAAAAGTTCAGGAGAATCTTCATGCCATTGTGACAAAATTGAATGAAATTTCACCTGATTTAGTTATGTTACAAGAAGTTGATAAAAAAGGTCATAGATCATTCGATGTGAACCAAGTGGAATATATAGAAGAAAATTTATTAAGTAATACTTCATATGCTTATGGCGTAAATTATGATGTAAAATGGGTTCCGCTTCCTATTACAAAACCAATGGGAGGGGCTCTATCAGGTTTGATGACGATATCAAAATACAAAGTTGATAAGGCTACACGCCTTAGCCTTCCTTCTAGTCAAGATATACCTAAAAAGTTTTTTGATTTAGACAGATGTTTAATGGAAACAGAGATAGCTGTTGATAATGGGAAAAAACTTTATCTAGTAAATGTACATTTATCAGCATTTGATAAGGGTGGTAGTGTAAGGAAGAAGCAGATGGATTTTGTAATGGATTATTTAAATGAAAAAAGAAAAAATGGTGATTACATAATTATGGGTGGAGACTGGAATCATATACTTAATGATAAGTTGAATGCTAACTATGATGTGCTTCCTTCTTGGATAGTTGAAATTCCTGAGTCTTTTTATGTAGAAGGCTTTAAAATGTATTCGCCTGATATAGCTACAGTCAGGGACAATGAAAAAGCATATGAGAAGGGTGTTACATTTGAGTCAATAATTGATGGATTTTATGTATCTGACAATGTAGAAGTTAAGTCTATAAAGGGATATGAACTTGGATTTGAAAATAGTGATCATAATCCAGTTTCTATAGAAGTAATCTTAAAATAAAAATGAAATGATATGGTGATAATTATGAAAGATATTCAAAAAGACATTCTTACTGTGCTTATACTTCCAGTACTACTTATTGGATGTCTTATTATTGGTGTTCAATTATACTATGGACTGATATTAGGTTATGTTCTTACCTATATAAGGGCACGTTCTAAGGGGAAGTCTCCGGGGGAAATAATAAAGGTATCATTTGAGGGAACATCAAAGGTTAGGAATGTATTAATAATGCTTACACTTATTGGGGCCTTAATCAGTACTTGGATGTCAATGGGTACCATTCCTTCACTTATTTATTATGGTGTGGAGTATTTAACTAAAATAAATATTGTAGTATCAGCCTTTTTAGCTTGTCTAATTATGTCTATGGTTTTAGGAACAGGAGTAGGAACTGTGAGTACCATTGGAATGGTTTATTTAGGAATAGCAAAAGGTTTAGGGATTTCTCTTCCTCTGATAACAGGTGCCATAATATCAGGTTCTTATTTTGGAGATAGGGGTTCTCTTATGTCGAGTAATGCCAATCTTGTTGCATCGGTTACAGGGATTAAGATAAAGGATAGTGTTGCCTATATGATGAAAACAGGAGTTCTTACTGCTGTGATTTCTATAGTTATGTTTTTAATTATTGGAAAAAATGTTGGAGATACTTCTGCTCTAGGGCAAGCAATTATTTCTTTAAAGGATGTTTTGGCAAGTAGTTTTACAATATCTTCATTGGCCTTATTTACTCCTCTAGTACTTTTTGTTCTTGTACTTGCATTTAAAAAAACTATGGTGGAAAGTATATTGGGCACCCTAGTTATTTCATATATTATAGGAATTTTTTCTATAGAGGGATATGGAATTTCAGGATTAGGATATATGCTTTATGGATATTTTCCTGAAGGAGTAGCTAGTGAAATAATCTCAGGTGGTGGGATTTTATCCATGGTCAAGGTTTTAATCATAATCTCAGTATCTACTGCTATTTGTGGCATATATGATAATACTGATATGATCCTACCTATAATAAAGCCTTTTAGGGATAAGATAAAGGGGCTTGTGTCAATGTATATATTTGGCGGTGGTTTGAGCATAATTATATCTTTAACTACTTGTAATCAGACTCTATCAAGTATTATTCCAGGCAATTATTTAAGGGAAAGATGTGATGAAGTAGGGGTTTCAAGACTTGATTTTGCCAGAATAATTTCAGATACAGGTATGATAAGTGTGCCTATAATACCATGGAATGTTAATGCCATACTTGTTACTTCCATAACTGGTATATCTGCATTTGACTATTTTCCTTTTGCAGTGCTTTGCTATGGATTACCAGTAGTTTCCTTGTTATATCATATTGGAAAGAAAAATGTTAAATCAAGTAAACTTGTGAAAATATAAAAAAGAAATAGAAATATCGAAGATGATGTATTTGACAATCAAAATTTAATAAAATATACTTAAGGAGAATAAAATAGAGTTGATGGAGTATTTTCAATAGGTATCAGGTTTTTTATAATTAAAGGGGAATGTGGACGAGCCACAACAACCCCCGTTACTGTATGAAGGACGAAGACTACATATCCACTGGACCAAGGTCTGGGAAGGGTAGTATTAGGATGATTTCAAGTCAGGAGACCCGCCTGTTACTGAGTAATTATTATTTTTCGGAGGGAAAAGTTTTGTTAACGTTTGGAAACCATCATTTTTGACCAATGTCTCGTTTTTGGGATGTAAGGCTGGCTTAATTATGATGAAAAACGTTGTTTTCGGAACTGTCCGAGGGCAATTTTTTTTTGGAGGATATATGGATAAACTTAGTCTAGAAAAGTCATTTGAGCATAAAAGAAGATCCGGTATTAAAGCAGCTGTGGTATTGATAATCCTTTTGTTATTTTTAATCGTTGTCTCTTCAAATCTTGGAAAAGCAAATCTGGGATTTATGGATGTTATTAAAATAATTATTGGAAATATATTTCATCAGGAAACTCTATACGAAGGAATTAAGGGGGCTTATGTAAGTATAGTATGGGATATTAGACTCCCAAGAATACTTACGGCAGTAATAGTAGGTGCTGGTCTTGCTGCCTCTGGTGCAGTATTTCAGTCTCTACTAATGAATCCACTGGCTGATTCATATACCATGGGTATTTCCACTGGTGCAGCCTTTGGTGCAAGTATTGCAATTTTCCTAAATCTATTTGTATTGAGTTTTCAGATTCCTGTAATATTGTTTTCTTTTATAGGAGCTCTATTAACACTAGTTCTAGTTATGTCTATTGCAAATGTCAAAGGTTATTTGAATTCTAGCAACATGATTATCGCAGGTATTATAGTTTCTTCTATACTATCTGCAGGAATTAGTTTTATTAAGAGTATATCTGGAGAAGGTGTATCGGCTATTGTTAATTGGCTGATGGGTAATCTTGCATCTAGGAGTTGGAATCACGTACAATTAGGTTTTCTTGTTGTAGTTTTTTCTCTAATAGTATGCATGTATTATGCTGAAGATCTAAATCTTATGAGTGTTGGGGAAAAAGAGGCTAGAAATCTTGGTGTAGATGTTCAAAGAACAAGAATTATGTTAATGGTTTTTGGTTCAATGATAACAGCTGCATGTGTTTCTATAGCTGGTATAATTAGTTTTATTGGACTGATTGTACCCCATATGCTTAGATTTTTGATAGGGTCTGATAATAGAAAGATAATACCTTTGTCGGCTCTTATGGGAGGCCTGCTTTTATTATCAGCAGATACCCTTATAAGATTTGCCCTTGATGTTGAAATTCCAGTAGGAATACTTACCACTCTTCTAGGTGGACCATTTTTTATCTATATTTTTGTAAAGAAGAACAGGACACTTTTTTAAGGAGGCTTGCTATGATTAAGGTTGAAAATCTTTCTTTTTCTTATGGGGAAAAAGAGATACTTAAGAATATTGACTTTGAAACAGTAAAAGGAAAACTAAATGTAATCATAGGACCCAATGGTTCAGGGAAAAGTACCCTTATGAATGTTCTTTGTAGAGAACTTGATTATAGGAATGGTCTTGTTGATATTGATGGTAAGAATCTTTCTTCTTATTCCCATTTGGAATACAGTAGGAAGGTTGCTGCCATATCTCAGAATATGGATATTAGATTTCCATTTACCTGTTCAGAAATAGTGATGATGGGAAGATACCCCCATAAGAGGAAGTTTGGCAGGTATAGTAAAAGGGATTTTAATTCAGTTGAAGAGTCTATGAAACTTACTGAAGTAACTGATTATAAGGAAAGATTAATCAGTGAAATTAGTGGTGGAGAGAAGCAAAGGGTTTTTTTAGCAAAGGCACTTGCCCAGGAAACAGAAATATTATTACTGGACGAAGCTTTTTCCAATATGGATATAAACTATAAGATTTCTTCCCTTAGATTGTTAAAGGAGATTATTGCTAAAAGAAACATTACTGTTGTAGCAATAATACATGACTTATACCTAGTAAATATGTTTGCAGATTATATTATTGCCCTGAAGGAAGGGGAAATAGTATTTAAAGGAACATCTAACCACGTGATTGCACCAGATGTAATGAAAAATTTGTTTGATATTAGTATAAAGAAAACAGATTTGAACGAACTTATTATTACTGCATGATGGAGGGGAAATGATGAAAAAAAGACTACTTATATTATTAGTTGCAGCTATGACTTTACTAATGAGTTTTGCAACTTTTGCTGAAGGTGAAATGGAGAAAAAAGGTATCCTTGTGGTGTCATTTGGTACTAGTTATATGGATACATATACAAAGACTATCAAGGCTACTGAAGATGCTATTGCAAAGGCTTATCCTGAATATGAAGTTAGGGAAGCATTTACATCAAGCATTATTAGAAATAAGATAATGAAAAGAGACGGTGTTGAAAAATTAAGTCCTGAAGAAGCTCTTATGAGAATGAAAGAAGAAGGATTTAGTGAAGTTATTGTTCAGCCACTTCATGTTATTACAGGTATAGAATACGAAGAGGTTGTTGATGTAGTAAATAAATTTAATGACGGAAGCTTTAAGAAATTAGAACTTGGAAAACCACTTCTTTTCAATATTGATGAAGAAGAGGGTACTAATGATTATTTAGACGTGGTAATGGCACTTAAGCCGATGCTTTCTATGTACAAGGATACTGCTGTAGTGTATATGGGACATGGTACTCATCACCCGGCGAATGCTTCTTACGAAGTTCTTGAAAGAACTTTCAAAGATGCGGGAATGAACAATGTATTTGTTGGTACAGTAGAAGGATATCCTGGTCTTGATGAAGTAATGGCTGAAGTTCAGGAAGCTGGATACGAAAAAGTTGTTTTACTACCATTTATGATTGTTGCTGGGGATCATGCAAGTAATGATATGGCTGGTGACGAAGAAGATTCATGGAAAACTGGATTCAAAATGGAAGGTTTCGAAGTTGAGCCAAAATTAATTGGTCTTGGTGAAATTGCTTCTATTCAAAATATATACATTCAAAATGTAGAAAAGGCTATTGAAGGAGAAGGTGTTGAGCTTAAGGAAAAAGAAGCTAAATACATTCCAGAGTCTTATAGTCCTATTGAAGGAAAAAAAGCACTTCTTGTAGTAAGTTTTGGAACAAGCTATAAGGATACAAGGGATCTTACAATTGAAGCTATTGAGAAGAGAATTGAAAAAGTTCTTCCTTGGTATGATGTAAAAAGAGCTTTTACATCAGATATGATAATCAGAAATATTGAGAAAAAAGAGAATGTTAAGGTTAATAATGTAGATGAAGCTTTCATGGAACTTATTAAAGAAGGTTATGAAGAAGTTGTTGTTCAGCCGACTCACATTATGCCAGGACATGAGTATACAGATCTTGTAAATACTTTTGATAAGTATAAGGATGTATTTAAAACTGCAAAAATTGGACAACCTGCTCTTTACCATATAGATCTTGAAGGTAATGAGAATCACTACAAAGAAGTTGTGAAAGCATTAAAACCACAATTAGAAGGATTTGATGATAAGGCTGTAGTATTTATGGGTCATGGAAGTACCCACTCAGCAAATTCAACTTATGCTTTATTACAAAGAGTTATGAATGATGAAGGTATTGATAATGTATTTGTTGGTACAGTAGAGGGTTACCCTACTTTAAATGATGTAATTACTATGGTTAAAGAAAAAGGACATGACAAAGTAGTTCTTATGCCATTTATGATTGTTGCTGGAGATCATGCTAGTAATGATATGGCAGGAGATGAGGAAGATTCTTGGAAGACTGCATTCAAAGCAGAAGGTTTTGAAGTAGAAGTATATCTACACGGTCTTGGAGAAAATAAGGATTTCCAAAAGATATATATTGAGAGAATTTACAATACTTTAAGAGCTGAATAATAATTTGAAGCTACTCCGTGGGAATTCCCACGGAGTAGTAATATTGAAGGTGAAAATAGGAGGAATTATGAGAAAAGGTATATTGACTTCATTAGTTTTAATCTTTATTTTAACTGTTTCATCAGTATTTGCTACAGACGCAGTTTCAACTGCTACACCTTACCAAGTAGAAAAGAATATTGAATTTACTGATGATGTAGGAAGAACAATAAAGGTTGAAAAACCTGCTAAAAAAATAATAAGTTTATACTCTGCCCATACAGAAAATTTATTTTATCTTGGTCTTGCCGATGAAATAATTGGTGTGGGAACAAGTGATGCTTATCCAGTAGATGTTCTTAATAAGAAAGTTTTTTCTTATAAATCCGATCCAGAAAAGATTATTGTTGAAGAGCCGGATTTAGTTTTATTAAGACCATTTATTGATAGATCAAAACCAGAATTTGTACAGGCATTAGAAAATGCAGGGATTCAGGTTGTATCCCTTTATCCAGAGTCTTTTGATAAGTTTGATGACTATATAATAAAGCTGGGTAAACTTACAGGTAGAACTTATACTGCTAAGATGAAGCTTAAGGAGTTCCATGAAGAACTTGATAAAATAAAGCTTACAACATCTAAAATTGAAAATAAGAAAAAGGTTTATTTTGAATCAACGGAAGCAGACTTAAGAACAATTACACCAGATTCAATGCCAGGTAGGGCAATAGTAATGGCTGGTGCTATTAATGTTGCAAGTGATGCAGTGGCAATGAGGGCAGGTACTTCAATTGCTTCTTATGGGGCAGAAAGAATTTTAGAAAAAGCAGATGAAATTGATGTATTTATTTCCCAAAGAGGTGCTATGAATGCAGGGGGCAATGAACATTCAATATCAATTAGACCAGGTTTTGACAATATAAAGGCTGTTAAGGATGGAAATATATTTGTTATTAATGAAAAACATGCATCTTCACCTACATTTAGATATGTAAAGGGTGTAAAAGAAATTGCAAGATATTGTTATCCAGAAATGATGGATTCATTAGAGTCTTTCAACTCAAATGAAGCATTAAATAGGGCAGTCCTTGCTGATATGGCTGTAAAGTATACCCACAGACAAATATTTTCGCCATCGTCCAAGTATTATAGATCAAAAGGAAGAGGTCATGTTTACGGAGAGTTTACAGATGTTACTTACAAGGACCTAGATTATGAATATATCGAATCAGCAGTAATGGCTGGACTTGTAAAGTATGATGGAAAACTTTTTAATAGGAATGTAAAAATTACAAGATATGACCTTGCACAAACTTTATATCTCTTCGAAGATGTGAAGAGAGATGGCAGGGAAGTGGATATAAAGGATATAGATAAGTATCAAAAGTCAAACATTGTAAAAGCCATGGTTGTTAATGGGATTATGAATCTAGATAAGGATGGTAACTTCAACGGAGATCTTGTGGTTACTGTTAATGAAGCTAGAGAGATAATGGAAAGAATGAAGAGTATATACTAAGTTGTTTTGAGTCACTTGATTTAATCGAGTGACTTTTTTATTTTTTGCTGAAGAGGGGAATCGCACAAATACTTGTGCTAGGGGAATCCGTTTCCCAAGGGAAACGAGGTGAAAAGGAAGAACAAAGATCTAGAGAAAAGAGCTTTTTTCTTCTAAAGTTTTTTCTCTTTCCTTTCCCCTTTTCCCCTTCAAAGTAACAACTTTGAAATTCCCCTTTTCCGCTACAGAAAAAAGCATGTTAGCTCAATATTATTACATATATATAATTTGGGGGAATTTATCATGAGTCAGATCATTTTCTTAATGAAATCAACAGCTATTTATAATATAATAGTAATGTGCAAAAAAGTACGAATATATGTTCTTAGGAGTGAAATAAATGGATTTAAGTTTTTTAAACAAAATGCAGTATCAAGGTGTAATCAATACGGAGGGGCCTTCCCTTATTCTGGCAGGTGCTGGAAGTGGTAAGACAAGGGTTTTGACCCACAAAATAGCTTACCTTATTGAAGAGAAAAAAGTTTTTCCTTCAAAGGTTCTTGCCTTTACATTTACTAATAAAGCAGCAAAAGAGATGCGAAGCCGTATTCAGGGACTTATTGGAGAAAAGGCTGATGGTCTTTGGATGGGAACTTTCCACTCTATTTGTGTAAGGATTCTTAGAAGGGATATAGATAAAATCGGATATGGTAGGGATTTTGTTATTTATGATACTTCTGATCAGAAGACCCTTATTAAGGACTGCTTGAAGGAGCTAAATATTGATGATAAAAGTACTCCTGTGAACTTCGTTCAATATAATATTTCAAGTGCAAAAAATGAAATGCTGACACCTGAAAAATATGACTCTCTTTATGGTGGAGATTTCAAATTGAAGGCTGTTGCTAAGGTATATGAATTATATCAAGATAAGCTTCAGGCAAATAATGCAATGGACTTTGATGATCTTATTTTAAATACCATACATCTTTTAAGTAAGCACGAAGATGTTATTGAATATTATCACAATAGATTTAACTATGTTTTAGTAGATGAATATCAGGATACAAATAGGGCACAATATGTACTTATTAGACTTCTTACTGGCAATAATAACAATCTATGTGTTGTTGGTGATATCGACCAGTCTATATATGGCTGGAGAGGGGCAGATATTAGAAATATAAGAGACTTTGAAAAGGATTATCCAAGTGCCAAGGTTATTCTACTTGAACAAAACTATAGATCTTCTAAGAATATTCTTGATGCAGCCAATGCGGTTATTAAGAATAATAAAAGAAGAAAAGAGAAAAAGCTTTGGACTGACATGGAGGGTGGAAATTTAATAAAGTATTATAATGCCCAAAGTGAGAGGGATGAGGCTTCTTATGTTGTATCTCAAATAGAAAAAGAGATGGCTAAGGAAAGAAAGTATGAGGATTTTGCAGTTCTTTATAGAACCAATGCCCAATCACGTATCTTTGAGGAGTATTTAATAAAAGAAAGAATTCCTTATAAGATTGTTGGAGGTCATAAGTTCTACGATAGAATGGAAATCAAGGATATGATGGCCTACCTTAAGGTTATCCAAAATCCACTTGATGAAGTTAATCTACTTAGGATAATTAATGTTCCTAAGAGAGGAATTGGTGCGAAAACTGTTCAAAACTTTAGGGATTTGGCAGAAGAGCTTGACTGTGATTTATTTAATGCTATCCTATATGCTGAACAAAATATGAAATTAAGTGCAAAGGTAAAGAAGGGACTTGCTGAGTTTATAAGCCTTCTTATGAAGCACATAAACAATGAAGATCTTTTAAATGTAAGTGAAATACTTCTAGATGTAATGAAAACAACAGGATATGTTGAGCAGTTAAAACTTGAAAACACAATTGAATCAAGAAGTAGGATCGAAAACTTAAAGGAACTTTCTTCTGTTACAGATGAATTTATTAAAAGATCTGAAACAGGTAATCTTGAAGATTTCTTAGCCGAAACATCCCTAATGTCTGATATAGACAATATGGAAGATGAGGATGAAAGTATTACCCTTATGACTCTTCATAGTGCCAAGGGACTTGAGTTTCCAGTTGTATTTTTAGTTGGTATGGAGGAAGGAATATTCCCATCCAGTAGATCCATGGAAAGTGATGATGATATTGAAGAGGAAAGAAGACTCTGCTATGTTGGAATCACAAGGGCTGAGGATCAATTATATATATCCCATGCAACTATGCGAAACATGTATGGTCGTACAAATGTAAATCTTATTTCAAGATTTATTGAAGAAATACCTAAGAATCTTATTGAAAGTGATTCTGGTACAGTTGCTAAAAGAGAAAGAAAGAAAGTTCAATTTACTGGCTTTGGAATTAATAAGCCTAAGGGAAATATGGAGAAGATAAGTGGTGACAATGTAAAACCTGGCACTAAAGTATTCCATGATGCCTTTGGTCAGGGAACGATTATTTCTAAAAAAGGAAATGGTGATGATTCAGAGCTTACTATAGCTTTCGATAATAAAGGAATAAAAAAGCTTATCCTTGGGTATGCACCACTTAAGGTAATATCATAGTTTGAATAAAAGTAGGGGATATTAATATGGAAAGTATTAAAAATAAAATAGAAGAATTAAAAAAGACAATAAATGAGCATAACCATAATTATTATGTTCTTGATAATCCTACAATAAGTGATTTTGAGTATGATATGCTCATGAATCAACTTATTGAAATAGAAGAGAAACACCCAGAACTGAAAACAGCGGATTCACCTTCACAAAGAGTTGGGGGAGTGGCCTTAAAGGAGTTTCAGCAGGTTACCCATGAAGCTAGATTACTTAGTCTAGATAATTCTTATAATGAAGATGATCTTTTTGACTTTGATAAGAGACTTAAAAAGGAACTTGATATAGAGGGAAATCTAGATTATGTTGTGGAGTATAAGATTGATGGTCTTTCAGTAGCAATAAAGTATGAAAACGGATTATTTGTTCAAGGAGCTACAAGGGGAGATGGTTCAGTTGGTGAAAATGTAACTGAAAATGTAAAAACTATCAACTCAGTGCCCCTTAGACTTAAGGATGAAATAAATATAGAAGTTAGGGGAGAAGTATTTATCCCTAAGGATGGTTTTGAGAAACTAAATATTGAACAAGAAGAAAATGGATTGGCTATGTTTGCTAATCCTAGAAATGCAGCAGCTGGTTCATTGAGACAACTAGATTCAAAAATAACAGCTAAAAGACCGTTGGATATTTTAGTCTTTGATATATTAGTAGGGGCTGAACCTAATAGGAATCATGATGAAAATCTTAAGTATTTAAAGGATATGGGATTTAAGGTTTCTGAAGGTAAAAAGTTTGTGGGTATAGAAGATGTTATTAAGTATATAGAATCCATGAAAGACAAGAGGCATGATCTTCCTTATGAGATAGATGGTATGGTAATTAAGCTTGATAATATGGAGTACAGGGATATACTAGGGGTTAAGGCTAAAAGTCCAAGATGGGCAATAGCATATAAATTCCCTGCTGAAGAGAAAGAAACAGTAGTTAGGGATATAACTGTTCATGTAGGTAGAACAGGTGTAATTACACCAAGAGCTGAACTTGATCCAGTATTTGTAGCTGGTTCAACTGTATCTAGAGCAACACTTCATAATGAAGATTTCATACTTGAAAAAGATATAATGATTGGTGATACAGTGATAATTCAAAAGGCTGGTGATGTAATACCAGCAGTAGTAAGGGTTCTTACAGAAAAAAGAGATGGAAGTCAGAGAAAGTTTGAATTCCCTAGCCATTGCCCCGAGTGTGACAGTATAGTTTTAAGAAATGAAAATGAAGCAGCATACAGATGTAACAATGATTATTGTCCAGCCAAGTATAGAAGGGGGATAATACATTTCGTTTCAAGAAATGCTATGAATATAGATGGTGTTGGGGAATCAATAGTAGACATTCTTATAAAGAAGGAATTTATTAAGGATATAGCAGGTCTATATTATTTAAAAGATCATAAAGAAAATCTTATGCAGTTAGAAGGCTTTGGAGAGAAGTCTGTAGAAAAAATGCTTGGAGCCATAGAAAGCTCCAAAGAAAATAGTCTTGAAAGACTGATCACAGGTCTAGGTATTAATCTAATTGGACAAAAAGCAGCTTCAGTAATTAGTGAGAAATTTAGAGATCTTACTACTTTAATGAAGGTAACAGTAGAAGAACTTGTTGAAATACCTGAGATAGGGGAAAAAATGGCTATTGAATTAGTCTCCTACTTTAATAATGAAAGAAATCTAGAGATGATAGAAAGACTTGTTCAAGCAGGACTCAATACATCATTCCTAGGACAGGAAAAAGTAGAAAATGCATCAATTGGAAGTAAAACCTTTGTAATCACAGGAACACTTCCTACATTAAAAAGAAGCGAAGCCAAAAAACTAATAGAAGGAAACGGCGGAAAAGTAACAGGAAGCGTAAGTAAAAACACAGATTATCTACTATGCGGAGAAAAAGCAGGAAGTAAAAGAGATAAGGCAGTGGAATTAGGTGTCACGATTTTGAGTGAAGAAGAGTTTCTAGCTTTAATTGGTTAAAGCTCGTGTTTAGTAGGTCGTAGTTCGTAGGTCGGAAGGTCAAGAGATTTAAGACCATGATTAAAGAATTAAATCAACAAGGTCACCCATTAATTTGGGTGGCCTTTTATTGTATTTAGAAGCTCGTATTTATTGCTTACAGAAGTTTTGATATTCAAAACAATAACACAGACGAAGTCTTGTGTCGCTCATCCTCAATCCCTTCCCGACCAACCACCCACGACCTACGGTGTCTTCCGACGGAAGACACATGTATTTCAATGAATAAATTTGAATAATATTTAAAAGGAAATGCAAATTTTCCTTAGAAAAATATATATCATTACCAAAAAACTGTTTAATTTTTAAAGGGAAAACGATTTTCCGGAAGAATGATACTAAAAAAAGAATGTATAATTATGCATGACTTTAATCTGATAAATGACTAAAATATGGTGAAAATACGAATGAAAAATATTAAATTTTAGTAAAATCTGTTGTTTCCACTACATTATGAGGGGGATTTTTAAATAAAGTTCCAAAATGTTACGAATTGTTAAAGATTCTAAAAGCCTTGTTTTCATTGTATTTTAGAGGTAAATGAGCTATTATTATATGTATGACAAAAAAAGAAGGTCGTTTGGCGGATGATTATACATACGATGAATATTTAAACATTTGGTGACATTCTTATTTATTTAAAATCAAAGGATATGTCATTTTTTAAAGTCAGGGGAAATTTTCAGAAAATTTATCCAAATGATTTTTAGATAGCCAAAAGTTTTAAACGGTGTCGTAGGAATTTATCTGCTGTAATTTTTGAAGGGAGTGTAAATTTTGGGAAGATTTATTGCAAATAGGATTGTGTCTGCATTTATAACATTATTTTTAATAATCACAATCACGTTCTTCTTAATGCATTCTGTTCCGGGTGGACCGTTCACAAGAGAAAAGCCACTTCCACCGCCGGTAATTGAAGCATTAAATGAGAAGTATCACTTAGATGATCCATTATATGTACAGTACTTTGACTACCTTAAAGGGGTAGCTACATTAGATCTTGGTCCATCATTCCAAAAGATTGGTGTTGACGTTATGGATTTAATTAAAGATGGTTTCCCTGCGTCGGCGAAAATAGGGGGATTCTCAGTTCTGTTAGTAATTATTCTAGGGGTTCCACTTGGTATGGTGGCCGCCATGAAACAGAACAAACTTACGGATAAAATACTTATGCTTATAGCGACTCTGGGGGTAACAATACCGAGTTTCGTTCTTGCAACAGGCATAATTTATATATTCAGTTCAAAGTTAGGAGTGCTTCCGTCCCACGGACTTGACACACCTAAGCATCTTATTGGACCTGTAATCGCACTTGCTGGTTTCTCAATGTCATTCGTATCTAGACTTACTAGATCGAGCATGGTTGAGGTTCTTCAGCAGGATTATATCAGGACTGCAAGAGCAAAGGGTCTTTCTGAGTTTGTTGTAATCGGAAAACATGCTTTAAAGAATGCTCTTATTCCAGTAGTAACTTATATAGGACCTATGGTAGCTTCTATCCTTACTGGATCATTTGTAATTGAAAAAATATTCGCAGTTCCTGGAATGGGTAAATATTTCGTTGAAAGTATTCACAATAGAGATTATACAGTAATCATGGGTGTTACAATCTTCTATGCATCTTTCTTAATTGTAATGATACTTATAGTAGACTTACTTTACGGAATAATTGATCCAAGAATTAAACTACACGATTAAGGAGGTTGTAAGGTGTCTGATGTTAGAAAGATAGATAAGAGCATGTGGGAGCAGGTTTCTAAAGATTCTAATGGATTGGAAGTAATCAGCAGACCCAGCATGACATACTGGCAAGATGTATGGAGAAGACTTAAGAAAAACTATACTGCCATAGCAGGTATGATTATTATCATACTATTAGTATTAGCAGCAGTTATTGGACCAATGGTTAGTAGTGTTTCATATTCAGATCAGAATCTGAACTTTGCAAACCTACCACCTAAATTAGCTTTATATGAACTTGAGGGTGATGATTACCTATATGTTCATAAAGAATATAGAGTTTACCTTGTAAAGGGTAATGGACTTGTTGAAGAAAAACTTGTTGAAACTAAAGATGATGTTATGAACCGTAGCAGAATGTATAATGTTGATGGCAAGGAAATTATTCTTGATTACAGTTTCGCTATCAAGAATAAAGATGTAAAGGATGGTAAGAAGTTTGAACTTCTTGTTGATGGAAAAGAAGCTCAGGTAGCTAAGACAGTAAGAAATAAAAACTACTTCTTCGGTAGTGATACTCACGGTAGAGACCTTTTAGTAAGGGTTCTTATCGGAGCTAGAATTTCTCTTATGATCGCTCTTGTTGCTACAGTTGTTAACTTCTTTATTGGAGTTCTTTACGGTGGTGTTTCAGGATACATGGGTGGAAAAGTTGATAATGCAATGATGAGATTTGTTGATATTATCAATACGATTCCAATGATGTTATATATTATCTTATTAATGGTAGTTTTACCTCCGGGACTTGGAACAATCATGCTTGCCCTTGGACTTACTTACTGGGTAAGAATGGCTAGAATTGTTAGGGGTCAGGTACTAAGCCTTAAGGAGCAGGAATTCGTTCTTGCAGCAAGAACTTTAGGAGCAAGCACGTGGAGAATTATGTTAAGACATCTTATTCCAAATGCTATGGGACCGATTATTATTTCCCTTACAATGTCTATTCCGAGTGCTATCTTTACAGAAGCATTCTTAAGTTTCGTTGGACTTGGGGTTCCAGCACCCCTAGCTTCATGGGGTACACTTGCTAATGATGCACTTAACGGTTTGAGATCTTATCCTTACCAGTTACTGTATCCATCACTTGCAATTTGTATCACAATGTTAGCGTTCAATTTCTTAGGTGATGGTTTAAGGGATGCCCTTGATCCACGTTTACGTAAATAGGAAGAGGTGAAGGTGTTGAGTAAAAAGTTATTAGATGTTAAAAATTTAAAAACCTCTTTCTACACACATGTTGGAGAGGTACAAGCCGTAAGAGGCGTAAGCTTTGGCCTTGATAAAGGTGAAGCTCTTGGAATCGTTGGTGAGTCAGGTAGTGGTAAGAGTGTTACTTCTATGTCCATTATGAAGCTTATTCAGTTTCCAGGGAAAATTAAAGAAGGCGAAATAGTTTTCAAAGGTGAAAACCTTGTTAATGCAGATAAGAAAAAGATGATGTCAATCAGAGGTAATGAGATCGCTATGATCTTCCAGGATCCTATGACATCACTAAATCCAGTATATACAGTTGGTAACCAGATTATTGAAGCAATTGTAAGACACCAGGGCTTAAGTAAAGCTGAAGCTAGAAAAAAAGCTATTGAGATGCTTACACTTGTTGGTATACCTTCTCCAGAGACTAGAGTAGATAACTATCCACATGAGTTCAGTGGTGGTATGAGACAGAGAGCTATGATTGCAATAGCACTTTCATGTCAGCCTGATCTTCTTATTGCGGATGAGCCTACTACAGCTCTTGATGTTACAATTCAGGCTCAGATTCTTGAGCTTATGAAGGACCTTAAAGATAAGGTTAATACTTCTATTATTCTTATTACACATGACCTTGGTGTTGTTGCTGACGTATGTTCAAGAATAATAGTTATGTATGGTGGTTTAGTAATGGAAGAGGGAACTTCTAAGGATATTTTCTATAATCCTAAGCACCCTTACACAATGGGTCTGTTAAAATCTGTTCCTAGAATGGATGATTCTGAGAAGAAGAGACTTGTACCTATTGAAGGTTCACCACCAGATCTAGTTAAGCCGCCAAAGGGATGTCCTTTTGCAGCTAGATGTGATTACTGTATGAAGATTTGTCTTGAGGAAATACCACCGTATTTCCAAATTGATGAAGGACATAGATCTGCTTGCTGGCTTCTACACGAAGAAGCTCCAGAAGTAGAGGTAGAAACTGGAGTAAGGAGGGAAAGCATTAATGGATAAGTCAAAAAATGATGTTCTTATAGAAATTAAGAACTTGAAAAAATATTTCCCTATTAATAAAGGTTTCTTTAAAAAAGATACAGCTTATGTAAAAGCTGTTGATGGAGTAAGTTTTGATATCAAAAAAGGTGAAACTTTCGGTCTTGTTGGAGAGTCAGGATGTGGTAAATCTACTACAGGTAGAACTATTATCAGACTTTACGATGTAACTGATGGTGAAATTGTATTTGATGGAACTGAACTTGGAAGATTAAGTCAACAAGAACTTAAGCCTTTCAGAAAGAAAATTCAGATGATTTTCCAGGACCCTTATGCATCTCTTAACTCAAGAATGACAGTTGGAGATATTATCGGTGAGCCAATCGATATTCATAATATTGCTTCTGGTGAAGAAAGACAAAGAATAATATATGACCTACTTGAGAGAGTTGGACTTAGCAAGGATCATGCAAATAGATATCCTCATGAGTTCAGTGGTGGTCAGAGACAGAGAATCGGTATAGCAAGAGCACTTGCAGTAAATCCAGATTTTATCATCTGTGATGAGCCTATTTCAGCACTTGATGTATCTATCCAGGCACAGGTTGTAAACATGCTTGAAGATTTACAAAAGGAACTTGGACTTACTTACCTATTCATTGCCCATGACCTTTCAATGGTTAAGCATATATCAGATAGAATAGGTGTTATGTACCTTGGAAAGCTTGTAGAGGTATCTACAGCTGATGGATTATATGATAATCCAAACCATCCTTACACTAAAGCTCTACTTTCTGCGATTCCAATTCCAGATCCAGAGTTTAGCGAGAACAATGAGAGGGTAATACTAGAAGGGGATGTACCAAGTCCTTTAAATCCTCCATCAGGATGTAGATTTAGAACAAGATGTCAGTATGCTATGGACATCTGTGCAGAAAAAGAACCTGAACTTATTGATTTAGGCGATGGTCACATGTCTGCATGTCACTTAAACAACAAGTAATAATTTGACAACAAAGTATAGCCTGAAGATTCTAATAGGAATATTCAGGCTATTTTTCGAAAAAATGACCAAAAGTCAAAAAACTTGCTAGATTCATTGATTTTGTTAGTAAAATGTATTATAATATTATTAAGTTTTTTTAACATTGTGTTACATAGTGTTAATAAAGGATTATAAACACATATACATAAATGTGTCTTATAATATAAATAGACTGAAAAGTCTAAATTTTTTAAAAAGAAAAACGGAGGGGATTTTTTTGTTGAGAAAAAGCTTAGCATTATTTTTAGTATTTGTATTAGCTATGGTTGCTTTCACTGGTTGTGGATCTAAACCAGCTGAGCCGGCTTCAGAAGAGCCAGCTGCAACTGAAGATCAGGGAACTGAAGAAGCTTCTACAGACGCTGCAGAAGAAAAAGTATTAGTATTTAACCTATTTAGTGAGCCAAAAACAATTGACCCACAATTAAACTCTGCTACAGATGGTGGACACGTAATTTCAAACACTTTCGCAGGTCTTATGAGAACTGTAAATGGTGAATTACAACCAGAATTAGCTGAGAGCTATGAAGTTAGTGAAGATGGTTTAGTATACACTTTCCATTTAAAAGACACTTTATGGTCTGATGGACAGCCTCTTGTAGCTGGAGATTTCGAGTACGCTTGGAAGAGAGCTTTAGATCCATTAACTGCATCTGAGTATGCATTCCAATTATTCTACATCAAGGGTGGACAAGAATTCTTCAACGGAGAAGGATCTGCTGATGATGTAGCTGTTAAAGCATTAGATGAGAAGACTTTACAAGTAGAGCTTATTGCTCCTACTCCTTACTTCTTAAACCTTACTTCTTTCTACACTTTAATGCCAACTAGAAAAGACGCAGTTGAGCAAGTGGCTGATGGAAGATGGGCTATTGATCCAGAAGTAACTATTTCTAATGGACCTTTCAAATTAGTAGAGTACAAGTCAGGCGACAAGATGATTCTTGCTAAGAATGAGAATTACTGGAACGCTGACGCTGTTAAATTAGATAAGATTGTTGCTACTATGATCGTTGATAGATCAACTGCTCTTACTGCTTATGAAGCTGGTGAAGTAGATGTTATCGATGATATGCCAACAACTGAAATTCCAAGATTATTGGCTGAAGATCCAACTTTCCAAATCATGCCTTACCTTGGAACTTACTACTACTACTTCAATATTTCTAAAGAGCCATTTGATAATGAAGATGTAAGAAGAGCATTATCACTTGCTATCGATAGAAATGCAATCGTAACTACAGTATCTAAGGGTGGACAACAACCTGCTACTGGTTTCGTTCCAGCTGGTTTAACTGATGCTGATGGTAAAGATTTCAGAGCTACAAACGGAGATTTCGGAATTGATCCAATGAAAGCTTCAGTTGAAGAAGCTAAGGAGTTATTAGCTAAAGCTGGTTACCCAAATGGAGAAGGATTCCCTAAATTCGAATTACTTTACAACACTTCTGAAGGACACAAGGCTATCGCTGAGGCAATTCAGGAAATGTGGAAGAAGAACTTAGGACTTGAAGTTTCTCTTGCTAACCAAGACTGGGCAGTATTCCAGGATTCTAGACATAACGGTTCATTCGATATGGCTAGAGGTGGATGGATTGGAGATTACTCTGACCCTATGACATTCCTTGACTTATTCACTTCTTACTCAGGATCTAACGATACTCAGTGGAAGTCTGAAGATTACGATGCTTTAATTGAAGAGTCTAAGATGAAGTCTGGACACGATAGATTCGAAGTATTATACGCAGCTGAGAAGATGCTTATGGAAGATATGAAAGTAATGCCAATCTACTACTACACTAACCCTATCATGGTAAAAGAGCATGTTAAAGGTTGGAGCTTAGATATTCTAGGTAAGTGGTACTTCGGTAACGTTGATATCGTAAAATAAGATATGTTAAATCAAGTGCCCTGTGAAAACAGGGCACTTTTTTCATTTTTGTGTTAAAATACATATATAGGATGGGAAATAATTAAACAAGGGGAGAAAAACACTTGTATATTATTAATCAGTTTGTGGATAAGTTAGAAGAAGGAATCATAATTATCAACAACATGGGAATGATTGACTGCTACAATAGAAAGGCCAAGGAAATATTTGGTATAGAAAATGACTATCCCCTTAGCCATAAGTCTGGATCTATTGAAAATGGGGATATTGTAATAATATCTAATAATGAAATAGGAATGGATGACGGAGGGCTTGTTCAGGAAGACTTGAAGTCCCTAGGACTCATTGAGGATATTGAAATTGGTGATGGTTTACTCTATATCGGGCGATACGGAAGTAGTCCGCTATCTAAAATGATTATTCCGAAAAATAAGAGAAGTGGTGTAAAGACAATTAATGCCAGGCTTGATAATGAAGATATATTGGCTTCTATAGATTATATTGGAAAGAGATTGTTAATTGCAGTTGGAGACAGTGAATTTAGTTTGAACTATGATTATGGTCTTGGACACCTTGTTATTTTGGATAAGAATTATGATATAAAATTTTATCAAGCAAGGGGCTTCACTGTTCGTAATGAAAGTTTGAAAGAGATACTGAGTGGAAGTAAGTTTCAAGAAAAAAATGTTGTTAGGGCTGAAATAGATCTTATAGGTAAACATTTATTAGATGTACATGAAGATATATCACCTATTTCAGAATTTATAGCTACTGCTTCTGGTCAAAAATCAGTTGAATTTGATAATATGTTTTATGATATTAATAGTCGCCCAACTCTATGTACAATGAGAAGACTCAATGGGGAATTTCAAGGTGGATTTTTAAAGATAAATGATCTTTCTGAAGTATGTAGATTAAAGGATGAAAGAAATAGAATAAAAGATGAACTTGAAAATCATATTAGGTTGAGTGATGACTATGAGCTTGCTATGGAAGTTTTTAAAGATTATGTGGGGGATTCAAAAAAAGTTAGGGATCTTAAGTATTCTTCCTTAAAGGCTTCGAATATGGATAGTAATGTTCTTCTTACTGGAAAAAGTGGTACAGGTAAAAACCTTTTAGCGGAACTAATCCATAAAAATAGTAAGAGGGCTAATGAGAAATTTATCCATATAAATTGCGCAGCTATACCAGAGAATCTTATAGAAAGTGAACTATTTGGATATGAGAAAGGTGCATTTTCTGGGGCTTTAAGTACTGGGAAAAAAGGTCTCCTTGAAATAGTAGATGGAGGGACTTTATTTTTAGATGAGATTGGTGAACTTTCATACTCTATGCAGGCAAAACTTTTGGAGGTTATACAGGATAAAAGTTTTTTCCGTATATCCGGAAACAAAAAAGTTAAGGTAGACTTTAGACTTATTTGTGCAACGAATAAGGACTTGGTGAAAGAAATAAAGGAAACAAATTTTAGGGAAGATTTGTATTATAGAATCAATGTTTTATCTATTCATGTTCCCCAACTTAATGAAAGAAAGGCCGATATTAAGTTGTTGGTTAAATCCATAGCTTTAAAAAAGTGGCCAGATAAGGAATATACCTTTAGTGATAAATATATTAAGGAATTAATGAGATATGATTTCCCGGGCAATATTAGGGAGTTAGAAAATATAGTAGAAAGATCTGTGGCTATGTCTAAGTCAAGTATCATTGATTCATTTGAGGAGTATAGTTCTGTTGAAGCAAAAAGTGAAGCTGGAAGTCTAAAAGATATGATGGAGGAATTTGAAAAATCAACGATTATATCATATCTTGAAAAATATGATAATGACAGACATTTAGTAATGGACAAGCTGGGAATGAAGAAGACTTCATTTTATGATAAACTTAAAAAATATGGTATTCCGAAATAACGGATTGATTCCGTTTTTTCGGAATCTTTTTTTGTATTTTTAAAGCCTTAAAGGCCAAAACTCCCTATAATTTTCGAAAATATAGGGAGTTAAGTATAATAAATCCTCCGAGAGCACTTAAGCCGCTGAAATAGTAGCTTCTGTTGATTCTTATTTACAATATGTTGGGCTACAAAGTTGAAAAAAAGGTACATATTGTGGTATAAGAATTTTAAACTGGACTTTTTCAGAGGTCTGATAGCATTTGGCATAATTATTGCAAATAGAATAAGCAATAGAAAAATTATTGGAGGGATTGATATGAGCAACTTTGTATTTGCAGGGAAAGATACGGTGGAATTAGCTAAGAAGTATGGAACACCTTTATATGTAATGTCAGGTGATATGATAAATGATAAATGTGACGAGATTAATGAGAGTTTTTTAAATAAATATGATAATACTATGGCGGTATATGCTTCCAAAGCCTTTTTAAATTTAGCCATGGTGAAAATGGTTGCAAAAAAAGGTATAGGCCTTGATGTTGTTTCTGGAGGGGAGTTATATACAGCCCACAAAGCTGGTATAAACTTGGAAAATGTAATGTTTCATGGAAATAATAAAACAGCTTCAGAAATTGCTATGGGTATTGACTTAGGTGTTGGAAGATTTGTAGTAGATAATAGATGGGAAATGTATTTAATAAATGAATTGGCTCAGGAAAAGGGCAAAAAGGTAAAAATCTTATTCAGAATTACCCCAGGGGTAAAGAGTGATACCCATGATTATATTTCTACAGGACAGAAGGATTCAAAATTTGGTATACCTATTGTTGAAGATGTAATTGTTGATGTGGTTGATGAAGCGATGAAGCTTTCTAATATTAAGCTTATGGGATTACATTTCCATGTTGGGTCACAACTGCACGACAATAGTTCACACCTTAGGGCACTGGATGCTACATTTGGAATATTAGATAAACTTTATGATAAATTTACATTTGTCCCTAAAGAACTGAATGTAGGTGGGGGCTTTGGTATTTATTATAATAAGGAAGATGACGTTAAACCCCTAAGTTACTTTGTAGATCCTATTATGGAGAAGATTTCAGGATACTTTGAAAAAAATGGACTAGATAGAGCAAAGGTTATTATAGAACCTGGCAGATGGATTGCCGGTGAAGCAGGAATAACCCTTTATAAGCTTACAGGGAAGAAAGAGATACCAGGGATTCATAGATATATATCTGTAGATGGTGGTCTTCCAGATAACCCTAGACCAGCTCTATATGGTGCAGAGTATGAAGCAGTAGTTGCAAATAAGTATGGTCAGGAAGCAGCAGAGACAATTACAATAGCAGGAAAGTGTTGTGAAACAGGTGATATCTTGATTAAGAATATCCAGCTACCGATAACAGAAAATGGCGATTACTTAGCTGTAATGTCAACAGGAGCCTATAACTATTCAATGGCAAGTCACTACAACAGAATTCCAAAAGCAGCTGTACTAATGATTACAGAAGGTAGAGAAGATATAATCGTTGAGAGAGAGACTTATGAGGATGTGATTTCTCAGGATAGGGTTCCTTCTTGGCTGGAATAAAGACGAAAAAAGTGACGGTCAGAAGTTTATTGTATAATAAACTTCTGACCGTCACTTTTTTTGCCATATATATGATATCATATATATGGCAAGAAAATTAATATTGAAGGTGATCGATTTGGAATCAGGAAAATTAGAAAATGATGTGTTAAAAAACTCAATAATAGATAAAATAAAACTAAAAAACAAAGAGATAAAAATTGGTTCGAAGGTAGGGGAAGACTGTGCGGTAATAGAGCTTGGTGATCATTCTATTATCTTAACTACTGATCCTATAACTGGTTCGGTAAATGATGTTGGGAAACTATCAATAAATATTACAAGTAATGATATTGCATCGGCAGGTTATAGAACTAAGGGGGTACTTTTAACTATACTTGTTCCAGAGGGGACTGCTGTTGAGGAGATAGAGAGAATATTTGATGATGCCCTAAAACAGGCAGAAGTCTTAGGTATAGATATTATTGGTGGACACACTGAGATAACAGCTGCTGTAAATAGGGTTGTAGTGTCTGCGACTGCTATTTCATACGGTAAGGGTAATGACTATGTTACTACATCTGGAGCTAAGCTCGGAGATAGGATAGTTATTTCAAAGAGTCCTGGGCTTGAGGGAACGGGAATTATAGCTTCTGATAAAAGGGATGAACTTAAGAGTGTATTAAGCGAAGAGGAATTAAGTGAGGGAATATCCTTACTTGATTTTACATCGGTTGTTGAAGAAGGTGTAATTGGTAGACTTGAAGGTGCTTCGTCTATGCATGATGCTACTGAAGGTGGTCTTTTAGGAGCTTTATGGGAGGTTTGTGAGGCTTCATCTTTAGGATGTAGGATTTTTATGGATAAAATAAATATACTTGATGTAACTAAAAAAATATCAGATCATTATGGAATTGATCCCTTGAAATTGATTTCAAGTGGTGTAATGATATTTACAATTTCACCAGATAAGGTGGATAATTTATTGAATTCCCTTAAAAAAATAAATGTTCCTTCATATGATATTGGGGAGATTATTGAGGGGGACATTAAGTATCTAAATATTTCTGGTAAAGATTGTGAAATTGAGCCTCCGGAAAGGGATGAACTATATAAAGTAGTATTTTAGATAACAAAGATGTTACGTTTCTTTTAAAATACTATGTCTTAGATTGACGGGATTGTCTAATCTATTTAAACTAAGATTAAGAAGTATTTTCATTTTACATTGAAAATAACTATAAGTAATTGTTTGAAGCATAAAAATGGAGGATTGTAATGAAAAGACTACTGCTAGTGATGATGTGTTTGTTCATGGTATTTAACAGTTTCACCTTTGCCAATTATTATGAACAAGAAGATATTCCTTTAAAAGATGGAATTTCGGGTGAAGAGGGACGTTATAAAATAATAGGAATTCTTTCAGGGGGTCAGGATGTTTTTTCTGAAATACCTCCAATTCTCTATGTAGATAAAGATGGTAATTCAAAGTCAATGGTATCGGTTGACTTTTTTAAAAATTACCTTGGTATGGATACATACTGGGATGAAGCTACTGGAAAGATAGTAATAAAAAATGAGACTTTGACTTTTGAATTCAATGTTGAGTCACAGATTGCAACTGTAAATGGAAAAAATATTGTTATACCAGATAATGTTCCACCTAAAAATATGTATCTTGATGGAAAGTCTTCCCCTATGCTACCTATAGCATTTGTTGCTAGACAATTAGGATATGAAGTAGGTTGGATTCAAGATACTTTAACAGTTACTATTGAGCGTCCACTGCAGTCTATCAAAAATATATATTTTGATAAAAGAGATGGTAAACCGCAGATTAGAATAAAAACAACAGGCAGAGTCGATGCTACTTCCTTTGCTATAAAAGGGCAAGACATTGGTTCGGGAAATAAAATAGTAGTTGATATATTAAATTCAAAGTTTGACTTGGCAAGTGATAGTCTAAATTATTCTGGCGTTTTTGAAATGGATGTATACAGAAATAGCATTAGTGTACTTAGGGCGTCACAGTTTGATCCAGTTACTCTAAAATCCAGAGTTGTTGTTGAACTTCAAAGACAAAAGGGTTATGAGCTGGAATTTGATGAGGAGACTAATGAGTTAGTAATATCCTTTGTAAATAAAGTTAAAAAAGTAGAGGCCGAGGATATATTAAATTCTAAAGCTGTTGTAATTAAAACAAAGGAACAACCGGCCTACAATGTTACTTTCCTTTCCGGAAAGGTAATAGTAGATGTAATTAATTCTCAGCTTTCAACAGGTGAAGGTGTTTATTCAAAAGAAGATGTTAGTGATGGTGGAATCGAATCCATAACTACTTCAGCACTTACTGGAAGTGAAGAATATGGCCCCTCAGAGTTGGTATCTAGAGTTGTGGTAGATTTGGAAAATGATGTTGATCTTGAGGATGTGTATATAGAAGATATTGACAATGATATTTATGTATATGTGGCGGGAAATCCACTTGATGGATTTGAATATGTAAGGAAAGCTGGAGATTCTTCTAGTTTAGATATTGATTTCGTTAAGTCAGGAAGCTATTCTCTTGATTACGATAAAAATCTAAATAGAATTCTTTTAAGATTTGATCAAAGTAATACTAACTTAGATGAGTTCAATATGAATATTGAAGATCCTCTTGTAAAAGAAATATTTGTAGAAAAGAAAGATATTACAGATCAGTATATAGTAGGTATAGATCTTTTTGAGAATGTAAAATATTATGAAATGACTAATGAGTCAAATACTGATAATATTAGTTTGACATTTATTAATGAAGAAATAATGAATTCTAAGTTTAAAGATTATCTAATTGTTGTTGATCCAGGCCATGGTGGACATGACTCTGGTGCAGTTGGAAAATTCTCAGCTTTAAAAGAAAAAGATTTAGTTCTTGAAACTTCCCTAAGATTTAAGAAAGAACTTGAGCGTTCAGGATTTAAGGTTTATATAACTAGGGATGAGGATGTATTTATAGGATTGTATGATAGACCAAAGATTGCAAATGAACTTAATGCAGATTTATTTGTAAGTATTCACTTCAATGCTGCTGAAAATCCTAAAGCTAAAGGTGTTGAAGTACTATATGCACCAGATGCTAAAAGAAATAATAAGGCCTTTGCAAGGGTTATGCAAGATGCTCTTTTAAAGAATCTTAAAGCAGTAGATAGGGGAATTGTAGCTAGACCGAATCTTGTAGTTTTAAAGTATACTAAAATGGATGCAGTTCTTGCAGAGCTAGGATTTTTATCCCATCAAGAAGAGGGATATTTAGTAGGTACAAATCAATATCTAAATACATGTGCTAAAGCCCTAAAAGAAGGGGTAATAAATTATATAAAGCAAATAAATAGAATAAATTAGAGAGAGAAAGAGGTAATGAAATGGAAAGAATAGATGGAAGAAAATTTGATCAGCTAAGACCTGTGAAGGTAACTCCTGATTATATTATCCACCCTAAGGGTTCGGTATTAATGGAGACGGGTAATACAAAGGTTATTTGTACAGCTACAGTAGAGGAGAAGGTACCTCCTTTTATGAAAGGGTCAGGTGAAGGATGGGTTACTGCTGAGTATTCTATGCTTCCAGGTTCTACAGGGACTAGAAAAATCAGAAATAGTTCTAAGGGAAAAATTGATGGAAGAAGTCAAGAAATCCAAAGATTAATAGGAAGAAGTCTTAGATCTGTTGTAGATCTTCCTAAACTGGGTGAGAGAACTATATGGCTTGATTGTGATGTAATACAAGCTGATGGAGGAACAAGAACTGCATCTATTACAGGAGCATTTATAGCCCTTTCAATTGCTGTGAAAAAGCTTATGGAAGAGGGACTTCTTAAGGAAAATCCAATAAAGTACCATTTAGCAGCTACTAGTGTTGGTATTTTTGAGGATCAAGTTGTTTTAGACTTAAATTATCATGAAGATTCATCTGCTAAGGTTGATATGAATATCATTATGACTGATAAGGGTGAGTTTGTTGAACTTCAAGGTACTGGGGAAGATTGTCCTTTTACTAGAGAAGAACTGATGAAAATGATGGAATACGGTGAAAAAGGAATTAATGAATTAATAGAAGTACAAAAATCGGTAGTAGATATAAATTCACTTTAGGGAGAAATTAAAATGGGAAAAATGATACTTGCTTCATCTAATAAACATAAGATGGAGGAAATAAAGAAAATTCTTGATAAATTTGATATCAATCTTCAGTCTATGGCTGAAGCTGGACTTGAAGGTTTTGAAATTGTTGAGGATGGAGAAACTTTTGAAGAGAATTCTATGAAAAAGGCAGTAACAATTCTTGATGAACTGGGTATAGATACTATTGCAGATGATTCTGGACTTATGGTTGATAAGCTAGATGGTAGACCAGGTGTATACTCGGCTAGATATTCAGGAGAAAATGCAAATGCAGATACAAATAATGAAAAACTTCTTATGGAACTTGATGGAGTTCCTCTTGAGGAGAGGACAGCAAAGTTTGTTTGTGTAATATCAATAGCCTTCAAAAATGGTGAAAAAATTTGTGTAAGGGGAGAATGCCCAGGAAAAATCGGATTTGAGAAAAAAGGTGAAAATGGATTTGGATATGATCCTCTATTTATTGTAGATGGTTATGATAAGACTTTTGCTGAAATTTCTGGGGCGGAAAAGAATAAAATTAGTCATAGAGCAAAGGCTCTTGAAAAGTTAGAAGAAATTTTTCAGGATATAGCAGCAAGATGAGAGTCCTAGTGATTAGTGATAGTCATGGTAATATTTCTAATTTAGAAAAAATCGATATTGAGTCATTTGATTTATTGATACATTGCGGAGATTTTGTAAGCGATGTAAAAATGATTAGTGATAAATATAAAATTGATATTGAATATGTTAAGGGTAATTGTGATTATAACTCTGATGATGACGAGGAGCGGATTTTAGAGCTTTTAGGTCATAAGATACTAATTACACACGGACATAAATATGGTGTGAAATACTCGATTTCTAAGCTTTATTATAGGGCTTTAGAGCTTGAAGTAGACCTTGCTATATTTGGTCATACCCATCTTCCCTTTGATGAATCTTATGATGGTATTAGGTTTATTAATCCCGGAAGTATTTCATTAGGGAGAGGCAGCTACAAAAGCACTTGTTTCATTATGGAGATTAGTGAAAAAATAGTTGGGTATATGCAGCATATAAAAAATAAATAAAAAAATCTAAAAAGCTATTGACGAAATTTTAAACATGGGGTATAATAAATTTCGTCAGTTGAACGGGGTGTAGCGCAGTTTGGTAGCGCATTTGGTTTGGGACCAAAGGGTCGCGGGTTCAAATCCTGCCACCCCGACCATTTTAAAAAAACTTTTTAAAAAGTGTTGACAAAATGGTTTGAATCTGATAATATAATACATGTCGTTTGAAACGAAATGACAATCTTGCGGGTGTAGCTCAGTGGTAGAGCCCTGGCCTTCCAAGCCAGTTGCGAGGGTTCGATTCCCTTCACCCGCTCCATTTGTGGGCCAGTAGCTCAGCTGGATAGAGCATCGCCCTTCTAAGGCGAGTGTCAGGGGTTCGACTCCCTTCTGGCTCACCATTTTAATAATCTTGGGATATCGCCAAGTCGGTAAGGCACAAGGTTTTGATCCTTGCATGCGTAGGTTCGAGTCCTGCTATCCCAGCCAATTTGATTATTTCAGCTATCTTTTAAATAAAAGATAGCTTTTTTTATTTGCAGTTTTTAATATTGTTTGATCTAAAATGATGATACATAGAATACAATAAAACACACACCATGATAATTAGTGGTGTGTGTTTTTATAAAGCTAAATAATTAGTTTAGATTGAATTTACGATATTAATGTATAAATAATTACTCATAATAATTTATGAATTCTACAATAGCATCCCAATCAGTTTCATTTAGGCTAAATAGCTCTAAATCAGAATAAACATGCATATCGTCTTCGATAAAAGAAATAATTTCATCTACGATAGTTTCATCATTTATATATTGTAGTAATTGTTCTTTGAAATTAGAAAAATCCTCCATGTTATCAGAATCCATTGAATTCATCATGCTTTCGAAATCAGATAATGTTATGTCGAACATAATAAACCCTCCCTACGTTTTAAAATCCAAATATTATAGTTATTAAAGTATGTTCTTTACGATTTTTATTATACCGATTTTATTTTTATTTGGCAATGAAAAGAATGAAAATAAATAGCGATTTGAAACACTAGGATGCGTTGATAAAAAACTATAAAAAAACTTTAAAAAAGGGCTTGCAAAAGTATTTGTATCTTGGTATACTATAGAAGTCGCTGAAACACGACAGGCCACAAACGCCTAGATTCAGCGGTTGAGAAGGAAATTGATTGAAAAAAACTTTTAAAAAGTTC
>JAOARG010000082.1 GCA_025210655.1 Bacillota bacterium
GCCCCTTGTCCCCTAGCTACTCGATCACAAGATTGTGGTTTTCTATATCTTGTTCTAGACATGAAAGTGAAACTTGAATTTTAGACACGATTTCTTTTTAAGAAGAGTACTAGACAGGGGCAGTCTATTTAACGACTGCCCCTTATTACTTTGATTTAAATTTATCATAAAATTTGGTAAAATGAATATAGAAATATGATGGGGATGATGTAGGTGGTAAATATGTTAATTGATAATAAGGTCTACAAGGACATATTTGATTATAGTAGTGTGGGTATAGGTATTATGGATTCAAGTGGTAAGTTTACTGAAGTAAATGAAAAATGGTTGAAAATGTTTGGATATAGTAAAAATGAAATAGTCGGCATGACTATTGACGAAATTACATATGAAAAGGATTATGCAAAAAGCAATTATTATTTAGAAAAAATAATATCAGGTAGTATAGAAAGTTATACGATGCAAAAAAAGTATTTGAAGAAAAATGGTGAAATTTTTCAAGGTGAGTTAAATGTTAAAAGAACAGAGCATGAAGATGGAAAGTATTTTAATATAGTGGGCATAATTACTGATATTAGTGGTCAAGTAGAATATAGAAATAAGCTTAGACAAATGAATATTGATTTAAAAGTTGAACGAAATTATAAAAGAAAGCTCTTAGAAAAGCAAAATAGACTGTTTGAAATAATTAATGACTTACAGTCTGAAAATACATATGATGGAATTAATCAAGTGTTAAAAAATAGTCTGGGTGACATAGTAGGAAATAAGGGTTTAATTTTGCTTATTGAAGCAAGTGATGATTTAAGTTCAGAAAAGTACATTGGTGATAACAGGTTGATAAAGGAAGATATCTTGTTTCAAATGTATGATATAGATCATGATAAAGTCATATATAAGATAAGTGGCGACAATTATTATAATTTTAGGATTGAAAATAAGGATAGTGCATATGGGAGTCTTTTGGTAAAAAAAAGAAAACCTATTGATGAGGATGAGCTTTCCCTATTAGGGGTTTTAGTGAATCATATTTATGCTGTTATTCAAAATATACAATCCAACAATTTCAAGCAGCTTAGATTTAATAAACTTAAAAATCTAACGAAACTTTTTAACAAGATAAGCAAATTAAGAAGTAAAGATGGAATAATTAAAGCTTTTAAAGCTTTTGGATGGTTTGAGTCTATCAAGTTTGTAGAATCTTGTAATTTAGAGCTTCTTGTTGATAATAAAGAAAATTATAGCAATAAAGACATAATGGCTATTTCCAGAGGGATTAAAGACAAAATAGAGTATTATGAAGATGGAAGTAGCAATAAATGTTTTGGAGTTTTAGATATGGATGATTCAGTAAATTTTGGAGTTATTCTTGAAAAGGAAACTAGTTTTTCTGAGATTGACCGAGAGTTTGTCAAACTAATAATGGAGCACTTGAAATCTATTTTTGAATTAAACAATCTAATTGATTCGAGTGAAGAAAAAGCTATGGTGGATTCTTTGACTGGTATATGGAATCGAAGATATATGATATCAGTTTTAGAAAAACAAATGGAAAGGGAAGAAAATGCATCCCTAGTTTTAATCGATTTAGGAAATTTTAAAGTAATTAATGATTTATATGGTCATAGTGTTGGGGATGAGGTACTTAGGTTTGTAGCAGATATTATTTCTTCGAATATTAGAGAAACGGATTTTGCCTGTAGATATGGTGGTGATGAGTTTTTAGTTTATTTACCAAATACAAGTATTGATATTACCCAAAAAATTATGGACAGACTTTATAATAAAATATTGAAGGAAACAGAAAAACAATATGATTATGGAATATATGCTGACTATGGGGTAGTAAATTTAATAAACCATGAAGAAAATGTTATGGAAAGTATAAAAAGGGCTGATAAAAAAATGTATTTTAACAAGAGAAGTAGAAAAAGGATGGAACTTCAAATGTAAAAAACGTTGTAAGTCTACATGCAAATGGAGTATTATTGTATTGAGGAGGAGATTTGATGGCTAGGAAAATTTTAATTATTGAAGATGATGAGCACATTGTAGAACTTATAAAATTTAACTTGGAACAAAATAATTTTGAAGTTGTGGTAGCTAAGAATGGTGACATAGGACTAGAAGAGGCCAAGAGCATTCAGCCGGATCTCATTCTACTTGATTTAATGCTTCCTGAAATTGATGGAATAGAAATATGTAAGATTTTAAAAGCTAGTGAAAGATACTCTGATATACCAATAATTATGCTTACTGCCAAAAGTAGTGAAACTGATAAGATAGTTGGTTTGGAGTTAGGGGCAGATGATTACCTTACAAAACCATTTAGTGTTAGGGAATTACTTGCTAGGATAAAAGTAATATTAAAAAGATATGGTAAAAATAAAGAATCAGCTTCTAAGAATACAGAAAATGTTCTTACTATAGATGAGTTGAAAATGGATATGGAGAGACATGAAGTATATATAGGTGATAAAATGATTCAACTTACCTATAAAGAATTTGAGTTATTAAAGTTACTAGCTCTTAATAGGGGAAAGGTTCTTAAAAGGGATTACCTTTTAGATGAAATATGGGGATATGAGTATTATGGTGAGACTAGAACTGTTGATGTACACATTAGACACTTGAGAAAAAAGATAGAGGATGAACATAGGAGCTATATAGAAACTGTAAGGGGTGTTGGTTACAAAATAAAATAGACTGGAGAGATAAGATGGCTAAGAGAATATTTATAACATTCTTTTCACTGATTCTTATTGGAGTGGTCCTTACCTTTGTCTTGTCCTACAATTTTACTAAGGATAACTATCTTGAAAATACTAAGGAAAGCCTTTTGAAAACAGCCTATATGGTTGAAGAAATATACAATAATATCGATATATCAGAAGATGGACGCTTACAAGCTTTGTTGGAAGAGATAAAGCCTAAGATAAATACTAGGGTAACCATCATAGCTGATAGTGGAAATGTTTTGGCAGATTCTGAAACATATGGTGCTGGTCTTGAAAATCATTTGGATAGACCTGAAATAATTAGTGCCTTTAATGGTGAGATAGGTTATTCAACTAGATTTAGTGATACCATTGGCGTTGATATGATGTATGTTGCAATAGAGACAATAAAAGACGGTAAGGAAACAGTTATAAGAACCTCTTTGCCCCTTGAACATATTCAGGAGCTAAATATACAACTTTTTGAAAAGGTAAGGATTTCATTGCTAATTAGTTTTTTGATT
Organism: Bacillota bacterium; assembly: GCA_025210655.1. Taxonomy (GTDB): domain Bacteria; phylum Bacillota; class Clostridia; order Peptostreptococcales; family Acidaminobacteraceae; genus JAOARG01. The sequence continues at coordinate 3,242 of JAOARG010000082.1, forward strand.
GCAATGATTCTTGGATATTATTCTATAAATAGAATACTTACACCGATTAAAAAGTTGAACTTGGCAACTAAGATTATGGCTGAAGGGGATTTTAATAGTAGAGTCAAAATTGATGATAGTACTGAAATAGGTGATTTGGCTTATAACTTTAATATTCTCGGTGAGAAGATGGAAACTATGTTAGATGAATTAAAAGAAAATGAAAATAAGCTTCAATCAACCCTTGAAGGAATATTAAATGGGGTAGTTGCTATTGATTCATCAAAAAAAATAATGTTTATGAATAATCGTGCTGAGGAAATACTTGATTGTTCTTATGAGGATTTTAAGGATAAACATATATTTGAACTTATGAGAAATAGTTTCCTAGAAAGTGAAATAGACAATTTGTTTAAAGACGGAGTATTTAACAGAGTAGAAATTGAAATTAATTCTCCGATAAATAGAATAATTAATGTTTACTCCAATGGGATAAAAAATGAGGGTGAAATAATTGGAGCTGTTGTTGTTTTAGATGATGTTACTGAGTTTAGAAGACTTGAAAACATGAGGAAGGACTTTGTTGCAAATGTATCCCATGAACTTAAAACCCCTCTTACATCAATAAAGGGCTTTATTGAGACCTTAAAAAGTGGGGCAAGTGAGGATAAGAAAACTAGAGATAGATTTATTGATATAATAGATATTGAAAGTACAAGACTATCTACACTCATAGGTGATTTACTTGTTTTATCAGATATTGAGAAGCATAATATATCAAATGAGACTATAGATATTTATTTAGTTGTTAATGAGATAAAAGTTATTCTCAATCAGTTCGCAAAACATAAAAATATACAGATATCATATTTTTTAGATGATGACCTTCCCCTTATAGAAGGAAATGTTGGGTGGTTAAAACAAATGCTAATTAACCTTATAGACAATGCAGTGAAATATTCTCCCGAGGATACGAATGTAATACTAAGGGTTATTGAGTATGATGGAAATGTTAATTTTCATATAAAGGATCAAGGTATAGGAATACCTGAAGAGGATATACCTAGAGTATTTGAAAGATTTTATAGAGTAGACAAAGCTAGATCAAAATCAGTAGGTGGAACAGGCTTAGGTCTGGCTATAGTAAAACACGTAGCAATAGCCTTCAAAGGGAAGATAAAAGTTGAAAGTAGCCCAGGTGAGGGATCAGAATTTATAATTAGTATACCTGTTAGGTAGTTGAAAGGTTAGAATTTCCCAGAAATTCTAACTTTTTTTTCGTTTAACATTCATTTAACATTATCCTAACATACAGAAAACATAATTAACATTCCCTCTTGCTATAATACATTTGTAAGTAAAAAACGAGAGGGGAAATTTAAAAAATGAAAAGCTTGAAAGTATTATCTTTAGTAGGTGTATTAGCATTAGGACTATTCGCAGTAGGTTGTGGAGGAGCTAAAGAATCAGCAAAAGCTGCTACTCCTGAAAAGGCTGAGCAAACAATAATTAATGTAGTTGGTTCTACTTCAGTAACTCCTGTACTACAAAAACTTTCAGATGATTATATGGGTAAAGTAGAAAATGTTAAAATCAATGTTCAAGGTGTTGGATCTAGTGCTGGAGTAAAATCTGCAAATGATGAAATATGCGAAATTGGTATGAGTTCTAGAAATCTTAAGTCTGCTGAAAAAGAGTGGGGCCTAACTGAACATGTTATAGCATATGATGGAATCGACATAGTAGTTCACCCAGAAAACCCAGTTGCAGATTTAACTTCTGATCAGGTTAATAAAATCTTTAAAGGTGAAATAACAAACTGGAAAGAAGTTGGGGGAAATGATAAAGAAATCTTGGTAGTAAGTAGAGAAGCTGGTTCAGGTACTAGGGGTGCATTTGAAGAATTATTGAAACTTCAAGAGAAGAATGCTGATGGTAAAAAGGTATCTATAGTAGTTGAAAATGCACTGATAGCAGAAGGTAATGGAGCTGTTAAAGCTAATATTGCAAGTAAGAAGTCAGCTATTGGATACATTTCGCTATCATATGTAGACGAGAGTGTTAAGGATGTCTTAGTTGATGGAAATAAAGGTTCTGTTGAAAATATTAAAAATGGTTCTTACAAAGTATCTAGACCATTCCTCTTATTGACAAAAGGTGAGCTTTCTGATGATGTATCAAAATTCTTAGATTATATCGTTTCTGAAGAAGGCCAGACAATTGTAGGGGAAAAGTTAATTACAATTAAATAAAGTATCACTTATCTTATCGATAAAAAATGTTGGATTAGGGAAAAGCCTTAATCCGACATTTTTTTTTTTCTTCTTAACCTAGTTTTAACAAAGGCTTTACTTATAGAAAACAATAAGATTACTTAAGGGTGTTATGATTGATTATGTGAGAGGGAGGAAAGTTATGGAATATCAAAATGTAGAAAATAAGGTGCAAGTTAATACGGATGGATTAAAGTTTAAAAGTGAATTTAATTTTAAAAAAATAGTAGAGAGAATGGTTGAGAAGGTTTTTGTCCTGAGTTCTATGGTTTCTATACTTAGTATTTTTGCTATTGGAGTATTCATATTTTATAAAGGGTTTCCGGCAATATTAAAGGTAGGGGCCATTGACTTTCTTACAGGTACAAAGTGGATGCCAAGTGCTGATATCTACGGAATTTTACCTATGATAGTAGGATCTCTTTTAGGAACATTAGGGGCAATACTTTTAGGTGTTCCAATAGGTATTTTTACAGCAATATTCTTAGCTGAGTTTGCTCCAAAAAAAATCTACAATCTAATCAAACCAGCAGTGGAGCTTTTAGCAGGAATACCATCAGTAGTTTATGGATTCTTTGGACTAATAGTAATAGTACCAATGATAGATAATAGATTTGGCGGGGGAGGAAACAGTCTACTCGCTGTAATCATTATACTAGGAGTTATGATACTTCCCACTGTAATTAACATTACTGAGAATGCAATAAGAAGTGTTCCTAAGGATTATAAAGAAGCTTCAATTGCTATGGGTGTTTCCCATGTCCAAACAATATTTAAAGTCATTCTTCCGGCAGCAAAATCAGGTATACTAGCTGCAGTTGTTCTTGGAGTGGGGAGAGCTGTAGGTGAAACGATGGCAGTGATTCTTGTTGCAGGAAATACGCCTATGATTCCGAGTTCACTTTTTCATAGGATTAGAACATTAACAGCAAATATTGCTATTGAAATGGGTTATGCAAGTGGACTGCATCAGGATGTATTATTCTCAACTGGTGTAATACTATTTGTCTTTATCATGATTCTAAATATTATTTTGAATTATTATAGTAGAAAGGTAGAGATGTAATTATGAGTAGAAAAACAAAAGATAAGATAATAATGGGACTAATATATTTAGCAACATTGGCAACTGTAGGAATATTATTTTGGATTTTAATATATGTAGTTAAAAATGGTATTGGTCATATTAATCATCAGTTCCTCTTTGATGTTGGTGATGGAGAAAATGGTATTCTACCTATGATTTTCTCAACTTTATATATAGTGGCTTTAGCAATTGCAATATCAGTTCCAATAGGAATAATGACATCTATATATACAGTAGAATATGCTAAAAAAGGAAGATTTCTAAATTTTATTAGATTTGCTATCGAATCCTTGGCTGCTGTACCATCAATTATTTTCGGTTTATTCGGTATGCTACTATTCGTTGTAGTATTAAAGCTGGGATGGAGTCTTTTGTCTGGAAGTTTGACAGTAAGTATTATGGTTCTGCCTACAATTATTAGAACATCGGAAGAAGCAATAAAGGCTGTTCCTGAAAGTTATAGAAATGCTAGTTATGCACTGGGGGTAGGAAAACTTGAAACAATATTAAAAGTAGTATTACCATCGGCAATGCCGGGAATACTTACTTCAGTAATACTTAGTATAGGAAGGATATTCGGTGAGACTGCAGCAATATATCTAACAGCAGGTATGACACCTGCTTACCCAGAGTCGATAATGGATTCTGGAAGAACACTGGCTGTTCATCTTTATCTGCTTGCTAAAGAAGGAATTTCATTTGACAAAGCTTTCGCGACAGGTGCTATGTTGATGTTCATTATATTAATGATAAATCTTTTATCTAAACTAGTGGTTAAGGTATTTAGTAGAAAGTTACTTGTTTAATTTTGGAGGGAAATAATTTGAAAGATAATATAAAAATAAAAATTGAAGACTTAAATCTTTTCTATGGAGATTTCCATGCACTTAAAAACATTAATTTAGATATTGAAAAAAATAAGATAACAGCTCTTATAGGTCCATCGGGATGTGGTAAATCAAGTTTTCTTAAGACAATAAATAGAATGAATGATCTTGTTGAGCGCTCAAAAGTACAAGGCAAGATACTTGTAGATAGTCAAGATATCTATAGTCCTTCTACAGATCTTATTGAACTTAGAAAAGACATAGGTATGGTATTTCAAAAACCAAATCCTTTTCCTATGAGTATATATGATAATGTAGCATATGGTCCCCGTGCTCATGGAGTAAAGAAAAAAGATGAACTTGATTTTATTGTGGAAGAAAGTTTAAGAAAAGCAGCCCTTTGGGATGAAGTAAAGGATAGACTAAAAAACAGTGCAATGGGTATATCCGGTGGACAGCAACAAAGACTTTGTATAGCAAGAACTTTAGCTGTAAATCCTAAAATAATCCTTATGGATGAAAGTACATCTGCACTTGACCCTATTGCAACACTTAAAATAGAAGAGCTCATTTCGGAAATTAAGGATAAATACACAATTGTTATAGTTACTCACTCAATGCAACAGGCAGGAAGAGTTGCAGATAATACAGCATTTTTCCTAATGGGAGAGCTTATTGAAAGTGGAGATACATCAGCAATATTCTCTACGCCTAGGGATAAGAGGACGGAAGATTATATTACAGGACGTTTTGGCTAAATAATGGAGGTTGTATATGAGAAATCGCTTTGAAATAGAAATGGAAGAACTTGAACTGGATTTGATCAAAATGGGGAATATTGGAGAAGTGATGTTAAAAAAACTTCTAGCAGCCCTAGAGACAAGAAATTTAGATCTTGCTAAAGAAATAATCAAAATGGATAAAGATATTGATGAGTACGAAATATCAATTGAGAAAAAGTGTTTAGGCCTTATAGCTCTTCAACAACCAATAGCTATTGATTTAAGAAAAATAGGATCAATACTTAAAATAATTACTGATATAGAAAGAGTTGGTGATTATGTAGTCAATATAGCTGAAATATTAGTTGAGTTTGGAGGGGAAGAATATATCAAGCCCCTTGTAGATTTGCCCAAAATGATATTGATAGTTGAAGAAATGTTAAAGAAAAGCTTGGATTCATTTATTAAATTGGATGATAAATTGGCTATAGAAACAGCTAAAAGAGATGACGAAATAGATGATTTGTATGAAAGAATATATGAAGAATTATTAGAGATGGTAAATAAAGAAAATAAGAAACAGGTTATTAATCTACTGCTTATGGGGAGATACCTTGAAAGAGCTGCTGACCATATTACAAATATTTGTGAGAGAAATATATATATCGTTACAGGAGAGAGAATGTACTTTTAGTATCGAAAAAATTGCAAGTCCTAGGCTTGCAATTTTTTTTAAAAAAAATTTAAAAACTCTGTGTAAAATTTTACCTCTGAGGGTATAATAAATTAGAAGAGTTTACAGTTTAATTGTAAACAAAAAAACATAGAGGTGATAATTGTGGATAAAATTAGACAAAACTTAGGATACTTTACAGAGAGTCACAAGGACATATATGATTCATATAAGGAATTTGGAAAAAAGGTACATATGGACGGTGGACCTTTAGATGAGAAAACTAGGTGGTTAGTAAAGGTATCTATTTCTGCTACCCAAAGATATGAGTATGCATTAAGAACTCATATTCAAAAAGCATTAACTGCTGGTTGTACTAGGGAAGAAATTGAGCATGCAATTCTTCTTACAGCGCCATCTTCAGGATTCCCAACTATGATGGAAGCTATAATGATTTTGAGAGAAGAGTTAGATTAGGAAAATAAACCGATAGTAATTTTTATAATAATATGATATAAATTTTTTAGAAAAAGAGTTTTAATTAAACTCTTTTTTTATTTGCTAATTTGATGAAAGTAAAGTGTAAAAATTAATTTACTGGAACGGATGTTTGATATGAAGTGAAATTGTGATAAAATAAATAAGTCGGGCAATGCAGATGTTTGACAAGTTATTTTGTTACTTAAGGAGAGTATATAAGTCTTCTTTAAAATATTAGTATTGAGGTGTTATGTTTGAATAGGAAAACAACAAATAGTAGTTATGGTAATGATAGTATTACTTCCTTAAAAGGTGCGGACCGAGTTAGAAAAAGACCAGCTGTAATTTTTGGTTCTGATGGTATTAAAGGTTGTCAGCATTCTTTTTTCGAAATACTATCCAATTCTATAGATGAAGCAAGGGAAGGATACGGAAAGAAGATAAGGGTAATTAGACATGAGGATCTTTCTATATCTGTAATTGATAACGGTAGAGGTATACCTGTTGATTATAATGAAAAAGAAGGTAAGTTCAATTGGGAGCTTGTGTTCTGTGAACTATATGCAGGGGGGAAGTATCAAAATAATAGTGGAGAAAACTATCAGTATTCTCTAGGTCTTAATGGACTTGGTACCTGTGCTACCCAATATAGTTCAGAGTATATGAGTGTAGAAATTCACAGAGATGGATTTAAATATGAATTAGAATTTAAAAAAGGTGCCATATCTGGGGAAATGGTAAAGACACCATCTTCAAGAAAACAAACTGGTTCTAGTACAAAGTGGAGACCTGATATAGAGGTATTTACTGATATTAATATAGAACTTGATTATTTCAAAGATGTTATGAAAAAGCAATCAATAGTAAACCCAGGTGTTACTTTTGAATTATATGATGAAGAATTAAATGAAAGCTTCCAGTTTTATTATGAAAATGGAATTATAGATTATCTGAAGGAACTTGATGAAGATAAGGGTTTTACTCAAGTCTATGATTTTCAAGAGGAAGGTTCAGGTAGAGATAGAGAAGATAAGCCGGATTATAGGGTTAAATTCCAGATGGCATTTTGTTTTAACAATTCAGTGAATTCTCTTGAGTATTTTCACAACTCAAGTCCCCTTGAGCACGGAGGATCTCCAGAAAAGGCAATAAAAAACGCTTTCGTTTATGAAATAGATAAATATCTTAAAAAGAATGACAAGTACAATAAGAATGAGAAGAAAATTAACTTCCAAGATGTTGAGGATAGTTTAATCCTTGTTTCTAACTCATTTTCTACTGTAACAAGTTATGAGAATCAGACTAAAAAGGCTATTACAAATAAGTTTATTCAGGAATTTATGACAAAAGAACTGAAGAAACATTTGGAAATATACTTTATTGAGAATAAAACTGAGGCTGAAAAAATAGCAAATCAAGTTTTAATAAATAAAAGATCAAGGGAAAATGCTGAGAAAACAAGACTAAATATAAAAAAGAAGTTAAGCGGTAAGCTTGATATAAATAATAGGGTTAAGAAGTTTGTAAACTGTAGAACTAAGGATGTAGAACAAAGAGAAATATATATTGTCGAGGGTGACTCGGCACTGGGAGCATGTAAACTAGCAAGGGATGCTAATTTTCAAGCATTGTTACCAGTTAGGGGTAAAATCCTTAACTGTCTTAAAGCAGAATACGGGAAAATATTCAGCAGTGATATTGTTGTAGATATTTTAAAGGTTTTAGGATGTGGAGTAGAGATTAAGAGTAAGAGTAATAAAGAAATTAGTGACTTTAATCTTGAAAATCTCCGTTGGGATAAGGTAATTATATGTACCGATGCCGATGTTGATGGTTTTCAGATTCGTACATTAATTCTTACACTATTCTATAGACTGGTTCCTACACTTATAAAAGAGGGGAAAATATATATAGCAGAATCACCATTATTTGAGATTAATACTAAAAATAATACCTACTTTGCATATTCAGAAAAGGAAAAGAATGAAATCACTAAGAAATTAAAAGGAAAATTCACTATCCAAAGATCCAAAGGACTTGGTGAAAATGATCCTGATATGATGTGGAAGACTACCATGTCTCCTGATACCCGTAGACTGATTAGGGTTGATTATTATAATGAAGAAGATGCTGAAATGATGTTTGATGTACTTCTTGGTGAAAATCTTGATGGAAGAAAACAGTTTATTGAGGAAAATGGTGAAAAATACATTGACCTAATAGATGTTGTGTAACAGGGAGGTATTATGGAAAGGTTTATAGTTCAAAATATAGCAGAGACACTGGAAGTAAACTACATGCCATATGCAATGAGTGTAATTGTATCAAGGGCAATTCCAGAGATAGATGGTTTTAAGCCATCCCATAGAAAATTACTTTATACAATGTATAAGATGAATCTAATTAAGGGAACAAGGACTAAGTCTGCCAATGTTGTTGGTCAGACAATGAAACTTAATCCCCATGGTGATATGGCGATTTATGCCACACTTGTTAGATTAACAAAGGGTAATGAGTCATTATTATATCCATATATAGATTCTAAAGGTAACTTTGGTAAAGTGTCTTCTAGGGATATGAAGTTTGCAGCTGCAAGATATACAGAGGTAAAATTAGATAATATCTGTCAGGAAATCTTTAAAAATATAGATAAAAATACTGTACAGTTCCAAGATAACTATGATGGGAAAATGAAAGAACCAGTCTTATTACCAGTTACTTTCCCAAATATCTTATTAAATCCTAATAAAGGTATAGCAGTAGGTATGGCAAGTAATATACCATCATTTAATATGGATGAGATTATAGATAGTACTATTAAAGTAATTGATAATCCAGGTGCAGATCTTATAGATTTAATAAAAGGTCCTGATTTCCCAACCGGTGGATACTATATATATGATAGAAGTGTTATAAATAAAGTAATTGAAAAGGGACAAGGTTCCTTTAAAATAAGAAGTAAGTATGAATATAACAAAAAAGAAAATTGTATTGAAATAACAGAAATACCTTATACAGCAACGATTGAGCAGATTATAGAGAAAATCGTTGACCTAGTTAAATCAAATAAAGCTAAAGAGATTTCAGACGTCAGGGATGAAACCGACAAGAGTGGTCTTAAACTGACTATTGATTTAAAAAGGGGAACAGATCCAGATAAGTTAATGACCAAACTGTTCAAAGCCACACAATTAGAAGATAATTTCCCCTGTAACTTTAATATACTAATTAATGGTAGACCTAGGGTTATGGGTATAAGAGAAGTTTTAAATGAATGGATTAAGTTTAGAATAGGGTGTATAGAAAATGCCCTTAAATACGATTTAAATAAAATTGGTGAAAGATTACACCTGCTATACGGTATGAAAAAAGTCTTGCTTGATATTGATAAGGCTATAGAGATAATTAGATTTACTGAATATGATAAGGATGTAATCCCTAACTTAATTGATTATTTTGAAATAGATAAAGCCCAAGCAGAATTTATAGCAGAAATAAAGCTTAGAAATGTAAATAAAGAGTATATTTTAAATAGAATTTCTGAAATAGAAAGTCTAGAAGGTGACAAAGAAGACATTACAAAGAAGTTATCTGACGATAAAGAAATAAGAAAGATAATAAAAAGTCAGCTAAAAAAGATAAAAAAGGACTATTCAAGGGAAAGAATGACTCAAATAGTAGAAAAAACTGATATTACAGAGTTTGATCACAGTGAGCATATAGAAGATTATCCTTGTACATTCTTTATTACAAAAGAAAATTACATTAAAAAGATTACTCCTCTATCACTAAGGGGTAACGATGTACACAGACTTAAAGAAAATGACAGCATAAAACATGAATATGAGCTTAGTAATGACTCTGAGGTAATAGTATTTACAGATAGAAGGAATGTATATAAGCTAAAGACCCATACATTTGCAGAGTGTAAGGCTAGTTCCATAGGGATGTATTTGCCAAACCTTATTGAAATGGAAGAGGGAGAGAACATTCTTCATGTAGTAGTAACAAAGGATTTCTCAGGGCATATACTATTTGCTTTTGATAATGGTAAAGTAGCAAAAGTACCTCTTTCTAGTTACTATACAAAAAATAATAGGAAAAAACTTAAAAACGGATTTACAGACAAGCAAAATATTATAGATATATTCTTTACAAAAGAAGATGTAGAAGTCATGTTTACAAGGGAATCAGGTAGTGAAATCAGAATTCTAGCTATTTCCAGCTCCTTGATACCTGAAAAAGCAACTAAAACTACCCTGGGTGTTCAAGTTGTTAGAATGAAAAAAGACTCTAGAGTTACAAGAGCCTTCCTTAAAGGTGGAATAGAAGTAGATTTTGAAAAGTATATCGCTAGTAAAATACCTGTATCAGGAAAAGAAATAGATCCACTGGACAATTTAGTTCTTATAAAAAGTGAAATATAAAATTATGACCATAGATTTTCTATGGTCATAAATTATATCTCTTATGTGTTAATACATATAAAAGTGGGTAATAAAAAATGTGATATGAAAAAAAGGAGGGTGTAATTAATGAAAAAGAAAAAGATCGGTCTTGGGAAAGTATTATCAGTCTTAGGAGTTATTGCACTTGTGTCTTCAGCTGTTTACATTGTCCTAAAATACAATATCAATAATATTGTAAGGGGAATCATTAGGCTTGAAGGTGGAGAAGACGAGGTTATAAAGGAGAAATCTAAGGATAAGATTTTTCTTGTTACCAAGCCAGAAGATGAAGATATCAAGATTGAGAACTATCTAAGAAACTTTGATTGGGATTTCTTAGAGTCTTATGGTAGGGGTCATATCTATGAGAAAAAGGGTGAAGAAATACTTGTTAGGAAGAAAAACTTCCTAGGACATTACTTTATTTATGAAATTGTTAACGATATTCTATAAAAGTGTTGACATATACATCCCATCTATGCTAGTATAATCAAGTCGCCTCTGCTAAGGCAGGGGCAACTTTGAAAAAAGTGTTGACAAGTATCTTTAAGATGTGATAAGATATATGAGTCGTCTGAAATGAATTGATTTGCATAAATTGAAAAAAATGTAAATCGAACTTTGAAAAAACTTTTGAAAAAAGTGTTGACAAAGAAGGAGACGATGTGGTAAGATAAACAAGTCGTCAAGCGAGTGATAGCAATCACTTGAAAGAAATTAAGAGTTGAAAAAACTTTTAAAAAACACTTGACACAGCGATTAACAAATGATACACTAAGTAAGTCGCTAAGACACAGAGAACTTTGAAAACTGAATAGTATGATTTAAACAAATTACCTCGTCAAGAGGATAAAGATAACGAACATTAAGTCAGTTATCATTCAAGCAAGGAAATCAAAATTTTATTTAAGAGTTTGATCCTGGCTCAGGATGAA
>JAOARG010000014.1 GCA_025210655.1 Bacillota bacterium
CAAAGGGAAGAATTTTTGGTAGTGATAAGGCCATTAAATATCCAATGAAGGTTAAATGGGTAAATGAAGATGAAAAAGTATTATATATAAAGTCTTATAAAGAAGAAAAAAATGCTATTTCACCTAAAGCTTTAGGTGAAAGGTATGAAGAGTTATTTGGCGAAAAAGTAGCTAAAAAAACTAGTACAAATGAGGTCGTTTCTAACTTGTTTAAGTGTGTTGATGTAATGAATTTTGGTGCCACTTTTGCAGAGGCTGGTTGTAATATATCTATTACAGGCGCAGTACAATTTGGTCAGGGGTTCAATTTATACGAAGATACCAGGGTTGAGGTTCAAGATATATTATCACCTTTTAGAAATTCAAAAAAAGATGATGCCAACAACTCTTCACTTGGAACGAAAATAATTGCAGATGAAACACACTATTGCTATCCATTTAGCATCAATCCTGAAAACTATAATAACTATAAGGGGCTAATTAATGGGTTTGAAGGCTATACAAAAGATGCTTACGAAAAATTTAAAGATGCAGCCCTTATTTCTGCAACAGCCTTTGCTACTAATAGTAAATTTGCTTGTGAAAATGAATATAGTATTTTTGTAGAGATGAAAGAAGGCTCTAAGCAAGCTCTTCCAAATTTAGCAAGATACGTTGAATTTTCAAAGGAAAAAAATATGAGCATATTAGATATAAACAAACTAGGTAAGTTGTCAAATCAAATAAATGATATCGAAAGTGTAGAAGTTTACTACAATCCTATAACTATCGATATCAAAAATTGTGAGACATGTAAGAATATAAAAGTATTCAATATTTTAACAAGAGAAGTGATGTAGATGAAATGTATTGTATTTGATTTATCAGGAAAAACAGCGCATTTTAAAAAACCAGATGTAAATTCCTATTGCTATTACTCCTATAATCATATTACTAAAATTCATCTGATGGGACTTCTTGGCGCTGTAATTGGTTTAGGTGGCTACAATCAACAGGGTGAAAATATGTATCCGGAATTTTATGAAGAGCTTCATAAACTTAAAGTTGCGATTATACCAAATAGTAAGAATAGGGGATTGTTTAATAAGAAAATACAAACCTTTAACAACTCTGTAGGGTATGCAAGTAAGGAAGAAGGTAACAATCTTGTTGTAAGAGAACAATGGATTGAGGATGTTGAGTGGAAAATTATTATAAATCTTGAATCAGATATAAAGGAAAATATAAAGGAGAAACTAAAAAATTATTTGCTAGAATACAAAGCAGAATATATACCTTATCTAGGTAAAAACGATCATCCAGCTGATATTCAAAATGTAGAAATATTTGATGCTCAGGAAATAAGTGATCCAGAAAATATAGATAGTTTATTTTATTTGGACAAAATAAAGTTGGAAAGTGATGCTGTTATATTTGAAACTCCATTCTTATTTAAAGATTACATGCCTGTTTCATTGAATGAAGAGAAAATGTATGAGTTTAAAAAAATTGCTTATACAAATAGATTGGTGAAAAATAATGAAGATTGTAAATTATATAAACATGGTTCGTATAATTTCACTTTTATCTAAGACTATTTAAAATAAGTGGTGATTTTTCACCACTTATTCTTAAAAGGATTGATTAAATGAATATTAGTAAATTTATTGACAATGATGAAAAATACTTAGCACATTTGAATAATTGTGGAGTTGAGACATTAAAAGAACATTCAGAACTCACATATGAATATTTTAGCAAAATACTATTAGAGGATAAGATTGATATAGAAAAAATCATTGAAAGTTCCCTAAATGAAGAATATATGGATTTGAAAGACTATATTTGCGAAATGTTTCATCAAGCTATTTATTATCATGATATAGGTAAAATAAATAAAAATTTTCAAATAGAAAAAATGAAAAACTATATATTTGGAAAAGATGTAATCGGAGATTCAAATCATAGTTTATTATCCTCTTTAATCTATATAGATATTCAGCTAGATAAAATAATTGGTAATGATTTTTCTAGAAAAGCCCAGGAGATTCTTTTTAAGTACGTGGTAGATTTTTCATATATTATTTCAAGACATCATGGATATTTGAAGGATATGAAGGAGTATGGTTCTAAGATTATAGATCTTATTTATAGAGTTGAAGAAAATGAAAGACTGATTGAAGGTTATATATATAAAGAACGATTGCTAAAACGTGAACTAAAAATATACCAGTATATTTTTAGTTTAACTAGGGACATTGATGCAACAAGGGATCTTACCAGCTTACTTCTTAACAAGTTGCTTTACGGAGGTATTGTTGCCAGTGATTTTTATGCCACCAATGAGTATATGATGGGAAACAAAATAGATCAATTTGGTGGAATAAGTGATATTAGGGATTTTACTAAGAAGTATTATAGTGATGCTCTAATAAATAAAATAATAAATACTGATATGGATAAAAAAGTAGAAAGTATTAATGATCTAAGGTCTAAAATGTTTAAGGAAGCAGAGAGAAATCTAGTAAAAAATTTAGATAAGAATATATTTTACTTAGAGGCACCTACAGGAAGTGGAAAGACAATTACTTCAATAAATTTAGCTGTAAATATATTAGAAAAATGTCCTAGTATAAAAAAGATGGTATATGTGTTTCCGTTTAATACACTTGTAGATCAAACACAAAAGGTCCTTACAGATTTTTTCAAAGAAGAAAATATTGCTGTTTTAAATTCCTTGTCACCAATTAAACTTTTGGCTCAGGAAAATGATAATTATGACAAAGCATACACGGATAGAATATTTCAGCACTATAACATAACACTAACAAGTCATGTAAAGTTTTTTTCTAACCTAATCGGAGTAGGACGAGAATCACATTTGCCACTTTTTCATTTAGCCAATAGTGTAGCTATTATAGATGAAATCCAAAGCTATAAAAACATGATATGGAGTGAAATAATTACAGTTCTAGAAAGATACTCAGAGTTATTAAATATAAAATTTATTATTATGTCTGCAACATTACCAAAGTTGAGTATGCTTACTAAAAATACTGCTTTTGTATCTCTTATAGAGAAACCTGAAGTATATTTTGAAAACACATTTTTTAAAAATAGAGTTCTACTTGATTTTGAGTTACTTGACCGTGGGAAAATAAACCTTGAACAATTATCAAGTCATATGAAAAATAATGTCATTGATAAAAACAAAGGTAGGATATTAATAGAATTTATTGATAAATTGACTGCACGAGAATTCTATAATTTAATAAATAATAATTCTGATTTTACTGATTATGAAATCTTTGAACTGACAGGGGATGATAATTTATTATATCGGGAGAATCTAATTGGAAAATTAAAAGAAAAAAAAGATAATGAATTCGTTTTTCAAAATGTAATAGTTGTTGCAACACAGGTCATAGAAGCCGGTGTTGATATTGATATGAATATAGGATATAAGGATATATCTATAATTGATTCAGAGGAACAATTTGTAGGAAGGATAAATAGATCTTGTTTAAGGAAGGATTGTAAAGTATATTTTTTTGACTATTTCGAAACAAAATCTATTTATAAAAATGATGTTAGGATTAACTATAGTTTGAAAAATAAGAACTATAGAAACCTGTTTATAGATAAAAACTTCAATATGTACTTCAAGGATTTGCTGGAGAAACTTCAAAATGAAAAACAAAAAAATAATAACAATTCTATTAAAAAATATGAACAAATGATAAGTGATAATGATTACTTAAGCATTTATAAACACATGAAGTTAATTGATGATAACAATTATACGATTTATATACCTTCAATAATAAAGTCAGATATGAAAGTCTATGATGGATATTATATCTGGAACAAGTATAAGAAGATTTTGTTTGATAAGGATATGTCCTTTACAAAAAAACAAGTGGAGTTGTCGAAAGTAAGACGAGAATTATCATATTTCACATATAACGTCAAATATATTCCCCAAAAGTTTGAAGAAGCAATTGGAGACATGTACTTTCTAAGTGATGGGCAAAAGTATCTTGATAATGGAAAGTTTGATAGAAAAAAATATAATGATATCAATAAAGGTTCAAAAGTTGATTATGAGGATATGATTTTATGAAAATTAATGGAACACTTATCAATTATTATTTTCATTGTAAGAGGCAATGTTATCTTTGTGGCAATAGGTTGAACTTAGAAGATAATAGCGAATTGGTTATAATAGGTAAAGCACTTCATGAAACAAAATACGATGAAGAAAACAGCGAAATAAGTATAGAAAGTATAAAAGTTGATAAGATAAAAGGAAAGTATCTTATTGAGTATAAAAAATCAAATAGTGATATTGAAGCTTGTAAGTGGCAACTTTACTATTACCTATATGTTTTGAAAAATAAAGGTATAGATAAAGTGGGGAAACTTATATGCTTCGAAAAGAAAACGAATGATAGTAAATCCATGATTATTGAACTAGATGATGAAATCATCGGAAATTTGATTGAAATTGAAAAGAAGATTTTAGCTTTAATAAATAGTGATGATATGCCTAGTGTTATTAATTCATCAAAATGTAAAAAATGTGCCTATTATACCTATTGTTATATTTGAAAGGAGGATCTAATGCCTAATTATTCAAGATATATATTTTCTATGGGAGATTTAAAAAGAAAAGATAACTCCCTTGTGTTTAGAAAAGATGGAAAGAACAATTATTTGCCTATAGAAGGAATAAAAGAATTATATATTATGAATGAGGTCAGCATAAACACAAAACTGCTAAGTTTTTTATCATCAAACTCAGTTGTTGTACATTTTTTTAATTACTATGGTTACTATGCTGGTTCCTTTTATCCTAAAGAGAAGTATTTAAGTGGGAAAGTTAAAGTTAAACAAGTTGAACTGCTATTATCAAACAGGGAGAAGCTTGCGAAATCTTTTGTAGAAGGGATTAGGAATAATGCATATGAACTTATTTTAAAGAGAAAAAAAGAAGATAACTTGATTGCTTCTGAAAGTCTAAAAAGCTTAAAATATAGTGTACCTAAGATGTTATCAGATGCTGAAGGTATAAAAGAAATACTAGCAGTAGAAGGTTTTGTATGGAATAATCTATACAATTGCTTAAATACTTTTGTTAAAAATGATTTTGTAATGAATAAACGGGTTAAAAGACCACCAGACAATCCTATAAACGCTATGATTTCATATGGTAATAGTTTGCTTTACGCCAAGACCATCACTCAAATATATCATACACATTTGGATCAAACAATTAGCTATCTCCATGAACCAAGTGACAGCAGATACTCATTATCGTTGGATATATCTGAAGTATTCAAGATAAATATTGTTTTGCCAGTAATCATAAATATGATAAATAAAAATATGATAATTGTGGAAAGACATTTTGAAAGGAAGCTTAATTACTGCCTTTTAAACGAAGAAGGAAGAAAGAAATTTACCATAGAATTAGAAAAAAAATTAGACTCAACATTTATGCACTCTAAATTAAATAGAAAGGTAAGTTATTTAACGGCTATAAAACTTGATGGATATAAACTTATAAAGAATATATTGGAAGACAAGCCCTTTAAACCTTTTTCAAAAAAGGAGTTGTGTTAAATAAATAAAAAGTATAATTATAATTATGTTTTTGTGATGTATGATGTGGAAGAAAAAAGATGTCATAAAGTATTTAAAATATGCAAAAAATATCTCATACATTATCAAAAATCAATATTTAGAGGGAATATAACACCATCAAATTTAGTAAAATTGAGATCAGAAATAAAAAAAACAATTAAAAAAGAAAAGGACACTGTAGCTATAATTAAAATGGTAAGTTCGAATTATTATGATGAAGAGGTAATAGGGCTAAGGAATGATTCGTATGAAGATTTTTTCTTATAATAGTGTTAAGAGACTTAAAGTGAAAAGACTACTAATATGTATAGCTAATCAAAAGTGTGTTTTAAAAAAAGAAAATGTAATAATTTAGGCTGAAAATATCGAACCATTATTTTACAGCGATTATTGTAGAGTATGGAAATACAAGCATGCAGAGATAAAGTTCAAAAAATATAAAAAACAATAAATCAATTGAATAGAATCTATAGAAGTGTTGAAAATACAAAGTTGTTGAAGTAGAATAGTTAGTAAGAATGGCTATATTAGGATGGTTAAACAAGAACATGAGATGTATTGAAATTAATTTCATGAGTAACGTTTCCAACATACGTTTCAGGTTAAACAAGAACATGAGATGTATTGAAATAAAAATGATTGATGTACTCACTAATACCGATAGTGGTTAAACAAGAACATGAGATGTATTGAAATAGAAAAAAGGCACTCCCAATCACCTACTAGTAAATAAGTTAAACAAGAACATGAGATGTATTGAAATCATTCAACCTCCTGTCAAATTTGCCAAGCTCCTTAAGTTAAACAAGAACATGAGATGTATTGAAATTGTGTTATTATACTTGAAGGCTTATACGATAGTTATGTTAAACAAGAACATGAGATGTATTGAAATTCGGGATACATCGAGGAGGAAGCTCAGCAAATTACAGTTAAACAAGAACATGAGATGTATTGAAATGAATTATTCAAAGCATTTAATGTAATTCGACTTACAGTTAAACAAGAACATGAGATGTATTGAAATGCGATATCTAGGGCCTTTAGTATGCCATCTACACCGGTTAAACAAGAACATGAGATGTATTGAAATTTACCGGGATACGATGAAGAGGATGATGATTAATGGGTTAAACAAGAACATGAGATGTATTGAAATATCTTTTAACCTCATGATCCTCTAATAGTCTCTTTGTTAAACAAGAACATGAGATGTATTGAAATAAAAGAACGGAGTATATAAACTATACTGTAAAGTATAGTTAAACAAGAACATGAGATGTATTGAAATTAATATAAGGCATTTCTCTCATTTTACGGCTATAATGTTAAACAAGAACATCAGATGTATTGAAATGAATAATCAATTTGCGGTTCGCTTCCTGATAAAATGTTAAACAAGAACATGAGATGTATTGAAATATGGCTAGAAGGCAAAATTTAATCATTATGTTGTAGTTAAACAAGAACATGAGATGTATTGAAATATGGATAAGTCCATAAAAAAAGTATTTGAAGACATAGTTAAACAAGAACATGAGATGTATTGAAATCAGCTGGTATCCACGAATTGGAGTTTGAATCTCCAAGTTAAACAAGAACATGAGATGTATTGAAATGGAAAAAATTTCAATAGATTAGAATATAAAAGGTTGGTTAAACAAGAACATGAGATGTATTGAAATCGAACATTGTAATCCGTAATATTCAGAAAATCCGTTGTTAAACAAGAACATGAGATGTATTGAAATAACTTTAATCATAAATTTGAAGGGATGATGACATATAGTTAAACAAGAACATGAGATGTATTGAAATGCATACAAATGAGTAACCTCATTATTAGTAGTTGCATGTTAAACAAGAACATTAAATGTATTGTAAAGTAAATTTATTTTTATTGAAAGCAATTAAGTAGTCATTATTTTAATGTCCCTAAGTACTTAATCTGCGAAAAAGCTTGCTAATACTGTTAAAGTAAATCAATTTGTGGTCAAAACTTTGTGGAAGGATTCACTTGTAAGTTTATGTCTTAAGATAATGGATTTATACATTATTTGTTGTGGAGGATTAAATAAATAGCATTGCTCATTTTATATTTCCTGATGGATAAAAATTTTAATTGGTAGGAATTAAATATTTAAGTTTAAGATAATTTGGGGTCAGATACTGTAGTAGATTAAGTTGATTTATTATAGTATCTGACCCTAAATGGATTTGATTGCTATCATTTGAATTGATATAATTAAAGGTAAATCATAAAAAGAAATTAAAAGGAATTGATATATATGAGAAAATTAACGGTTGGTGTACTTGCCCATGTAGATGCGGGTAAAACTACTTTGTCGGAGAGTATGCTTTACTATAGTGGGAAGATTAGAACTTTAGGTAGAGTTGATAATAAGGATGCCTATTTAGATACTTTTGAACTTGAAAGGGCTAGGGGAATCACTATTTTTTCTAAACAGGCGGTTATGAATTTTGATGACACTGAGATTACCTTGCTTGATACTCCAGGTCATGTGGATTTTTCTGCTGAAATGGAAAGAACTCTTCAAGTATTAGATTATGCAATACTTGTTGTTAGTGGTATGGATGGAGTTCAAAATCACACTAAGACAGTTTGGGAACTACTTGATAATTATAATGTTCCAACATTTATTTTTGTTAATAAAATGGACCAAAAGGGGACAGAAGTAAATAGGGTTATGGAGTCCTTACATAAGGATCTTAGTGATAGATGTATATATTTTAATGATGAAGATATTGATGAAAGAAATGAATTACTTGCACTATGTGATGAAGATGTTATGGACAACTTTATGACTTTAGGTGATGTGTCAGATGAAGATATTAGGGATTTGATTATTGATAGAAAGGCTTTTCCAGTATTTTTTGGATCCGCTTTAAAGCAAGATGGGACTGATGAATTTTTTAATCAGTTTTTATATTATACTGACGAAAGAGCCTATCCAGAAGAATTTGGAGCAAAAGTATTTAAAATAACAAGGGATTCTCAAGGGAATAGACTTACCCATATGAAGATAACTGCTGGGAGTTTGAAGGTAAAAGACCCAATTGAAAGTAATGAAATGATTGAGAAAGTTAATCAGATAAGAGTATATTCAGGAGAAAAATATCATACTGAAAGTAGTGTAGAGGCAGGTACTATCTGCGCAGTTACAGGTCTTACGAAAACAAGACCGGGTGAAGGTTTAGGTATTGAAGTGAAATCAAATTCACCTTATTTAGAACCAGTCTTATCATATAAATTACTTCTTGAAGATGGCATTGATGAGAGGCAAGTTTTACCCTATTTAAGAGAACTTGAAGATGAGGAACCTGAGTTAAGGATACTTTGGGAAGAGGAAAATCAATCTATTTTTATCCAGGTAATGGGTAAGGTTCAGTTAGAAATACTTACCTCAATTTTAGAAAATAGATTTGGAATAAATGTGGGTTTTGGTCATGGTGAGATAGTTTATCGTGAGACAATTAAGGACACTGTGGAAGGTGTAGGACATTTCGAACCACTGAGACATTATTCTGAGGTTCACCTTTTGATGGAAGCAGGCCCTAAGGGGAGTGGAATGATGTTTTCATCAAAGTGCAGTGAAGATATCTTAAGTAGAAACTGGCAAAATCTTGTGTTACAGCATTTAAATGAGAAAGCCCACCGAGGAGTACTTATTGGAGCAAATATAACTGATATGAAGATTACTCTAGTATCAGGGAGAGCCCATAATAAACATACCTCTGGTGGAGATTTTAGACAAGCCACATATAGAGCTGTGAGACAAGGTCTTATGGAGGCCAGTAGTGTTATTCTTGAACCCTATTATAGATTTAAGTTGAATATACCTGAGAATATGGTAGGGAAAGCTATGACAGATATTGATCAGATACACGGTACCTGTGTAATCGAAAAAATTGAAGGTAATAGCGCAACCCTAGTAGGGGAAGCTCCAGTTGCTACAATGCGTAATTATCAGGAAGAAGTATATGCATATACTAAGGGTGAGGGTAGGCTATCTATTTCTGTAAAGGGGTATGATATATGTCATAATCCTGAAGAGATAATAGAAAAGTTTAATTATGACCCTGAACTTGATTTATTCAATCCTAGCGGTTCGGTATTTTGTTCTAAGGGAACAGGATATACTGTAGCGTGGGATGAAGTGAAAAAGCATATGCATGTGGAGAGTTATCTAAAACCTAGCAAAGGAAATGATGAAAAAGTAATTGTTAGAAAAAAGAAACCATCTGAAGATGACTACATTAGCCATGAAGAGATTGATGCTATTTTTAATAAGACTTTTTATGCTAATCAAGGGAGAAAAAGCATTTGGAAAAAGAGAAAGACTTCCAAAGAAAGCTATTATACAAGCACAAGTACAAAAAGTAATAATAGATCTAATAGCTATGATAAAAGTAAGGAAGAGTATCTTTTAGTAGATGGCTATAACATTATTCATGATTGGCCCGAACTAAAGGAAGACACTGATAGTAGTATGGGGATTGCAAGGGATAAACTTATGGATATCTTAAGTAATTATCAAGCAATTAGAAAATGCCAGATAATTTTGGTATTTGATGCCTATCGTGTCAAAGGTGGTAGAGAGTCTGTAGAAGATTATCATAATATTAGAGTAGTTTATACAGCTGAAGCCCAGACGGCTGACCACTATATAGAGAGGTTTGCGAGAGAAAACAGAAAAAAATACCGTGTTACGGTTGCCACTTCTGATGGACTTCAGCAAATAATCATTAGGGGTTCTGGGGCAGGTCTAATGTCTGCTAGAGAGTTGAGAGAAACTATTAAAAGTGCTGAAGATACTTTAGCTAAGGAACATTTAAGTAAAAACAAGAAGGATAAAAATCTTATAGAAGATATGATATCTGATGAGCTAAAAAAGAAGCTTGAAATAGAATAAGGATTTGTATGGAGGAAGAGTCATGAGAAAATTTAAGAAGTTATATGTGTTCGCAATCGCCCTAATTATTCTAGTTGGTTGTAATGCAAATGTTGATATGGAAGTAAAAAATGATAATAAGATTAACTCGGTGGAATCAGAAAGCAGTTTACCACCACAGGAGCTTGTTGATAACAATATAGAGAACACGGATGTTTCAATCGCATTTGAAGTTACAGAGTCAAGTAATTCAAATATAGATGGTATATATATTACGTATATACTTAAGGGGACAGTGTTTAAATCATATAAAGGAGATATACAAATAGGTGAAGAGGTTATTTTTTATAAGACTATTGAGTACTTAGATGAATTCGAAAATATAAATCCTTTTGAGGGTAAAAAAATGATTGCAAGTTTTAATTATTCTGAAAATGGTCAGTTATTAATACCGGATGTTGCTTACGACTTTAACTATAGCAATGAGATCAACGAGATGTATGAAAAGACTAAGTAAGGAAAGATAGAAGAGTTATTTGGATAACGGAAATTCACAATATGAAATCTTATCTACAATACATGTTTTTTAGCAATTACTGAATGTAACGTATTGTAGATAAGAATTATGAAAATGCACTTTGTTAATAATATAAGTACTTTATAATATTAAGTTATTCATATATTTCTACAGGTGTATTTAAAGGAGCATATAACCATAATTTCTTAACATCTTCATCTGATAAGGAAATACATCCCCATGTCCAATCAGTATTACTGCCACCACCGTGTATACCGACTTCTCCACCTAATTTTGTTTTCCAAGGTGGCTGAAGTCCTTTTTCTATGGCATCGACTATTGAGTCATAGGTTTCTTTGCTAATAAAGTCATTATCCAATGCATTTTTAGCGTCTTCAATATCAGGATAAGACAATCCTAAAAATAAGGTGAATCTACTTTTTTCATTTCTAGTACATACATAATACTTGCCTACAGGAGTTTTTTTATCTCCTTCTTTATATTTGTCTCCTTTTGGAGATGAGCCTAAGCCTATACTAAAGGTATCTGTGAGTGTCTCATTTATATATAACTCAAGAATCCGCTCACTTTTGTAGATTTTTATTAATGATTCATCAGAAGATATTAAAGCTTGTGGTGCTTTTGGTTTATTTACCAAGTAGATAGAAAATAATATGACAATAAATAATGCTGTGATTAACATTAGTTTGATTTTAGAATTTTTAAAAATCTTCATACTTCAGCTCCCCAAAGTTATTTTCTCCAATTAAACGATGAGTTTAATACTTTATTTACTATGTTTAAATAAGTGTCTTTATTTTTACTCTTTTTAATACTCTTTAAAAATTTACCACTAGGATCTATATGAACAGATAAGTAGGTCCAGAATTCCTTCATTCTATCGAGTAGATGTTTTTCTCCTGAAAGAACATTTTCATAGTGGGAGAAAACCCTATCATGTAGTTCTTTGATTTTATCCATTTCATTTGGAATATAAAACCCATTATTCTTTATAAGTGATGGTAAGAATGGGTCCATTAAGGCACCTCTACCAATCATAAATTTATCTATGTTAGGAAATCTACTTTGTATTTTTACGTAATCCTCATAAGAATATATATCTCCGTTATAAGTCATATCGTGTTTACAAATTTTATATTGCTCTTCAAAAGCATCTAAATCAACAGTTCCTTCATACTTTTGTTTTCCAATCCTAGCATGTAGCATAACACCGGAAATAGGATAGTCATTTAAGACTTCCATTACCTCAAATCCTTCTTCTGGATCGTGGAGCCCTAGGCGCATTTTTACAGTAAGATTATAATTAGTGTCTTTACAAGCTTCATCAAGTACTTTTCTAATCATATCAGGGTATGGAAGTAGTCCTGACCCTCTTTTTTTCTTTGTAACAGTTGGATAGGGGCAGCCAAGATTCCAGTTGATTTCCTTATAACCCATTTCTGAAATAATCTTAGCATATTTTCTAAAGCCTTCTCCATCATTACTTAGTAGTTGAGGTACAACGATATCAATATTGTTGTTGTTCTCAGGAAGAATATCTTTGAATGCTGATTGACCGATCTTAAATGAAGTGGATGTAGTGATAAATGGTGCATAGTATAAATCGATTCCTTCAAAAAGGTCTTGGTAGATATTCCTATAGTAATAGTTTGTCAATCCCTGTAAAGGGGCTAAAAATAGTTTCATTTCTTTTCTCCATTTCAAAAATAAAAATAATATTTATTATTTTATCATAGGTAGACCATAGTATTAAAGCCTAATCGTGTTTCCATAAGAAATAAATGGATATTATATAAGTATAGTAGATTATAATTAGTTACTTTTGGGAGGATAATATGAATAAATTACTTTATTCAATAATGGTTTTAATATTGGTTTTTTCAACAATTTCATATAGTGATGATGTATTTAAAGGGCCAAGTAATATGGATATTGATTCCCATGGTTCAGTTATGCTAATCATTAAATTTGATACGGGAGAAATAACATATGGAAATAAAGCTGCACTTGATTTTTATGGTTATCCAGAGAGTCAATTTATTGGTATGCATATAGATAGTATAAATACCTTGAGTAAGGAAGAAGTTCAGAAAGAAATGAGATTAGCAAAAGAAGAAAAACGTCATTACTTTCTTTTTCAGCATAAATTGATGAACGGTGAAATTAGGAATGTAGAAGTATATTCGTCACCAATAAATAATGGTGGTGAAGTATATCTTTTTTCTGTCATTCATGATATAACCCCAAGGATTTTGGCAGAGCAAGAGGCTGATAAAAGATTAAAAATTATTAATGCTATGATAGGTATATTGGTAATAGTAACTAGTATTTTTCTATTTAGAGAGAACAGGTCAAAAAGACACTTTAGACAGTTAAGTCAAAGATATGATTCTTTATTTTCTAATATGAAAGAGGGCTTTGCTCTACATGAGATAGTTGTTAATAAATTAGGAAAACCAATTGATTATATTTTCTTGGACGTAAATAAAGCTTTTGAAGAAATAACTGGACTGATGGGAGATGAAATATTAGGTCATAGTGTGAAAAAAATTCTTCCTGAAACTGAAGAGTATTGGATTCGAAATTACGGACAAGTAGCTCTTGAAGGAAATAGCATGAGTTTTGAAGAATTCTCATTGGCATTAGGAAAGTATTTTAAGGTAAATGTATATAGTCCCATCAAAGGTCAATTTATTACTGTATTTACTGATATAACAAAGGAAAGAGAATCTCAAATAGAAATGGAAAATGAAAAGGCTCTTTTAGAAACTACCTTGTATTCCTTAAGTGATGGAGTAATATCTACAGATCTCCATGGTAGTATTGAACATATGAATACTGTTGCTGAAGAGTTAACTGGATTTGATATTGAGGAGGTTAAGGGGAAAGCTATTGATGTGATATATAAAGTAATTGGAGAAAGTAATGAAACTACTGTTGAGAATATAATTACTAAAGTCTTAAAGAGTAAGGAAAAAATAAAGTTTGCAAGTAATAGTTACCTGATTAGTAAATCTGGAGAAAAAAAACCGATTGAGGAAAACGCCTCACCAATAATTAATTCAGAAGGGGAGATTATAGGAGCTGTAGTGGTATTTAGAGATTTTACTGATAAGAAGGAAAAAATAGATAAGATAACATATTTGAGTTACCATGATCAATTGACGGGATTATATAATAGGAGATTTTTTGAAGAGGAATTAGAGAGAATTGATGTAAAGGAAAATCTTCCTATTTCTCTATTGATGATTGATGTAAATGGATTAAAGCTGACGAATGATGCCTTTGGTCACAAAATGGGAGACCGATTGCTAATGAGAGTATCCGATGTGCTGAAAAAAGTGTGTAGTAAGAATAATAAGGTCGCAAGGATAGGTGGAGATGAGTTTGTTGTATTACTTCCTCAAACTAATTCAAGTGAGACTGAGAAAATAATAACTTGTATTAAAAATGAATTAAGGGGTACTATGCTTGAGAATATTGTTATTTCAGTTTCTATTGGATATGAAGTGAAAAATGATATTACAGATAATATAAATGAAGTGTATTTAGTAGCTGAAGAAAAAATGTACAGAAAAAAACTTACTGAAAGCCAGAGTATGAGAAATTCTACAATTAAAGTAATACTAAAGACTTTAAATGAATCCAACGAAAGAGAAAGACTACACTCGGATAAGGTCAGTAAATGGTCGGTAAAATTAGGTGAAAAAATCGGATTAACAAGTGAGGAGTTAAAAGAATTAGAAGTTGCAGGTTTAATGCATGATATAGGAAAAATTGCAATTAACAATAGCTACTTAGATAAGGCAGAAAAATTAACTGAGTTTGAGTATGAAGAAGTAAAGAAGCATTCGGAAATTGGATATCATATACTTAAGTCTGTTGATGAGTATACCGATTTGGCTGAGTATTCTTTATGTCATCATGAAAGATGGGATGGAAAGGGATATCCAAGGGGATTGAAAGGTGAAACTATTCCTCTTTTTGCTAGAATTATTACTATAGCAGATGCTTTTGAGGCTATGACTTCTGATAGACCTTATAGAGAAGCTATGAGTGAGAAAATGGCACTTGAAGAGCTAAAAAAATGTTCAGGTTCACAATTTGATCCTAAACTTGTGGAGGAATTTTTAGAGCTATTTGATATTTATTAGTAGGTGACTTATATGAATAAGAAAAAAGAATCAACTAAAATAAGGAAAACTTTTTTAAAAGATGTATTTATTTGTTCATTAGGAGCATACGGGGGACCGGAGGCTCATTATGGTGTCTTTACTGACCAGATGGTTATTAAAAGAAAATATCTAACTGAAGAGGAAATGATTGAACTAATAGCCTTGTGTAGTATATTGCCAGGTCCTACCAGTACTCAAACAATGGTATCAATGGGTTATAAGACCGGAGGGCCTATTTTAGCATTATTGACAATGCTTGTTTGGGCACTTCCTGCGATTACTATAATGACAATTCTATCATTTTTATACATGATACTAAATAACTTGAATATTTCAACTGATACTCTTAAATTTGTAGGTCCTATGGCAGTTGGATTTATTGTTGTAGCTGCATTTCGAATAGGAAAAAAGGTAGTTAAGGACAAGATGACCACAGTACTTTTCCTATTTGGAGCATTAACAACATATTTCATTAGGAATCCTATAATATTTCCAACAGTTTTGATTTTAGGGGGACTTGTCAGTATTTTATATTCCGATGAAGAGGATTTATGGAATAGGGTGGATTTAAATCCACCATGGAGATATTTGATAGCATTTTCTATATTAGCCCTTCTAGCGATAATATTATCTTTAATATTTAATAATAGAATAGTAGATCTGTTTGAGAGCTTTTACAGGTATGGATACTTGGTATTTGGAGGAGGTCAGGTTGTAGTTCCTGTTATGCATAGTGAACTTGTACACGTAAAAGGATATATGACTAATCAGGAATTTTTAACTGGATATGGAATAGTACAAGGAATACCAGGACCCCTATTTAGTTTTAGTGCTTATGCTGGTGGAATGGCAGCTAGGGGTTCGGGGGTAATTAGGCAGATTATTGGATCTATAGTTGGTGGAATTGGTATATTTTTGCCCGGAATTCTTTTAATATATTTTGTCTATCCAGTATGGGAGAATCTTAAAAGAATAAAAGGTATAAAAGTTTCCTTAAAGGGAATCAATGCAGTAGCAGGTGGTTTAATTGGAGTATCAGCTATAATATTAATGCAGCGTAGTGGGATACATTTGGAAAATATTATTGTAACATTTTTGTCTATTGTTTTATTGCTTTCTAAAAAAGTTCCAGCCCCTTTGATAGTATTATTATCTATTCTTGCAGGTGCCTTAATATAATTGTATAATTGTTGATAATTATATTAAGAAAGATGTGAGAGAATGAAGAAAAAGGAAGAAATTATTAATATTTTAAATAGTAATCTAATTTATAATGTGAATGTTATTAACTTTATTAATAATTATGAAATTGATGAAATTAAAACTGAGGGGAATATAGTTCTTATAAAAGGAAGTAGCGATGAAAAATGGTTGTATACTTCATGTAAGAATAAAAAGGAGTTTGAAAAAATTCTTGCTTGGGTCGATGAATCTGATAAGTATTTTGTTATCCAAAGAGATTGGGAACTTGAAATGATAAGAGAAAAATATGAAATAGACTGGTTATTATCATGTGAAAAGTTAGTCTTAAGTGATGATGTAAAGCTAGTAGAGGGAGACAATGATAAGCTAACTAATATAGAAGCAGATGACGCGGAGTATATTTATAATAATTATGGCTACAGCGACTATGCAAGTGTAGAATATATTAGGGAAAGAATTATTAATGATTTGGCATTAGGAATTAAGAAAGATAAGAAACTAGTCGCTTGGCTACTAATACATGATGATGGAGCTATAGGTATGCTACATGTGTTAGAGGAATATCGTGGAAATGGTCATGCGAGAAATCTTATGGAATCGATGATAGTTAAACTGAGAAGTGAAAATAGAATTCCTTTTGTACATATTGAATCAAGAAATATAGCTTCTAAGAATTTATGCAAGAAGTTAGGTTTTACAAAGTATGGATACATTCATTGGGTGAAGATAAAATAAATTTTAGTGTAGTATTAAATACCCGGCCATTGAAAAAGTTTGATTTGAAAATCTTATATAACAATATGTATCTTTCTTTCAATTATGGAAGCCAACATATTGTAGATAAGAATCAACTTTATGTACTTTTTCAGTGGCTTTTTAATACTACACTATTTTCGAGTTTAAAATGACTCGATTTTTAAAAAACATTTACCAAAAATACCCTTTTAGTGTTATAATAATAAGATAATGTTTTTTATTGAATAATAGTAGTATAAGTGGAGGGAGTATATGAAGAAAATTAGTAGTAAGATTATTGCTTCAGTATTAAGCGTTGTTTTAGTCATATCGATGATTTTAGGAGTATCAAGTTATATAGGATTAAATAGAATCAATGATCAGAGACTAAATCAATTGGAAGCAAAAATGAATGAAGATTACGATATGTTAATTAAATCCGAAGTTAATACGATTGTTAATATGTTGGATGGAGTTGTACAAAGTATTGAAGAAGGAATTGTTGGAGAAGAAGAAGGTAAAGTTATTGCAGCTAATATAATTAGGGAAGCTAATTATGGTGAAGGTACATATTTCTGGGCTGATGACTATGAAGGGAATAACATAGTATTACTTGGTAAGAAGGATGTAGAAGGCAAAAATAGGATAAATGTGCAAGATGCCAAGGGACAATATTTATTAAAGGATATGTTTGAAATAGCTAAAAAAGGTGGAGGTTATTATGAATACTATTTCCCAAGACCTGGAGAAACTGAGCCATTACCTAAAAGAGCTTATGTAGCAGAGTTTAAAGCTTTCGGATGGGTAATTGGAAGTGGTAATTATACTGATGATATAGATAATTACATAATGGCTGAAAGGGAAGAAGCAGATAGTAGTTTACATAAGATGATGATGTATTTTATCGGAATAATGGTATTTGCTTTATTAATAGGAAATATTATAGCTTATATAGTTGGTAAAAAAATATCTCAGCCAATAGTAAGGATAACAGAATTAACTAATTTGACATCAGATTTAGATATCAAAGACACAACAGATTATGATTTTGTGTTAGATTATAAAGATGAAACTGGAGATATGGCAAAAGCTCTAGGGAAACTTAGA
Organism: Bacillota bacterium; assembly: GCA_025210655.1. Taxonomy (GTDB): domain Bacteria; phylum Bacillota; class Clostridia; order Peptostreptococcales; family Acidaminobacteraceae; genus JAOARG01. The sequence continues at coordinate 18,297 of JAOARG010000014.1, forward strand.
AATATTCTTAGGGAAGTAATAAGTGGTCTTCAAAATGATTCTAATAGACTGAGAACTTCATCTGATGAGTTAAATAATATTTCTATACTTGGTAAAGAAGGTATTGATGCAGTAAGTGAGACTTCTATTGAATTTGCAAGGGGTGCAGGCGAACAGGCAGAAGATGCTCAGGATGCTTCTGAAAGCATGATCTTACTATCTACTGAAATCAATGAAAGTGTTGAAAGTGCGAAAAAACTAAAAGATGCTACGGAGTTAGTTCACGAAAACGGTAAGTTAGGTGGACAACTAATAAATAGTCTAAGTGGAGAATTTGATAAGACCGTATCTACAATTAGTAATCTAGATACGAATGTACAGACTTTGTCTGAGAAATCTAGCTCCATTGGTGAGATTACTGTGGCAATTCAAGCTATTGCTGAACAAACCAATTTGCTGGCTTTAAATGCAGCTATTGAAGCTGCAAGAGCTGGAGAGGCTGGTAAAGGTTTTGCTGTAGTAGCAGATGAAATTAGAAAACTTGCTGAGCAAACATCTCAGTCAACTACTCAAATTAGTAATATAATCACAGAGATTTCTGATGAAATAGGTTTTACTGAGAAAAATATGAAGCAGTCAAATGAGAATATTCAGTTATCAAGTGAAATGTTAGATAAGGTTAAGGAAGCATTTGATAAAATTGATAGTTCGATGGAAGAAACTATGGATCAATTGCAGCAAATAACTAGAAGTATTGATACCGTAGATAAATCTAAAGATTCAGTAACTGAATCAATACAAGGTATATCAGCGATTACAGAAGAAAATGCAGCAGCGTCAGAGGAGATATCTGCAACAATGGATACCCAGGTTGATTTGATGACTAATATAGTAAACAATGTCGAAGATGTAAATGATATTACTAAGAGACTCGATGAGGTTATTAGTAAGTTTAGAATTTAATAAATGATTAATGGTTCAGTCGTTAATAAACGACTGAACCATTTTTTTTACTCATCTCTAAAATTATAGAATGAAATATCCTTATTTAATAATATTTCATTGTAATCGTCTAATATTTTAGAAAAAATATCTAATTCTTCCTGAGTATATTTTTTTAGTAATTTGTTATAAACACTAATTGTTCCTTTAGTGAAATGCAAATCTTCTTTTTTTGATCTTTCGGATAAATAAAGGCGTTTAATTCTTTTGTCATCAGGGTCGGTTTTTTTTATAATAAAACCATTGTTTTCTAGATTTCTTATCTGTATGATTGCTGCAGATTTTGAAGTTTTTACAAGATCAGCTATATAAGTAGCAGTACAGCCTTCATTTGCATGAATGACTAAATAGTAGTACAGTGCCACTTTATTTGTAGAAAAATAGTCTTTTGCCACTGCTGAAAATTTTAATTCTTCAACTGCATGACAATAAGTCATCTTATCTATGGCTTTAATAAATTTATCCATGTATACCTCCTAGGTTACAAGTTGCTTTGTATATATTTAATATTATACAGAAAAAAAATATTATTAGCAAAAATATATTTATGAAATTTGCTGTTGACATTTGAATATTCAGACAATAGAATAATGTATAAGTTGATTTATATAAAATGTTTTATACAAATTATTTTATATAAATTCTTTTATACTACGACTATATTTTAATTCATTTTGTAAAGGGGGAACAGGTGGATTTCGCTAAGGTAGTTAATTTGAAAAAATAAATAGGAGGATTAATTATGGAAAGCGTTGGAAAAGCGAAGGTTGTTCAAAATCAAGATGCTATTAGAAATGTAAAGGAACTTGGAACGGGTAAAATGATGGTCTTAGGTATCCAGCATGTATTTACAATGTTTGGTTCTACAGTTCTTGTACCACTTTTAACTGGTCTTGATGTATCAGTAACATTACTTATGGCAGGAATAGGAACTCTTTTATTTCATTTGATTACTAAGGGAAAGGTACCAGCATTTTTAGGATCATCATTTGCCTTTATCGCACCTATTCTAGCTGTTACTGAAAGTACTGGAAATATTGCATATGCACAGGGAGGTCTTGTTGTTGCTGGTGGTGTATATTTAATAGTTTCTCTATTAGTATATATATTTGGTGTTGAAAAGGTATCAAAGGTATTCCCACCAATTGTTACTGGGCCAATTATTATTGTTATCGGTCTGAAATTAGCTCCAACAGCAATTGGACATGCTTCTTCAAACTGGATGGTAGCAATTGTTGCATTTCTTATTGTTACTATAGTAAGTATTTATGGAAAAGGATTTTTCAAAGTTATACCTGTACTTATAGGATTACTAGGTGGTTATTTATTCGCATTAGCAACAGGAAACATTGATTTTTCAAACGTGGCAGGGACATCAGCAATAGGTATGCCTAATTTTACCATTGCTAAATTTTCTGTAACAGGTGTTATGATGGTTGCTCCAGTTGCCTTAGCAACAGTGATTGAGCACTTTGGTGATGTAATGGCAATTGGTGCAACTGTAGATAGAGATTTCATGTCAGAACCAGGTGTACATAGAACATTACTTGGTGATGGTATTGCTACTTCATTATCTGCGATGTTTGGTGGACCAGCTAATACAACTTACTCTGAGAATACAGGGGTGCTTGCCCTTACAAGAGTATGGGATCCACTTATTATGAGGATTGCAGCATGTGTTGCAATACTACTTGGTTTTTCTCCAATGCTTGGTGCGGTAATTAGAACTATTCCTAATGCCGTAATCGGTGGTATTTCAATAATCATATTTGGTATGATTGCTTCAATCGGTGCGAGAACACTTGTTGAAAGTCAAGTTGATTTTACAAAGCAAAGAAACTTAATTATAGCTGCAGTTATATTAATATTAGGTCTTGGAGGTGCAAGTCTTCCTTTATCTATAGGTGCAATAAATTTCTCTATAGGAGGAATGGCTCTAGCTGCAATAGTAGGTATTATTTTAAATTTAATAATTCCAGAGTAAATAATTATACTCGGGAGCTGGCGCAAGCCGGCTCCCTTTTTTATTGACTAGGAAATTATATTTATAATTTCCTTCGGACAGGTTAAACAATCCCGCTGCGCGGGACCAGCAAATCCTTTCTTAAAAGGATTTGACTTTGTTCTTTATAAGCATAGATTTATAAATATACATACCTTAAGTATTGACAGAAAATTCAGAACAATGTATCATGTAATTAAAGTTACATAATTTTAGAATAAAGTTACTAAAATAACAAAGGGGAGGGAAAGATGAAAAGATTTACGAGTATTATTTTAGTCGGTTTACTTATTGGAGCATCCTTATTAACTGGATGTGGTGGTAATGACATGGCAGTTAGTCAAGAAGGGGAAGTTAAGGCTGAAGCGAGTAGTGATACTAAATCTAAAAGTATAGTTTATGGTTTATGGAGTTCTCCAACAGGTGTTTTCAATCCGATTTTATATGATGAGGAGTACGATGCAGCTGTAATCGAACTTGTATATTCAAAACTGTTTAAGTTAGACGGGAACCTTGATTTGGTTCCATCTTTGGCAAAGAGTTATTCAGTTTCAGAAGATAATATGACTCTTACTTTTCAGTTAAGGGATGATGTCAAATGGCATGATGGGGAAGCCTTTACTGGTGAGGATGTAGTGTTTACATTTAAATCTATGGCTCATCCAGATTATACTGGTCCAAGATTTGGTGAGGTAGAAAAAATAGTTGGAGCAAAGGAATATCATGATGGAGTGGCAGATGATGTTGAAGGTATAAAATTAGTCGATGAGTTCACTGTTAGTATTCAGTTTAAAGAAGTATTTGCTCCAGGTTTAGTTAGACTTGGTGCAGATAGGGGAATTGTACCAGAGCATATTTGGAGTAAAATTCCTGTGAAACAGTGGAAAGAAAGTGCTACTGAACTGAATAATCCTATAGGAACTGGGGCTTACAAAATAAATGAATTTGTACCTGGGCAGTATGTAAAACTAGAAGCTTTTGAAGATTTCTTCGAAGGTAAGGCGAAGACAGATACTTTTATTTTTAAGGTAGCTAACCAAGATACTGCTATGGCAGAGTTGGTGAATGGTGATATTGATATAGCTGATATTTCTTCACTTAAAGCTGAAGACTTTGAAGAATTAAAATCAGCAGGAATAAAGATTGCATCATACGCTGGGAAATCATATCAGTACATGGGATTCAACCTGAGACAGGAAAGGTTCCAAGATAAAAAATTAAAGCAAGCAATTTTTTATGCTATAGACAGGGGAACAATTGTTGATAAGTTGATGAATGGTAATGGTATAGTTCTTAATGCACCACTTGTTCCAACAGGATGGGCTTATCCAGAAGATGGTCTTAATACATATGAGTTTAACCCAGATAAAGCTAAAGACTTATTAAAAGAAGCTGGCTATGAAGATAAAGATGGAGATGGATATGTAGAGGATAGTAAAGGTGAAAAATTATCGTTTGTTCTAAAATATCCTATTGGGAACAAGACAAGAGAAAAATCTGCTCCAGTAATACAAAAGTACTTAAAAGATGTAGGAATAGAGATTGAACTTAGAAACATGGAATTTGGAGCATTACTAGACGAAGTTATGTCAAATCATGATTTTGATTTATATCTTCTAGGTAGTTCTCTATCACTTGATCCTGATCCTAAGCCTATTTGGCATTCTGATGCTGCATCTGATGAAATTGGAAATGCTGCATGGAATATTGTAGGATTTAGAAATGAAGAAGCTGATAAGTATATTATGAATGGATTAGGTGTTCTTGATACAAAAGTTAGAGCAGAGAATTATAAAGAATTTTGTAAGATTGTAAATGAGGAGGCACCTCAGGTTTATTTATATGCTCCTAGTGTTGTTAAAGCATATAATCCTAATTTGAAAAACTTTAGTCCTGCTACTTATTTAGATTATTATGATTTTGAAGAGTGGGTTATTGAGCAGTAGTTTGTTTTGAGGGGAGTTAATTTAACTCTCCTCTATTATTAGAATATAAGGAGAAGAAAATGTTTAATTATACTATAAAAAGACTACTTCAATCCCTGATAGTTCTTTTAGGAGTTACTATTGTGATTTTTTCTCTTATACATATGGCTCCGGGTGATCCCCTTATTCAATCTATGGACCCTTCAGTTTCAGCGGAAGTTAGGGAAGAGATGTTGACAGATATGGGATATTACGATCCTATATATGTGCAATATGGAAAATGGTTGGGAAGGGCTATTACAGGGGATTTAGGATTTTCTATTAAGTTTAAAAAACCAGTGGCAGATGTAATCATGGAGTACTTGCCAAATACTATTTTACTTGGTGTATCCTCCTTGATACTCAGTATTGCTATTGCAATTCCAGCGGGAATTGTTTCAGCTACTAAAAAGAATTCTATAACTGATTATATAGTCACCTTTTTTTCTTTTTTAGGATTATCTATTCCAGCCTTCTTTTTTGGACTCCTTCTTATCAAATGGTTTGCATATGACTTAGAAATTTTCCCGGTATCAGGGATGATATCCATAGGTGAAAATTATGTTGGATTAGGAAGGTATATTGATATACTAAGACATTTAATACTTCCGGCAATAGTGTTAGCTCTTTTGCAAACTGCAACTTTAATGAGATATACTAGGTCCTCAATGATAGAAGTAATAGATCAAGATTATATCCGAACAGCTAGGGCAAAGGGTGTGAGGGAAAAAGTAGTAATCAGAAAACATGCCTTTAGGAATGCACTAATATCAATAATTACTATTATTACTATGCAGATACCTTTTCTATTTTCAGGAGCAGTCCTTACGGAGACTATATTTGTCTGGCCTGGAATAGGTAGAATCAACTATAATGCGATAATTGGCAGGGACTATCCTCTGATTATGGGGATTATGTTACTTCTAGCTGTAATTATATTATTATCAAATTTTCTTGCAGATATAATGTATGCTGTGGCAGATCCTAGAATAAGAAGGACTTAAATCTTTTGAAGGAGGTTTTTATGGAAAACTATGAAGAAATTTCACCCAGTAAAGTAATAATGTTAAAACTAAAGAAAAATAAACTGGCAATGTTTTCTATTGTCGTTCTAACAATCTTTATCATTGCATCGATTTTGGCAAGTTCCTTAGCACCATATGCTATTGATGAAATAGATTTGGATAATATAGAGTCACCACCTTCTAAGGAACATTATTTAGGAACTGATGATTTAGGCAGGGATGTCTACTCTAGGATATTACATGGTGGTAGGGTTTCGCTTACTGTAGGAATTACTGCAAGCATTATGCAAATAACAATTGGGGTTACACTAGGTGCCATAGCGGGGTATTTTGGAGGTATTGTCGACTCTATAATAATGAGAATAGTAGATATAATTATGTGTTTTCCATTTTTCATTATAGCTATTGCAATGGCTGCTGTAGTAGGTCCAAGTATGACAAATATTATTATTATAGTAGGAATACTATATTGGACAAGGGTAGCTAGGATTGTTAGGGCAGAGGTACTGTCTCTAAAGGAAAGGGAGTTTATTGAAGCAGCTAAGGCTTTTGGACTTTCATCATTTGAAATAATTTGGAGTCACATCCTACCTAATGTACTAGCACCAGTTCTTGTATACGCAACACTAGCTATAGCAAATGGAATTCTTACAGAAGCATCACTTAGTTTTCTTGGAATGGGAGTAAAACCAACCATACCTAGCTGGGGAAATATGTTGTCAGCGGCCCAGAGTATGAGGGTGCTGAAAAGCAAGTGGTGGATGTGGATTCCTCCTGGAAGTATGGTACTTCTAACAGTACTATCAATTAATTTCTTAGGTGATGGTTTAAGGGATGCTTTAGACCCTAAACTAAAAATATAGGAGGCCTTATGGAAGAAAAATTACTAAAGGTAGAAGATTTAAAAGTATATTTTAAAACCCATGAGGGTCTTGTAAAAGCAGTAGATGGAGTCGATTTTTCTATATCAAAGGGTCGTGTTCTTGGAATAGCCGGAGAATCAGGAAGCGGTAAGAGTATGACCAGTCTTGCAATAATGAATTTAATTCCTCAACCAAATGGTTATATTGAATCTGGAAATATATCTTTCAGGGGAAAGTCATTGTTAAATTTAAATGATGATGAAATTAGGAAAATAAGAGGTAACAGTATAGCTATGATTTTTCAGGAACCAATGACTAGTTTAAATCCTGTTTTTACAGTAGGTGAGCAGATAGGAGAAGCACTTGAAATTCACCAGGGATTAAAGGGAAGAAAAAAGAGAGATAAGACAATTGAACTGCTTAATTTAGTGAAAATTCCAAGGGCGGAAAAAGTTGTAGATGAATATCCTCATCAATTGTCGGGTGGTATGAGACAAAGGGTTATGATTGCAATAGCATTGTCATGTAATCCTGAGTTACTTATTGCAGATGAACCGACGACTGCTCTTGATGTTACAATACAGGCTCAGATATTGTATTTAATGAAAGACATTACGAAAAAGCTTGGAAGTTCTATTATGTTTATCACCCATGATTTAGGTGTAATTGCAGAAATGGCAGATGATGTAGCAATAATGTATTTTGGAAAAATAGTAGAAGAGGGTAGTGTGGTTGATATTTTAAATAATCCTATGCACCCATATACTAAAGGTTTGATTAAGGCAAGGCCTGATAATTTTACATCGGAGGATGGCTTTTCTTACATAGAAGGGAAAGTGGCAAGTTTTAGAAATTCACCTAAGGGATGTGCTTTCTATGATAGATGTTTGGAAAAATCATCTCTTTGTAAAGATAAGATGCCAGAACTTTCTATAATAAATGAAAATAGAAAGGTTAGGTGTTGGAAATATACGAATTATTACGATGATGGGAAAGGGGAGAAGTAGCTTGAGTGAGTATATTTTAGAAGTAGAAAATTTGAAGCAACATTTTCCTATAGAAGGATCATTTGGACGTAATAAGGGAACCGTAAAAGCAGTGGATGGAGTTTCTTTCGCTATAAAGAAGGGAACAACTCTTGGTATCGTTGGTGAATCAGGATGTGGAAAATCTACAACTGCAAGAACTATACTTAATCTTATAAAAGCAACAGAAGGTAAAATAACTTTTGATGGTAAAGTCCTTTTTAATAGTAAGGACAATTATAGTATTTCTAAGAATGAAATGTTGTCCCTTAGAAAGGATATGCAGATTATTTTTCAAGATCCCTATGCCTGTCTTGATCCAAGAATGAATGTGGAAAAAATTGTTTCTGAAGGCATAAGAAAACATGAAAAACTAGGTAAAAAAGAAGCTAGAGAAAGGGTTGAGGACTTATTAGAATTATGCGGGATTGGTAAGGAGCAATTGAATAAGTTTCCCCATCAGTTTTCTGGTGGTCAGAGACAGAGGATAGGTATTGCTAGGGCTCTGTCCCTAAATCCTAAATTTTTAATTTGTGATGAACCAACAGCAGCTTTAGATGTATCAATCCAATCTCAAATACTAAATTTGATGATGAAACTAAAAAAAGAAATGTCATTAACATATTTATTTATATCACATGATTTAAGTGTTGTGAGAAATTTCTGTGACGAGGTATGTGTAATGTACTTAGGAAAGATTGTTGAAAAAGGACCTTCTAAGGATATTTATGAAAGAACCCTTCATCCATATTCTAAGGCACTTATTTCATCAGCACCTTCTTTTGATCCTTTAAAGAGGGTAAATAGACAAATTCTTATTGGAGATATACCATCCCCGATGAATCCTCCGAAAGGCTGCAGATTTTCAACAAGATGTCCTATGGCAAAAGAAATATGTAGCAGTAAGGAGCCGGAACTTAAGGAATATAGTAAAAATCATTTTGCAGCTTGTCATATCATAGATGGAGGTACTGACTAATGAGTATAATTGAGAAGATGGGTAAGAATTTTGAAAAAATGACAGATGGGGAGAAAAAGATTTATCATTATATAATGAAGAATACTTTAACATTCTCCTTAAAATCCATAAATGAAGTTTCTGAAGATCTGGATATGTCTAAAACCTCACTTATGAGATTTGCTAAGAATCTTGGTTTTAATGGGTACTCTCAGTTTAAGAAAACTTTTCAAGAAGAGCAAATACTAGAAAGTTCTCCAGCTGATAGGATGAAAAAATTATATGAATCTGATTATATAATGGGACTGGAAAAAACCAAGAATATGGAATTTGAGAATATATCATCATCCTTATTGAATATTAATGACTTAGATTTTAATATGCTTATTGAAGAGATTATGAATAAAAAAAAGATATTCACCATGGGATGGGATGTTTCTCGCTATCTTTCGGGAGTACTTAATTTTAGACTTAATCATTTAGGATTTGATTCAAGAGAAGTAAGACGTGATGTAATAGATTTTGATGTACAGCTTATGCATGCTAAAAAAGATGATATTCTTATAGTATTTGACTTTTACAAGTATAGTAAAGCTATAGAAAGGGCAATTGCAATCTGCAAAGAAAAGGGGAGTAAAATAGTATTGATATCAGATGATTTATCATGTCCTTCATATAAACATTCAGATATGGCCTTTTTGTGTAATGTAAAAACGGATATATTAATGAATTCAATGATTGCCCCAATGTTTTTAATAAACTTAATAGTATCTGAATTGGTATACCGACTGGATAAGAAAATCATAGATATTTTTGATGATAGGCATGAAATAATGAAGAAATCGGGTGAATACTTTTGATAAATAATCTCGAAAGAAAATTAATGATAGAAAAAATTAAAGAGAAAAGTTTTATTGCTGATGCCCATTTAGATTTAGCCTATGATTTAGTTAGGAAAAGATCTTGGGGTAGAAAAAATGTTTTAGAAGATGATTACTATAGCGATATTTCAAAAGGTTCTGTAAACCTAATTATTTCATCAATATTTATAGATGATAAGTTTTTACCTGAAATGGCTTTAAAAAGGGGTCTTATGCAGTTTGAAGCCTTACTTTCTGATATTGATGAGTCGGAACATTTTAAGTTTGCTTCTTCTTCTGATGATATTAAGAGAAATTATGAAGATGGATATGTATCTATAATGATGTGTTTTGAAGGTGTTGAACCTATATATGATAGCATAGAATTACTTAATATATTCAATAGATTAGGTCTTAGTGGTGTAGGCTTGGCTTGGTCTAGAAGGAATTTTGCTTCAGATGGATCGAAGTTTGTTGATACTCTAGAAGGAAAGCAAGGGGGTATCACTGAATTTGGAGTAAAGCTTTTAAAAAAGATGGAAAAGGAAAAACTTTATTTAGATCTTAGTCATATAAATGAAGAAGGTTTCATTGATGCATTAAAGTTTTATAAAGGGAAGGTAATGATATCCCATACAAATTGTAGAACTTTAAATAACACTATGAGAAATTCATCTGAAGAACAAGTTAAGAAAGTAATTGAATTAGATGGATTTATTGGTGTTAATGCTATGAATTTTACAGTATCAAATGGGATTAGTCCAGAGAACATTGATGGCTACTGCAATCATATTGATAAAATAATAAAATTGGGCGGAGAAAATAATGTAGGTTTTGGATTTGATTTTAATGATATTATTTTACAGCATATTCCTAAGGGGGAGCTAGTTAATCTTCCAAGGGAACCCTTTGATTGTGTAAAAGGTTATAAAGAAGTTGATCTTATTATTGACAACTTTTTATCGAGGGGATATTCGCAAGAGACTATAAGTAAGATATTGGGAGGAAATTTGTTTGATTTTTTAGTGAGGTAATAGAATGATATTAAAAGGAGCTAATGTATTTTTACTTGAAGAAAAAGGTTTTGTTAAAAAAGATATTCAATTTGAAAATGGAAAAATAATAAAGATAGATGATTTTATTGATGGAGAGCAGTCTATAGATTTAGAAGGTAAGTTTATTACCCCGGGACTAATTGATGCCCATTCCCATATTGGTATGTGGGAAGAGGGGCTTGGTGCTGAGGGCGCAGATGGTAATGATATGAGTAGTCCAATAACACCTGAACTAAGAGCTATTGATGGAATAAATCCTATGGATATAGCATTTAAAGAAGCTATAAAAGGTGGTGTTACTACTGTTTCGACAGGTCCGGGTAGTACAAATGTAATTGGAGGCCAGTTTTTGATAATGAAACTACATGGAAACTTAGTTGATGATATGGTTATAAAGTCACCATCTGCAATGAAATGTGCTTTTGGAGAGAATCCCAAAAAATACTTTGGAGCGGAAGGAAAAGCTCCTTTTACAAGAATGGGCATAGCTTCAATGCTCAGGGAAGCATTGAATAAGGCAATAGATTACGACAGAAGGATTAAAGCCGCAGGTGATGACCAGCTTAAGAAACCCCCATACAATGAAAAACTCGAGAATTTGAGAATGGTGATTAATAATGAAATACCATTAAAGGCACATGTACACAGAGCCGATGATATTGCAACAGCAATTAGGATATCTGAAGAGTATGGTATTGCAATAACTCTAGATCATTGTACAGAAGGTCATTTAATAAAGGATAAAATCAAGGATGCTGGTTTATCGGCGATAGTAGGACCTACATTTGGTTTTAGATCAAAGAATGAGATTTTGAATAAGTCATTTGAGACTTGCAGTTCACTTGCTAAAGCAGGTATAAAAATAGCTATAATGACTGATCACCCTGTTTTACCCCAGTCCTCATTAATAATGTGGTCAGCACTGGCTGCTAAAGAAGGCCTTGATGATTATGATGCTATTAAGGCGATTACAATTAATCCAGCTGAGATACTTGATATAGATCATAAAGTAGGTAGTATAGAAGTGAATAAGGATGCCGATTTGGTAGTGTGGAGTCAATATCCCCTAGATATAAACTCAAAGGTTATTTATACATATATTGATGGTGAACTAGTATACAAAAGATAAATAGAAATATCCCCTTAGAAAGTAGATTCTAAAGAAAAATTTATGAATCTACTTTTTATTTTTTTGAGCTTGGGTAATAAGTAAGCAAAGAAAAAATACAGGTGGGCATAATATATTGAGCTTTATTGGGTAAAGAGTTTATAGGATTAAGTTGATTATCAAGAGGTGCTTTATGAAGAGAAAAATTTTGATGGTTTTTATGATACTTCTTATGCTGACACAAGCTTTTTCATCTGTAGAGTTTGCTGTAGATAAGAAAAATATACTTATTATACATTCCTATTATCAACATTTTGCATGGACATATAGTTTACAGCAGGGTATAGAAAAAGAGCTGGAAAAAGAGTATGTTGATTATTATTTAGAGTATCTAGATGAACACAGACTTACTGGTAATAAATCAAGTGAAGAAATATTTAAGATGATGAAAGATAAGTATAAGAATAAACATTTTGACTGCGTTGTAGTAGCAGATAATTTTTCATACGATTTTGTCAGGGAATACTATGACCAACTGTTTAAAGATATTCCACTTGTATTAGTTGGAATCAACAATATGAAAAAAGAAATGTATTTCAATGAAAATATGACAGGAATAGCTCAAACAGCAGACCATAGCAGAATGATAAACCTTGTAAAACAGCTACATCCTAATATGAGTAAATTAGTAATTGCAGGTTCAAATAATTATACTTCGAAAAATGAAGCTGCTTCTTATAGAACTGCTGTTAAAAGCTGTGGTATGGACAAAGAAACTGATTTTATTAATGTTGAATATTTAGAAGATTTATATGTAGAACTAAATAAATATGATAAGGATACTGTTGTTATTATTACATCCTTAATATTGGACAAGAAAAAAACTATGAATCTAGGTCCAATGTATATTTCAAATATAATTAATAATTCTGGCCTACCGGTATATGTTGCAGTAGATGTAATGATGGGTCATGAAGGTGAAGGGGCAGTAGGTGGTTACATAGTAGATGGTGGAGTACATGGAGCAAGAGCTGCTAAAATGGTAAATGAAATAATGCACGGAGAAAAAGCTTCAAATATTCCTATTGTTTGGGAGTCCATAGCTACTCCTCAGTTCAATTATAGTAGATTGAAGCAGTTTCAAATAGATTTGGAAGCCTTGCCTGAAGATAGTGAAATTTTTGGTGCCCCTATTTCAGGTATGGTAATAAGAGAAGAAATGGTTGTACTTTATTCTGGAATACTTGTAGTTTTATTTGGATTATCGGCTGTATTAGTGTATCAAATGCTTAGAAGAAAAAGGGTTGAAATGGATCTTATTGTTAAACAAGACGAATTAAGAAGTAGTAATGATATTTTGATTAAGAAAAATAGTGAGATTGATTTCTTATTAAATAATGATAACATAACAAACTTCAATAATAGAAATCACTTCATACATTTAGTAGATGAAAACCTAAAGAAGAAAGATAAGCTAATTATGTATGCTGTGTATGTTAGAAATATTAAACAAGTAGATGATGCTTATGGATATCAATTGGGAGATGAAGCGAGACTAGAAGTAAGTAAGATTATACGTGAAATATTTAGTGGAAATGAAGTAATATTTGCAAGATATTATGATACTTTTTACATAGTAGATAAAGAGATTAAAGTATATGAAGAAAATCGGGAGTATTTAAGAAAATTAGAGCTTATGTTGCAACAAAATATTAAAGTAAAAGGATATGACCTCTCTCCAAAAATTAAACTTGGAATAGTTAGAAGCTCAGAAGGAGATACAGGACTTGGGATGTTGCAAAAAGCAGATATTACTATTTTAAATGCCATGTTGAATGAACAAACCTTAATGAAGGAATATAATAAGTCTTTTCATCATAAGTTGGAAGAAAAGATTAAGATGGAAAATGATATTAAAACAGCCTTAAAAAAGAAAGAATTCTTTTTGCATTTTCAACCTCAAGTTAATACTAGTAACGATGATATAGTATCATGCGAGGCATTAATAAGATGGCAAAGGGGCGATGGTAAGAATATATCGCCATCAGTATTTATACCTTTGTCAGAAGAAATAGGATTGATACATGAAATTGGCGACTGGATTATCAATGAAGCTTGTTCAGTCTCAAAAACTTGGAAAAGCCAAGGTATAATGTGTCCGATATCAATTAATATATCAGCAAAACAGATTAATCCTAAATTAGTTGGCACCGTAGAAAGGGCAATGGGAAGATTTGATGTAAAAGGTGAAGATTTGATAATAGAGATAACAGAAACAGCCGTTATGGATGATACACAAAATAATATACGTATTTTGAGGGAACTTAGTGATTTAGGAATAAGGATAGCCCTTGATGACTTTGGAATTGGTCACTCATCCTTGAAGTATATTATGGATTTTCCAATTGATAAATTAAAGATTGATAAATCATTTGTAGATAATATTGTTAATCCTGAACAGCATGCTATTGTAAAAGCCATGTATGAACTGGGGAAGGTTTTTCAATATGATGTTATTGCAGAAGGTGTGGAGACCGATGAGCAAATGGATGCTGTCAAGAGAATTGGAATAGAAGAAGTACAAGGCTGGTACTACAGTAAGGCTTTACCTGATAAAGCCTTTAGGAATTACTATAGAAAAAGATAAGTTTTCTCAGGAAGTAGAAATGGAGGGATGGATATGAAGATTGGCAGTAAATTTTTATTTCACAGTATTATTAGAAATGCTGTATATATTCTTATATTTGCAAACTTCATCTTAGGATTTCTTACATACGCAGGAATGTCAATGTTTGAGAATATTGCACTGATGATTTTACTTTCAAGTGTTTTATTATTTTTCCTTGCTACAATACAGGAAAAACTATTTATGAAAAGATTTGAAAAGTATATGGATGAGTCTCTTTATACAATTGGAAGAATTAGTGAAGACTTTATATGTCGAAAAATTCTCTTAGACTCAGAAAATAAAATAGTCGATATTAGTGATAGGGCAATGGAATTACTTGATAGGGATAAGAAAAGCTTATATGGAGTAGATGTTGATACAATAATAGACATGAAAATTGTAGATTATAACTTGGTTGATAATAGAGTCTTAAATTCATATAGACTAAGTGAGGCTAATTTTATTGGGAAGAATGACAAAGAAATACCAATTTTTATGGCGGTGGACAATATTACATATATGGAAAATGAGTACAAGGTCATATCATTTCTTGATATATCAATACTTAGGGACGAAATATTAAAAAGAAAGCATTTAGAAACTGAATTGATACACAATAACAAATTAGAATCTATAGGTACATTGGCAGCAGGTATAGCCCATGAAATCAATTCTCCAGTACAATTTGTGGGGAATAATATCGAATTTCTAGACAAGGGAATTAATAATTTGTTTTCCCTAGTGGATGCATATGAAGGATATTTATTTGATGCATACGAAGACGGAAAAGAAGTAAAGAAAGAAATGGATAGCTTAAAGAAAAAACATAAATTTAAGTTCCTTAAGAACGAAATGCCCGAAGCTGTAGTGCAGTCAGATGAGGGGATAAAAAGAATAACCGATATTGTAAGGGCAATGAAAGATTTTAGTCATATGGGTGATGATGAAATGCATTTGGAGGATGTAAATAGTGCCATTAAATCAACAGTCACCTTATCGAAAAACGAATGGAAGTATTATGCCAAAATTGATATGAATTTAGATGAAAATCTACCCTTTGTTAATTGTGTAATTGGTGATATTAAACAGGTTGTTTTAAATCTAATAGTAAATGCAGCCCACGCAATTAAGGAAAAAAATGAAAGCTCTATTGGAAGGATAAAAATTAGTACATACGAGAAGAATAAAGTTGCATTTATTGAAGTTGAAGATGATGGTTGTGGAATTGATGATTCAATTAAGGAAAGTGTTTTTAGGCCATTTTTTACCACTAAGGAAGTTGGGGTAGGAACTGGACAGGGATTATCTATTTCTCAACAAATAATAACTGGAAAGCACAAAGGTAAGCTTAGTTTTGAATCAGAGCTAGGAAAGGGTACGATATTTAGGATAGAACTTCCAGTAGCAAGTGGAGGTGGAATAATTGACTAAAAAATTAGATCTAAGGGGGAGCTTCTGTCCCTATCCAGTTGTTGAGACAATAGAGTTAATTGATAGTTGTGATGAAGGTGTAAATATTGAGGTTTTGGTTGATGATCCATTGGCGATAAAGGCCATACCTGAAGAACTTGAAGATGATGACTTGACAAAGTTTGAAATAGTTAAAGAAAAAAGATATTGGAAAATTTTAATCCAGAAGTAATTGATGAGTTACTTAAAATGTATATATTTTAAGTGTGAAAAAATCGATTGAGTTTTCAGGTTGACCTAGTAGTGAAGGAGGTTTATCGATGACTAAAACTATGAAAATGGGTGCAGCTTTTGCTATTTTAAATGTACTTATGTACATCAGCATACATAAATTTTGGATAGGTGGAAGTAGTTTTTTACCACTTATAGGGAAGTTGGGGGATAACAATAAATTTCTATTTGCACTTATAGTGAATATTGGTGTGATAGTAGGAGCATTTATTGCTGCTAAGTTTAGTGGGGAATTTATACTGCGATATCCACACAAAAGTAAACTTTCTAGAACAATTATTGGTGGGATACTTATTGGAATAGGTATAACTATAGCACCGGGGACTTGTACGACGGCTGTAGTAGTTGGTTTGCCAATGTTATCGGTATCTTCTATATTGTCTATAGCTGGAATCATGATAGGTGGATATATTGTTCATTCTATGAATAGGAAAAGCTGTAGATTAACAAGGAGGTAGATGTATGAGTGTTATTAAGGTAATTCAAGCTCTTATTTTCGGCATAGGATTTGGTTACTTTGCTCAGAGATCGGGGCTATGTTTTGCTAATGGGTTAGGAGAAATTTTTACGGGAAGAGGAAAAAGAATTTACAAATTAATACTAGTTATTTTTATTATATCAAGTTTAGGATTTGTATTCTCAAAATACATAGATAATAATTTGGGTTTAAAGGTAGTAGGGGAAATTAGAGGATATGGTTTTTATAATATAATTGGAGGAATGTTTTTCGGAGCAGGAATATTTTTATGTGGCGGTTGTATAATAGGGTCTCTTAGGCAATTGGGAGAGGGAAATCTAAATTTTGTTATTGTAATACTGTCATTTATTCCTGGAATGGCTTTAACGGTATACATACTTAATCCATTGTTGGCTAATGGATATAATACAGAAAAAATATTAGTATCTGATTTAATTGATGTTAATCCAGTATACATTGTTGTATTTATTAATATTTTCGCTATTTATGGTCTTTACAGACTAATCAGAAAGTGAAATTATTCTATTAAGGTGGTGATATTGTATGACGAAAAATGAAAGAGCAAACAAGATTTTCGAGGAGAGAAATAGAGGATTTAGGATATTATATGATACTATTCTGGACATAACAACTAAGGACACTGACAAGGAAGTATATACAGTTATCACTGAGAATATGAAAAAAATATGTAAAGGTGAGTTTTCTGGAGTTATATCAATTGATATAACTAAAAAAGAAGGTTATATAAAATCACTTATTGATAGTGAGAATAATGTGTATTATTGTGATGAAAATTGTTTAGATAATGGCGCTGATATACCTAAGTGTATCGTGGATAATTTAAGTAAAATAAAAGTTGGAGATTCAATTCCGGAATATAAGGCCTTACTTTTCTTATTCCCTCATGGGAAAAAGTATATGGGAACAGAGCTTGATAATTTTAATATTCATTATTTTAAGCTTGCTTCATATGGAGATGGTGAAGATGTAGGATTTGTAGGTCTTCCTATGGATAAAAAGCTGAAGCTTAAGGATATTGTTGAGACTTTCGTGAATATGACCTCATTAATTTTACAAAGGGCTAAAGGTAAGCAAGAGCTAATAGATATGAATAATAAATTTTCAACCTTGTTGGAAAGTTCTCCAGTGGGAATAATGCTTGTGGATGATAATAGGAAAGTAGTTGAGGTGAATTCTTCACTATTAGATTTAATAGGCTTGGATAGAAGTGATTGTATAAAACGGCCATGCTTTGAAACATTTTGTAATAATGAAAGTAAGTTGTGTGAAAATATCTGTGAAAATTGTGTATCCCTAGAAAATGAAAATACCATCATCAACGGAGAAGGTAAAGAAGTTCCTGTACTACATTGTGTTAACAGGATTACAATAAATGATAGAAAATATTTCTTAGAAACTATTGTTGATATTTCTGAAGTGAAAAAAATGGAAGCTGAGAAAAAAATCCTTATGAAAAGGTTGTTCCAAATGCAAAAACTAGATAGTCTAATGACTTTGGCATCCGGTGTGGCCCATGAAATTAATACCCCCATTCAGGCATTGACCAATGACATAGGTTTTGTGAACAAAGCTTATGGTAAAGCTGAGAACATAATTCAAAGCTACAAGGAGATAGTAGATAGGCATGTTAATGATAGAGATACTATGGATAAGATAGAAGAGGAATTTAGATTATTAGAAGATAAACAAAGATTCTTAAGAACAGGAAAAATGTTCTCAAGAGCAGTTTTAGAAATGCAAGGAAATTTAAAACATATTTCGGATATTGTAAATTATGTCAAGGATTTTTCAAGACTAGATGATATAGAAATGCGTGAAGAAGATATTAATCAGATGGTAAGAAATTTTGTGAATATTTATTCACATGAATTAAAGGGAAAAATAATTCTAAATACAAACACTCAGGCCGATATACCATTTGTTAAGTGTATACCTTCTCTGATTAAAGAAGCAATATTTGAACTTTTAAATAATGCTGTAGATGCTCTTGAAAATATTGGGGAGGATCAAAGAAGTCCAGTAATCAACATTGAGACTTATAGTAAAGAAGGATATGTGGGAATAAGTATTTCAGATAATGGTACAGGTATAGAAAAAAATATTCAAGATAGAATATTTGATCCATTTTATACTACTAAGGATGTTGGAATGGGTACAGGTCAGGGATTAACTAATGTATTTAGTGTAATAGTTGATAAACATAATGGCCAGGTATATTTTGATAGTGATATAGGTGTTGGGTCAAAGTTTTTTATAGAAATACCAATTTAGATGTAGGAGTGTGTGAGGATGGTTAATATTTTATTTGTAGATGATGACCAAAGTATTCTAAATAGCATGGAACGTTTACTTTTTGATGTAGAAGAAGATTGGGATTTTCAATTTGCGGTAAGTGGCAAAGAAGCTTTGGAATTATTCCATGAGACCCCTTTTGATGTAGTTGTTTCAGATATGAGGATGCCTGAAATGAATGGAGCAGAACTTCTAAGAGAAATAAAAGATAAATATCCTAAAACAATTAGGTTTATTCTATCTGGATATTCTGATATGAAATTAATATTGGAAACTGTTCAAACTGCAGAACAGTTCTTAGCCAAACCTATTGAACCAGACGTTTTGATTTCAACCATTAAGGGAGCTATAATGTCTAATTCAATAATTGCCAATGAAGAACTTATAGAAAAGGTATCAAGATTTGAAGTTTTACCAGCAGTACCTAAAATATATTCAAGGTTGTGTGGAATAATGGAGTCGCCTGATGTTACTATTGATGAAATATCAGAGGTTATAGAAACAGATGTAATTGTAACTGCCAAGATACTCAAGCTCGTAAATTCTGCATTTTTCGGACTCAGGCGTACTATAGAAAAAGTAAGTGATGCTATTACATATTTAGGATTTGATGTAGTAAAAGCACTAGTATTATCTACGGAGCTTTTTAATGGTGAAGAGTTTGAAGCAAGGAATAAGAGGATCATTGAGAAAATTAATTTAGAAAGTTTTGAGAGGGCTAAGGTCGCCAGTGAATTTGTAGTATTAACTGGGGGCAATGATAAGAAAAAGAAGGAAACATATTTAATTGGGCTTTTGTGTGATGTAGGTAAAATTGTTTTTGTAGAAAATGAATATGACAAGTATGAAGATGTAATGGCGAAAAGTAAAAAAGAAGGTATTACATGCTGCGAAGCTGAAAAAGATATATTTGGTATTAGTCATTGTGAGCTTTCTGCTTATCTACTAAGCAAGTGGGGATTCAGTAGTGCTGTAATATCTAATATACTGCTTCATCATGAGATAGATAATATAGAGAAAGAGGAGCTAAGTTCAGCAGGTAACATATTGATATCCAATATGTTGCTTCAAGAGAAGAAAGGAAATTGGTATATGGAAGATACTGTTGATAATATAATAAAAAGAAAAGTTAATCCCAAATACCATAAAGCCATAAGGGATTTGAAAGAATCAATATGATTGGAGGATTCTTATGTTTAGAAAAGTTAAGAAAGTCATAAGTGGTAAGAAAGCTGTTGATGGAGCAGGGGTTCATCTCACTAGGGTGATTGGATATCATGATGTAAAAGATTTTGATCCATTTTTATTGCTTGATAGTTTTGATTCTAGAAATCCAGAAGATTATATTAAAGGATTCCCCTGGCATCCCCATAGAGGAATAGAAACTGTTACATATTTGATTGAAGGACATGTAAAGCATGGGGATAGTCTAGGCAATAGTGGTAATATTTTTGGTGGGGATTGTCAATGGATGACAGCTGGTAGTGGAATACTTCATCAAGAAATGCCCCAGGTGTCTGATTTAATGCTTGGTACTCAGCTTTGGATTAATTTGCCTTCAAAAGATAAGATGACAAAACCCAAGTATAGAGATATTACTAAGGATAATGTGGCTGTAGTTTATGAAGAGGATGTAGAAGTAAGGGTTATTTCGGGAGTATATAAAAATACGAGAGGTGCTATGGAAAGTGAATATGTAAAAGCCACTTTTCTAGATATTAAGTTATCTCCTAAGTCTGAATGGATATATAAAACAAATATTGATGATAATGTTTTTGTTTTCTTGATTTGTGGTGAAGGAATCTTTGAAAAAGACGGAAGTGAGATAATTCCTGAAAAGAGTGCAGTCTTATTTGATAGGGGAGAGGACATAATCATAAAGTCTACAGAAAAAGATCTAAGGGTATTTTTATTCTCAGGCAAAGCTCTTAAGGAAGAAATAGCATGGGGTGGACCAATAGTTATGAACACTAAGGAAGAGTTAAATAAAGCATTTGAAGAGTTAGACAATGGAAGCTTTATAAAAAAATAAGTAATGACATTATTTTTGTCTATATGATAAAATATATCCTAGGAAATAATTATAAAAGGAGAATAAAATGTTATTATATTTTGCAGCACCACTTTTTAGTAAAGCAGAGTTAGATTTTAATATTCGTCTGACGGAGAAAATAGAAAAACTAGGTTATAAAGTTTTTTTACCCCAAAGAGATGGGGATAAGGTAAATAAGGAACCCTATATAAGTATGGCTCCTGAAAAAAGGGCAATAGAAATATTTAAAATGGATAAGGAAAATTTGTTTGAATCAGATGTCTTTCTATATGTTCTTGATGGCAGGGTACCTGATGAAGGTGCGGCAGTTGCATTGGGAATGGCTCACTTACATAAAGAAATCGGTAAGAGAGATAGGCTTATTATTGGTCTTCATACAGACAAAAGGGCTTCATTCATAAATGAGAAGTTGAACCCAATGATATATACTCCCATGAATTTCATTGCCTCAAGTGTGGAGGAATTGATGGAGTATTTAGAAGATCTAGTATAAGGAAATATTAATTTAATAGGTTCAAGTGTTTGTCGAGTTTGTTTTTGAGTATTACAAACTCGACTTATTTTTTAAAATGTTGCATAATGTTTTTTGAGGCGTTTAAGTGTTCTAGATTGATAACAATTTTTATACAGTATAATTAAATAGTTTAGGAGGGGATAGATATGCTTGATCGTTACGAACTTAATTATAAGGAAGACTTAAACAAAGTGAGTGATATTTATGAATTTTACAATGAAATGAGATGGAATGATTACTTAAATCTATCTAAAGAAGAGATTGATTTAGCTATGAAAAAATCTTGGTATACTGTTTATGTATATAGTGAAAATACAATAGTTGCAAGTGGCAGGGTAATATCAGACGGTATTATTAATGGATATATATGTGGTGTTGGTGTTTTAAAATCTTATAGGGGAAGAGGAATTGGATCTAAAATATTAGACATATTAATACATAAATGTAAAAGTGCAAATATTAATATACAACTGCTATGTGAATCCCATCTTGTAGACTATTATGTCAAGAAGGATTTTAAAGAATTTGCAGTAGGAATGATGATAGAAAATAAAGATAATAAAAGCTAGGGCAAATTGCCCTAGCTTTTTACTCAGTTACTAAACCATATTTTTTTAATTCATCCATTGACATATAGTGCATACCGTCAGCTTTTGCAGCGTTTACAGTAAAGAAATAGAAGCCTTCTGGATCTGGCATAGACATTTCCTTGTAATAGTCAATATAAGGCTTGTGAGAAGGGTCATCTTTAGGTAAGAGTGCAGCGTTCTCGACACCGTCACCGGCCCAAGAATGAACACCAATTTTTGAAGTTTCGAAAGCAGTTCTTTTTATACCTGCGCAGAAGAAGTCGGTTCCTCCAGAAGCAATATGTCCATTTTCAGGAACGATAGTGTCGTATTTTGCTTCCCTAACTAGCCTACTAGCTATTAGATTACTTTGATCATCTATAGATCCATTGATATTTTCCATAACAATAGTTTTGACATTTGGATAATCAGAGATTAGTTTTTTTACTTGTCTAACTGTATCGGCGCTAATTACACCATTCATATAGGCTTTTTCACCATCAATTTTAAAAGTTGACATATCTTCTCTAGATATTCCGTATTCCTCAATTTCCTCTGAAATATCAGCAGCACCTATGAAGTTTTCTTTATCATAAGCATTTGGTGAATTGGCAGTTTGAGAGTTTCCACATCCTACTAAAAGGACTAATAGTAATATAGTAATAAAACTAGTAATTTTTTTCATCTTGATACCTCCGATTTCTTTTGATGAGCTTATTATAATATATTAAAATTAAGAAGAAACTAATAATTTATTAACATTTCTTAATGTTATAGGCTTGGTTCAGTAATAGAACCAAGCCTTGTTATTTTAAATGTCGTCTGTATCTACATCATCATCGAAATCATCATCGAAATCATCATCGTCATCATCATAGTCGTCGTCATCATCATCAAAATCGTCATCGTCATCATCAGAATCATTGTCGTCATTAAAAACATCATCTTCATCACTGTCTAGGTCTGTGTCATCATCATCAATTTCTTTTGTCCAATCATTATCGTTATCATTATCATCATCCTGATCAAAAACATCAAAGTCGTCATCGTCAAAGTCATCATCGTCAAAGTCATCGTCATTGTCATCGTCATCGGAATCATTATCATTATCGTCGTCGTCATCATCACGATCACGATTTGATCTTCTAGATCTACTTTCGGCTCTATCATCATCGTCATCGGAATCATTATCGTCGTCGTCATCATCTCTGTCGCGGTTCCATCTTCTAGATCTACCTTCAGCTCTATCATCATCGTCATCAGAATCATTATCGTCGTCGTCATCATCACGATCACGATTTGATCTTTTAGATCTACTTTCGGCTCTATCATCATCGTCATCAGAATCATTATCGTCGTCATCATCACGATCACGATTTGATCTTCTAGATCTACCTTCAGTTCTATCATCATCGTCATCGGAATTATCATCAATATCTGATTTATCATCACCCTTATTGCCTACAATCTCAGGATTAGCGTTTCCAGGATTGTTTTCATTAAAACCGTCTTCTTGAGTTCCATGTCCCATGTTCCCCTTAGTGACCTTATCACTCTCATTTGGAGAAGATTCATTGCTTTTTGAATCTAAATCCTCCTTACTTTGCTCTTCGGTATTATCAGTACTATCTGTAGAATTATTAATCTCATCTTGCTCAGTGCTAATATTAACATCAGAATCAGAAATTGTCTCATCAGAAGTATCCGCTGTGTCAGAGATAGTCTCCTCATCTTGATTTTCGACTGTAATATTAATATCGGAATCAGATTCGACTTCGCTAGAAGTGTCCTCAGTATCTGAAATAATATCTTCACTTTGTTCTTCGGTAGAAGAAGTATCATTACTACTATCTATTGAATTATCAACTGCCTCTTGTTCAGTGCTAATATCAGAATCAGAGTCTATATTATTAGAATCATTCTCAGTGTCAGGAGTAATCTCCTCACTTTGATCTTCGGTAGAAGTGGTATCATTATTACTATCGGTA
>JAOARG010000015.1 GCA_025210655.1 Bacillota bacterium
CAAGAATAATAAATCCAGAAAGAAGTGCTTCATTTAGACATGGAGGATTCAGTGATATTGATGATAGTTGGGCTAAGGACTCGATTATGAAGTGCTATAGACTAGGTATTGTAAATGGATTTAAGGGCAAGTATGACCCACAAAGTTATGCAACAAGGGCAGAAGTAGTAACTATGGTGAATAATATTCTAAACAGACACGAAGATACAAGTAGTGTAAAGAACCCATTTAGTGATGTAAAGAAAGATCATTGGGCATATAGTGAAATACTGAATGCTATTCATTATTAATAAAAGTTAAATAGCAAATTTTTTAAACAGTCGTACATTTGTACGGCTGTTTATTTTTTGAGTGGATTATTAATTCGAACCTAGCATTTTAGGAGGAACAGGTGTTGAGAATTTGTTGAGAGATAGATGTTAAAATATAAGTGATACTGTTATAAGAGTTTTAGATTTTTACATAAAGTTATAGGGAAGTTCGGACATAATAATCTTGTCACAGAGAAGAGTTATCAATAAAAAGAGGGGGAAGAAGGACAATGAAAATGAGTTTGAAAGTAAAATTGGTGTTGATGTTTATGATATTCATTTCGGTACCTATGATTGCATTGGGGTGGATTTCTAGTACCATGGCATCAGACTCTATGCAGAAGGCAACAGAGCATGAGTTGAGTGAATTCTCTCTCAATGCAAGCGGAATGATAGTCCAGCAGATGGAGGCACTTGATATGTACTTGGATGGATTGAGTCACAACAATCTTTATGCACAGGTTGCAGCTGGGCAGACTGAATTAGCGGAAGAAGCTTTTGATATGTTGAAAGAGCTTCAGGCTAATAAGAGTGATAAAATCAATATGCTGGTTTTGTTGGATCATAATGCAGATGCAATTATGAATAATTTGAAGATTGATGTGACTAAAAATTATTCAGATAGAGAGTATGTGAAGAAGGCATTGAGCGGCACTCCGGGAAGAAGTTCTGTGATTATTTCAAAGACAACTGGTGTGCCTGTGATTGCTATCGCATATCCCCTAAAGCTGGATGGTTCAATCGTCGGTGTCTTAATAGGTACGATTAACTTTGATATCTTCAGCGAGTATCTTGAGAATATTCATGTAGGCGAAGGTGGTTATGCTTATATGGTAGACCGTGAGGGTCTGATTTTATACCACCCTAATGAGGATCACGTGCTAACATCCTCTCTTGAAGACTTTGGCATTCCAAATTTCGAAAATATAAGCAGTCAGATGAAATCGGGTACCGAAGGGCAAGGATATTATACCCAAAATGGAATTGACAAATTTGTACACTTTGTTCCAGCAAATGATTGGACAGTTGCTATTGCGGCAGAGTATGATGAATATATGGCATCTGCTATTCATATTAAACGTATTACTTGGATAATTACAGGGGTGGCCCTGCTGATATCAGTATTCTTATCTCTGATGTTTTCATCACGAAATATTATCAAACCTATTGTTCAGCTGAATAAGCTGATGACAAAAGCGGGGCAAGGTGATTTGAGAGTACGTTCAGAGATCAAGACAGGAGATGAAATTGAGGTGCTTGGAAATTATTTTAATGAAATGATAGACAGTCAATCTGATATTATCAGCAATGTTAGAAATGGTGCCATTGAGTTGTCGTCGGCTTCTGACGAGCTTTCGGCAGTGTCAGAGGAAATCAGTGTATCATCTGAACAAATTGCTACTAATATTTCAGATGTTGCGAGCAACACCAAGTATCAGAGCATCTCTATTGTGGAAACAGCAGAAGTGTTGGATCAATTGTCTAGACTAATCCAGAGTGCCCAAAAGTGTGCAAAAGATGCTCACAGTAATGCTGGTAATACTGTAGAGGCTGCTCAATATGGCCGAGACAATGTCGAAAAGACTATTGAAGCGATTGAAATTATAAGTCAGTCAGCGGGGGCAACAGCTGAAACACTGAATGTGTTGGATAATTTATCCCAGAAGGTCAGGGGGATTATCACGACTATTAATGCCATTGCATCTCAGACCAACTTGTTGGCCCTTAACGCTAATATTGAGGCTGCAAGGGCAGGTGAGCATGGTAGAGGTTTCTCGGTTGTAGCCGATGAGGTTAGAAAACTGTCTGAACAAACTAACAGTGAGTCCAATGAGATCGCTGTTGTTGTGAATGAAATGGTTGACCAGATAGAGAATGCAGTAATATCTATGGCTGATGGGAGAAGTGCTGTTGATAACGGACTTATGATTGCCCGTAAGACAGATGAGTCTTTTGTGAAAATCATGGAATCAGTCAATCTGATTGGCCATGATATTGAAGAAATCGTGGCTGTCACAAGGGAGGAAGTTGCAAGTTCGGACAAAATTTTGAAATTAATCGACGGTGTTGCATCAAGCACAGAAATGACGGCTTCAAACAGCGAAGAAGTTGCAACCGCGGCTGAGGAACAAAGTTCAATCGTTCAGAACATGGCTGCAGGCTCCGAGAAAACATCTAACATGGCAAATAGTTTAACAGATTTAGTTGAAAAGTACATTGTTCAGGAGTAGAGGATATGAAGCTTCAATAATCCATTTTAATCTAGTAGTAAGTTCTAATAAAAAGTAAATATTCACAAGATAAGTTATAATCTTTAGAGCTAGACATAGTAATTTTAAATCTATCTAAGATGTTGAGAAAATGTTGAGAACAAAATGTTACAATGTATATTGTAAATGGTTTTAAGCGTAGTTTGTAAAGACCCTTAAGTTGTTGAACAAAATATAAATGCTCACAACATAATATAAATGGGTAAAAAAATAGACGAAAATATAATCAGTCAAAGACTTTGACTGGTTATATTTTTTTGTAAAAATAATTTAAAATATTAGAATAATATAAGTATTTATTAAAATATTGTTGAGAATTTGTTGAGAAGTAAATGATAAAGTATATAATATAATGTATGTGATTAAGGTAGGTGAACTTAATGAATTTTGTAAGAGTACTTATTATGTCAATTATTACTATAATATCGGTTGGATTAGTTAGTCTAATGCTTAGTATATCGCTTTCATTTGGAGTTGAAAAAGAAATAGGCTTAGTTACCGAGAATATAATAGTTGATGAAAGTAATTATTTTGAAGATTTAACTATTGATTCAGAGTATGGGAAAATTGAAAATTTTAAAATTCTGAAGGTGTTAAACTGTAGAGATACTGGATATATTTCAGGAAAACTTAAATCAAAATATAAGATTAAATCATTGAGATGGGGATTTTTTGATTCTGAAGGTAGTAAAATATTAATAGAAGAAAAGTTGAATTTGGATACTTATGAAATAAATTTGGAAGACTATTTGAGCTTATTTAGATTTTCAAGACTGGGTGTAGGTAATTATAGTTTTCGAATTTATATAACTACTGAAAATGAAAGATTTGGACTAGATCCAATTTTAATTGATATTAAGCCAAGTATTAAGATCAATTATACGGATAATGCTATATTAGATATGAAGTATATAAATGTTTCACAAGGCATGAATATTGGAAGTCATAAAGGATCTTATGCTATAGACTTAGTAGGAATAGATAGAGGGATAGATGCTTTTTACGCACCTTTTGATGGAACTATTAAGAAAATATACTCAGGAGATTATCAAGGAAATTTTGTATGGCTGGAAAGTAAGGAAAAGTATTTGTTTCCTGATGGTAGTTATGACTACATTAGTATTATGACAGGACATGATGACAATATTTCTGACTTGTATGTAGGGAAAGATATAAAAAAGGGTGAAAACTATTATCAAGAAGGAAATAGTGGTAAATCTACGGGAAATCATATTCATTTAGAAGTTGCTAAGGGTAAAACAACTAAAGGTGGTTGGCATATAAACAAAGAAGGCAAGTACCAAATTGATAATCCTGTTAGGCCGGATAAGCTATTATATATAAAAAACTCTTCTACAATTATAGATGATAAGGGGATAAAATTTCAATATCAGTAATCTATTTAGGGGCTTAAAGGTAGAAGTTATAGATAGTGTGTAGTGTAAAATCATAAATATAATTATTAGTAATCAAGAAAACATCAATTTTTAAAAATTTTGGTGTTTTCTTTTTTGTTTTAGTAGAATTTATCATTTAGATTTATTATAAAGGCAGTCGTTTATAACAGATAGAGGGATTTAAAATCTATTCTTATTCAAAAGCAAGGAACTGAACTTACAAAATATAAGCTGTTAACATATAATTATACATCTATATTGAATGATATGTTGAAAGTAAGGGTAAAAATCAGATAAATATAGGAGAATAATTATGAGGGATTATAATAAATTGCTTCAAGAACGAATTGATAGAAAATTTAATATAGCCTTGATAGCGGCTGCTATAATAGCTTTTACTGGATCTGTAATATTATATTTTGCAGATATTCCGGTAATTTATTCTGTTTTGAATTTTATTACTGCTGTAATTATGCTGCTTTTAACACTGATGGCGGATAAAGTCAAAACTACTTATAAGATTATGGTGATGATTTTAGTAACAAGTATTATTGCTATTGCATCATATATTGGTGGTGGATTTGCTAGTGCTTTTATTATTTTAATTGCTGTATCAAATGTTGTTGCTGTGCTGTTTTTGAATAGAGTAGAGAGTAAAATTGTTTCTACAGTTACTGTGATTGTTTTATCTAGTTTATGTATTTATTCATACTATATGGATGAGAATAATTATGCCATTGATTTTATATTTACTTGGAGTTTGATAATAGTTGCATTTATTTTATTCATTATTGTTTTACATGTTTCAGTCCATGCTACTAAACAGTACTTGATGGAGAATATTGAAGCTTTGGAGCTTGCAAATGAGTATTCTAATAAGTTGGCTTATTTTGATCAACTTACTGCTTTGCCGAATGCCCATATGTTTGAAAAGGATGTGAAATGTAGAATTGAGTCACTGGATACAGTAGGATTTTTGATTTTTATTAATCTAAAAAGTCTTCGATCAATAAACTCTACAATGGGTCATTCTTTTGGAAATAAAGCCTTAATATCAGCGGCTGAAACTATAAGTGAAATGAATGTTGAAAACCTTATTGTAGCAAGAACATCAGGAAATGAATTTGCAATTTGGGTTGAGGATATTGAGGAAAAAGAATTGCAAATTATGTTAAGGGACTTGATGAACAAAATAAAAGTACAAAGTTTTGTGGTAAAGAAAAAATCAGAATTTTATTCAGGATATTCTAAGTTTGATATAGAAAAAGATAGTTATGAAAGATGTGTTCAAAAAGCTGCTACGGCTTTAGCCTACGCAAAGGATCAAAATATTACTTCCATAGTCCCTTATAAAGGGGAGCTGGATGCAATATTAAGGAGAAAAGAAGCTTTGAAGGACCATATTGAGTTAGCCTTAGAAAATAATGAATTCACACTTTGGTATCAGCCAAAGACAAATACACAAAATGGTAAAGTTATTGGAGTTGAGGCTCTGGCTAGATGGAACAATGAAGAGTTGGGAACGGTATTTCCTTATGAGTTTATTCCTATAATTGAATCAATTAATATGGCAAAGAATTTTGGAGACTTTGTTATTAAGAAGGCATGTGAAGATTATTCAAAACTAAAAGAAAAATATAATAAGGATATAAGTATATCTGTCAATATATCTCCTTCGCATATTATGGAGAGGGATATTGTAAGTTCAATTAAAAGCTCTCTAGAAGAGCATGATGTGTCTCCAGAAAAATTTATTGTGGAAATAACCGAGGAGATTACCATAGAAGACATAGATATTGTAGTACCTATTCTAAATGATCTTAGAGATCTTAAAATAAAAATTTCTTTAGATGACTTTGGTACAGGTTATTCATCACTAAATTATCTTACAAAACTATCCCTAGATGAGATAAAAATAGATAAGTCATTTGTAGACCAAATTGGAAAAGAAAAAGGTATTGAGCATTTACTTGAAAGTATTATTAGGCTTTCTAAGCAGTTTGATTTAAATGTAGTTGCAGAAGGGGTAGAAAGGGAAGAGCAGTTAATTGTACTAAATAATTTAGGTTGCTACAATATACAAGGATATTATTATGCCAAGGCAGAACCTTTGATAGAAAGCATTAGTATGTAAAATGTACTAATGCTTTTTGTTTTATTGTAAATGTAAGGATGAGGATAATAAAAGGTGATGTTTATGATCTATAAAACTATTGACATAGACCTTACTCTATTTGTTAATATAATTTAAAGTTTATTTCTGGAGAAAGTTAAGAATATGAAATGTGTCATATTGTTGATATAAAGCTATATGTTATTATCTTATCGTTATTAATTAATGGAGTAATTTAGGAGTCGAATTTATGAATAAAAGTGAAGCAATAAAAAAATTTCCTATGTATGAGTTTTTACTTGAAGGGGCACCTGTAGAAATAAATTTTTCTGTTGAAAATTTTCCAAAGGGTACGGCTATAATTCAAAAGGGCGAAGAGATAGAAAAAGTTATGATAGTAGTGTCTGGTGAGTTGCTAGTATACAATGAATATGTTGACGGAGAGGTAATATACGTTCAAAGTGAGGATGTATCATTTATAGGGGATATAGAACTAATATCTAATCAAAATACATATGTGTGTTCAGTATCTGCGAAGAACAATTGTAAATTATTATGTATGACGAAAGATGACTATATAAATTGGTTTGATAATGATACAGGATTAATGAGAGAAATGGTAGTAAGATTAGCAATGCGAAATTGTAAGCAGAGTAGTAGAGTAGGCTCCTTAAAATATTTAAGCACAGAAGAAAGGGTAATAAAATTTCTGTTAGACAGGTTTGAAAGATTTAGTTTTACCCATGAAGATAAAAGAAAATAGTATTTGTAAAAAATGTATTAGCTTCTTCTTTTTTGTTTTCGCCGAGTTTAATGGAAATTAAATTCGAACCTCCTCTTCCTATTAGAACAGCTCCAGCAAAGACTATATACATTATTGGATAGGAAATAGTTAAGCCTGCAAGTGCATTTTCACCAACATAATGTCCTATGAATACTCTATCTACAATATTATAGATAGAGTTGACTAGTAGTGCTATGAAAGCTGGCATAGAAAAACTCATAATTAAAGAAAAAATTGATTTTGTTGCCATACTATTAGTATTGCTCATGATATACCTCCGGATTATAGTAGATAATTAATAAAGTTTGTATGTTTAAAAACATAAGTATACAAGTGAGTAACTTTTATCAAAGTATAGCAGTGAAATTTAGTTAATGCAATAAAAATTGATAAAGTTACTCACCTAAAGTGTTGTGAGTAACTTTATCCTTATCTTACTTATTGACTTATAGTAAACACTAATTGTTAAAATAGGTACTAGTAATAAATTCGAAGGTGAAGAATAAGATAGTTCAGCTAGCAGTAATAATTTAAAGAGTATTGCATAAAAAGAAAAGAAATTAAACAACGATATAAAAATGCTTGAAACACAGCACTAAAAGTAGCTTATCTATTTTGGTAAGCTACTTTTAGTATTTAAAAATTATAATAATAACAATTATCTACATGTACAATTCAATAATATTCTATGTTTCGAAATTTCTTTCATATAGAATAAAACCAAAGTTAAAGAATATGGAGGTAATTATGAAAAATAGAGTTGTTTTGATAACCGGTGGAAATAGAGGAATAGGATATGCAGCAGCTAAGAAATTTCTTGAAGAAGGTGAGACTGTAATCCTTACAGCTAGAAATATGGAAGCAAATAATTTATATGGAAGTAATATATTAATAAATTCATTATGCCCAGGATGGGTACGCACAGACATGGGTGGAAAGAGTGCAACAAGAAGCTCTTATGAAGCGGCATCGGATATTTATGAACTTTCAAACAATGATAATTTACAAGGTAAGTTTGTTAGATATGGTAAGGTGATTAAGTTTTAATAATGGATTAATATAGGCTAGGGATAATCATAAATTTCAAATTTTTATAAATACTAAAACCTTGATTTAATAGTTGAATCAAGGTTTTAGTATTTTATTTCCGAAGAGATGTGCTTAGTATGGATTTACTTTAACAGTACAAGGAAGTAATTTCTATGGAGTCAAACTACTTTGTGGGTGGGGCATCTCTTTATGGAGAAAAGCAGTTGGTATGGGGTCAGTTGATAGTACTTTTTAGGGCGAAGTCACTCCATATAGATGTCAGGGCTATGCGGATAGGGGCGACTTGAACTTAGGTCTTCAAGAAAAATAGACCCGGACATAAGTCAGGCCTGTCCGTAGAGTAAAGCTAATATATGGCCTGATTTGTCCTGCAAGGCATTTCTCTTATAGTAAAACCACTCTATTCATCGATTTCTCTCATAAATATAGCAACCCCATTACCCCAAGAGCAAAACTTCCAACCCTGTTGACCAAGTTCATTTCACTCTTTTTCTAGAGAAGCGCATTTTTTTCGAAATCAAAACCTAATTTAGTCTTACTTACTAAAAACTTGTATTCGTATTTTTTCATATGTAAATCTCCTTAATAATAAATTGTATTTATAAATATATTATAGGACTTATATAAATATGTGTAAAATATGCATTTTTATCAGATATATGTTCATTCATATCAAGGACCATTGATTATATTATAAAGACAAGAAGAGTGCTTGTAGTAAGTGGAAGTTTAATAGTTAAATTTCTTATCCCTTAACTACTTATAAGGAGGTCACATAATGGTGAACATTAATACTAACGGAATTGAAGAGGCTAAAAGAATATTTTCTATACAAAAGGAAGGGTATAATAAGTCCCATATTGTTTCATATGATAGTAGGATAGATAGAATAAATCGTATTGAGAATATGATTCGAGACAATAGGGATGAAATAGCTAAAGCTATAGAAGCAGATTTTGGTACTAGAAACTCTGATTATGTATTTATAGCGGATATTTATCCGGTGCTATCCCATGCTAAACATGTAAAAAAGCATTTAAGAAAATGGATGAAGAGGGAAAAAACATCTACTATATTAGAGGGCTTTATTGGACAAAAGACTTATATTATTAATGAACCTATGGGTGTAGTTGGTGTAATGTCTCCATTTAATGCTCCAGTAAGTCTGGCTTTTGATCCTGCAATCGAAGCTTTAGCAGCGGGTAATAGGGTAATGATAAAGTTTTCTGAATCTACTCCAAACACGGCTAGTTTGATGAAAGGATTAGTATCAAAGTATTTTAAGGAAGAAGAGTTAGCTGTTGTTACAGGTGATTTAGAAGTTTCTAAGGTGTTTTCAGCCCTTCCTTGGGATAAGTTCTTTTTTACTGGGGGTTCAGAGGTTGGCAAAAAAATACTTGAGGCTGCATCAAATAATCTTACTCCTGTAATTTTAGAACTAGGAGGTAAATCTCCATGTGTAGTTTTAGAAGATGCTGATCTAGATCTTGCGGCAGAAAAAATAGCTAAAGTAAGGTTGATGAATTCAGGGCAAGTGTGTATCTCTGGGGATTATGTACTTATTCCGGATAATAAATTAGAAAAATTCCTTAAAAAAGTAGTTGAAAGTGCAGAGTCAGTTTATCCTAAAGTACTTGATAATCCTGACTATGTATCTATAATTAATGACAGGGAATATGAAAGAATAATTTCTTATATTGATGAAGCGAAGGCATCTGGATGCAAGTTAATTCAAGTGAATCCTGGAAATGAAGAACTCCCGAATAAAGAAAAAAGAAAAATACCTTTAACTATTGCCATTAATCCAGATAAAAATCTTAAGCTTGCCCAAAATGAAATATTCGGGCCTATATTAACTATTTTTACCTATGATAAGTTAGATGATGCAATTGCGAGTATTAATGAGAGAGAGAAAGCACTTGCTTTATATATATTTGGTAAAAATAATAGTGATATTAATAAAGTAGTAAATCAGACATCCAGTGGTGGAGTGACAATAAATGATATGCTCCTTCATGCTGGTTCCAATACAATGGGATTTGGTGGTGTTGGTTATAGTGGTATGGGAAGATACAAGGGTGGATTTATTGGATATCAAGCATTTACAAACCCAAAGGCAGTATACCAACAAGGTATTCTAAGAAAATTCACAACATCTTTTTTACCTCCTAGTAAAAATCAGCGTATGACAAAAATGTTAAAAGCTCAAGTTGGAATTAAGTAAAGTATTTCACGATTTTAGGGGTATATGATAGATATAGACTAATTTGTGGAGGTATCTATGAAGGATATTTTTGAAGTAAAAACAATAAATCAGATACATCAAATGTTAGGGGATAAAAAGCCGGACCATCCACTTATTACAGTTGTTGATGTAGAAAAAATAGCAGTGTTTGATAGACCGGGAAATATAAAATATAAAACAGGATTTTATACTATAGCCCTAAAAACAGGTGGGGAGTGTGAGATTAAGTATGGAAGAAAAAGCTATGATTTCAATGAAGGGAGTTTGGTTTTTTCTAAGCCTAGTCAAGTATCAGAAGTAGTATCAAGTGGAAGTGGTAAAAAACCTAAGGGCTGGATACTGTGTTTTCATCCTGATTTAATAAGAGGAACAAGTCTAGCTAATAAAATTCATGACTACACTTATTTCGAGTATAACAACAATGAGGCCCTTCATTTGTCTCAAAAAGAAAAAGATACTATAAGTTCAATTGTTTCAATAATTGAAACAGAGTTTTCTATGAATCTGGATAACTATTCCAACAAATTAATTCTATCGAATTTAGAAACTTTATTGAACTATTGTGAAAGGTATTATGGGCGACAATTTATAACAAGAAGGAACGTTAATCAAGAGGGAATAAGTAAATTTGAATTACTATTGAAAAAGAGAATGGAAGAGGAGTCTTTGGAAAAACTAGGAATACCGACTGTTAAAGAATTTGCAGAGGATATGGGTTATTCTCAAAACTATCTTAGTGATATGTTGATGAAAGAAACAGGTATGAGACCACTTGACTATATTCATGAAGCAATAATAGAAAAAGCTAAAAATTTATTATTAGGCTCTGATAGTAATATAGCAGATATTGCATATATATTAGGATATGATTACCCAGAACATTTTTCAAAATTTTTTAAGAAGAAGACAGGGATGTCACCACTAAAATTTAGGAATGAACAGTCTAGGACTTGTTAGAAAAGTCTAGGTACTTCATCGATCAAATCTAGGGAATAAATGAACTGCATTTATCATCTAGGGATAGACGTTTCATAGACAAGCATGGAAATTTTGTTTTCGTAAAAATTAAATTCAAAGAGTAGTAAGGTCTTTTAGAGAGTTAAATCCTAAAAGGCCTTATTTTTTTACTAAGATTTTTGACCCTAGTTTAAATCGGGGTCTCACCATAGAGATATGACTATTATTGAGGCCTGATTTCACCCTGGGGTCCTTGTTTATTTAGTGTGTTTGGAAGTTTTACATACTCAGGTAAGCTTGTTGAAGAATTTACAGGCTTTAATATATTGATAGTAGGTCTTATATTAGCTTTATTTGGAGTAGGTACAGTTTTAGGAGGACGAATTGCTCCAAAACTTAGAAGTAAATTGAAAAATGCTTTTCTTGTTTTCGCAGGTATTTTAGGTTTTCTTTCTCTATTTGAGATATCAGATCCCCACAGTATACTAACTTTATCTTTAGGATTTTTAGGATTTGGAATAGCATTTATATTCCTACAATCCACTTTAGTAGCTACTGTACAAGAGAAACTACCTCATATGCGTGGTACAGCAATGTCAATGGCATCATTTAATATGTTTGTAGGTGGTGCTGTAGGAACATCTGTAAATGGTATAATAATGAAATCTTATGGGAGTTCTAGAATATTCTACAATACCTCCTTTGTTATTTTGATAGTTGGTATTGTAGCAGCATCACTTATAGCTAGCTTTGAAATGAGAAAAAAAGCAAGGTTGGGAAAAGAAATTTTAGAATAATTGTGATTTCATATATTTTAGTAGGACTAATTTCTCAAAAGGAAATTAATAAATTATATATTAACGCAGAAACATTATTATTTATTTAAGGAGGACAAATAATGTCAAAGAATTGGTATCCAGTAATTAGTCAAGAAGAATGTACAGAGTGTGGGTCTTGTGTAGAAAAGTGTAGCCATGGAGTTTATGAAGTAGGAGTGAAGAAACCTATTATAGTAAATCCAGACGAATGTGTTGATGGATGTAGAGGCTGTCAAAATATATGCCCATCAGGCGCTATTTCATATTTTGGTGATACAGGACAAGAAGTATCTGCATGTGGATGTTGTTCATGTAGTTAGGCTATTCATAGCTATATCTGTGTTGAGTATAAAATAATGTTAAGATGTATTTAAAATTTATAAGTTAGAAAGTTATATTAGATTATATGAAAAATAAAAATTTGACACAGTTAAATTTCTATTTTAAAATACTCAATAAGTAACAGGTCACTAAAAAAGTCAAATTTGAAGTTCTTACACCTAATATGTATCTTCTTTTCAACTATTGAACCCAGCGTATTGTAGACAAGAATCAATTGAGTTTCTTTTTGTAGTGGCTTCATAAGTAGATGGAGGTTTTTATGAAAATAAGAAAAGAAATCACATGTCCCTTGGAGGTGACTCACGATATAATTAAAGGTAAGTGGAAAACTGTTATTCTATACCAACTTAAGTACTACGGTAGATCATCTTTGTCACAATTAGAGAAGGGAATAAATGGAATAAGTCAAAAAATGCTACTTCAACAATTAAAGGAATTAATTGATTTTGGATTAGTTGAAAAAGAAACTTTTGCAGGATATCCTTTAAGAGTTGAATATTTTATTTCCGAAGGTAGAGGAAGAAAACTCCTTGAAGCTTTGGAAATAATGCAAGAAGTAGGTCAAGAGTATCTGGACGATGAAGAAGACAAAGAGTAGGAATATATAGGCAATCTGTATATAATGAATTAAGTATGCAGATTGTTTTCTTTGTTTTTGATATATCTTGACTTTAATCGAATGCTTGTTTAATATAAGTTTAGGAGGTAGTATTTTGAGAAGAAAAGATGAACAAAAATCACAAAATATAAAAAATTCAGTAATAAAATTAACAAAAGATTATGGTTTTCAAGGAATATCAATGTCAAAAATTGCAAAAGACTGCGGTGTTTCTTCATCAACTATATATACTTATTATGAAAATAAAAGTGAAATGATCCATAGTATATATCATGAACTAAGGGAGAAAAGACATAATAATATTTATAATTCTATAAATGAAAACATGAATGCTGAAGAGACTCTTAGGGCTATTTTTATAGATTTTTACAATTACCTTATAGAGAATGAGGATGAGTATTACTATATTAGGCAGTTTGCAAGTTGTCAGTGTTTGCATGAAGAGATGCGGGGAAAATTATATAATACAACCATTGATGATATATTAAGTAGGTTTGTGAAAACTGGAGAGATAGTGGATGTAGATACAACAATAATCCACGCTATGCTTGCTCCTCCAATAGAAAGAATAGCTGAAAATTACTTTGTAGATAAGAAAAAGCTATCAGATGAAGAAATACACAAAACTTTCGATTTAATATGGAAAGGGATAAGAAATGATTAGAAACTGGGCCTCATGTGGGCTCAGTTTTTTCTTATGTATAATAAAGATTACTTGTGTGGTGATAATACGATTGATTATAAACGATTGTTCGATTATAATGTATTGTGGAAGGGGGCATTATATTGAGAAAGGTAAATAACTTAAGAGTTGGTATAATAAAAAAAATAGTTTGATAAATCTCTTGTTGTAATTAAGTGTAAATATTCTAAGGACATTTAATTACAAATATTTTACTAAAAAATTAACCATGAAAGAAAGGTTGGAATATTATGAAGTTACAACATGAGATTATCGGAGAAAACAAATTGGCTGTAATGCCGATAAAAAAGCTTATTTTAAATATATCAATACCTATAATGATATCGATGCTATTACAAGGTCTTTATAATATTATTGATAGTTTGTTTATAGCACGTATTCCTTTAAGTGGTGAGCAGGCAATAAATGCACTCACTCTTGCATTTCCAATACAGATGTTTATTGTATCTGTATGTGTTGGTACTGGAGTGGGGCTTAATGCTATATTGGCAAAAACTCTTGGTCAAAAGAATCATATGAAGGCGAATAATGTTGCCTGTAACGGAATTATCATAGGAGTCATTACCTATGTTTTTTTTCTTTTGTTTGGAGTATTTGCAATTAAAATGTATTTCAATACTCAAACTAACAATCCCTTAATTAGCTCCATGGGAATAAAGTATTTGACTATTATTTCAGTATTTTCATTTGGTCAAATTGGCCAGCTGATTTTTGAGAGGATGCTTCAAGCTACTGGAAAGAGTTTTTATACAATGATTACTCAGGGCACCGGGGCCATAATCAATGTAATTTTAGATCCTATATTAATATTTGGATATTTTAAATGTCCAGCACTAGGAGTTGCTGGAGCTGCATATGCTACTGTAATAGGCCAAATATGTGCCTGCGGATTAGCTATTTTCTTTAACTTGAAGTTTAATAAAGAGATTGCTATTAATTTTAAAGCCTTTAAAACTAATTTTAAAATCATTAAAGAAATATATAAGATTAGTTTGCCAGCGATTGTAATGTTGTCCTTAACCTCTATAATGACATATGGAATGAACATTATTCTAGGTATTATTTCTGAAACAGCAGTATCGGCCTATGGATTATATTTTAGAATACAGAGCTTTATTTTTATGCCAGTACTTGGATTAAGTGATGGAGTTGCCCCAATAACAGCTTATAATTATGGAGCTCAAAATAAAAAGCGGATATTAAGTACAATAAAGTTTTCATTGATTTTTTCTACAATCATTATGATTATTGGTTTTATCGTTTTTCAAATTTTTACGAGTCAAATTATTAGTATTTTTAATGTTTCGGGTGAACTTGAAAAGATAAGTATAATCGCTATGAAGATAATATCCGTAAGTTTTGTTTTTGTAGGAGTAAATTTTATTATGCAAAGCGTTTTTCAAGCAATTGGAAAGGGCGGACATAGTCTAAGCATATCTCTCCTTAGGGTGATTTCTATTTTAGGAGTTGCAAGTTACTTAATTAAGTTACATGAATCAGTAAAGTATATATGGTGGGCGATACCGGCAGCAGAACTAGTTACTATTGCAGGTACTATATATTTATATAGAATAAACTATATTGAGAAGATTGATGGAATAATGAATTGAGAAGGGGCAGTCTATTAACGACTGCCCCCTTTCTATTCTTCTGATCTCCAGTTTTCTGAAAATGCTAATGCTCCAGTACTGAAGGCTTTACCGTCAAGTTCCATAGGCCATATTGAGCCACTTGCAGCTTTTCCGTTCAGAGTTAACTGCGCACTGGAAGCTGGTATCATTACTGCACTTACTCCATAAGGTCTCCCAGGTTCACTAATTTTTTCATCTTGAACAAGTAGTGGATCACTCATTGTTTTCCAGTTCATGATGATTTCATCAAGTTCACTTTGGATTACTTGTGTCCATGAATTTTTTACATCTCCGTGTCTTGAAAATGCTGCATCAATAATAGGTATTGAATCATCAGATGTTTCAGGATTAAGCATTCCCTGAACTGTTGATTGCATCCACCTTGTCATGTCGGCATTGTCAGTATATATTCTCCACTTATTGTTGGTAAGTTCGCTCTTTATAAAAAGAGCATGACCAGATCCTTTTTCTGAGTAAGTTATTGTCCAGATACTCGCCTCTGTGGTCATCGGACTCCCTTGCTTTTCTGATAACCATATAAATGGATTTTCACCATTTACTATTACTTTTCCTTTTTTTACACTTGGCATAATCGAACCTCCTATTATCTACTATACTAGAATTTAATTGTTTCACCATCTTCAGGAATGATTAATCTATCTTCAGATATTCCCGCTTCATTTGCTTTTTCTCTTAGACCTTCCCTTGTAACAGGACAATGGTCAAGGGATTCCATATGAATTGCGATAATTTTAGCTTGAGGTGCTATATTTGCTATTTCAATTGCGTCTTCAGCATCCATAACAAGTTTGGAAACATTTCCTTGATTATCGATAGGCAGTTGAGCTCCACCAGTATGAGCTATGATTATATCAGGAGAGAGTTTTTTTATGACTTCTTTTATTTCATCAGTTAATAGTACATCTCCTGTCCATAGAACTGTTGGATATCCATCTGCTTCAAAAACATATCCAGAACTTTCACCTACTATTGGTAATAAAGCATCTACATCAGCATGAACTCCTTCGAAACGAGTTACTTTAATTCCATCAATTACTATGCTATCTTCGATTGCTGTTACGTCATTAAATCCTACACGTCTAATTCCAGCGGCATCAAATGGTTGAATATATATTGGCATATCTTTAGAAATATTTTCAATAGCAGCAGAATCGAAATGATCAGAAGGTCCTGCTGGTACATCTTCAGCTGGTATGTGGGTATGGGTTACAAAGATTGTTTCAACATCTGCTAAGATTTCCTCAACAGAAACAGGTAGATCAGCAGTTGGATTTGAAAGCTCAGCATTATTCAAAAATCCAGGCAGAGACTCTTTTTCTGAAAGCATCGGATCAGTCAGAAATGTTTTGCCTGCGTAGCTTATTTTCATAGTTGCATTTCTAATAAATTGGATTTCAGTAGCAGTATCCTTTTTAGAATCTACACTGACAACTTTTTCTTCCTGTGTTGAACAAGCTGCTAAAAGCAGTGATAATAGTAAAGCTGTTACGATTAATATTTTTTTCATAATATATTCTCCTATGTTTTAATTTTTTTGTATTGACGATGTGTATCTGTTGTTAGGTATGCACTTATAATGATATTTCCTCTCCATCATCTGGTATAAATAGTCGGTCTTTTGGAATACCGGCAATTTTTGATTTCTCTGAAAGTTCTTGTCTAGTTATTGGACAATGATCTAAAGCCTCCATATGAATAGACACTATTTTTGATTTAGGTACTAGTTGTGCAATTTTTATTGTATCATCAGCATCCATTACTAATTTCACCACATTACCTTCTGCATCTATAGGCATTTGTGCTCCGCCAGAGTGGGTAATGATGATGTCTGGAGTGTATTTTTCAATAGTTGCTAAAACTTCATTAGTAATGATAGTATCTCCAGTCCAGAGAATTGTTGGATAGCCATCAGCCTCAAAGACAAATCCTGAAACATCTCCAACCATTGGTAAAAAGTCTTCTATATCTGTGTGAAGACCATCAAATCTTGTAATTTTAATATTGTCGACTGTAATACTATCTTCAATTTCATGAACATTATTAAATCCTACAGCTCTTACTCCTTCAGCATCGCAAGCTTGGATATAAATAGGCATGCTTTTATCAATTTCTTTTATAGCTGTAGCATCAAAATGATCAGAAGGACCTCCTTTGCCATCTGCTGGGATATGACTGTGGGAAACTAAAATGCAGTCTACACCATCCATAATTTCGTCAATACTCATAGGCAATGGAGCAGTAGGATTTACTAATTGATCTCTATATAAAAATCCTGTATAAGCTCCTTTAGATGCAAGCATTGGGTCTGTTAAGAAAGTTTTTCCTCCATAGTTTATTTTCATTGTCGCATTTCTAATGTACTGAATCTTTGTACTCATGATTATTCTCCTTTATGTTTATTCGTTTTGTGTTAAGGCCTTGTAAACAAAATATCATCTGGAAAAACGAAAGTAAATTACCCACTTTTTTGTGGGTATGTATTTTTTAAAAAAGAAAATGTCTTCTTGACAATAACCGAACGGTCGTTTATTATAGAAGGTGAGGAGAGACTTATGAGAAAAAAAAGTGTCGAAAAAGAAGAGAAAATAAAAAAAACTGTGATCAAGTTAACAAGGGAGTTTGGTTTTCAAGGAATATCTATGTCAAAGATTGCAAATGAATGCGGAATATCACCTTCTAGTATTTATACTTACTATAATAGTAAGAGTGAGATGATTCATAGTATTTATCATGAAATCAGAGAAAAAAGATTCAGAGATATAGTTGAGCAAGTAGACTCTTCTATTGTAGAGAAGGTTACTCTTTACGAGATATTTAGAGGATACTACTTTTATCTTATAGGTAATGAAGATGAATATTACTTTATAAAGCAGTTTTCTAGTTGCCCTTGTCTAATTGAAGAAATAAAACTTAAGAAGTATGAAATATCTGAAAGTAGTGTAATTGATAAATTTATTAAGGATAAGAAAATTATCGATTTTGATAAAGGAATACTTCATTCTCTTTTGGCATCACCAATAGAGAGAATGGCTGAAAATTATTATATACATGGTACCTTGTTGAATGAAAAAGAAGTGAAATTCACTTTTGACCTGATCTGGAAGGGAATATGTAATAATAGCTAATGGGTTCTATTTTATATAGAGCTCTATATTAGGAAAATATATTAAACGAACATTCGATTAAAAAGGAGGATTATATGGGAAGAAAAGCATTTGTTAAAAATATTATCGGAAAAGTAACAGTAAAAAATAGGTTAGTAAGGAGTGCAGCTGGTTCGGGAGTTGCTTCAAAAGAAGGTTATGTGACAGATGATGTGAGGAAGTGGTATGAGAAGGTTGCAGATGGTGGTGCTGGACTTATTATTTCTGAGATGATGACTGCTTGGGATGATGGGAACTTTCCTGAGAATTATCTAAGGATAGATGATGATGTTTATATAGATGGTTTGACAAGTGTTGCTGATATTGTGCACAAACGTAATAGCAAGATTATTGCTCAAATTGGAAACTACGGATCTCTCCTTCATTGGGAAGCTAATAAGCCACCAGTAGGGCCGTCAAAGATAAAAGATGAAATAAGTGGAATTACAGCGAAAGCTCTTTCTGAGAAAGAAATAAGGGAAATAATTAATTATTTTATTGATGCTGCTATCCGTGCAGAAAAAGCGGGGTTTGATGGAGTTCAAATTCATGCTGCACATGGCTTTTTACTGAATAAGTTCATCAATCCATACTATAACAGAAGAAATGATGCTTATGGTAAAGATACTGAGGGAAGATCAAAGATAATTGTTGATATTCATAATGGTATTAGTAAAGCTTGTGGTGATAAGTTTTTAGTGCTATTAAAAATTAATAGTTCGGACTTTATAGATGATGATTATGGATTTAAGTTCGATGAAAGTAGAAAAGTGTGCAATTATTTATCAAGTGTAGGTTTTGATGCAATAGAAATAAGTAGTGGATTAGCTGGAGGGAAAATAACACCTGCTAGACCTATAAATGAAGTAGCATATAACCTTGAACATACTAAAATTATATCTGAAGATATTCAAACACCAGTGATTTTAGTAGGTGGAATACGTTCGTTTGATATTGCTGAAGAGATATTGAGCAGTACTTCAATACACAGCATTGCAATGACAAGGGCTTTGACTTATGAACCAGAATTGATTAAGAGATGGGAAGAAGAAGGAAAAGTAAAATCAAAATGTATTGCATGCAATAAATGCTTTACAACAGAAGGGCAGATGTGTGTATTTAATATTGGAAAATAAAAAATGAAATGAAGGGAGTTTGATTATGATTACAGAATCATTAGAAGCTTTAAGAAACAATTTTTATGATAACGCTCCAAAAGAAATTATTCAAACAATTGAAAACCATTTTGCAGAGTTAGTAGAGGATAAATTAGTTGAAAATGCACTGAAAGTTGGTGATTTAATGCCAGAATTTGAACTAAGAAACTCTATAGGTGAAGTTTTATCATCTAAAACTTTACTAAGTGAGGGACCAATAGTATTAAATTTTTATAGAGGGGCTTGGTGACCTTTTTGTAATTTAGAGCTTGGAGGTTACCAAGACATATTGAAAGATATTCACAAAAAAGGAGCACAGTTAGTTGCAATATCACCAGAACTACCAGATGAGTCCTTATCCTTGCAAGAAAAAATGGATTTAGATTTTGAAGTACTCACAGATTTGAACAATGATTTTTCTAAAAAGTTAGGAATTGCTTTTTCTATGAAGGAAGATTTAATTGAACTATATAAGCATTTTGGAATTGACTTAGTTGAAAAACATGGGAATGAGGACTATGTAATGCCTGTTCCAGCAACATTTGTAGTTAATAGAGATGGGAGATTAGTCCTTTCACATATTGGTATCGATTATACAAAGAGGATGGAACCAAAGGAAGTTTTAAAGTATTTGTAGATGAAGAAATGTAGAAGGTGATTGAAATGTTAAGGAAAATTTTTGAACCTATTAAAATAGGTTCATTAGATATAAAAAATAGACTTGTTGTACCACCTATGGTAGTTAATTATGTAAATGAAGATGGAAGAGCTAATGAAAGATTTATATCTTATTTAGAAGAAAAGGCTAAGGGTGGTTGGGGGCTTATTATACCAGAAAA
Organism: Bacillota bacterium; assembly: GCA_025210655.1. GTDB lineage: Bacteria > Bacillota > Clostridia > Peptostreptococcales > Acidaminobacteraceae > JAOARG01. The sequence continues at coordinate 20,401 of JAOARG010000015.1, forward strand.
TTATGCAATTTCCCCTGAAGCAAGAGGCTTCGATTGTTTGCCGGGATTATGGAATGATGAACAAATTGATAGCCATAGACTATTAACAGATAGGCTTCATAAACATGGAAGTAAAGTTTTTGTTCAATTAAATCACGCAGGAAGACAAACATCGAGACAAATAACTGGTGTTCAATCAGTTGCACCATCAGCAATTCCAGATCCAGTTGTTGGTGAAATGCCTAGAATGTTGGATGAAGAAGAAATAAAAGAAATAATAGAAATGTTTGGAGATGCAGCACTAAGAGCAAAGAAGGCTGGCTTTGATGGTATAGAAGTTCATGGTTGCCATGGCTACTTGATAAATCAATTTATGTCTCCTTTTTCAAACAAGAGAAATGATAAATATGGTGGAAGTATTGAAAATAGAGCACGTTTTGCAGTTGAGATCATAAATGATATTAAGAGAAAAACAGGTGAAGATTATCCAATAATTTATAGGATGACAGTAAATGAATTCGTACCTGGAGGCCTTAATACTAATGACAGTAAGGTAATAGCTATGATACTTGAAGAAGCAGGTGTAGACGCAATCCATTGTACAAATGGTATATATGCAAGTAAAGAATATATAATTCCCCCTGCTGCAGTTGAACATGGTTGGAGTTCTGATATTACTGCTGAAATAAAGAGTGTTGTATCTATACCTGTTATTACTGTGGGTAGGATAAATAATCCAATGACAGCTGAGAGTATTTTACTATCAGGCAAGGCAGACTTAATTGCCATGGGAAGAGCTTCTTTGGCTGACCCCCATATGCCTAATAAAGCTAAAGATGGTGACTTCGAAGAGATAATAAAATGTATAGGATGTCTTCAAGGTTGTTCCGGTAGAAATTCCAAGCAGTTACCAGTAAAGTGTCTTGTTAATCCTATGACTGGTAACGAGAGTATTTATGATTTAGGGAAATCTGTACTAAGGAAAAAAGTACTAATAGCAGGTGGTGGAATTGCAGGCATGGAGGCAGCTATTGTTGCAGCAAAGAGAGGTCACTATGTACATTTATTCGAAAAATCCAACCTACTTGGTGGGCAATGGCTTATTGCATCAGTACCTCCTTATAAGGAAGAACTGAGTAGTCTTATAAACTGGCAAAAACATCAACTTACACAACTAGGTGTAAAAGTGTATTTGAATAAAACACTGACTAGAGATATTGTAGATTTCGAGAAGCCAGATGGGGTAATAATAGCTACAGGATCTGAAGCAAAAAAGCTAAACTTTATGTCTATTAGAGGTGATTTAGTGATATCAGCAAACCGAATTCTCAGTGGCGAGGTTGAAACTGGTCAAAATATACTTGTTATTGGTGGAGGATCTATAGGTGTTGAGACCGCGGTATATCTTGCAGCTCATGATAAAAAAGTTACTATTATTGAAGCTGGAGATGATTTGATGAGGGATGGTGAATCTGTTGTAAATCATTATCTTTTTAAGGAACTAATAAAGTTTGATATACAGGTGCTAAAAAATGCTCATGTTAAAACTATATCTGAAAATAAAGTAGTAACATATGACATAGACGGAAATATGAAGAGAATGAAAAACATAGATACTATTATTTCTGCAATTGGTTCGATGTCAGTTAATAATTTGTCAAAAGAACTTAAGAACATTGAAGCTGATGTAATTATAGTAGGTGATGCTCTCAAGGTCAGAAAAGGACTTGAGGCTGTTGATGAAGGTTTTAAGGCAGGTTTATTAATATAAGGAAATTATAAAGGAGGATTTTATTATGACAAAAGGAACACATACAAATGAGGCGATTAGGGAGGCTATGGATCATCTGATTGATCGTGCAACTAATTTTGATATTGAAGCACTAAATACAATTTATCACGATGACTTTCATACAACACTTGTGATGCCTGATGATACAGTTGTGACATACAATAAAGAGGAGTTTAAAACTCATTTTGCAAAACAAGCTAAAGAAGGAAAGACACAACTTAACACATGGGCTAAGTGGCACGATTTTCATGTTTTAGGTGATAGTGCTGTTTGTGTTCTAACTAGAAAACATAGTGGAATGAATGGGGAAGAAATGTATCTATTATGTAATATTGAACTTCGTTATGAAGATAATCGCTGGCAAGTAATTCGTGAGGCAATATATCTTCGTCCGTTGGATAATTAAAACTTTATCGTAGTAATGGGGCAGTCTAATGACTGCCCCATTATTAATCTTAATTTCCCGTTAACTCTTTTGTTATCTTCTTACTATATTCCATCATATCTTTAATCATATCTTTAGTCTGATGTTTCAACTGTTCAACAGATCCTGTTATACTAAGAACTCCAACCATACTTACACCGTCATAAATTGGACATGCAACAGAATATATACCTATTTCAATTTCTTCATCTTCTATACAGTAACCATTTTCTCGGTTCATTTTTGCATCAGCAAAAACATCATTTTTATCAACAAGGGTCTTCTCTGTATATTTTTCGAAAGATTGATATTTTAAATACTGGTCTAATTCTTCCAGTGTCATATTGGATAATACCATTTTACCTGAAGCTGTTGCATTTAAAGGTATAGGATATCCTGTTACAGAAGAAATTGTATAATATGAGTTAGTAGGTTTAATCATTTCTAGAAAAATCAGCCTATTATTTTTAAATGAAAATAATCTACTTGAAGCTTTGTATTTTAGACTCAACTCTTTTAAATAATATGATCCAATTTCTTTAAGTCGTATAGACATTGAATCGAAAACAAGTTGGTATTTTCCTAATAACTTTGGACTTAATAAATACTTACCATTGCTAATATTTTGATCAATATATTCATTCACACTTAAGGTTTTGATAATTCCGTGAACGGTACTTTTGTTCAAACCTAATTTATGGCTAATTTCACTTAAAGTCAATTCTCTATTTATTTCATCAAAACATTCTATAATGTCAAGAGCTCTTTGAACAGATTGAATGACCCTTGGTTTACTATCTTTCTCACTCATTTTTTATTCTCCTTCCCAATTTATAAATCCAAATTAGAAATTTCATTAAACACAAAAATGATATCCCGTTATGATTTGCAAGAGGATATCTAGGTATCTTGATTAAATAGTAAGCAAAACTAACTCTAATGGAGCAAAAGTACTTAATATATATCCTAATTAATAATGAATTTCATAAATCTATAAATAAAAACTAGTTTATCAACTATAGATTGTACTATTTAATAATATAAACTAGAGTTTGGTATTTTTTCTCATTATATTATAAGGATATGGAAATTGCAACTATTGAGAGCTTTTGCTTTGGCTTTTCTGACACTGTTTTACTAGATTCGTTAAATAAAGTTGTCTTTATTAGTTATATGAGTTTAGAAATTGGGGTGCAAATAATTGCATGGTATATTATTATAAATATAATACACAATACATTCGTTTAGTTGTTGACAAACAACAAAAAATGAATGAAAAACCTTGACATCTAAAAAGTAATGGCTTATTCTATTAAAGATTTGGCTTTGAGTTTGAAGTATATTCAGTGTAAGTTGTTTGTGTTTTTAAAATTTCTATTACAGTTTATTTACTAGTTTTCATATGAAAAAGTAGTATAAAGTACAATATTTTATAAAATCTATAATAATAATCACTTATGACAAAAGTAGCTGTAGACCGCTTTATTACAATGATATATATGTTAAGGGATAAATAAACTTTATAAAACGTATGATATTATCAAATAGCGTTTGACATTATCAAGCGCAGCTTGTATAATGAACTTGTAAACGATTTCAAAAAACATATTATCAGGAGGAGATTATTATGAAAAAAGAACTTTACGGATTTGCAACTAATGCAGTACAGGCTGGGGAGCTTGTTGATCCTACTACTAGGGCCTTAAATACACCTATTTATCAAACTGCTACTTTTGCATTTGATACTACTAAGGAAAAAGAAGCTGCTGTAGATAATGGTATGAACTGGGTTCCAGATACTTATTTTTATAGTCGTACAGCTAATCCTACGACTGCTGCTTTAGAGCAAAAGTTAAAATCTATGGAGGGTGCTGAGGATGTTACTATTACAGCTTGTGGTATGTCAGCTGTAACTACAGCACTTTTAAGTATTCTTGATTCAGGAGATCACTTTATTGGATCAGAAGACTTATTCACTGTTACAAAGATTGCAATAGATGATGTTTTTACTAAGAAGGGAATTGAATCTACAAGACTTGATACAAATGATTTAGAAAGTGTTAAGAAGAGCATTAAGCCAAACACAAAACTTATCTATGTTGAGTCTTTATCAAATCCACATCTTATTGTTACTGATATAAAAGGACTTGCTGAATTAGCACATGACAATGGATTACTTTTAATAGTAGACAATACTTTCTTATCTCCATATTTATTAAGACCACTTGAGTTAGGTGCTGATATGGTTGTTCATTCTGCTACTAAATACATTTGTGGACACGGTGATGCTCTAGGTGGAGTAGTTGCTGGAAGAAAAGAACTTATCAATGAAGTTCGTTATTATGGAGATTGTTTTGGTACAGTAATCAGTCCATTCAACTCTTGGTTAATATTAAGAGGTCTTCGTACACTTCACCTAAGAATGCAGGCTCATTCACACAATGCTCAAAAAATAGCTGAATTCCTTGAGTCGAGACCAGAAGTTGAAGAAGTAATCTATCCAGGACTTGCTAGTCATCCAGCGCATGATATGGCTAATGAGCTGTTACCTGATGGTAAGGGTGGTATGGTTTCATTCTACTTAAAAGGTGGCGGACCGGCTATGGAGAAATTAGGAGAATACTTAAACCTTTATTCTATCGGTGTAAGTCTTGGAGATGTAAGAAGTCTTTACTATCCTAATCCTAAGAAAAACAACTTAGTACGTCTTTCAGTGGGCTGTGAAGATGTTAGAGATTTAATTGCTGACTTAGAGCAAGGACTAGACAAATTAGATAAGTAAGATATATTATAGAAAAAAGCTAACAACCTAGAGGGAAAATATTTTTTAAATCAGAAGGGGGGAAGTTAGCGATACTTGCTAACGAAAAGCTAATGAATAATTTGATGGATGGGTTATTGAATATTTTTAATTCTATAAATGGTGTGTTCTGGGGAAACTTTATGATATACATTCTATTAGGTACAGGGGTATACTTCTCTGTTAGAATGGGATTCCCACAGTTAAGAAGAATAAAAGATGCTTTTCTTGTTACTTTTGGAGATTTAGATTTAAAAGAAAAGGCTAATAAGGATGGAATGAGTTCATGGCAGTCTTTAACTACTGCCATTGCAGGACAGGTAGGTACAGGAAATATTGCTGGACCTGCAACAGCTATTATGGCTGGTGGTCCAGGTGCAGTATTTTGGATTTGGATTAGTGCATTCTTAGGAATGGGTACTATATTCTCAGAGGCAACTGCTGCTCAAAAATATAAGGCAACATTATCAGATGGTTCTGTGACTGGTGGACCTGCTTATTACATTAAAGCAGCTTTCCCAGGAAAATTCGGTGATGTCTTATCTAAATCATTTTCAATATTCTTAATTATTGGATTTGGTATGGCAGCGGCAATGATTCAAGGTAATACAATATCTGATGCTATGAATAACTCTTTTGGAATTCCTAAAATAGTTACAGGTATAGTAGTTGCTTCTTTATTACTTATAATAGTAGCAGGTGGAATAAGTAGAATTACATCAACAATTTCAAAGATTATTCCTATTATGGCTTTGTTCTATACAGCTTGTGGAATATATATTCTTATATTAAATATAGGTAATGTACCTGAAGCCTTTGGAATGATATTCAAAAGTGCATTTTCACCAAAGGCGATTGCCGGTGGATTTACAGGTATAGGTGTAAGACAAGCAATGCAATATGGTATAGCAAGGGGATTGTTTTCAAATGAAGCTGGTATGGGTTCTACACCACATGCCCATGCAGTAGCAAAAGTTAAACATCCGTGTGATCAAGGTCTTGCAGCAATGATGTCAGTTGTTATAGATTCATTTATTATCTTGACAATATCATGTGTTTTAATATTATCTACTGGTGCATACTCTAGTGGAGCACAAGGTATTGGTGTTATCCAAGGTGCATATGAAACTGTATTTGGGCATGCAGGATCAGTAATGATTGCAATTAATATCTTCTTCTTCTGTTTCTCGACTATTATTGCAGCTTACTTCTATGGTGAGCAGAACTTCAAGAAGATGTTTGGAGTAAAATCTACTCCTGTATATGTAGCTTTCATAGTATTCTTTGTTGTATTTGGTTCGATTGCAACAGTAAAGTTAGTATGGGCTATTTGTGATACATTTAATGGTTTAATGGTATTCACAAACCTTATTGGACTTTACGGAGTTAGTGGAGTACTTGTTAAGCTTTGGAAAGACTATGAAGCAGGTGGATCAGAGCTGGATACTACTTTAAATACAATTAAGAAAAAAAGAGCTCAGAAAAAAGCAGCAAACTAGAAAAGGCGCAGAAAAAATTTATATAATTAGTGAGTTAATGGGCAAAGGGACAGTTGTAATTAGACTGTCCCTTTGCTATTTTACTATTTTCTTAAAGAAAAGGAGTAGAATATAAAAAATATTCTGAAAAAAGTGTGCGATAATAACAAATAGTGTTTGACATTATCGAGCGGTGAATATATAATAAAGGTGAAAACGATTTCAAGTACATATATTTTAGGAGGAGATTATTATGAAGAAAGAACTATACGGTATAGCAACTAATGCAGTTCAAGCAGGTGAACTTGTTGATCCAACAACGAGAGCTTTAAATACACCTATTTATCAAACTGCTACTTTTGCATTTGATACTACAAAAGAAAAAGAAGCTGCTGTAGACAATGGTATGAACTGGGTTCCGGAAACATATTTTTATAGTCGTACTGCTAACCCTACTACTGCTGCCTTAGAGAAAAAATTGGCTGCTATGGAAGGTGCTGAGGATGTTACTATTACAGCTTGTGGTATGTCAGCTGTAACTACAGCACTTTTAAGTATTCTTGATTCGGGAGATCACTTTATTGGATCAGAAGACTTATTCACAGTTACAAAGATTGCAATAGATGATGTTTTAACTAAGAAGGGAATTGAATCTACTAGACTTGATACAAATGATTTAGAGAGTGTTAAGAAGAGCATAAAGCCAAACACAAAGCTTATCTATGTTGAGTCTTTATCAAATCCACATCTTATTGTTACTGATATAAAAGGACTTGCTAAATTAGCACATGACAATGGATTACTTTTAATAGTAGATAATACTTTCCTATCAACATACTTGTTAAGACCACTTGAGTTAGGTGCTGATATGGTTGTTCATTCTGCTACTAAATACATTTGTGGACACGGTGATGCTCTAGGTGGAGTAGTTGCTGGAAAGAAAGAACTTATCAATGAAGTTCGTTATTATGGAGACTGTTTAGGTACAGTAATCAGTCCATTTAACTCTTGGTTAATATTAAGAGGTCTTCGTACACTTCACCTAAGAATGCAGGCTCATTCACATAATGCTCAAAAGATAGCTGAATTCCTTGAGTCAAGACCAGAAGTTGAAGAAGTAATTTATCCAGGACTTCCAAGTCATCCAGCACATGAAATGGCTAATGAGCTTTTACCTGATGGTAAGGGTGGTATGGTTTCCTTCTACTTAAAAGGTGGCGGACCAGCTATGGAGAAATTAGGAGAATACTTAAACCTTTATTCTATCGGTGTAAGTCTTGGAGACGTAAGAAGTCTTTACTATCCTAATCCTAAGAAAAACAACTTAGTACGTCTTTCAGTGGGCTGTGAAGATGTTAGAGACTTAATTGCTGACTTAGAGCAAGGACTTGATAAACTATAAAAGTTAATAGATACAAAAGCTAACAACCTAAATGAAATATTCTAAAAATTTGTCAACAAATTGAGGAAATGTGGAAAATGTAAGGAATGTTAAAGCCGCTGGATAAGTGAGTTAAAGAATAATTACTTCAAGACTTTTGGAGAGGTAAGTGAAGTATATATGAAAATTTGACGGAATTTTTCCAGTGGCCTGAAAAAATTATATTTTTTAAAAATCAGAAGGGGGGAAGTTAGCGATACTTGCTAACGAAAAGCGAATGAATAATTTAATGGATGGGTTATTAAATGTTTTTAATTCAATTAATGGTGTATTTTGGGGAAACTTTATGATCTACATTCTAGTTGGTACGGGAATTTATTTCTCTATTAGAATGGGATTCCCTCAGTTAAGAAGAATTAAAGATGCTTTTCTTGTTACTTTTGGAGATTTAGACTTAAAAGAAAAGGCTAATAAGGACGGAATGAGTTCATGGCAGTCACTTACTACTGCTATTGCTGGTCAGGTAGGTACAGGAAATATAGCGGGACCTGCTACAGCAATAATGGCTGGTGGACCTGGTGCTGTTTTCTGGATTTGGATTAGTGCTTTCTTAGGAATGGGAACAATTTTTTCTGAGGCGACTGCAGCTCAGAAGTATAAAACAACATTATCTGACGGATCAGTTACTGGTGGACCTGCTTACTATATCAAAGCAGCATTCCCAGGCAAGTTTGGTGACTTTTTATCGAAATCATTCTCTATTTTCTTAATAATTGGTTTTGGTATGGCTGCAGCAATGATTCAAGGTAATACAATATCTGATGCGATGAATAACTCTTTTGGAATTCCAAAGATAGCTACAGGTTTAGTAGTTGCAGCATTGTTACTTTTAATAGTAGCAGGTGGAATAACTAGAATTACATCAACAATTTCTAAGATTATTCCTATTATGGCAATATTCTATACAGTATGCGGTCTTTATATATTAATATTAAATATAGGTAATGTACCTGAAGCTTTCGGAATGATATTCCAAAGTGCATTCTCGCCAAAGGCAATTGCCGGTGGTTTCACTGGTATAGGTGTAAGACAAGCAATGCAATATGGTGTAGCAAGGGGATTATTTTCTAATGAGGCTGGTATGGGTTCTACACCACATGCCCATGCAGTAGCAAAAGTTAAGCATCCTTGTGATCAAGGTCTTGCAGCGATGATGTCAGTTGTTATAGATTCATTTATTATCTTAACAATTTCTTGTGTATTAATATTAGCTACTGGAGCTTACTCAACTGGAGCACAAGGTATTGGTGTTATCCAGGGAGCATATGAAACAGTATTCGGACATGCTGGTTCAGTTATGATTGCAATTAATATCTTCTTCTTCTGTTTCTCAACAATTATAGCAGCTTATTTCTATGGTGAGCAGAACTTCAAGAAGATGTTCGGAGTAAAATCAACTCCCGTTTATATTGTGTTCATTCTATTCTTCGTTGTATTTGGTTCAGTTGCAACTGTAAGTCTTGTTTGGGCAATATGTGATACATTCAATGGATTAATGGTATTTACAAACCTTATTGGACTTTACGGAGTTAGTGGAGTACTTGTTAAGCTTTGGAAAGATTACGAAGCTGGCGGTTCTGAACTAGACACTACTTTAAATGATATTAAGAGAAAAAGAGCTCAAAAGAAAAATGGAATGCCGGAAGGTAATGCAGAATAAGAATAAAAAAAGGAAGTCGATTTCGACTTCCTTTTAACATGTCTATATTTTAAATACTTCAATTTGCTTATTTAAATCATGGGAAAGATTATTAAGTCTTTCGGCACTTTTTGCAACTTCAGCAACAGCATTGGTTTGTTCTGACATTGATACATTTACCTGATCTGTAGCTGCGGCAGTTTCTTCGGATACTGCTGAGATATTGTTTACTATCTCGACTATATCATTCTTATTATCATTAAGTCCATTTAGTTCTTCGGTTACACTTTCGATTTGACTTGTAATGCCATCAACAGCACTGAATATTTTATTGAATGATTCTGTAACATTGTTTACTGCAATATTCTGTTCATTACTTATTTCACTTACTTCATTCATAATATTTACTGTTTCTCGACTCTCGTCTTGTATTCGGAGTACGATGTCCCTTATTTCATTAGCTGCAGAACTTGAATCTTCAGCCAGTTTTCTGATTTCATCAGCAACTACAGCAAAGCCTTTACCAGCTTCTCCAGCACGGGCAGCTTCAATTGATGCATTAAGAGCTAGTAAGTTAGTTTGCTCAGCTATTGAAGATATTGTTGAGATGATATCTGTGATTGCATTTGCCCTTTCATCTAGATTTTGAACAGCAGATACTACTTTACTATTTGAAGCTTTACTAGTTTCAGATTTTTCTTTAAGATCTTCTAGAGCTTCAAGTCCCACTTTATTCATCTCTATTGCAGTTCCTGCATTATCCTTCATGGCATCACTATTGCTCATAAGGACATTAAATTTTTGATCGATGTCATTAGCAACCATGGCACCTTTTTCAGCATCCTGAGCAGTATCTTGAGTACCCCTAGTGATTTCTGTTACTGTGTTAGCAACCTGGTCTACTGTAGCAGTAGTTTCTTCTGCCATTGATGCTAGATTTGATGCTGCATCAAGCATTTCTACTGATACGTCCCTAGTTTCCGTAATTAATCCCTTTACACTTTTAGTCATAGTATTAAGACTGTCTGCAAGTAGTTTAGTTTCATCTTTTGATTTAACATTTACATTTACAGTAAAGTCTCCAGCACTTATTTTTTCTGTAGCTTCAACAACTTGACGTATTGGTTTACTGATGCTACTACCGACAATTCTTGAAATAATAAATGACACGATAAGTGCTAATACACCGATAGCGACAAGTAGTTTTACTATAAAGTTCAGAATTTTCAGTACTTCATCTTCTGGAATACTTGAACCTATTATCCATCCATTATCAAGATGGGAATATGCAGATAATACATTTTTACCGTCATCTCTTGCATAAGTTGCAAAACCACTATGATTATCTTCCATTTCATCTAATAGGAATTGGAAGTCACCAGCGTCTAGAATACTTGTGTCAAATTCCATTCTTGGATGAACTAATACTTTTCCTTCTGCTGTCATCATATAGAGGTATCCTGAATCAAATACTTTTATACTACTTAAAGTTTCAGCAATTTCATCGAGATATAAATCCATACCAACAAGTGCTATTATTTCTCCATTTTTTTTGACTGGCTTTAAGTAAGACGTGATTAGAGATCCCTTAGAAGACATATAAGGATACACCCATAATGTTTTTCCATTATCGATTGGCTCGCTATACCAAGGATGATAATCATTATAATAATCCATTCCAAATGAATCTTGAAGAGTGTAATTACCACTCCCGTCATTAAGAATCCACATGTCAGCTTCATAATTAAAAAGGCCAACATTATAATATACATAGATACTATTGGTTAAATTAGTGTTCTCACCAAGAGTTATTAAATAAGGTGTTAGTTCAGCTTTTAATTCTTCAAGATACAATGGATCTTCCTTTGCTTTTTCAACATCTGTACGAACAATTACATCATTAACTAATACATCAACAGCAGTTTCAAGTTTTGTAAAGTCCTGCTGAAATTTGTTAACAGCAGACTCAACTTGCCCCAGTGCCATTTTTCTTGCTTCACTACCAACATCTCTATTGAGTAAAAACCCCATTACTCCGCCGATTACAAGTACAATAATTAGATTTGTAGCAATGATTGACATTGCAATCTTTTTAGATATTTTTCCTCTCATATGTATCTCCCCCTTAGGATTTTTACGCCTCAATATCTATATACCACATAGTTATTTTATCGAAACTAACAATAATATCCAAATAAAACCTTTTAAATGTTTTTTTACAATTACTAGTGTGAAAACTACTTCTTATGATATAATTATTCCTGTATTGGATATAAATTGTATATTTTGTTTTGCGGTAAAGTATAATACATAAATTACATTAATTCCTATATTAGTTTTGTGAAATTATTAATACATATAACAGGAGGACAAAATGTCTAGTTGCGGAATATTCGACTATAAAGAACTAATGCATCAGGTTTGTTTGATTGCAGGGAATAGGGATAGTTTTAAAGAGTTTTTGGATGAAAGTTTTAGTAAAATAGGAAGAACTTTAGATTTGAGTAGGGTATATTATTTTAGCTATAATAGGGCTAGTAGGATTTTTAATAATGATCACGAATGGGTTGCTGATGGTATTTCAAAGCAAAAAGACTTTCTTCAAAACATTCCTTTAAATGAAATTACATGGTTCTATGAATCTATGGTAGATAACAAAATATTAAAGTATAAAGATATTGAAGATATAGATGATGAAAATGTGAAAGATATTTTAAGATATCAGGATATAAAATCAATAATGGTTGTTCCTGTTTATGTGGAAAATGAATATGAAGGATTCATTGGATTTGATTATTGTAAAGCTTATAGGGAATGGAATGAGTTAGATGAAATGATTCTTTATACCTTAGCAGTAATGGGGGCCCAGGGAATTAGGGAAAAGAAACTTCAAGATGAAGTTAAGAAGAAGTATGATGATTTACTTAGCTTAGTAGACAACATAGGTGGTTTATGTTATGCGATAGATATTGAAAGTCACGAGATAGTTTATGCTAATAATAATCTTAAGGTAATATTCAATGATAGTCTTGAAGGTAAAACATGTTATGATGTTTTGCAAGGTAAGGATAAACCTTGTGAGTTTTGTACAAATAAGTATATTTTAAATAATAATGACACTTATACTTGGGAGTACTTTAATGAAAAATTAAATAAAGAATATCATTTGATTGATAAGTTGATTGAAATGCCCAATGGAAAAAAAGTCAGGTTTGAAGTTGCTGTAGATATAACAGAAAGAAAAATTGCTGAAAAACAGTTGTTTGAAGAGAAAGAATTTATGAATGTAACTTTGATGTCTATTGGAGATGGTGTAATTACCACAGATGTAAAAGGAAATATTCTAATGGTAAATAAGGTTGCTGAAAGTATCTTAGGATATGAAAAGGATGATATCATTGGAAAAGCACTTGACTCTTTTTTTATAACATGTATACATAGAACTGGAGAAATATGTGATAATCCAGTTACACATGTCCTTAAATATAAAACTGAAGAGTTGACACAGAACAATAGAGCAATCTACGATAAATTTGGTAATTATAAAAATATTAGAAGCATAGCAAGATTAATGCATGGTCCAAATGAAGAAGTGATTGGATCTGTTCTGGTATTTGGTGATATAACTGAAGATGTAAAAAAGGACGAGCAGATAGAATATTTGAGTAAGTATGATAAGGTTACAAATCTATATACTAGAAATTATTGTGAAAGTATTATTGAAGATATGAATAAACCTGATAATTTACCTATAGCTGTAGTGCTAGGTGATGTAAATGGTTTGAAAATAGTAAATGACAGTTATGGTCATGGACATGGGGATAATGTATTAAAAAGCATAGGAAATATAATAAATGAAGCCTGTGATGAAAAATCTATTTCTGGAAGATGGGGTGGGGATGAATTTATTATAATTCGCCCGAACAGCTCCTTAACAGAAGCAAACGAAATCTGTAGGAATATAAAATTTTTATGTGACAAATCAGATGATAATCAAATTTTTTCAGACAGTATTTCTCTTGGCTACGCAGTATTAGATGAGAATCAATTTGATATTGATGAAGTTTTAAAAGAAGCTGAAGACTATATGTATAAGAATAAGTTGATGGAGAGTAAAAGTTTAAGAAGTTCTGTAATTAATTCTATTCAGCAAACACTCCATGAAAAAAGTTTTGAAACAGAAGCACATGGAATGAGGCTTGGCAAGTTGAGTGAGTATATTGGAGAAAAGATAGGATTATCAAGAAAAGAGCTAGATGATTTGGCTTTAGTCTCAATGCTACATGATATTGGAAAAATAACTGTTAGCAATGATATATTAGAAAAGAATGGACCTTTAACTGGGGAGGAATGGAAAAGTATTAAGGAACACAGTGAGTCGGGCTATAGAATACTAAAAGCGATTCCTGAATTATCACATGTTGCAGAATATGTTCTTTCACATCATGAAAGATGGGATGGACTCGGATATCCTGAAGGACTTAAGGAAGAAAGAATTCCTATTCTTTCAAGGATAATAAGTGTAGTTGATGCGTATGATGCCATGACAAATGATAGGGTATACAGAAAGGCAATTGATAAAGATTTGGCTGTAAAGGAAATAGTAAATAATTCAGGTACTCAGTTTGATCCCAAAATTGTGGAACTTTTCACTTCTGTTATTTATGAGTTTAATGAATAAATGCCAGAGGATAAATTAGAACAATTTGTTTGTATACTTTGCTCTCTATATGTATTATATTAATATGAATATTGTGTGGATGTCTCGAAACTATGCTGAGACATCCACTTTTTCATTTTAGGAGGATTGTTATATTTATTGACAGGATAATTTTAGACAGTATAGCTTAATTGGTTTTATTAGCTCAAACTTAAGCTTTTGGGTATTCCCTTATATTATAGCTGGATTATCTATATCGTTAATAATCTTGAATAGGCAATTAAATAATAGATTTAAAAATGGCAGAGAATTAGTAGAAAATACTTAATAAAAATATTATTTTTTGCTTTTATGGTACTTTTTTCTGAAGGCATTTGGAGTAAGAGCGTATACTTCTTTGAACTTTTTAGAAAAATATGATGAACTTCCGAAGCCTGAGTCTAAAGATATTTCCAATATACTTTTGTTTGTTTCAGCTAGGTCTATTGTAGCAACACTTAGGCGGTGATTGAGCAAATATTCATTTGGTGTTAGATTAAGTGTCTTATTAAATAGTCTATAACATTCGCTTTCGCTGATACTTGCTATTTTTCCTAACTGAGGAATAGTAATTTTATTACCATAGTTTTTATGGATGAAGCTTATGATTTTATCAAGACGAACTTTATTTTCTGTAGGACTATAGTTATCTATGTTTAATAGTTGTGGTTTGTTTTTACACATTGTTCTCCATGCATCAAGCAAATTGGATTTTACTTCAAGTTCATAGCATATATCGCTCTTAATAAAAGCGTCAAATGCAATACGAATCTTAGATGTTATTTCACTTTCACATGGAATTTTGCTAGAGAACTTAATGGCATAAAGACAAGTATTTGTACATATTGGTTTAATATAGTCATTGTAGATTCTACTATCTAGTCTACCACCTAGAAAATCTTCTTTGAGTACAAAATTGATTATGTGACAGTCTGAGTCACTGATTTGAGTAAGTCTATGGAGTGTATTACAATTAATAAAAACACCATCATTTGTATCTAGTATTAAAGAAGCACCGAAATATTCTAGCCTACAAGATCCCTCAAGTACAACAATTAGTTCGAGTTCTTCATGCCAATGCCATGGAACTTCTTTTAGGGGGAACTGAGAAAAATATTCATCATATGCTGCTATTGGAAAAAAACTGTCTCCGTGTTTTTTTAATTCTCTTTGGTTCTGGTCTATTTCAATATTATAATTTTGCATACATCCTCCTTGGGTAGAATAGTTATATTATAGTACAGTAAAATTATATAATTTTAAGTTATTCTACAGTATTATTATATCATAGTATTATAGATTATATAGGAGGTCGAAAATGAAAATTGAGCATATTGCAATTTGGTCACCTGATATAGATAGATTAAGGGATTTTTATATTAAGTATTTTAATGCTAAAGCCAATAAGAAATATGAGAATAAAAAAACAGGATTTTCATCCTACTTTCTAGAATTTGAAGGTGCTTCTAGACTAGAGATTATGAATATTAGCAATTTGTCATCTTCTAAGAACTTAGAAGATAGACAATATGGCTACTGTCATTTGGCCATAGCTGTTGGCACTATGTTCAGAGTAATGAAATTGACAAAGCTTTTATATGAAGATGGATATGAAGTTGTTTCACAGCCAAGGATGACTGGTGATGGATATATAGAAAGTGTCATATTGGATCCTGATGGAAATAGAATAGAAATAACAAAGTGATTAAGTGTTTAGTATAATAAATATGATAAAATAAATTAGAAGAAAAAGTGAAATTGTGAGGTATAGAATGAGGCTAATTACTATCCAAAGCATCGAGGCATATGATTATTTATTTAATCACAAAGAGTTAATTACAGATGGAAATAGTCCATTATTTAATAGGGATTTTTTAGATGCTTATAAATGGATGTCTAGTAAAATGAAAGATAGAAATTGTATAGCTAGAGAAAAGGAGATATATCCTCTATGGGCATGGAAAAGCTGGGAAGGAAAATCTTTAGTTGCTGATTTAGATTTCTATATTAATTCTGAGAATAAATATGTTTTACTCACAATCGAACTTGAGGAAGATGAGTTTCTATTATCAGATTTTGATCTATTCCACTATGTTTTAAATTATTGGTACTTACCAATAAATGAAAAAGATGAAGAAGACTTTGAATATGAATATAAATCCCACGGATATACTTGGGATGATCTTAGTAATTTTGAAATAAATGATAGTAATATGATAGAAATAAGGAAAAAGATTGAAGATAGCTGGGATAGGATATTTGATATAGCCAAGGAAGATGAAAATCTTTATTATGGGAAGCTTGAAGATAAATCTATTCAAGCATGCTTTTGGCGATTGAGTATTGATCAAGTAGTTGATGTTAAGTATATTTAAATCATATACAATTATGGAGAAGTTAAATAAGCCAAACACATAAAGGGGTATGTTTGGCTTATTAAAATTTTTGAACAGGTTTAAAAAGCCTGTTCTTGACGAAGCCGCTGAAAAAGTACATAAAGTTGATTCTTATCTATAATATGTTGGGTTCCATAATTGAAAGAAAGATATATATTGTGGTATAAGAATTTTAAATCGGACTTTTTCAATGGCCTGATCTTGACGAAGCCGCTGAAAAAGTACATAAAGTTGATTCTTATCTACAATATGTTGGGTTACATAATTGAAAGAAAGATACATATTGTGGAATAAGAATTTTAAATCGGACTTTTTCAGTGGCCTGATCTTGACCAAATTTTATTGAAGGTATAATAAGAGTTGAAAAAGGTGTTATTGTAACAATATAATTTTTTTGTTAGGACCATTGAAAGATTATTAGAGATTGAGAGGAATGGCTTTTGAAAATAATAATTTTTCGATGGTTAAAAATAATTGACAATGATTCAAAATTGAACTATAATACGAAATGTAAGTAATTCATGTGTATTTGGCTAAAGCCAAAAAAATTTAAATAATTTGTTCAACATTGAACAAAAGGAGGAGAAAAATGTTAAAGAATATTGGTAAAGTAGTGGGATTATATCCAATGCCTGTAACGATTGTTGGTACAGAGATAGACGGTATTATAAACTGGATAAACATTGCCCACGTAGGTATTGTAGGTAATGACTGTATGATGCTAAGTATGGGTAAAGTTCATCATTCAAATATTGGAATTAGAAAAAATAAAACATTATCTGTTAGTTTAATTAATCAAGATATGGTTGAAGCAGCAGATTATGTAGGATTGGTATCTGGAAAGAAAGCAAATAAGGCGGATGTATTTGATTATTTTAAAGGTGATTTGGAAGGTGCTCCGATGATCAAAAATGCACCCCTTACTATGGAATGTGAAGTTGTTGATGTTTATGAAACTGAGTATCATGAACAATTTATTATCAGACCAGTTAATACATTTGTACAAGAAGAATTATTAGACGAAGATGGAAAAATAGATTTTGTAAAATTAAGTCCAGTATTATTTGAAATGCAAAAGAGAAGATATCTTTCTGTTGGAGATCAAATTTCAGATTGTTGGAGTGTTGGGAATAATTATTCGAAATAAGATTTAATTTTGTTCTTAACATAACTATTACTTCATATCTCTCTTAACACTTGACAATATGTTCAAAATTGAAGTAATATAAAAGTGGTGATTAATATGAAGGAAAATTATAGAGGTACCGCAACCTTTAATTCAATTTTAAGAACTAATATAAATGAGTTCTTGAGATTGAAACTAAAGGAGTATGGAAGATCTGAGTTGGTTCCTAGTTATGGATCAGTCTTGTCGGTAGTTTTTGAGAATGGTGGAAAGGTTCAGATTAAAGTAATATATGACCTAATTCAAAAAAGAAAATCCACGATTACAGAAATGATTAATAGATTGGTTAAATTAGGTTACCTAGAGAAAGAGAAAAGTGAAGAAGATAAAAGGGTTACTTATGTAGTGGCAACTCAAAAGGCACTTGATTTCAAAGAAGATTTTCATGAAATTTCTAATGAGCTTTTTGAAAAATTATTCAAAAATTTTTCTGAAGAAGAAAAAATACTATTTGCTGATTTAATAGTAAAAGCAATAGGAAATTTTGAATAATAAAGAGTAGTTATAAAAAGGTGATATATCATAGTGTTTTATGATATATCACCTTTTTTAATGACTAAAATAAGCAATAATATTCACTCAAAAGCTAAATAATATACAAGAGAATTTTTACATTAGTCATTATAATATAAATAACAAAATTAATAATCAATGACTAGAGAGTGGGGAATATTATGAGTAAAATTAAATTAGGTAGCCAGTCGAGCTTATATCCTTATCCAGCAACTGTAATTTCTGTGGAAGTCGATGGGAAAAAGAATTTTATGCAGTTGGGTTTTATAGGCATAGTAAATGCCAATCCAGGTATGATAGGATTTGGAATTGGAAAACACCATCATACGACCAAGGCCATGGAGAAGGGAATGGTTTTTGCCCTTGCGATAGCTGATGAAGATATGCTTATAAAAGCTGATTATGTTGGAATTAGACCAGGTGATAAAAAGGTTTAAACCATGACTTAAATTTTTTCGATGCTAAACAAATTAAGAAAAATATTTATGAAATAAAATTCACAGTTGAAACATCTGGTGAAATGAAAGACGGAATAAGATTCAAAGTCCTAGTTGAAGAAGAATGGATAGTTAAGAAAGAAGATGAGTCATATGTATTTATTTCATATAGAACTAAAACAATTGGATAAAAAATAGTTCTTCTATGTTGTGATGCTCATTAAAAGTGAGCATCTTTTCTTGATATATAGTGTATTGATGTTACAATTATAAAAGAAAGATTTGAAGGTTAAATTGTAAGATCAAAAAGGAGGTACTATGGTAAAAGTAAAAAATAAAAGAAAATCACGGGAAGAAAGAATAGAAGAAATTAGGGTAGCTGCAATTGAGTCTTTTATAAAGAAAGGATATCAGAATACTACTATGGAAGATATAATAAGCCTTACAGAACTTTCTAAGGGTGGATTTTATCATTATTATAGTAGTAAAAAAGAAATATTATTAGATATAATGAAGGACAGCAATATTTTATATATTAACTATGATGAAAATATGGTTAAACTTAATAAGGATTTGTCTTTTGATGAAAAGAAAAAAATACTAATAGATGCTATTCTTGATAAATTTATTTATACTTCAGATTTAAAACTTCTATATACAATATTTGCATGTGAAATACATGTTGATCCTGAATTGTTGGAAGCTTTTATGGAATTTGAGAATACTTTTTTTAAGTTTTTAGGAGAAAAAATTGGTGTAAATGTTGATGAAAATATAGAGATTTTTAAATTAGTAAGCAGGAGTTTAAATGGTCTGATCTTTAGTCAAAACTTATTTAAGGAAACTGATATTTTTTCCAACAATAGAGAAGCTTTTAAGAAATTTTATGAACCAATAATAGATGATATTTTAAAGAGAACTTGACAAGTTAAATTTTTATTATTAAAATGAGAATGAAAATCATTCTCGAACTATTTTGTGGTATATTGGTCCTTTGGACCTTTTATTTCCCTCACAACCGACGAGTTCGTCGGTTGTGGGAGGTGTAAAGCTTTTGAATTAGAATGATAGAAAAATTATATTATCTAGGAGGTTGAAATGATAAAGGAAAAAAAGAAACACATTCTTAAAAGATTTGTTCCCTATATGGGAAAGAAAAAAAGATTATTGCCATTGGCATTAGTTTTATCAGGAGGATCTGCAATACTCAATATAATCCCATACATATTTGTGTGGCAAATATCTAGAGATATATTGTCTCATCCCAGAGGTTTTTCGCTTTCTAATGTTAGTTTTTATGCATGGGGGGCTTTTACAAGTGCAGTTTTAGGGATTGTACTATATTTTTTAGGATTACTGTGCTCGCATCTTGCAGCATTTAGAGTTGAAACAGGAAT
Source organism: Bacillota bacterium (assembly GCA_025210655.1). Lineage (GTDB taxonomy): Bacteria > Bacillota > Clostridia > Peptostreptococcales > Acidaminobacteraceae > JAOARG01. The sequence continues at coordinate 40,582 of JAOARG010000015.1, forward strand.
GCAAAAGGTTGGGATGAGAAAGATTTTGGATATGCCCCTCGGGTTTTTTGACAACAATTCAAGTGGAAGAATAAGAAAAATTGTAAATGATGGTGCAGGGACTACCCATAGTTTTATAGCACATCAATTACCGGATATGGCAGGTAGTATTATTTCTCCAGTGATATTGTTAGTACTTTTATTTGTTGTTGATTGGCGAATGGGTTTGGTCTCTTTAATACCGATTCTTTTAGGTTTCTCAACAATGAAGTTTATGACAACATCTGAAGGTGAGCGATTTCAACGTCTATATTTTGATTCTTTGGAAGAAATGAGCTCACAGTCTGTAGAGTATATTAGGGGTATACCGGTTGTGAAGACTTTTGGACAAACGATTTTTTCCTTTGAAAAATTTTATAACAGTATAGTTAAGTACAAGGAAATGGTATACGCTTATACTCTTTTATGGAGAAGGCCAATGTCATTTTATACTGTTATTATGCAGTCTACTGCATTCTTCTTAATACCAATAACGATTTTTTTAGTTGGCAGTTCTAATAATATAGGCTTGGTATTTGCTGATTTCATATTCTATTTAATGATATCTCCTATCTTTACTATGTTGTTAATGAAATCAATGCACTTCCAGCAGAATGTATTAATTGCAACTCAAGCAATTGAACGTTTCGACAATCTTTTGGATTATCCCCAAATGGAATCAGGGAAATCACAAGAAAAATCTGTGAGTAATGAAATAGAATTTAATAATGTATCTTTCTCATATGATAGTAAGGATAAAAAAGCTATTGATGGGATAAGTTTCAGGGTTAAAGAGGGGGAAACAATTGCTTTAGTAGGCCCATCTGGTGGTGGAAAGACTACTATCGCAAGATTAGCAGCTAGATTTTGGGACGCTGATGAAGGGGAAGTACTTATTGGAGGAATGAATGTTAAAGACATAAATAAAGAAAAATTGATGAAGAAAATATCTTTTATTTTTCAGAATACAAAATTATTCAAAGATACTTTAATGAATAACATTGTTTTTGGCGAAGAGAATATAAGTATGGATAGAATTGATAAGGCAATAATGTCGTCCCAGTCTAAAGAAATAATTGATAATTTTCCGGATGGTTTAGACACAGTAATAGGCTCAAAGGGAACTTATTTATCTGGAGGCGAACAGCAGAGAATTGCATTAGCTAGAGCTATTGTAAAGGATTCGCCAATAGTATTGCTTGATGAGGCTACAGCTTTCGCTGATCCAGAAAATGAACACCTTATTCAAAAAGCTTTGAAAGAAGTTAGTAAAGGGAAAACAACTCTTATGATTGCCCATAGACTAACTAGTGTGATGGATGTAGATAGAATATTAGTGGTTAATGAAGGAAAGATAGTTGAATCAGGTAGCCATAATGAGCTATTGAATAAAGATGGATTATATAAGCGTATGTGGAACGAGTACCAACAATCAATAAATTGGAAAATAGAAAACATTGCTACTGTTATTGAGGGAGGTAAAAATGATAAATATATTGCAAAATAGATATGCAATGTCAAAAAAAGGTGCTAAAGATCTAATGAGCTCTATTATTTGGACACTATTATTAGACTTTTCTTTCATGCTACCTGTGATTATTTCTTTTAAATATATAGATGAAACTTTATTTAATGATAGTATAAAAAGTCAAGGCAGTAGGCTGATTTATTATATTGGAATTTCTCTAGTATTTTTTATTATTATGTATGTAATAGCATATTATCAGTATGATTCTACATATACTAAAATTTATGAGGAAAGTGCTAAAAGAAGGATTAGTTTAGCAGAGAAGCTAAGAAAACTACCTTTAGCTTTTTTTGGTAAAAAAGATATATCGGATCTGAGTTCGACTATTATGGAAGATGCTACTCAGATAGAGACATTATTCTCCCACGCAGTTCCTCAGATATATGGAGCTATTTTATCAGTTTTAGTTATGGGAATTATGATGTTTTTTTACAATTGGAGATTATCATTAGCTATATTCTGGGTTGTACCTGTGGCAGCAATTATTTTTTACTTGTCAAAAGGACTACAAAAGAAAATGCATGAAAATTTGTACTATGTAAAAAGAGATATAAGTGATATTATTCAGGAACAACTAGATTCAGCTCAGGAGATTAAAGCATATAATAGGGAAAATGATTTTTCAAATGATTTAGATAAGGAGCTTGATGGATATGAAAAGCTTATGATAAGAGGGGAATTATTAATAGGTGCTACTATTAATCTCTCATATGTATTTTTGAAATTAGGTCTTCCGAGTGTTGTAGTATATGGAGCCCATCTACTTTCTATTGAGAAGATTGATATATTTACGTATTTAGTTTTCCTAGTTGTGGCATCAAGAATTTACAATCCAATTATGGATGTAATGAGTAATTTTGCATTACTAAATTTTTTGGATGTTAGGATAAATAGAATGAAGGAAATGGATAATATGCCTGTACAAGAAGGAAATTCAGATTTTGAACCTAAGCATTTTGATATAGAATTTAAAGATGTTGATTTTTCATATCAAGAAGATGTTCAAACCCTTAAAAATGTTAGTTTTAAAGCAAAGCAAGGGGAAGTTACTGCTTTAGTTGGTCCATCAGGTGGAGGTAAAAGTACTGTAGCCAAGTTATCAGCAAGATTTTGGGATACTGATAATGGCAGAATAACACTTGGAGGGGAAGATATTTCCAAAGTTGATCCCGAGACTCTTCTTGACAGCTATTCGATTGTATTTCAAGATGTAACCCTTTTTAATTCTAGTGTGTTTGATAATATAAAAATAGGGAAAAAATCTGCCAGCGAAAGTGAAGTAAGAAGAGCGGCAAAGTTAGCACAGTGTGATGAGTTTATTTGTAAGCTACCAGATGGTTACAATACTTATATAGGAGAAAATGGTGAAAGGTTATCAGGTGGTGAAAGACAGAGGATATCTATAGCAAGGGCTATATTGAAAGATTCACCGATAATTCTTTTAGATGAAGCAACAGCATCTCTTGATGCAGAAAATGAAAGTAAGATTCAAATGGCCCTTAGTGAATTGGTAAAGGATAAGACTGTTATGATCATAGCCCATAGAATGAGAACAGTTCTAGAAGCTGATAACATAGTAGTACTTAAGGATGGAGAGATAAAAGAAATAGGCAGTCCATCTGAACTAAGGAGTAAGAATGGAATATTTAACTCAATGGTTGAGAAACAATATATGAGTTAGAAAGAAGAAGCCTATAAAAATCCACCTTGTTTGGTATCTTTTATGACTAATTCAGCCATTATTGGCAGTGATTTAGAAGTCCTTAGAGATAAGGGGATATTTAAGATAAGCTTATAAGGGGCAGTCTATTTAATGACTGCCTCTTATTTTATGATTTTAAGGAAAAATATAAGGATTTTCAGGCTTAGTAATATTTTTTTGCTCGATAACTACTATTTTCGGTAAAGGATATTTTTCTCCCGTATTTGGATCATTGTATTCAAATATTTCTATTTTTCCAAATACATCTATCCAAGTATTGTCCTCTAATGTATTACCTTCATCATAGTCACAGACTAGACCTGTAAGCTGAGCGTCAGCAGCACAGCAAACCATTACTAATCGAGAAATTACGAATTCTTTTGTAGACATATTTTTTTCTCTGAAAACAAATCCTCTTGTGTGAATTTGTTTTCCCTTGTAATATTCCATATCTGCATGAATATCTTGAAGGAGTTCTAAATAATTTTCATCATTTATCTCTATTATTTCACTATCTTCTATAGTATCTAGATTAATTTCAGAATCATTTATATCCTTCAAAGAATCTTTTTCTTTTGAAAGATAAGTATTGTCAGGGGTATTATCTGATAAAATCTTTTCTTTATCAATGCTTTTGTTGATACTGGAAATTGAATTAGTGAAAGATTTGTTTATACTACTTGATTTGCTACTTATTTCATTTGGATTTATTTTATGTGGATTTGCATTAAAAGCGAAAATTAATGTAATGATGAAAATAAGTAATCCGGGCTTTATTCCATTAGTATTTTCAATCTGAAAGATATATTTTATCTCGATATATGCAAGAATAATTAGCATTATTAATGAAAATACTACGTACTTAGTCATTTTAGGATGTACAAACATTAATAATTCCCTTGATATAATCAAATTTATTATTAGAGTAATGAAAGAGAGTAATATTACTATCCATATTAATTTGTTTATGTTTAGTCTTTTCATATTTAATCACCTATATTCCTATAAAATTTACTAGAAGTGAAAGTACAAAACTAACCAAAGTAATTAGTGATATTAGTTTTATTACAAATGATTTTTCAAAAGTACCGGCTAACATAATAGTATTTTTAATATCTATCATAGGTCCAAAAATTAAAAATCCTACTATTGAACCATTTGTAAATTGCCCTATAAACGTTCTTGCGATAAATGCGTCAGCTTCTGAACATATTGATAAAATAAAGGCAAGAGTCATTAGAACTAGTATCGAAAGTATATTGTTTGATCCCATTGAAAGGAGAATATTTCTAGGCATGAAGGTTTGCATAAGAGCAGAAATAAATGCTCCTGCGATTAAAAAGCGACCTACAAAATATAATTTTGAGCTAGTGTGTCTTAATACAGACTCTATAGACTGGCTAAAGTCTTGCTTTATATCATGGTCACTGGAACATCCACAAGAGTTTTCATGACTATGTTTATGGTCGTGCTCGCATCCACAAGAATTATCATTGTGACTATGATCCTGTCCGCACCCACAGGAAGAATGATTACTCAAATGGATCTCTTTTAGGGGGCTTTTATTATTTGATAAAAGACTGATAAGAAATCCAACTGTAATTGCTCCAATCATACCAAGAAGTGTTCTTAAAATAACAAATTCTATATTACCTGTAAAAGCACTATAGGTAGACAGTATAACAACAGGGTTTACTATAGGAACCGCCAACATAAATGTAATAGCAATATGAAGAGGTACTCCTTTCTTATGAAGACTTCTCATAATCGGAACTATGGCACATTCACATACAGGAAAAACAAATCCCACTAGAGAAGCAAAGAAAAGACCTAAAAATTTATTTTTAGGAATAATTCTGCTGATTAAACTTTCAGGAATTAGAATACTAATTATAGATGATACTAATGCACCTAGAATAATGAAGGGAAGTGCCTCTAAAACTATACTGAAGAAAATAATAGCAAAGTTATTGATTTTATCTGAATAGTTAATAAGTGATGAAAAACTGAGAATCAATAGAATTATTGATAAACAGTAAATAATAGGTGTAGTTATATTGTTTTCTATTTTTGATGATGTATAATTGTTGTCCAATGTCGATCCTCCTAAATTAATAATAAAATCAGAAAAAGGGGGAAGAATAAAATCTATCCCCCTTTGAGTATATTATTTTACTAATATTCTTTTAATTTTGAAGACATATACTTTAAATTATCTATATAGTTTGGAGAAAGGGGCGCAACTTTGATAGTTACACCATTTATTTCTTTAGCTATTGTTTCTGCTTGTTGATTGTCAAACTCTTCTTGGTAGAATATAAACCTGATATCATTTTCTTTAGCATAATCAATAATTTCAATAATTCTTTTTGCTGTTGCACTTTTTCCGTCTTCTTCAATTGCAACCATTGTTAGGCCGTAGTCGTCAGCAAAATATCCATATGAAGGATGGTGGATTATGAAAGATTTATCTTCAATATGACTTAAGGTATCTTTTATTTCTAAGTCTACTGCATCTAATTCCTTTATATAATTTGATGCATTTTCCTCATAAGTATCTTTATTTTCAGGGTCAAGAATAATTAATTCATTCTTAATAGTTTCTACAATAATCTTTACTCTTTTTGGTGATAACCATATATGTGGATCTCTTCCTTCATGGTGATGGTGACTCTCTTCTTCGTGATCAACATCTTCATGATCGTGTTCTTCATGGTCAGCAACCTCATGATTGTGTTCTTCATGGTCAGCATCTCCATGGTCGTGTTCTTCGTGATTAGCATTTTCATGGTTAGTATCTTCTTCATGTTCCTGTGCATCAAGGAATCTATGGGGATAAACTTCACCAACTATATTTGCAAGATTTATCACTTTTATGTCTTTACTAAAATCGGCAACTTTAGGTAAAATATTTGCTTCTTCAGTAGGTACACCTATTGAAAAATATACTTTTGAGTCACTAAACTTTGCGATTTCCTTAGGGCTTGGTTGATAATTTGCTGGACTATTTCCAGGTGGTATAAGGGTAACGACGTCAACTAGATCTCCAGCAACCGCCTTCACAAAAGTTTCTTCTGGGACAATAGATACTGCAACGACAATCTTCTCATTATTTTCCTCAATCCCATTGTTTTCTTCATCTTGAACTATGTTATTGTTTCCACAGCCAAGAAGAGATAAAGAAATTAGTAGCACTAAAATACTGATTATTAATCTTATGTACTTCATATAAGCCTCCTATTATTTTTCCAAAGTTTTGAAAATGCATATCATTTGCATTTACACTATAAGTTTAATATTATTCTAAGTAACTGTCAACAGTGGAAATTTACTAATTATTTGATATGATATATATAGATAAAAAATTTTAGGAGTAATTAAATGAAAATTGAGGATGTTTTAGAATTAATCAGAAAAGAAGGATATAAAGTAACGAATCAAAGAAAAGCTATTATTCAAGTTCTTATAGAGAATAGGGATTTTTTACTTTCGGCAGAAGAGTTGTTGGAAAAAAGCAAACTAATATACCCTAAAACAAATATGTCTACCATTTACAGAAATATAGAAATACTAAGTAATGCTAATATACTTTTTAGTGATATAGATAAGAATAATATAGCAATTTATAAGCTTATTTGCAGTAATAATCATCATCATCATCTTATATGTAAGTCATGTGGGAGGACGGAGGCAATCGATTACTGTCCCATTAAAGCAATAGAAGAAATTACAAAAGAAAAAAACTATATTTTACTTGACCATAAGTTTGAGATTTATGGTTATTGTGAAGATTGTCAAAATAAGGGTACGTAATATTTATAATAAATACCTTAATGAGTTCATGTATTCATTAAGGTATTTTATGTATTAAATATTTCATTTCATGATAATTGTGATTAATTTTTATATGTCATCAAATATAATTAGCCACGAGGGATTAATAATTACATTTTAGGAGGACATATGATTACTTTTATTTTAGCTATTGCGGTTTTAGTTTTAGGCTACTTATTTTATGGTAAGTATGTGGAAAAGGTTTTCGGGATTGATGATAACAATTCTACTCCAGCAGTTTCAATGGAAGATGGTGTAGACTATATTCCAATGAGTTGGCCGAGAATTTTTCTAATTCAGTTTCTGAATATCGCAGGATTAGGACCAATCTACGGTGCCGTGGCAGGTGCTTTATGGGGTCCAGCAGCTTTCCTTTGGATTGTATTTGGTTGTATTTTTGCAGGAGCAGTTCATGACTACTTCTCAGGTATGTTATCTATTCGTCATAAGGGTACAAGTATCTCAGAAATTGTTGGTATTTACCTAGGTGACACAGCTAAAGCAGTTATGAGAGTCTTTAGTGTGGTATTACTAATACTTGTTGGTGTTGTTTTCGTAATGGGACCTGCTGGTCTTCTTTCTAACCTAACAGGACTTAGTAAAACTGTTTTAATTGCTATTATTATTATTTATTATTTACTTGCAACAGTATTACCTGTTGATAAGCTTATCGGTAAGATATACCCAATATTTGGAGCTTCATTAATGATCATGGCTGTAGGTATTGGTTTTGGAATAATTGCTAAGGGATATACAATTCCTGAGCTTACTTTAGCTAATCTTCACCCTAAGGGAACACCTATATTCCCATTCTTATTTATTACAATTGCTTGTGGTGCTATTTCAGGTTTCCATGCTACTCAGTCACCACTTATGGCTAGATGTGTTAGAAAAGAGAGTGAAGGAAGAAGAATATTCTACGGATCAATGATTGCTGAAGGTATTATTGCAATTATCTGGGCTGCAGCTTCAATGGCATTCTTCGGTGGAACTGAAGGTCTTGCTGCTACACTTGCAAATGGTGGACCTGGAGTTGTTGTTAATGAGATTTCTACTTCATTATTAGGAACAGTGGGTGGAGTACTTGCAATGCTAGGTGTTGTTGCTTGTCCAATAACATCTGGAGATACAGCATTTAGAAGTGCAAGACTTGTTATTGCTGATGCAATTAACTTAAAGCAGGAAAAAACAGTAAACAGATTTTATATTGCAATTCCTTTATTTGCAATAGGTGTAGCACTTACAAGAATAAACTTTGGCGTAGTATGGAGATACTTCTCATGGTCAAACCAAACTTTAGCAATGATCGTACTTTGGGCGGCAGCTACTTACCTTGTACAAAAAGGTAAAAATCACTGGTTGGCAAGTATACCAGCTACGTTTATGACTGGTGTAACTACAGCTTACATCTTACAAGCAAAAGAAGGTTTCAAAATGGCAGCTTCAATATCAAATACAGCAGGTATAGCTTTAGCTTTAATTTTCTTCGGACTTTTTATTGCAAAAGCTAGAAAAACTCAAAGTAGTGATGAAGAGATTGCATGATTAAATAAAATATTATAAGTAGACAAGCTGTTAATAGCTTGTCTACTTTCTATTTTTTGAATAGTATTGTATTATAGATATAATTATAAGGGAGGTAGAAAATAGTGAAATTTAAATGTTCTTTATTTGCAGTTGAGAATATAGATTTATCACGAAGATTTTATGAAGAAATACTAGAGCAAAAAGTGAAATACGATTTTGGAGAAAATGTTACCTTTCATGGAGATTTTGCTATTCAAGAAACTAAACATTATTCTAATATGGTCAAAATTGATAGGAATGAGATAATAAGAAAGTCAAACAGTTGTGAACTATACTTTGAAACAGAAGCTTTAGATGAAGCATACATAAGATTAAAAGAAAGTGATTTTAATATAGAATTTATACATAATATTATTGAACATCCATGGGGGCAAAGGGTAATCCGTTTTTATGACCCCAACTCAATAATTATAGAAGTCGGAGAGAGCATGGAATCAGTGGTTAGGAGAATGAATAGTCAAGGATATACTCTTGAAGAAATTGTAGAAAAGTCTCAACACCCCTTAGAGTTTGTAAAAAATGCTATAGGGATATAATAAAGAAGTCTCAAATTTTGAGACTTCTTTATTAGTTATTTATCTTCTATTTATAAAATGTTTGTCACTAAGTTCTTTTAAATGTTTGTCTTTGAGTTCTTTAAATCTACTTGAGAACTTATTTTTTCTTTCTTTGAAATCTTGTAGCTCATTGAAGAATAAACCATCATGTCTATCACCAGTTTCTATGAAATAGAATGACAATCCTCCCATACCTACATGGGTACCTACAGAAACACCCATTTGCATTATATATATATCACCGTCAAAGTCGGTTTTTTCTCTTATGGCTATTTCAAGGGACTCAGCCTTAGTTCTGTCAGAGGTATAACCGATAATTAAGAAATCTGTTAAAAGTCTGTCCGCTCTTATGCCAAACTCTTTAATATAATGGGATATTACTTTTTTATTTGAACGTACTTTAGCTACTATAGCTCCTTTTCCATTTCTCATGGACATAAGAGGTTTGATGTTAAGTATTTTACCAATCATTGCAGATACGTTAGTTAGTCTACCTGATTTGATCAAATTATCTAAGTCATCTACTGCCAAGAAGTGTTTAACGTTCATCTTAAATGTTTCATTAAATTCAACGATTTCTTCGTAACCAATACCATCCTCTATTAATTGAGCACTTTTCATAAGTAAATAACCACTTCCATGACTCATGCATTTAGAATCTACTATGTGAATTTTTACCTTTGAGTCAGGATTGTCTTCATAATAATCAGTTTTAGCAAGCATGGCAGAATGGAAAGAACCACTAGTGCCAGAAGACATTGCTATACAAATTAGTTCATCAAAGCCATTCTCGACAGCTTCATCAATTATTTTTCTAAAATCAAGGGGACTAGGCATACTTGTTGTTGGTAAAGTATCTAGAGTCGGAAGAAGCTTATAAAAATCTTCTGGAAAAATATCAATTCGATCCTTATATGTTTTTCCGTTTATTAGTATTGATAATGGGGCAATAGAGATGTTATATTTCTTTATTATTTCATCACTTAAATCACAAGTGGAATCTGCTAGTAGTTTTATCATAAAATACTCTCACTCCTCAATTTATTAATACATATACTTCATTTTTCATAATATCATAAAAAGGTTTAATTTTATGAAAAAAGAGAAAAGTTTACACATAATTAATAAAATCTATACAAAATATATTATTATGTAGTTAGAAATCATTATTATGGGAGTGAAAAATTTGAAAATTGATAGACTTTTTTCTATAGTTCATATTTTAATTAATAAGGGGCATGTTACTGCAAAAGAGCTTGCAGATCAGTTTGAAGTATCAAGTAGAACTATTTACAGAGATATAGACACATTATCTATGGCTGGTATCCCAATATATACAGATAGGGGGAGCGGTGGAGGAATAAGTATTCTTGATAATTTTGTTCTGAATAAGACTGTTATATCTGAAGAGGAGAAGAGTAGTATATTGTTAGGGCTCGACGTGATAAAAGCTACTAACTATGGTGGAAATCATATTGCAATGGAAAAACTACGCCATTTATTTCAAGGAAAAGATGGAAGTTTTGTTGAGGTTGATTTTTCAGGCTTTGAAAACGAGACCCAGTCAATGGTTTTTGAAGATATAAAGGATTCATTAAAAAAGAGTAGAAGTCTAAAATTATCATATATAAATACTAAAAGTGAGAAATCTGTGAGAGTTGTTAATCCATTAAAACTAGTATTTAAAAAGCAAAGATGGTACCTAATAGCCTATTGCAATATGAGAAAGGAAATAAGGTCTTTCAGGATTTCAAGAGTTGTTGAAACTGAAAAGACGGATAATCTTTTCACTAGGAAAAATTATGATATAGAAGGATTTCAACTTAAATCCCATACAATAAATAACTTAGAAAATATAAGGTTAATACTTCATAAGGGTGCCCTTCTAAGGGTACAAGAAGAATTTCAAATGAGTATGATTAATGAAAGGGAGGATAATTCAATTATAGTGGAATTTGAAGCAGAGATTGATGAATGGCTATGCAATTATATGATGTCTTATGCAGACTATTTTATTGATGTTTTGCCCCTTACTTTAAAAAGTAAACTTAAAGAAAAAGCAGAAAAAATAATGAAATTATAAACTAATATGACATGCAGTTGTCATATTACATCTTCTATAATAAATATAAGGAGATGATAAATATGAATTACGAAATAGTTTTTTTAGAAGAAAAATTAGTTGTTGGTAAGTCTATCGTTACAAGTAATGAAGGAGGCAAAGCAATAGGTGATATTGCTGATCTTTGGCAAAACTTTATCGGAGATGGTATATTTGATGGAATTAAAAATAAGCAGTCTAGCACGGGAATAGGTCTATATACTGACTATGAGGGGGATTTTACAAAGCCCTACAGATTTATGTGCTGTACAGAGATTTTAAGTTTTGATAATCCTGACTTGGAGTTGAGAAAAATAAGTGCTGGAAAGTATGCTAAGTTTACTGTTAAAGGTGATGTGCAAATTGATATAGGAAAGGCTTGGGGAGAAATTTGGAAAATGGATCTAGCAAGGAAGTATAGCAATGATTTTGAACATTACTTATATGATAGTGATGACATGAAAAATCAAACTGTGGAAATATACATAGCAATAAAGTAGGTAAAACTGACCTTAATAAAGGAGAATAAAATGAATAAATATGTAGTAAGACTCTCAGAAAAACAAAGGGAACTTATGAGTAAAGACTTAATACTTGGTCATGTAAAGCATTTAAAAAAGCTAAAGATGAAAGGACTTCTTCCTATATGTGGTCCTTGTAATGATGGTACAGCTATAATGATATTTCAAGCCAATAGTATTAGGGAAGTAGAAAAGTATTTGGAAGAAGATCCTTTTTCAAAGGCAAATTATTATCAGAAAAGAGAAATTGTAGAGTTAAGTGAAGCAACAATAGAAAATAATTTTTTATTAGACGATGTTATTGAATACATTGAAAATAAATAGTTTATGAGCATTCCCAATTTTGGGAATGCTTTTTTATTGACTAGGAAATTATATTTATAATTTCCTTCGGACAGGTTAAACAATCCCGCTATACGGGACCAGCAAATCCTTTCTTAAAAGGATTTGACTTTGTTCTTTGTAAAAGGTATTGACAAAGTAATCAATCCACATTACTATATGAGTATATAGGAATATATGCATATATCTATTGGAGGTGTTTTATATGGCAGAACTTTTTAAAGCACTTGGAGATGAGAATAGGTTGAGGATTTTAAATCTATTATCAGAATTCAGGCTTTGTGTTTGTGAAATTGAAATGGTTCTTAATTTGTCCCAATCCAATGTTTCTAGACATCTTTCTAAACTAAAGAATATTGGAATAATATCAGGGGATAAGGATGGACAATGGATTCATTATGAGATAAGTGATAAATTTCTTTCAGAAAATGAGTTGCTTTATAAATATTTAAAAGAAGTAACTTTTGAGGACAGAAATTATCAAGAGGATTATAGGGTATGTAAGGAATATGTAGACAGTCCATATGATTGTCAGACCATAACTAACAAGAAAGAATTTATGATGAAATTCTTACATGATAAGTAGTTTAAGAATTTTTATGATTTTAGAGGAGAGAATTATGAGTAAACAAAAGTTAGAAGGCATTAGTTTCTTTGAAAGATATCTTACGATTTGGGTTGCTATTTGTATGGTAGCAGGGGTTGCTATAGGAAAGTATATTCCTCAAATTCCTGATTTTTTAGGTAGATTTGAGTATGCAAAAGTATCTATTCCTATTGCAATACTAATATGGTTGATGATTTATCCAATGATGCTAAAAGTTGATTTTACTAGTATTAAAAATGTAGGAAAGAATCCAAAAGGTCTATATATAACATGGATTACTAACTGGTTAATAAAACCATTTACTATGTTTGGGATAGCATACTTCTTCTTTTATGTAGTATTTAAAGGAATTATTCCAGCAGATCTAGCTAAGCAGTATCTTTCTGGAGCAATACTTCTTGGAGCTGCTCCATGTACAGCTATGGTCTTTGTATGGAGTCATCTTACTAAAGGAAATCCAGCATATACTGTTGTTCAGGTTGCTACAAATGACTTAATTATACTACTAGCATTTACACCAATAGTAGCCTTTTTACTTGGTGTAGGTGGAGTTTCAATACCTTGGGATACTCTAATACTTTCAGTAGTACTATTTGTAGTTATTCCTCTGGCTGGTGGAGTAATAACTAGAAGCAATGTAGTTAAAAAACATGGTATGGATTATTTCACTAATGAATTTATACCAAAATTCAACAATATAACTATTGTAGGATTACTATTAACTTTGGTAATAATATTCTCTTTCCAGGGAAATGTTATTCTTGAAAATCCACTTCACATTGTTTTAATAGCAATACCTTTGACTATACAAACATTCTTGATATTCTTTATCGCATATCTTGGAAGTAAGGCTGTAAAACTGCCTCATAACATAGCAGCTCCTGCTGGTATGATTGGTGCATCAAATTTCTTTGAACTGGCAGTTGCAGTTGCGATTTCTTTATTCGGTACACATAGTCCAGTTGCCCTAGCAACAATAGTAGGGGTTTTGGTTGAAGTACCTGTAATGCTTATGCTTGTTAAAATAGCTAATAATACAAGATCTTGGTTTAAAAAGGAACAATCTGCGTAAAAATATAAGGAGGACTTAGTATGACTAGAAGTAATAGCCCTTATGGCTCAAATTATAGTGATGTAATTAAAAATAAATTGGATGAAAAAAACGAAAGAAAAGAAACTAATATATTATTAAGGCAAATTGTTGATGAACTGAAGGTTCTATCTTCTTCAGTTGAAAAGCTGTCTAATAATAGTATTAAATAGTAGGGGGAAAATACATGAGGATTATTGTTATTGGAGCAGTAGCTGCTGGGACATCAGCAGCAGCGAAGGCAAGAAGAAATAATGATATGGCAGAAATCGTAATATATGAGAAGGACATAAATATTTCATATTCAGGATGTGGCCTTCCATATTTTATAGGAGATGATATTAAGGATATTTCTGAACTTACACCAAGGGATCCGGCATTTTTTAAGAAGAAATATAATATAGATATTAAGATTTCCCATGAAGTTATGTCAATAGATCCTAAAGTTAAGAAGCTAATTATTAAGGAACTAAGTACTGGGGAAGTATTTGAGGATAATTATGATAAATTAGTAATATCTACTGGAGCAAATGTATTTGTACCTAATATTAAGGGAATTGATAGTGAAAATGTATTTTTCATTAGAAATGTTAGGGATGCTGTAAGGATGAAGGCTTTTGTAGATAATAATAATCCTAAAGAAGTTATAATAGCAGGATCTGGTTTTATCGGTCTTGAAATGGTTGAAAATATGGTTCACCGTGGAGCTAATGTAAAACTGGTAGAACTTAAGGATAATATTTCACCAAATCTTGATAAGGATATGTCAGTTTATCTTGAGAAAAAGATAAAAGAAAAGGGTGTAGAAGTAGTTACTTCAAAGAGTATTTCTGCTATTGATGGTAAAACAGTTATATTGAGTGATAGAAGTGTACTTGATTCAGACATGATTATCATGGCTACTGGCGTAAGACCTAATACAAAGATTGCAGTAGAAGCTGGTCTAGCTGTTGGTGAGACTGGTGGAATAATTGTCGATGAATATATGAAAACTAGTACTGAAGATATTTATGCATGTGGTGACTGTATTGAGACATTTTCATCAATCACTGGAAGGTCTGTATATCAACCACTTGGTTCAACTGCCAATAAAACAGGAAGAATTGCCGGTGACGCTATTACAGGTGGAAGGTTAAAGTATAAGGGTAATCTTGGAACTGGTATATATAGATTGTTTGATTTAGCAGTTGCAAAAACAGGACTTACTGAAAAAGAAGCAATAGCAAATGGATATGATGTGATAGTTAATCATAATATAAAACCTGATAAACCAGCTTATTTTGACGGGGAAGAAATGCTTATTAAAGCTATCGCTGAAAGGGATACGGGAAGGCTTCTAGGAGCTCAAATAATTGGTATTAATGGTGTAGATAAGAGAATTGATGTACTTGCTACTTTAATTACTTACAAAGCAAATGTTGATGAACTTTTCCATCTTGATTTAGCTTATTCACCCGCATTTTCTACAACAAAAGATCCTATTCATTATACTGGTATGATACTTGAAAATGCACTTTATAATGAAAGGCCACTGATTACATCTGAGAAAATAAGAGGAAATGAAGAGGAGTATCAGATAGTTGATGCTAGAAGTAATTCAGATTATACGAAAAAAGGTCATGTTAGAACAGCGAATAACCATCCACACGCAGAACTAAGGGATCATTTGAAAAATTTAGATCCAGAAAAAACTACTATTACTTACTGTAATAAGGGTGTGACGGGGAATGCCGCTCAAAATATTTTGATTAATCATGGCTTTAAGAAAGTATATAATCTTTCGGGTGGGCATAGATTTTACAAGGAAACAAGTGAAAAATAAATTTAGTCATTTATAGAGATTGCTATCATATTGATAGCAATTTTTTTAATTATTAATTTATTTGTGAAAGATTTAGGAATACTACTTTAGGGTACATATTAATAGTTGAATAATTTCTATGGAGGTGCGTATTATGTTTAGGTTGAAAGATGGATATGAGACTGGAATTGAAAGAATAGATAAAGAACATAAGGAAATTATTGATGCATTTGAGGAATTATATAACCGCATGCATAGGGGTGAAGGACATAATTATTATGATGATTTGTTAGAATTTTTAGACAAGTATGTAGATGAACATTTTAAAAATGAGGAAGACTTACAAGAAGAAATTGATTATCCAGATATAGAAGAACACAAAAATATTCATAAATCATTTAGGGATACTATTCTATCAATCGAAGAAAAACATAAGAACAAAGAAGTAACAAATAAAGATCTTATTGAGATAAATCTAATGATTAAGGAATGGTTGGTTAATCATATTTTAGTTGAGGATAAAAAATTAGCTGGATATATTAAATCAAATAATATTTCTATTGAAGAATAGAGTAATAACAATAGAATATAAAGTTTATATTTTCATTAGAGTTGAGGATAGTATTAATTAAACAGATTGAGTTATAAAATAAACTAGTTAATTTTATATTCTTTATTAAGATCTCATTGTGTCTATTTCTGTAGTACTATAGAATTTGTGTGTATATTTTCCCAGTCGCCTGGAGCTTTGGAGGTTTTTTCATGCTGAGTAAACTGTCAATTAAAAATAGATTTGTTACAACTGGAGTATTTATTTTAACATTACTTGTATCATTCATGATATTTCTTATTATTATGATAAATCAGTTAGCTGAAGTGCCTCTAAAAATAGTGGATCATCCATTGCAAGTTTCTAATGCAGCTTATTTCGCCAATATTGAAGTGTTGAGGATGCAAAACAACTTAGATGATATAATACTTGCCGATGAGGGGTATGAGATTAGTATATTGATAGATAAAATAAATAGTTCAGAGGAGAGGGTATATGAATCCCTTGAACTTATCGAAAGTTTTATTCTTGGAGTAGAGGGTAAAGTGCTTCAAGCAGAAGCGAAAAGACTCCTTCAATCATGGAAACCAATTAGAGTTGAGTTAATTGAAGCAGTAAAATCAGGAGATGAGCAAAAGGCTTTAAGAATACTAAAGACACGAGATGATGAGCATGCTGAAAATTTAGAAAGAAAATTAGTTGAATTAAATAGCTATGCGAGGAATAAGGCAAATCAATTCCAAGAAGAGGTATTACAGTTGGAGGAAAGATTAAAATTTTGGTCAATTTTCGGAATAGTTTTAGTAATTACAGGTGTGTTTATCGGTATTATTCAAATTGGTAGTAGTGTGTTGTTTAGTATTGGTAGCCTGAGTACTCAACTTAAAAACATTATGACAAGTGGTGAGATGAAAAAAGTTTCACTTAGTGGTAATGATGAACTAGTTGAGCTGAGTGATATTTTTAATGATTTAGTTTCCTCATTGAATAATCAGTTATGGGTTAAAGAGGGGAATAAGAGATTGTTTACTATTCTTAACAGAATAGAATTACCTGAAAATATTCTGAACGATTATATAATCGAGTTGTCAAGTTATTGCGATTTCATTTCATGCGCCTATTACCATTCGGATGGTGAGAAGTTGAAGATAAGATCCACACAGAATAGACTCTTATTTATGGAGGATGAATTTGATATTGGAAGTGGAATAATAGGTGAATGTGCTCGTAGAAATGTAGTTAATACAATAGATTATTCTCAGAAGCTTATTTCTATGAAAAGAGATTTTCCGTACAACTATATTTCAGTAATACCTGTAAGCTCTGAACATAAGGTTTATGGTGTATTGGTAGTAGTGACTATGGAAAAGCTTTCACTAATTGAAAATGAGTACTTGGATTCAGGTATAAAGGATTTGAGAATTTATCTTGAAAATATAGAGCAAAGAAAGCAAATCGATTCATTACTTGAAGATTCAATTAAAACGAATCAAGAGTTGGTAATAAGGCAAGAGGAGTTAGAACAGTTTAACAATTATAAAAATCAATTTTTTGCAAATGTATCCCATGAGTTAAAGACACCTCTTAATTCAATAATTATTTTATCTAATATTCTTAACTCTAAAAAGGTATCAAATTTTGTTGAAGAGGATAATGAAAAAATAGAAATAATTAATAATGCAGCAATTGAGTTACTAAAGATAATTAATAATATTCTTGATTTATCAAAAATTGAGAGTGGAAAAATAGAAAAGAATGAAGAGATTTTTTCTGTAAATAAGTTTATGGATAAACTTGAGAATTTATATAGACCTATAATAAACGATAAAGGATTAAAGTGTAATTTTATAGTTCAAGAAGACTGTACTTTATATGGGGATCAAGAAAAAATATATCATATTGTGTCTAATTTAATATCAAATGCAATTAAGTTTACTGATAAAGGATCTGTAGAAATAATATTCAGAATTGAGTATGATGATTATCCAGTGAAATTTGAAGTAATAGATACGGGTATTGGTATAGCAGAAGATAAGAAAAATCTAATTTTTGATGAGTTTATTCAGTCAGATGGTACGATAAGTAGAACTTATGGTGGTACTGGTTTAGGTCTCTCCATTTGTAAAAGTTATGCAAGTCTTCTTGAGGGAAAAGTTGAAGTTTCAAGTGAACTAGGTGTTGGAAGTACTTTTGTCTTAATGTTACCGGACTATTATATTGCTAGTAAAGATAGCAACAATGAGATTATTATTGATAATAATGATAAAGATTATGAAGTACATGTAGGCGAGTATACTGATAAAAAAATTGTTGTATGTGACGATGAACCATACAATCTTTTTGCTATAGCATCTATTTTAGAAGATTTTGGTGTTGAACCTATTACCGTTTCAAATGTATATGACGCTATTGAGAAGCTGGATACTAATACTGTAGATATGATATTTATGGACTTAATGATGCCTGAACACGATGGACTTGAAGCTCTAGAAATGATAAAAGAAAGAAAAAGTGATTTAAATATACCAATGGTTATAGTTACTGCTGCTGAGGTTACCGCAACTGATTTAGAGACCATTAATAGCAGCGGTTATAGGATAATAAAAAAACCAATTGTTCCAAAGGATATAATTAATTTACTAGATGAATTTTTTAGCTAACTAGGTTAATACTTCTTGGGGAGGGATGAAAATGTTTAATATTCTTGTTGTGGATGATGATAAAAATAATAGGTTTAGTATAGGAGCATTACTTGAAGAGTTAAGTGTAAATGTTATTGAAGCAGAAGATGGTGAAAGTGCATTAGGAAAACTGATGGAGAAGAAAATTGATTTGATAATTTTGGATGTCCAATTGCCGGATTACAATGGTTTTCAACTTGCCAAGATGATTAAGAGTAGAAAAAGCACAAAAGAAATACCTATTATTCTTGCTACAGCTGTTTTTAAGGCTCAGGTTTTTGTTGAACAAGGCTTTGAGGCTGGTGCAATCGATTATGTTCTAAAACCTATAAACAATAAAATTTTAACATCTAAAGTTAAATATTATATTAAACTTGATGATGAAAAGAATGCTATTATTCTTGAAAGAAATATGTACAAGAATGCTATAGATAAAATTTGTAAGTCTTCAAATTATATTGTAAGAATATATGGGCCTAAATTGATATATTCAAATGATGAAGATATGGATAATGATATTAGGGATACCATTGATGAAGCGCAGATTGATGAAATGGTAAATGAAGCTCTTGAAAAAGGAAGATCATACAAGGAAGATATTCGTTTAAAAGATATAAAACTCCGATATGAGGCGATAAATCTTGATAAAGATAAGCAAATACTTTTGTTAGTAAGAGTGATTTCTTAATATGTATTTTGGGGGATGATTACTATGAACTATTTACAAGAAGATAGTAATAGACTGATAGAGATAGTCAATGGTGTTGACGAAGCAATAATTATATTTAAGTTAGAAAAGAATACAGGAAATAATGAGTTGTTTTTCATTAATCCAACATGTAAAGAAGTAATGAGTGAATACTATCATGGAAGTTTCAATAATATAAAATTAGAAGATATTTTTGGATTATCTAGGGAAGAGCTTATAGTATTTACAAATAAGAAGATTGAAGGAAATGAATTGCATGAAGAAAGAACCCTATTTTCCTTATCGGATAATAGTGAAATATATAATCTGACTTATAATATATATAATTATTCTGATGAAATGTTAATTCAAATTACAATAAAAACAGTTAAAGCTAACCAATACATGAGTGATTTAAGCAGACTTGAAAAAAGTGTTGATAAGATGATATTCAATAAGGGGTATGTAGTATTGTTAGCAGTTAAAAATTATGAACAAATCTGTAGTTTGTATGGTATAGATTCATGTAAAGCTGTGATGAATACTATTGAAAGAGAAGTATTAAAAAACTCTTGTAAAAGTAGTAGTTTTGATAGAGCTTTTAAGACATTAGTATTCGTTTTAAGTGAATCATATGAAAAACCGAGTTTTTTCATTAACGATTTATTAAGTAGAGTTCATAAGAGTATTATTGATAGTGGTATTAACATATTGTGTGACTTGAAAATAGGTATGTCTTCATTATCAAGTAATAGATATAAAGCTTTTAAAGAGGCTAAATATGCAATTAATGAAATCTATAGTAGTGACAAAATAATAAATGATTATGCCGCATTAAAAGATCATCAGATGTTGGAGTATATAATAAAAAACGATTTACCATATGCAATTGATAAGGATGAGTTTGAGGTTTATTTTCAAGGAGTATTTGATACAAGTACTTCTCAGTTATTCGGTTTTGAGGTTCTGATTAGATGGACACACGGAAAATTAGGTAGTATTTCACCTGCGGAATTTATTCCAATAGCTGAAGATTTGGATCTTATTTCAAAGATAGATTTATGGGTGATTAATAAAGCATTAAAGGAATTTGAAGAAATGAATATTAATAATAAGGATTCCTTAAAACTGAATTTTAATATATCCCCCAAAGACTTATTGAAGACAGACTTTATTGATAATGCCATAGAGTTAATCGAAAACAGAGTAGTTGATTATAACAATATTATTTTTGAAATAACAGAGACTTTAAACCTACTACCTGAAAAAGAAGGAATAAAGAAATTAAAAAGTAAAGGTATACTGATAGCATTAGATGATTTTGGAACAGGATTTTCTTCCTTATCACAGATAAAATATTATGATATCGACTATTTGAAAATAGATATCTCTTTTATTAGGGATATAAATAAAAACTATGATAACACCTTAATTACTAATGCTATACTTGCTTTAGCCAAAAGTCTTAAGATAAAGGTAATTGCAGAAGGTGTTGAAGAGTTGGAACAAATTGATTTTTTAAGGTTTAAAAAATGTGATTATCTTCAGGGATATATGTTACACAAACCTTCAGACAAGGATAGTATCGTAAATGATTTGTCAAAGGAAGCATATATTAAATTTAGCCAAAAAAATAATGATATGAAGTATAAAGACTATGTTGGATTTTATCAATATGGGAAATTAATATACCTTTCAACAGACTATCAGGGGGAAATTATTAATTGTAGTGGATTGCTTTCTAAAACTATTGATTATGAAATAAGACCCGGAGAATTTATTGAATCTATAATAATCAATAGCTATGTGGAGAGTTTTAGAAAACACATTATAGAATTAAAGGAAACGGGTAAAAATAAAAGTTTTATGACAGAACTAGTTGGATTAAAGGAAAGTATACCAGTTAAAGTAACTATGATGAAAGATACTGAATCTAGCACCATTGATATTTTCTTAGAAGACTATAGGGAAAAGAGAGAGGATTTTTTAAGAACAAGAAATGTCTACAACAGATATGACTTAGTCTTTTCAAACATTAATACGGCAATTATCATATCTGATTCTAATTTAATAATCCATGATTGGAATAAAAAAGCTGAAGAGGTTTTTGGATATAAAAGGGAAGAGGTAATAGGAGAGAATATGATTAAACTACTTGTAGGTGAGTATTTACAAGATGATATAAGTGTAATTGCATACAATACTTTACAAGGTAATGTTACTGAGAATATCAATGAAAACATAACAAAGAATAATGAAAGAATAGTATGTAGATGGAAAAATACTTTGCTACCAAATGACAGTGGTGAAACCGTTGGTTTTATTAGTTGGGTTGAGGATATAACAGAAAAACTTCGTATTGAAGAGGAAATCAATACTTTATCTACAGTTATCAAGCAAAAACCTAATCCAGTTGTAATTACAAATTTGGATGGTGAGATAGAGTATGTTAACAATGCTTTTACCAAACTTACTGGTTATTCATATGAAGAGGTAATTGGTCAGAACCCTAGGATACTTTCTAGTGGATATCAGTCAAAGGATTATTATAAAAAGTTATGGGATACTATAGAGTCTGGTAAGTTGTGGGAGGGTGAGTTTAAGAATAAAAAGAAGAACGGCGAAATATATATTACAGAATCAAGGGTCTTTCCTATAAAAAATGAAGATGGGAATATAATAAAATATTGTAGTATACAGCAAGATGTTACAAAAGATATAGAGAAAGATAATATAATCAGAGAAATCAATAATACACTTGAAAATCAAGAAAGATTATCTATGGTGGGTCAGATGGCAGCTGGTATAATTCATGAAATAAATAACCCTCTTTCATATGTGGATATGAATGTTGAATCAATGGTGTCATTTATTAAAATGATTGAAGATGGTAAAAATGTTAGTGAAGCTATTAGTGAATTGTATGAGTTACAGGATGATCTTAAAGAAGGAATTGACAGTATTAAAGAAATAGCTTCAGGATTAAAAAAATTTGCATATAAAGGTCGCACACGTAAATTTGATATGGTTAATTTAAATGAAGAAATACAGACCATTTCGGTAGTTACTAAAAATGAGTATAAGTATTACTGTGAAATGGAAATAATTGAAGGTGATATCTCTGAAATATATGGAGATGCAGGAAAGATAAAACAAGTGTTGCTTAATCTTTTAATTAATGCAGTCTATGCAATTAAAGATAAGGGCGATGGTTGGGGTAAAATTACGATTAGGACATATGAAGAAGATGATTTTGTATGTTGTGATGTAGAAGATAATGGAAAAGGAATACCTGAAGAGATACAGGATATGATATTTGAAAGTTTTTTTACTACAAAAGAAGAAGGTGTAGGAACAGGTTTAGGTCTGAGTTTGTCAAAGAAGATTATTGAAGTGGATCATAAAGGGATACTAACTTTTAATTCAGTAGAAAATAAGGGTACAACTTTTAGCTTGAAGTTTAAAAAGGGTGTCCAATGACCTGATAAAGGGGGAGAGTGAATGGATAACAATGTATTGTTTGTAGATGATGAAATCCATATTCTTAAGGCTATAAAAAGAGGATTAAGGGATGAAAGTTTTAATAAATTTTATGCAACATCTGGCAAGGATGCAATCGATATTCTAAAATCAGAAGATATCCATGTAATTGTTACAGATATGAAAATGCCTAAAATGACAGGATTGGAGTTATTAACATATGTGAAAGAAAATCATCCTGATATTGTAAAAGTAATACTCTCTGGATACACCCAACTACAGCAAATTCTTGTCACTATAAATCGAATTGATATTTATAAATTTCTAACCAAACCATTTGATATTAGGGATGAGTTTAAATCAGTACTCTATAGCTCTATAGAGCAGTATAATACGAAAATGGAGAATAAGGTATTAAAAGAATCTTTAGAAAAAAAGAATGAAGTATATCAAAAAATGATTCAAAGTAATAGTGCTAAAGTTGATGTTATAAAAAAAGATTTTAGACTGATCAACAAATTTTCTTATGTTATTGGAAAGTATATGTATACTCTGGGAGTAAGACTGAAAGGAAATGAAATTTCTACCGAGAAATATGATGATGAGATGGAATTTCTTTTAAACATTCAAAATAAGTTCTTAATGATGATGCCTATGTACTACAAAGAGTTTACTTTGAATGAGTTACAAAGTGAAGTTAAAAAACACATATCTAATCATTCAGATCTTAAGGTGAATGCTCCAGATATTTTTTTGCTGGGTAATTTTGATGGCAAGTATTTTGGAAATATTGCTTTGTTATATTTCTCATTGACTAAATTGTTACTATATTATTTTGTGAATTCAGAGGGTATGACATACAATTTTTTAATAAATGTGACTAAAGAACAAGAAAAGGAAAATATGAATATTGTGATTACATCTTCAAATATGGAAGTAATTATTGATGATACTCGGGTGAAAACTTTGGAAATATTTTTTTATACTATATATAAGTTTTTTGACGGAAGTATTGA
The DNA here is from genome assembly GCA_025210655.1 of Bacillota bacterium. Lineage (GTDB taxonomy): Bacteria > Bacillota > Clostridia > Peptostreptococcales > Acidaminobacteraceae > JAOARG01. The sequence continues at coordinate 64,685 of JAOARG010000015.1, forward strand.
GATAAATACTGAGAGAAAAGAAGTATGTATTAACTTACCTATTGAGAAAATCAAGTGATTAATGTTTTGAAATTTTCAGAATTGTTGACAAATTACCTTTAGTAAGGTATAGTAATGCCCAAGAATATAACATTATAAACAGGAGGAGAAAAATATGGGATACATACCAAGCTATGATGAAGGATTAGAAATACTTAAAAAATATAATAAAGAAAGCTTTCATATACTCCATGGACAAGTTGTAGGTGGAGTAATGAAATACTTTGCCGAAAAGCATGATCCAGACAATGTGGATTTTTGGGAAGTAGTAGGTTTGCTACATGATTTGGATTTTGGAATGTATCCAGAAGAGCACTGTGTTAAACAAGTTGAGATAATGACAGAATTAGGCTTTGATGAGTCTATAATCAACTCAACTGTCAGTCATGGTTATGGTATGACAGGCTCTCAAGTAAAGCCAGAAAAGCAAATGGAAAAAATTCTTTTTGCAGTGGATGAACTTACAGGAATAATAGGTGCTGCAGCATTGATGAGACCATCCAAAAGTGTATCTGATATGACTTTAAAGTCGGTTAAAAAGAAGTTTAAAGATAAGTCCTTTGCAGCAGGATGTAATAGGGATGTAATCAAGGAAGGTGCTGAAAAACTGGAGTGGGAGATTAATTATCTAATGGAAGAAACTCTAGAGGCAATGAAAACTTTGGTTGAGAAGTTGAGTATTTAATGGGTAGTGTATTTTTTCTCTAGAAAAAATGGTAGTTAAGTATAAGCTGAAAAGGTTAATCGCACTTACTAAATAAGTGCTAGGGGAATCAATCTTTTAAAGAAGATCTAGGGGAAAAGGAAAAACATAAGATCTTAGTAATTATTCAGGTCTTTGTTCTTCCTCTTCCCCTTGTTTTGTACACAAAACTAATTCACCTAGCACAAAAATGTGCGATTCCTCTTTTCAGCCAATATAATAAAAGTATTATTAAGTATCTATTCACTAACAAAACTATTAATCATATCCATATGAGCCTTCATGTATTTCAGGGCTAACTTGGAATCTCTATTTTTAAGTCCTTCAACAATTCCACGATGGTGCTCATTAATAATATCAATGTTTTTTTCTTCCATAAGCATCATAGTACGAACATCTTTGATGAAGTTTTCCATTAATGAAGATGATGCACTGAGAATATTCATTATGAATACATTTCCAGATGCTTTGGCGATTTCATAATGGAACTTTTTATCTGCCTGAGCCCTTTTACTTTCATCTTTTGAAGATACAATAGTTTCACAAAGATCTTCAATAATTTTAACAGATTCTTCTGAAATCCTTTCTGATGCTAGTTTTACAGCTTCAAGTTCTAAAGCTCTTCTGAGTTCGTTTATCTCATTTAACTTTCCTTGATTTAGCATAAACATCATTGACAGTGGTTCAATTAAGCTATTATCTAAATTGTCACAAATAAAGTTACCCTCACCTTGGACACACTTGATTATCCCCATTATTTCAAGTGATCTTAGGGCTTCTCTTATTGTAGCTCTTGATACTCCCATTTGTTCTGACATGTTTCTTTCAGATGGAAGGCGATCCCCCTTTTGTAGTTGACCAGTTTTTATATTTTCTTTTATTTGAGTAATAATTTGATTATATACTTTATTATTAGATATTTTTTTAAACATATTTTCTTCCTTCAATAATTTAATAATATTTTTCTTAAGTTTACCATATGTATTCTTAAGTATAAAGATGAAAAAAATCTTGAAATGGTCGAATAAAAAGTATATATTAAAAGAAACAGTGGTCAGACCACTAACCAATATTGAGGAGGTTATATACTATGGACATTATTGTTTGTATAAAGCAGGTTCCTGGAACAAGCTCTGTAGAGGTGGATCCAGATACAGGGGTTTTAATTAGGGATGGAGTAGAATCTAAGATGAATCCTTATGATTTATTTGCAATAGAAACTGCATTAACTCTTAGGGAAGAAAGTGGTGGAAAAGTTTCTACAATTACAATGGGTCCACCTCAAGCTAAAGAAGTAATAATGGAATCTTTCTATATGGGAGCTGATGAAGGATATTTATTGACTGACAGAAAGTTTGCGGGGGCAGATGTAGTTGCAACATCATATACAATATCTAAAGGGATAAATAAAATAAATGATTTTGATTTGATTATTTGTGGAAAGCAGACTACGGATGGAGATACAGCACAGGTAGGGCCAGAAGTAGCAGAATTTTTGGGGATTCCCCATGTATCAAATGTTAGTAAGATTATTGAGCTAAGAGAAGAATCAATAATTGTCGAAATGGAAATGGAAGAGAAGATTGAAGTTCAAGAAGTCTTGTTTCCCTGTCTAATAACTGTAGATAAGGATATCAATACTCCAAGGTTACCTTCATTTAAAAGAAAAATGAATATGAAAAGCAAAGAGATTGTGACTCTATCAATAAATGATTTTGATGATAGGGATGAAAAAAATTACGGATTAAATGGTTCTCCAACACAGGTAGAGAGGATTTTTCCTCCAGAATTAAAGAGTGAGAGGCAAGTATTTACAGGAAAATCTATTGAATTGACAGATAGTTTATTCACATTACTGCAGGACATGAAGTATTTATAGGAAGTCACTGAAAAACTAGCTATAGTTGATTCATTTCTACAATATGTTGAATTATATAGTTGAAAGGAGATAGATATTGTAGAATAAGAATTTCAAAATAGACTTTTTAGTGGTCTGATTTGTAGGAGGGAATTTGTATGTCAGAGTTAAAGATAAATTTAGAAAAATTAAGCGATGATACAAAGAAAGAGATTATAGATATTTGTCCTTTTAAGGCAATTATAGAAGATGATCAAGGTCTATCTATATCAGCAGCATGCAAAATGTGCATGATATGTGTGAATAAAGGTCCAAAGGGTGCAGTAGAGCTTATTGAATCTGAAAAAGAAAAAATAGATAAATCCCTCTGGAATGGAATAATAGTTTATGTTGACCATGTAGAAGGAGAAATTCACCCAGTTACATACGAGCTGATAGGAAAGGCAAGGGAACTTGCAAAGACAATAAATCACCCGGTACAGGCTCTATTTGTTGGAAAAGGAATTAGTGGAAAGGCTAAAGAAATACTAAAATATGGTGTTGATGAAGTTTATGTATACGACTATGAAGAACTTGAGGATTTTGTAATAGAACCATATACTGCTGTGTTTGAAGATTTTGTAGAGAAGATTAAACCTTCATCAGTACTGATTGGGGCTACAAATGTGGGAAGATCACTTGCACCAAGAATAGCAGCAAGATTAAAAACTGGATTAACAGCTGATTGTACTGTACTTAAAATGAAAGAGAATACTGATTTAGTTCAAATTAGGCCAGCCTTTGGGGGAAACATAATGGCACAGATTGTTACTGAAAATAATAGACCTCAGTTTTGTACTGTAAGATATAAGATTTTCGATGCTCCAGAAAAGTCTTTAGAAGTTGTTGGTGAAATAAAGCAGATGAATATCGAGGAATCGAAACTTTCTACAAGAATCAAGGTTATAGAAATCAAGAAGAAAGATAAGAGTGAAAGCATTTCTGATGCGGATACAATAATTGCTGTAGGTAGGGGATTAAAATCTGAAAAAGATCTTGAAATGATTTATGAGTTGGCAGAAATTTTAGATGCTAAAGTTGCTTGTACCAGGCCTCTTATTGAAAATGGTTGGTTAGATCCTAGGGTTCAAATTGGTTTAAGTGGTAGAACAGTAAAACCCAAGCTAATAATCACAATAGGCATATCAGGTACAGTTCAGTTTTCAGCTGGTATGCAAAATTCTGATACAATTATCGCTATAAATAGTGATCCAAATGCAAGTATTTATAATATTGCCCACTATGGTTTTGTTGGGGATTTATATGAAGTAGTACCGATGTTGATTGATAAAGCAAGAAGTATGGGGAATATTATTTAGGAATACTATTAATTGTTTGGGAGGTATTTGGAATGGTTGAGTATAAGAAGATAGATAATATAGATATAGACTATTTAAGAAATCTTGTAGATAAGGAAAGAATTATATATGGAAGTGAAATAAGTGAAGACTATAGCCATGACGAACTTGGAGGGATAGAAAATTATCCTGAAGTAGTAATAAGGGTAATTTCAACAGAGGAAGTATCGAAAATAATGAAGTATGCAAGTGGGAAAAATATTCCTGTAGTTGTAAGGGGTTCTGGTACTGGATTAGTTGGAGCATCAGTGGCAATGTATGGTGGAATTATGATTGAAACGGTATTAATGAATAATATTATAGAGCTGGATGATGAAAATCTCACAATAACTGTAGAGCCAGGACTACTGCTAATGGATTTGTCCAAGTATGTTGAGGAATACGACTTGTTTTATCCTCCAGATCCAGGAGAGAAGTCGGCAACAATTGGTGGAAATATTAATACCAATGCTGGTGGTATGAGAGCAGTAAAGTATGGAGTAACAAGGGATTATGTAAGGGGATTAACAGCAGTTCTTCCAAGTGGTGAAATTATTGAAGTCGGTGGAAAAGTAGTCAAGAATAGCTCAGGATACAGTATGAAGGATCTGATTGTTGGTTCAGAGGGGACACTGTGTATAGTAACAAAGGCTGTACTAAGATTATTGCCCTTACCTAAAAATACTATAAGTCTTTTAGTACCTTTTGAGTCCATAGACTCTGCTATAGAAACTGTTCCTAAAATCATAAAGTCAAAGTCAATTCCTACTGCTATTGAATTTATGGAAAAGGATCTTATAGTATTTGCTTCGGATTTTTTAGGTAAAAAGTTTCCTGATACTGATTCAGATGCCTATTTGCTATTGACTTTTGATGGGAATACTCAGAGTCAAGTTGAAAGTGAATATGAAAATGTTGCAAGACTCTGTATTGAAGAGGGTGCGAGGGATGTATTTATTGTTGATACAGATGAAAGAAAAGAATCTGTGTGGTCAGCCAGGGGAGCTTTCCTAGAGGCTGTAAAGGCGTCTACATCAGAAATGGATGAATGTGACGTTGTGGTACCTAGAAATAAAATTGCAGAATTTATAAAATATACTAGGGTAATAAGGGATGAAATAGGTGTAAGAATAGTCAATTTTGGACATGCAGGTGATGGAAATCTTCACATAGATATTTGTAGGGATGAAATGGACGATGAAACATGGAAAATGAAACTAGACAAGGCTTTTGATATGATGTATAAAAAGTCAGAAGAGTTGAATGGACTTGTATCTGGGGAGCATGGAATCGGCTATGCAAAAAAAGAATATATGAGAAGGCAGTATGGTGAAATACAAGTAGAGTTAATGAAGGGGATTAAAAGAACCTTCGATCCAGAGTATATATTGAATCCTGGAAAGATATTTGATAAATAGTAAAAGTGGGGGTTCTAATCCCCACTTTTATTGACATTGAAACTATCATATTATATCCTTGTATGTACAAACAAAGTGAAAAAGAAAGGAATAATATTATGGCTGAAGTTGATAAATTATTATGTGATTGTCTATATTTTACTGCAAATAGATTATCTAGAGTTATTGGTAAAATGGCAGAAGAAGAATTTCTAATTACGGGTCTTTCGCCTAACTATGCTTTATTAGTTAATATCGTGAATGATCATGATGGAATTAGTCAAAAGGAAATTGGTCAATCTCTTCATATGAAACCATCTACTATAACTAGATTCATAGATAAGTTGGAATCTAAAAAGTTAGTCGAAAGAAGAAGTGAAGGGAAGAACTCTTTTATTTTCTCTACAAAAGAGGGGAAAGAGTTACAAAAAGATATTGATAAGGCATGGCAAAGTCTTCATGACAGATATTCTAAGATAATAGGTTGTGAGGAAGGGGAAGAGCTAACCCTAAAACTAAATATGGTTGGAAATGCCTTGGAAAATATATAATGTTAAAATACAAGTAATTTGAGAAGGGTGAAAATATGAGATCTGAAAGTAGACTTGAAGAAATATCTGATGGAAAAGTATATGATGTTAAGGATATGGTAAAAGCTGACGCAGGGGAATGTGACGGATGTAGTGCATGTTGTCACGGGGTAGGAGATTTATTCTCTTTATCACCATATGATATATATATGATAAGCATTAATGAAAAGGTTACTTTTGAGGATTTACTTAATGATAAAATTGAGTTGATTACTGAAGAAAAGATATCTTTACCACATTTGAAAATGTATGGTGATGAAGATAAATGTAGTTTTTTGAATGAGGAGGATAGGTGTTCTATTCATTCAAGTAGACCAGGAGTATGTAGGCTTTTTCCTTTAGGAAGAGTTTACGAAGATAATGATTTGAAATATTTTCTTCAGACAGGTGCATGCACCAAGCCTAAATTGAATAAAATTAAGGTTAAAAAGTGGATTGGAATAAGTAATTATAAGGAAAATAAAAAATTTGTACTTGAGTGGTATAAATTAATAAAAGCTTTAAGATTTAGATTGAAATTTGTTAGGGATGAAGAGGAACTAAGGGAAATTAACGGTTATTTAATTGATGTTTTCTACAAAACATCAGCTAGTACAGATGAAGAGTTTTACGACTACTTCCACTCTAATTTAGCAAATGCAAAATCTAAACTTGGAATACTATAATAGGTAAGTGAAATATGAATTTTATTATTACAGAAAGACTAAAATTAAAATTTGCAAGTATGAATGACAGGAAAAAAGTTTATGATCTAATGATTTCGCCAGAAATATACAGCAAAATGTTTAGTGAAAAATTTCCTCCTCCTACTTGGAAAGAATTTTGTGATGAGGGTGATCATTACTTCACTGGAGAAGCTAATAAAAAGGGAAGTTACTTACTTATAGAATTTGAGAATGAAGTAATAGGTAGTTTTTGCTTTACTTGTGAGTATGAAAAAATTCCATACACTGAACTTGATATTTGGATGGGTAAGTTGAAATATACTGGTAAAGGTTTAGGTAGAGAAGCAATTAATGCTGTGATAAGTTTTGTAGAATCTCAGTATAATATAGGAACATTTATCATTAGGCCATGGAAAAATAATATAAATGCCATTAAGGCATATAAGAAATGTGGGTTTGAAGAAGAAGAATTTGATATTACTATGTACTATAGTGATAAAAGACTTTCTTATTATAAAGATGGATATTATGGGAAAAATGAAACTTGTAATTTAATAAGAACTAAGGGGCAGTCTATTTAATAGATTGTCCTATCTTTTTTGGGGGAAATTTTGGGAAATGGGTATTATTAATAAATAGGCTGGGGGAAAAATGTATGAAAAAGTTTTGTGTACTTTTATTAATAATTCTTATATTTCAAAATTTAATGATATATGATAAAACTTATGCTGATGATAGTCTCAAAAGTATTCTTATGCTAAATTCTTATCATGATGGTTACTTGTGGAGTAATGAAACTAAGGATGGTCTTAATGATGCATTGAATGAAAAAGAGTATGACTATTACTTAAGAATAGAGCATATGGATACAAAGAATATTTCTAGTGATGAGTACTGGCTAAAACTTGTTGAACATTATAAATATAAATTTGATAAGGATGAGTTTGATTTAATAATTGCAGCAGATGATAATGCTGTAAAGTTTTTATTAAAGCACGGTGATGACTTGTTTGGAGATACACCTGTATTTTTCAGTGGTGTAAATACCCTTGAAACCCACGACTTTTCAGATGCAGATAATTACTATGGTGTAGTTGAAAAGCATTCTATTTTGGAAACTACAAAAGTAGCTCAAAAGTTAAATCCTAACATTAAAAATATATACCTAGTGACTGATGATTCAATAACTGGGAAGGCAACTAAAAATGATGCAGAAAATGATTTTAAAACAATGAATGAGGATGTTATTCTACATACTTTTGATGATATGTCTTTTAAGGAAATACTAGATAGGGTAGGGCAACTAAATAGGGAAGACAGTATCGTAATTCACTCATATTTTGTTGTAGATACTAATGGGGATTCTTATCCACTTGAATATACCGCTAGAAGAGTAATTGAAGAGTCAAGCGTACCTGTTTTTGGGATATTTAAATTTGGTTTTGGAGAAGGTAGTGTAGGGGGAATGTTACTAGAAGGTTATACTCAGGGTTACAGGGTAGGAAATATGGTAACAGATTACCTATCAAATGGTCAGGTTCTTGGGGATCGATTTATAGTAGATTCAAGTTTTAATAGATATTATTTTGACTACAATGTCATAAAGGAACTAGGATATAATATTGATCATTTGCCAAGTGACAGTATCCTTATTAATGCTCCAGTATCTTTTTATGACAAACACAGGAATGTTATTAATTTTAGCTTGGCTGTGGTTGTATTACTAATGATATATGTTTATATTCTTAGAAGACAAATTAAGTATCAAACGAATAATATAATAAAGACACAAACGCAGCTGATAGAGACCGAGCAAATGGCCTCTTTGGGACGTTTAGTTGCTGGAGTAGCTCATGAAGTAAATACACCTATTGGTATAGGGGTATCCTTATCTTCCCTGATAAAGTCAGAGACAAATAAAATTACTAATAGATTAAGGAATAAAAAATTATCACAAGGAGTCCTTGTAGATTATTTAGACAAAATGGAAGAAAGTTCTGAACTTATGGAGAGTACTATGAACAGAGCTTCTGAACTTATTGAGAACTTTAAGCAAGTATCGGTTGATCAAACTGTAAATAAGAAAAGAACTATTGAGCTAACACAGTATTTTAAGGATGTATTCTCCAGTCTTCATAGTGAAATGAAGAATAAAAATATAAAAGTAGAGATAAAAAGTGAAGAGGAAATTAATTTGTTTTGTAGTACTGGTACCATGTATCAGATTTTACTTAATTTAGTCATGAATTCAATTAAGCATGGTTTTGAAGAAAAAAATGAGGGAAATATTATTATTTCTCTTTCAAAAATCAATTATGACGACAGAAGAAAAAGTGTGAAAATAGTTTATAAAGATGATGGAAAAGGAATAGCAAATGATTTATTAGACAAAATTTATGATCCTTTCTTTACGACTAAGGGTAATGATGGAGGTACTGGACTGGGTCTTAATATTGTTCACAAACTAGTCACTGAAAAACTTGGTGGTGAAATAATCTGTCGAAGTGAAGAAAATCTTTACACAGAATTTGAAATCATAATTCCTATGTTGAAAAGTATGCCAAATACTTATTATTGTTAGTTTGAGGATGGTGACTTATGGATGAAGAAAATAAAATAAAACCTTTGTATGAAAAGGAAATTCAGTGTCCTATATGTGATTATAAGTTTATGGTTACAAAGACTAGGGGGAAATTTTTGAAGTTAGATAGTAGAGATACTGATAACTGTCCATATTATGAGGGGATTAATCCTATTTTGTATACTGCTTATATATGCCCAGAATGTGGATACGGAGCCTTAGAAAGACATTTTTCAGATGTTACGGTTAATGGAAAAGCGGAGGTGAAAAAGCAAATCACTCCTAAGTGGAAACGAAGAGAGTATCATGGGGAAATATCTGTTGAAAAGTCAATTGAAATTCATAGAATAGTTCTTTTAAATTATACTGTAATGCATTATCCTTATGATGAAATAGGAAAACTGTGTCTCAAAATTTCTTGGCTCTATAGATATTTGAAGAGTCCTAAGGAAACTGAATTCTTAGTTAATGCATATAAAATGTTTGAAAAAGCCTATTCAAATGAACCATTGGAAGAAAACCCTAAAAATGAAGCCAATATTTTATTCTTGATGGGGGAAATTGCTAGACGTCTGGAGAAATTTAAAGAGTCAATAGAATGGTTTGGAATAGCACTTAAGTCAGATGGAATGAAAGAAAATCCTGCTCTAGAGAAACAAGCAAGGGAACAATGGAATGAGGCCAAACAACAATATAAATCCCTTGAAAAAAATAAAGAGTAATAAAGTATTAGAAATTTTTAGTTACTTGAAAATTATATTTATAATTTCCTTCGGACAGGTTAAACAATCCTGCTGCGCAGGACCATCAAATCCTTTCTTAAAAGGATTTGACTTTGTTCGTTACTAGGAAATTATATTTATAATTTCCTCCGGACAGGTTAAACAATCCCGCTGTGCAGGACCATCAAATCCTTTCTTAAAAGGATTTGACTTTGTTCGTGTAAGGAATTTTTAATTTGACTAATACTTGTATTGTGATATAAGATTGTGTAGACAAAGTGAAACGGAGTGTGGCAATATGGATAAGAAACAATCTAAAGCAATTAGGTATGACCAGATGGTATTGAATCCATCTGATGATAAGTTAGGTTTATTCACTGCATATGATGAGATCTTAACTGAGACAAGAAGAATTATCTATGAGAAGAATCCGAAAAGAGTTATGGAAGTAGGATGTGGTACTGGAAATCTTTGTGGTCCTTTAAGTGAAAAAATCGATGTGCTAGGAATAGATAATAGCTTAGAAATGATAATGAGAGCAAAAGAAAAATATAATTACATGCATTTTAAATACACAGATTTTTTAAATGAATATGAGTCGATTAAAGAATTTGATTTAATTGTTTCTTCTTTTTTTATTCATTGCTTGAATGGCGATGATAGAAAGAAAGCACTTAGAAAAATGGTTAGAATGCTTGGGGAAAACGGAAAAATAGTAATTGTAGATTATATGTATGAAAACCATGATGAAATGGAGAATTTACATAGTAAATTCTCTTGTCAAGAGGATTTAGTTGAATTTCTTAATAAGAAAGATTTTCCCATTGTAAATAATCTTAAAGAATGTTTTTTGGATGAATACTACATATTTAAAGCGAGACATTTTGTTAATTTTACATGGATTATAGAAATTGAAAAAAGAAAATAAGGATGCCAATAGGCATCCTTATTTTACTTTAATAACTTTTGTATAGTTGCAAAATAGTGGTGAATTCATTTGGGCATTGGTCATATAGTTGCTGTAGAGTGACTATATCACCACCATTATCTCTAATTCTTGATAATTGGTCATAAGCATCTGATTCTAAAAATATTCCTAATTCTAGTAAAGCACTGTTGTTTCCTACAATATCGAATATTCTTTCATGACATTTAGTCATATAGAAACTTTTGTCGTAGTTTTGTTGAGAAAATGGTTTAGAGAAATCTATTCTTTCTCTCATTCTTTGCTCATATTCTGCTTTAGCGCGGGCTTTTTCTTCTATAGCCAGTTCGTTTGCAGTACCTAGAATCTCTTCTTCCAGTTCTTTCTGCTGTTTATTTTTCAAGGCTAGCTGATACTCAAACCAAGAGTTGTAGCCATTAGCTTTAGCAATATTAGCTCTTTCTTTTTTTGCCTCATCAACATACTGTAATATATTTTTATTGATATTATCAGCAGTCCCCATATAACTTTCACATTTGATTTTGAATTCTTTCACAATAGCTTCAGTTTCATTTTTTATTTGATAAAATTCTTTCATCTTTTTCTCTTCGTCTATAGCTCCTACATAACTAGGTACTATTGTTGTTTTCGATGCATAAGCCTGCAACTGATCTGCAACTTTGTAAGCTAGTGGAGTAAGCTCTGGATGACTTATATTATTTTGACTAAATGCTGAAAATGGATCATCAGTTGTAAAATCTGGTCTAATAGTTTTTACTTCCGTAGTTTGGGAATACAGATTTGAATTTGGTATACCATTAATATAAGTGTCAGCACAACTACTTACTATTTTAAATTTTTCTTCAAACATTTCAGCATTTTCATAATGTATCCTTATACTATCCTCAACATCCCTATCAACTTCATCATCAATTATTATGTCGAATTCTCTCATTAACATAAATTCAAATGCAGTTTTATAGTTTTTAATATAACCATCTTCATATTCTTTGTAAGTATTTTGATGTGTTATCAGCTTTTCTTGGCTATCTGGATAATATTTTCCAGCATAAACATTCATTCCTCGTAGCTCACCAAGCATGAAGTCTATATCATCAAGAGCGTTAAGTATTTCAGTAGTTGTTTGAAAATCATAATTTCCTACATTATTAAGTTTGTCCAAACTTTTTTTATAATCTTTAATGTGTTCTTCAAAATTACTAAAGTCATCTGGAGTAACATAATGAGAACCCTTTAATACTTCTTGCTGCATCATTTTCATTTGATCGTATATTTTCCTAAGATCATCTAGATATTCTGGCAATAAGTAATCATATCGTTCTTGTGGAGTTAAGCTCTGGAAGTAATTTTGAAATTCTTCCTCTTTCTTTTTTAATACCAATTGCTCAGCTGCATTAAGTTTATTATTGATTTCCTCTTGATTTACTTCTATGTTTTCAGTGTTAATTTGTGGAGTGCTTTCTATGTAAGAAGTGTCATTGTGATTAGTGTTATTACTTGAAGCTGGGAAAATAGAATTTCCAAAAGTAAAGCTAGGTGTAACCATGGTACATAGTACAAGACCTGTAATCAAAGTGTTTCTTAATTTCATAGTGTCCTCCTTTAATTTTATTCATCATATCAAGTGTAACATATAATTAAATAATTGGGAATAATAGTATAAAAAAGAAAAATAGGGTGCCCTATGGACACCCTAATATTTATTAATCTTGTAATATGAGGTTAATAAATTATTGATATGATCTATATAATCTAAGAATAGTTGCAAATTCAAAAGGATTTTGATCAAATAACTGTTGCATAGTTTCAATATCCCCACCATTTGAACGTATTTGGAATAATTGATCGAAAGCATCTGAATCTAGAACCATTCCTAGTTCAACCCATCCGCTTCCTTGTCCAAAAGTACTCTCAAGTCTTTCTTGAGACTTTTGCATATAGAATTTCTTATTGTAATTTTGCTGTGAAAGAGCTTTAGAGAAATCTACTCTTTCTCTCATTTTCTTTTCATAAGCAGCCTGTGCTCTAGCGCGTCTCTCTTCTTCTATCTTTTTTTGTTCTAGCGCAAGTTCACTTGCTTGATCCATAATTTTACTATTCTTTGCTTCTTCAGCCTTTTGCTCAAGGGCTAATTGATACTGGAACCAAGAATTGTATCCATTGGCCTTGGCAGTTTCTTCTCTTTTAGCTTTTACTTCAGCAACGTTCTTTAGAATATTTTGATCGATTTGTTCAGCTGTTTTCATAGCTTCTTTACATTCTTTTTTAAACTTACTTAGAGCCGAACTAGCTTCTGATTGGGCTTCTTCCATTGCTTTTTTTGATTCTTTTTTTCTTTTGCCTTTATAGTCGTATGTGAACATTTTTGTTTTTTCAGCAGCGGTTTTTATTTTGCTAATAGTTTCATATGCTAGGGGAGTAAGCTCAGGATGCTCGTCCGCATACCCTCCGAAAGCTGATGCAGGATCATCTGTCTTAAGACTAAGTCCTAGAGATTCAGCATCAGTAGCTTTTCTGAATAAATCAGAGTTTGATTTACCCTTAGCATAAGACTCACCACATTCTATAACTCCATTTAGGGCTTCTTCAAAAGCCTCGATGTTGTTATTGTGTGCAATTATACTTTCTTGTAAATATCTATTAACTTTTTTGTCAATTTTGATATCAAACTCTCTCATTAAATAGAATTCAAAAGATTTAGTATAGTAATCATTATAAGCTTTGTCATATGTATCATACTGGTCGCTGTACTTTTTAGTCATATTTACATCTGTATCATTATAGCCACCAACAAAAGTGCTAATAAACATCATTGATTTATTCATAGATTGAATAGAATCAGCGGCTTGATATAAGTTTTGAGTTGTATCAAACTGATGAGCTCCAACTTGACCTAATTTATCCAAACTCTTTTTAAAGCTTTGGATTTTGTAATCAAATGAGTCAAGATTAATATCTCCAACGCTTCTATTAGTCATTATTTGCTCATGCATCATAACCATTTGTGAATAAAGCATTCTTAGTTCTTCTAGGTAACTCGGTACTAGATAATCGTACTTTTCTTGTGGAGCCATAGCTTGGAATTTAGCTTCAAGAGCTTTTTTTTCTTCCTCTTCAACTAGTCTTGCTGCTTTGTTAATTTGCTCCTGTACATCTGCATCAGAAACAGTTTGTTCTGCTTGAACTGTAGTACTTTCTACTACAGGTGTTACGCTACTTGCAAAAGCAGATCCTGATGATGCTAATAGACCAATAATACAAGCGCTTGCAATCCATTTTCTTAATGTCATAATATCATCCTTTCATATGCGTAGTTAAAGAAATGATATCAAAAAAATATAGCAATATCAAGAGCAAAATACATTTTTTTCAATTATAATTAATATATAGTTATAATTGAAAATAATATTGCTAGGAAATATCATAGTTAGTAATGATTAAGGGATGATAAAAAAGGAAGCCATTTTGGGAAGGCTAGAAATCACTTGAAAGAAAATGTAAAGAGTTAAACATAGAATAGTAAAGTATTTACAAAAAGTGTCGATACTGTAATAGTAGGAGGTGGTACCGTGAGATTAGGTACTAATTACAATAGTTTTAGCAGACAGATGAATATTAATATTACAAGTAGCAAAGAAACTATTGAAAATAATAATGATAAAAATCAAGATAATGGTATTTTTAAAGAAAGAAAAGCAGCTGTCTTTGGTAAAGATACCTATAATGATATGATGAGTAATCTAATGGAACAAAAGGATCAGCTTATTGAAAGTAAAAATAACTATATGGAAGAAGCCATGAAAAATGGTGTTGATAAAAAAATAATAAAAGAAAGGGTAAAAACATTTAATGAAAACATAAATGAAATCAACCAACAAATTAGTGATTTGAAAATGAAAGCTCAAGAAGAAGCTTTGAAAAAACAGAGAAAAGAAATTACTGAAGATGAAGTAATAACAAGTGATGATGACAATCTTAAATCTGAAGAAGGACAAGAAATTAGTGATTCGGATGTAACATCAATGTATACACTAGCTAAGTCATTGGATCATACTAAACAGTTGATGTTTATGAAAGAAAGTAGAAAGAGTCATATAGCAGTACTAAAGAGTGAAGTAAAAAAAGATATATCTAGGGGATTAGATTTAAATTATAAAAACAGAGTCATAACAAAGTACAAAAGAGATATTAATAATCTAGAACATAAAATCGGAGACAAAATGAAAAAAGTCAATGAAAACATAGATGTAAAATATAGAGGAAAAGATAAAGAAGTAGAAAATAATGAAACCCTATATGAAAAAGTCTCAAACTCAGTAGAAAATAAAGTTCAAAGTGAAAAAGATAATAAAAAAAGATTTGAACTAAAACTTTAATTTTACATAAGTAACTGGAAGTAAGGTAATAACCTTACTTCCAGTTTTTTTTGACCTTCCGATCTGCGACCTACGACCATCGAAATTCGAAAAAAGTAAGAATTCTAACTATTTACAATATATCTCTAACGTGATATAGTTAGAATAAAGAAAGTAAGAATTCTAACTAAAATAAGGAGGTATATTATGAATGATATAAAGAGTCTTGGTAGTGAGTCAATTGGAAAACTACTTGCTAAATATTCTATTCCAGCTGTAATAGCTATGCTGGTTAATGCTATATATAATGTTGTTGATAGGATTTTTATAGGTAAGTTTGTAGGTGAGGGGGCCCTTGCAGGTCTGACAGTGGTGTTTCCAGTTATGATGATAATTTTTGCTTTTGCTAGTCTTATTGGTGCTGGAGGAGCATCTTTATTGTCTATTAGATTGGGTGAAAATGATTTAGATGGCGCAAATAAAGTCTTCGGTAATACCCTAAGTTTCGGTATTATAGTGACTGCAATCACACTGTTAACTATAAGATTTAATTTAAATGCTTTACTCGGTATTTTTGGAGCATCTAAAGATGTACTTGTATACGCTTCGTCATACATGTCCATAATTCTTATGGGATTTATTTTCCAAATGATATCTTTTATTTTAAATAGTTCAGTTAGAACAGAAGGGAAGCCTTTATTGTCAATGGTAGCAATGGTTACTTCAGCTGTTACAAATATAGTACTTGACTATGTCTTTATTGTTGCTTTTGGAATGGGCGTAGAAGGTGCTGCTTATGCTACAATAATAGGTCAGTTTGCAGGCTTAATCATTTTAGGAAGATTCTATTTTACTGGTAAGAGTCAATTAAAAGTTACTAGACATGACTTGAAATTGGATTTTAAAATTATTGCTAATATTATTTCAATAGGTTTTGCAACATTTGTATCTACAATAGGAACTAGTATTGCCATGACTTTTATTAATAGGAGTCTTTCAATATATGGTGGAACAGCTGCAATAACTTCAATGGGTGCGATTAATAGTCTATATACATTTTTTATTATGCCAATTATGGGTATAACCCAAGGTATGCAACCTATAATAGGATACAACTTTGGTGCAAAGAATAATGATAGGGTAATGCAAACTTTGAAATATGGAATTATTATAGGTATGACATTTTCAACAATAGTATTCTCAATGCTTGAGTTATTTCCAAACCAATTTTTATCAATGTTTTTATCAAAGGATTCATCTACAATTAATGTTGCAGTGATTGGTCTAAGAATTTTTATTGCCATGCTTCCTTTGTTGAGTATTAATCTTATGGGAGTAGCATATTTTCAGTCAATAGCTCAAGGAAGAACATCAATGTTTCTTGGTATGTTAAGACAATTTATAGTGCTTATTCCTTTGATTTTGGTTCTTCCAAATTACTTAGGACTCACAGGTGTTTGGATTGCCACACCTATAGCAGATGGAGTTGCCATTATTATAACCGTTTTGGTACTTCTATGGAATCGATCAAAGAAGAGCGATAATAGGAATAGTATAAGCATGTCTGCTGTGTCATGATTATCACATAAATAATATTTATGCTATAATATTACAAGAAACTATGGAGGAGAGTATTATGAATGAGAAAATATTCTTTGAAAAGATACTGAATTTGAGATGGTCGATTGAACATAATATGTTTAAAATGTTTGTTAAATCATATGATATGCCTAAAGGCATAAAGCAAACCCATGCTATTGCTATGATGATAACTAGACATAGGGATAAGATATCGATGTCAGAACTTAGCAATGCCCTTAATCTTGAAAAGGGATCCTTCACAACAGTTGCTGATAAATTGTTAAAACTTGGATATGTAGAGAGTCATAGGGGTGAAGCTGATAGAAGAAAGTATTATTTAAAGCTTACTGAAAAAGGTCTAGATTTCACCGAAAAATTTGGAGCTAGCCATATGGACTATGTAGAAAATATTTTTTCTGGACTTAATAATGATAGAAGAGAAGAGTTGATTGCTTCCCTAAATAAGGTAGAGGAAATTTTTAAAGAAGTTGGTATATCAATGATGGGGTGTGAAAAATAGTATTATAAGCCGTTTGTATTCCAGTAATGGGATATTAATGGCTTATTTTTTTTACAATAGGGTATTAAAATAGATAATTTGAAAGGAGAGTTAATTATGAAGAAATTTACGGGCTTATTGATGATATTTATGCTTATTTTCTTATTATCTTCTTGTGGAAACAATCAAAACAGTGAATCTAACACACAAAATGAGCCGCAAGAAAATACTGAGGTGCCAAATGAAGAAACAGTAGAACTTGATAATAATGAAGTTCTTGAAGAAGAATCAAAAGATGATGACATGGTTGAAGAAGAAGTAATGGAAGCAGAAATGAAGGAGTTTAATGCAGAAGAACTTAGTAAATATAATGGTAAAGATGGCAATCCAGCCTATGTAGCATATGAAGGTAAGGTTTATGATGTTAGCGAAATAAGAGCGTGGAAAGATGGTGTTCATCAAGGGAAACTGGAAGCAGGAAAGGATCATACTGATATATTAAACAACAAAGCGCCCCATCCTCCTACAAACTTGACCAATAATGCACCAGTAGTAGGAAGCTATAAAGAATAAGTTGTGTAGACTTATTAAAATTCATTATGTATAATTGTTTGGAAAGACGATAATTAAGTTATGTATAGAAGGTGAGTTTATGAATAAAATTATTGTTGAAGCAATAGATTACATAATGAAAAACTTAACTGAAGAACTGACGGTGGAAGAAATAGCAAATCACTGTCATTATTCGAAATATTACTTTAATAGAATGTTTAAGGATTCAGTAGGGGAAAGTGTTTATTCATTTATAAAACGTCAGAGGGTGCAATCAAGTGCTTTTAAAATAGCAAACAATAAGGAGATGTCAATTACTAATATTTCATGTGACTATGGATATAGTTCGTCTAATTATAGCTCATTGTTTAAAAGTCATTATGGTATTTCTCCAGTTGAGTTTAAAAAGTACAGAAATGAGTCTAGTATATATACAAATGGCAAGGAGTACTATGCCGATTTAAGCACTGAAACATGTGAAAGAATAGAAAAAAAAATGAGAATTGTAACAATAGAGGACTTGCAAGTGTATTTTAAAAGATATATAGGTAATTATCACAATCTATATGATTATTGGACTAACTTTATTAATGAAAATACTGAGCTGTTCTCTGGAGATTATAGTCAGATAGAACTAAGTTATGATGATCCTGTAATTGCTGATTCAGAGAGGTGCATAATTGATTTATGTATATTAACTGATAAGATAAGCATTACAAACTGCAATAGGATGACTTTAGATGGTGGGAAATATGCAGTTTATGATTTTGAAGGACATAGTAGGGAAATATTTAAAGTATTTCAGAGTCTTATGTGTATATGGATGCCGAAAACAAGCATGAAGGTAGATTTTGAGAAAAGAAAGATGTTTTCCAAATATCTTAAGATAGATTGCGAAAACAATATTTTTGCAATTGAAATATATATACCAATTTTATAAGCACGAATTCAGAAGTTTAAATTATTTAACTCCTTTATACTCATATA
Organism: Bacillota bacterium; assembly: GCA_025210655.1. Lineage (GTDB taxonomy): Bacteria > Bacillota > Clostridia > Peptostreptococcales > Acidaminobacteraceae > JAOARG01. The sequence goes on from JAOARG010000015.1 coordinate 83,536, forward strand.
GGTAGATTACTTATAGAGAGAAAGGAGTTTTTTTATGGAAAAAAACACTAGAAAAAAAGAAATTTTAAAGGAGATAATGAAGTATTCAGTACCTTCTATTATTGCAATGATAATGTCATCAATGGTAACAATAGTAGATGGATTATTCATATCGAATATTTTAGGAAAAGATATCCTTGCAGCAATTAATATCGGAATGCCTATGTTATACGTATTTTTAGCCATTGGAATAATGATAGGAGTAGGTGGGGTATCCTTAGCTGGAAGAAGATTAGGTCAGAAAAATTTTAAGGATAGTAACAATGTTTTTAAGCAAACTATTTTTACAGCTGCTATATCATTATATATTCTGAGTCTTATCTTTAGAATAGGTCTTGATTTTGGCTTGGAAACTTTAGGTATTGCAAGTAATAGCTGTGAAACTATAATTAATTATTACGGAATACTTCTTTGGATTTATCCTATGATGATGATGAATATTATAATGGGGATGTTTTTAAGATGTGAGAAAAAACATCATATACTTATGTTAAATACAGTGGTAATTACAGTAACAAATATACTACTTGATTACTATCTTATAGCAAAGATAAATATGGGGGTTCTTGGAGCAGCAACTGCATCAACTTTTGCGATAATAATTGGTATGATTTTAATGATATCAAACTTTCTAAATGATAAATCTATATTTACATTTGGAAAATTTATATTTGATAAAAAAGATTTGAAAAATACAGTTCTTAATGGGTCCTCAGAATTTATTGGACAGATTTCAATGTCAATAACAATATTCTTTTTAAACTTAGTAGTGATGAATAGATTGGGATTGGTTGGAGTAGCAGCTATTTCTATAATTGGATACACTGCATATATATTTAATATGATTGTAGTAGGATTTGGTCAGGGAATTTCTCCCCTTATAAGTTACAACTACGGTTCAAATAATCTCAAAATGTGCAATGATTTGAGAAAGGAAACCAGTAAGATAGTTATTATAAGCGGGTTATTTTTTTGCATTGTACTATTAATGTTTGCATCTAGTTATGGAAAACTATTTACAGATAGTAAAGAGCTACTTGGGCTAATATCATTTGGACTGCCTATATTTAGTATTTCATTTATAACTTCTGGATATAATGTTATTACTTCATTTTATTTTACTGGAATAGGTTTTGCTAAAGAGTCAGCACTTATTTCTAGTTTGAGAAGTTTACTGCTACTACTTTTAAATATTTTTATACTACCAATTATGTTCGGAGATCTAGGTATATGGCTTATTGCACCAGTAACAGAGACAATAACACTTCTAGTTGCAGTTATATTGATAAAAAAATCTAAGAATGGTACTGAAAATACCATGGTAAAAATATAGGAAAAAGACAGTTCAAGTGAACTGTCTTTTTTATTTTAAAAACTTCTAAGTGTGTGAAGAAAGGCCAATAATGTTGGGTATATATCTTCCAAATAGATATTTATAGAGAATATTAAATGTGAAAAGGGGGAGCTCATGAAAATAAGTGATAAAGTTGATCGTTTGGATGTAAAAGATAAACTTAATGGTAGTACAAGGTATATTGAAGATATGAGATTTGAGAATCTACATTTTGCAAGAACCTTAAGAAGTGAAATAGCAAAGGGGAAGATTGATTCTATTACTTTTCCTGATGATAGAGAAGGTATTTGGATAGTAGATGCAAGTGATATATTACATAAAAATGAAGTTGCAATGATATTGAATGACATGCCTGTTTTTGCAGAGAGTGAAGTAAATTATATTGGTGAGCCTATAGCGCTTATTGTAGCTAAGGACAAGGATAGGATAGTTTCTTTTATGAAAGAAATAAAGGTTGAGTATGTGGAGGAAGAGGCGGTATTAGATATTAGTGACAGTGAAGCAAAGATATTTACGGAACAGTCTTTTAGTTTAGGTGATATTGATTCTTTAGAATATGATGAGGTATTTTCACAAGAATATGAAAGTGCTTATCAGGAGCAACTATATATGGAAAAACAAGGTGTTGTAGGTGTTTCGGACAATGGCGGTGCGGTTGTATATGGTTCGATGCAGTGTCCATATTATGTTTTAAATGCACTTAAACATGCAATTGATACTGAGAATGTTAGGGTTATTCAATCGCCTACGGGTGGAGCTTTTGGTGGAAAGGAAGAATATCCATCCTTAATTGCTATTCAGATTGCAGTTGCAGCAATGAAAGTAGGTGCTCCAGTTAGATTGGTTTTTGATAGAAGGGAAGATATTCTTGTTACTACTAAAAGGCATCCATCAAAGTCTCGAATAGATACATATCTAAAGAATAAAAAAATTGTAGGTATGAAATTTGATATTAGTTTAGATGCAGGGCCTTATTTGGGTCTATCAGATGTTGTTCTGCAAAGGTCAATATTAACTATGACAGGTTGTTATGGTTTTGAAAATATTGAAGTCAGGGGAAAAACTATAAAGACCAATAATGTTTTTACAGGTGCATTTAGGGGCTTTGGTGCTCCCCAGAGTATGTATGCTTTGGAATTACACATGAATCAATTGGCAAGATATTTAGAATTTGATCCTATTGATTTTAGGAAAGAATACTTTGTAAGTAGGGGTGATAAAACATCTACTGGGGGTATTTTTAATGAGGATATTTATCTTAATGAAATGGTTGAAAAATTAAAAAGAATGACTGATTATTACAATTTGGATAAAGATAAGAATGTGGGTTATGGATTTGCATTTATACCTCATGGTGGAGGATTTACAGGTGATGGTGAAGCTTCCCATATAAAAGCTGAAGTACACTTAAAGAAGCTTTCGAATGGAGATGTAATGATTCTAGTAGCTAGTGTTGAAATGGGGCAAGGTGCCATAACCGCTCTTTCCAAGATTGTAGCTTCAGCACTAGATTATCCTATTGAAAGAATACATTATCATACTCCAGATACTAAGTATGTACCTGATTCAGGACCAACAGTTGCTTCTAGAACTACTATGGTGGTTGGAGGTTTGCTTTATAAAGCAGCTCTTAAAATGAAAAACCGCCTCCAAGAAAAAGGAGAAGTCCTTATTAAGGAACACTTCAAGCAGCCAGAGGACCTTGTATGGAATCAGGAAGAACTACGCGGAAATGCTTATTTGGTCTATTCATGGGCATGTGTAATGGCAAAGGTTGAAATGGATCCTGTAACTTATGAAATAAGTTGTTCTGATATTTATGGTGTATATGATGTTGGAGTCCCTATAGATGAAAGAATGTTTCTTGGTCAAATTCATGGTGGGGTAGTTCAGGGGCTTGGTTATGGAATGCTTGAAAACATGGAAAGTAAAGATGGGAAAATTCAGCAAAACTCATTTTCAAGTTATGTAATACCCACAATATGTGATGTTCCTAAAATTCATAGTGATTGGATATTAAATAGGTATATAGATGGGCCTTTTGGTGCAAAGGCAGTGGGTGAACTTACCCTAGTAGGAGTTGCGCCAGCAATAGCTTCAGCAATAGAGGACATAGTTAGGAAGAATATAAATAGTATTCCCGTTACACCTGAAAAGATAATGGAGGTATTGAATGAAGATTAGATTTGTTCTTAATGGTGAAAATGTTTCAGTAGAGTCTTCAATGACAAGAAGGCTCCTTGATGTTATTAGGTCAGATTTTGATCTAACAGGAACAAAGGAGGGCTGCTCAGAAGGTGAATGTGGGGCATGTCTAGTTTACTTGGACAAAGAACTTGTTAATGCTTGTCTTATACCTATGGGAAATGTTGTTGGAAGGGAAGTACTTACTATAGAAGGTCTTTCAAATAGCGAGGAATATAAAAGAGTAGAAAAGGCTTTTATTGATGAAGGGGGTGTACAATGCGGATATTGTACACCGGGTTTTGTGATGTCCACAAATGAATTAATAAAAAACAAGAAGGATTTAAGTGAAGATGAAATAAAAGAGGGTTTATCAGGTAATCTTTGTAGATGCACTGGATATCAGAGTATTGTTGAAGCTGTAAAGAAACTTAGTGGGGAGGGGAGTAATAATGGTTAAATCATATAGACCTGAGACACTAGATGAACTACTTGAAATAATAAACATGGAAGATACTAATATCTTTGCAGGCGGAACAGACCTTATGATTAGAAAAAGACAATGGCAAGGTGCAGAAAGACGATTTGATAAAAGTGTAGTGTTTATTAATCAGATAAGTGAGCTAAGGGGAATAAAAGAATTTGAAGACCGAATAGAAATAGGTACTACTACAAGCCATAGGGAAATATGTGATAGTAATCTACCTGAGTACATAAAATGTGTTTATAGGAAAATGGGAAATCCTCCAATAAGGAATATGGCAACAGTTGGTGGGAATATAGTAAATAGTGCTAAGGTGGCTGATTCACTACCCTTACTTTACTGTCTTGAGGCAAAGGTGAAGTTAGAAAGTAAAGGTGGGGAGCGTACTATCGCTATTGAAAAATTTATACTTGATAAGTACAAGACAGATATTAAAAAGAATGAAGTATTAACTAAGATTATTATACCTAAAATCAATGTAATTGATTATTCGTATAGAAAGGTTGGACAAAGAAAAGCAAGTATTCTATCTAAGGTATCTGTTCTTTTAATTAGGACTGATAATGATATCCGTATATCAATTGGTGCCGTTAATCCTATTGTTATTAGGGATAAAGAAATTGAAATTTTTTTTGTGGAAACTTCTGATGTTGAAGGAACACTTATTAAGTATAAAAACATAATGAAAGGTGAAGATGATAATAGATCTAGCAGAAGATATAGGGAAAAAATTGCTTCAAATATTTTATTAGATTTTCTGAGGGGTGAGTAAATTGAATATTAAGGAGAGCCTTGATCAATTGTCAAAAAACTATTCACAGGATATTTATAAATTTCTAAGGGATATGATAAAGATTCCTTCTACTAGCTGCAATGAAGAAAATGTTGTTAAAAGAATTAAAGAAGAAATGGAAAGCTTGGGCTTTGAGGAGATTAAGATTGATGATATGGGTAATATCATGGGTCGTATGGGAAGCGGTCATAAGGTAATTGCATTTGATGGACATATAGATACTGTTGATGTTGGTAATATTAATAATTGGGATTTTGATCCCTTTGATGGAAAAGAAGATGAAGATTACATATACGGCAGGGGAGCAAGTGATCAAGAAGGAGGATTTGCTTCTGCCCTTTATGGAGCCAAGTTTATGAAGGAGCTTAACTTAATTGAAGGATATACAATTTGGGTAGTTGCTACGGTTCAAGAAGAAGATTGTGATGGGCTTTGCTGGCAACACATAATTAAGGAGAAAGTAATTGAACCAGATTTTGTAGTTTCTACAGAACCTACAGGACTTAATATCTATAGGGGGCAAAGGGGGCGTATGGAAATCAGGGTAGATGTAACTGGCAAAAGTGCCCATGGTTCAGCTCCAGAAAGGGGAGACAATGCCATTTATAAAATGGCTTCTATTATAAGTGAACTTGAGAAATTGAATGATGATTTAAGGGATGATGTTTTTTTAGGAAAGGGAACCCTTGTAGTATCAGAAATATTTTATACATCTCCTTCCAGATGTGCAGTTCCAGATTCTTGTAGTATATCAATAGATAGAAGATTGACATTGGGTGAAGATGAAGAAAGTGCAATAAGTGAAATAAAATCTTTAAAAAGTGTAATTGATTCCAAGGCTAATGTATATATGTATAGGTATGATAAGCCATCTTATAAAGGACTTGTACAGGATGTACCATGTTATTTTCCAACATGGGTTTTATCAGAGGAAAATAAACTTTGTAAGGATTTCACCTGTGCATATAAGTTTTTGTTTAATGAAGAAGGAGTACTAAATAAATGGACTTTTTCTACAAATGGTGTTGCCATAATGGGCATGTACGGCATACCATGTATAGGATTTGGGCCTGGTAGAGAAGAAGAAGCACATAAGGCTAATGAAAAAATATTAAAGTCGGAGCTTATCAAGGCAGCTAAAATGTATGCTTTGATACCTTTGGCAGATAAGGGGGAGCTATGGTAGGTAAATTGAAAGGTAAAGATTTCATTACATTAAGGGATTGGAGCAATTTTGAAATAGATATGCTTTTAGAAACATCAAGTGATTTAAAAAGAAAGCATTATATGGGTGTTGTAACTGATTATTTGAAAAATAAAACTATTGCCTTAATGTTTTTTGAGGAGTCCACAAGGACTAGGAATTCAATGGAGATGGGGATGGCTCAATTAGGGGGACATGCCAATTTCTTAGATACGTCTACTATGCAGATTTCCCATGGTGAAGTAGCCAAGGACACAGCTGTTATTTTATCAAGTTTTGGACACGGAATAGCATGTAGGAATTGTTTTTGGCAAGTAGGAAATAAGTATCTTAATGATATGGCAAAATACTCTTCTAGACCAATTATGAATCTGCAGTGTGATTTATATCATCCTATGCAAGGGCTAGCTGATTTATTAACCATAAAGGAAATAAAAAGGGAAACTAAAAACTTAAAGGTTTCAATTATATGGGCATATGCTACAAGTCATAAAAAACCAATTAGTGTTCCCCTTACCCAGGCTTTGCTTTTCCCAAGATACGGTATGGATGTAACTTTAGCATATCCTGAAGGTTTTGAACTACCTGATTGGGTTATTGAAGAAGCGAAGGAAAATGCTAAAACATATGGTGGAAGTTTCAGAATAACTCATGATATTGATGAAGCTTTTAGGGATGCAGATGTTGTGATACCCAAAAATTGGGGTTCCTGGAGTGGTAAAAATCCTGATGTAAATATTGATGATTTTAAAGATTGGAAATGTACCGAAGAAAGAATGAAAAAAGCATCTTCAAATGTAATATATATGCATGCACTTCCCGCTGATAGGGGAAATGAAGTAGAAGATAGTGTAATTGATGGTGAGCAGTCTGTTGTATATCAAGAGGCGGAAAACAGACTTCACACTGCAAAAGCAGTAATGGCACTAACTTTATAAAGGAGGAGTATATATGAAGAAAGTCCCTTTTGTTGGACCAACATATGAAGAAATGTTGCACCCTTGGAAAATAGATAAAAATATAAGAAAAAAGGCTATTGAAATGAAGGAAAAAGACCCTCTTCATCCACTTAATCTTTATAACATAACATGGAGAAGTACAGATGACTCAATTAACCATTTTGTACTCCCACCTGAACTGACCGGGATAAAGGCTAATATTGTTGTTTTATTTGCAAAAGAATTTCCTTCAGGAAGCCATAAGGTTGGTCCGACTTATTCTGTTTTAACAGAGAAGACAGTGAATGGTGATGTTGATCCTATGGTTCATAAATTGGTATGGCCGAGTACTGGTAATTATGGGATTGGTGGAGCTTTTGTAAGCTCTAGAATGAACTACAATTCATTAGTTATATTACCTGAAGAAATGTCCAAGGAAAGATTTGACTTGATTAGAAAGTATGGTTCTAATGTAATTGCAACACCAGGTTGTGAGTCAAATGTAAAGGAGATATATGATAAAACCCATGAGCTTACAAGGGAGGATCCGGAGCACATAAGGATATTAAATCAATTTGAATCATTTGCTAACTATAGATTTCATTATTATGTTACTGGTAACACTATGGTGGAGTTAGTAAGGGATGAAAAAATAGGAAATGGTGAAATAGGTGCAGTTGTACTTACCGTAGGTTCAGCTGGAACTATTGCCAGTGGTGATTTAGTAAAAAATAAATTCCCAAAAGCTAAAATAATTGCTGGTGAACCAGTACAGTGTCCGACAATTTCAATGAATGGATATGGGGGGCACGATATTCAGGGAATAGGTGATAAGCACGTAACATGGATACATAATGTAATGAACTGTGATGGGGTAGTTCAGATTGATGATTTAGATTGTAAAAAGTTTCTAAAAGTTCTTTCTACAGAAAAAGGTAAAAAGTATTTAAGTAAATTTGCTGATAAAAGTTTGATTGAGTATATTTCAGATAAGCTTGGTATATCAGGAGTTGCCAATATTATTGCAGCTATAAAAACAGCTAAATATTATGATATGGAAGAAGGGGAAAATATCATAGTTGTTGCTACAGATTCTATCAGTAGATATTATTCCGTTCTTGAAGAAATGGATAATCCAAGTGAGGGTGAGATAGAAAGAATTTATGATAGGGTTATTAGATATCAGGAGCCAAGTTTATTTTTTGAAGGTGATAGATATAGCCGTTTAAGATGGCACAATCTAAAATATTATACATGGATTGAACAGCAGGGGAAAACTGTTGAAGAGTTGAATCTTATGTTAAGACAAGAATTCTGGAATGATGAGGCTAAAAAAGTAGATGAAATAGATGAAAAAATTAAAGCATATAGGGAAAAACATAAATCGGAACTTAATGAGATGATGGGGTTGAAGTAAATGTATGATTTAGCCATAGTCGGAGGATATGTATATCAAGATGGTAAATTTGAAAATACAAATGTATATTGTAATGGTGAAAAAATAGTGAAAGTTTCAGCGGAATCTTATGAAGCAAAAAAAATCATTAGGGCAAATGGTAAAAAGGTTCTTCCTGGTCTTATTGATTCCCATGTTCATTTGAAATTGAATGTAGGTGATTTTACTTCGGCTGATGATTTTATTTCAGGTAGCAAGATGGCTGTATTAGGTGGAGTTACCACTGTACTGGATTTTTTAGATCCTATTTGGAATAACAATGAACTTGATGAAGTATTTGCTAAGAGGCTAAGGGATTCAGAAAAGTCTTTAGTAGATTATGGATTCCATTGTACTTTGGCCAATTATCAAGGAAATGTTGATTACTTAATTTCTTCAGCCAAGGAAAAAGGTATTAGTTCAATAAAGGTATTTACAACATATTCAGATTCTGATAGAAGGTGTTCAAATGAAGTTATAAAAGACGTATTGAAGAAGAATATACTTTTAATGGCCCATTGTGAGAAGGATGAGCTTATATATATAGCAAAGAATATGGCCCAGTATGAGGATAGTAGATCCGAGAAAGCTGAATTAGAAGCTATTAAGGAACTATCCCAGTATGCTAATGGAAATGGAAAGCTTTATGTAGTTCACATTTCAAGTGGAAATAACCTAGAATTGTTAGAAAAAAGTGAGAATATTTATTTTGAAAGTTGCCCTCAATATTTTTACTTGAATAAAGATTTGTTTCGTTTAAAAGAAGGAGAAAAGTATCTACTAGCTCCTCCCCTTAGGAGTAGTGATTCTATTGAGCTTATTAAGAAAAATATAGATAAGTTAGATGTGATAGGAACAGATCATTGTCCCTTTACACTAAGTGAAAAGTTAAGTAGTTCTCCATATTCAAGAATCCCTAAGGGAATAGGTACTTTAGGATTTGCTTTTCAACTTATGTATGAGCTTTTTGGAGATAAAATCATAGATAAGTTCACTTCAAATCCGGCCAGAATATTTGGACTTAAAAATAAAGGGCAAATTGCAGAGGGATTTGATGGAGACTTTGCAATAATCGATCCTAAAAGTTCTACAGAAATAGATATATCTTTAAGTGGATGTGATTATTCTCCATATGAGAATATAAAGCTAAATTCTCGAGTTATAACAACTATTGTAAGGGGAACTATTGTAATGGATAGGGCTACTGTCTTTCCTCACAAGGGAAAATATCAAAGGAGGGAATATGAAAGCATTAATTAATGTACGAATATATGATTATGAAAGATATATTGAACTTGGTTATGTTATTTTCGACCAAAAGATATTGGAAGTTGGGGAAATGAAAAACTTTAGTAATTGGAGTGAACTTCCTGTTGAAGATGGTAGGGGTTTATTTTTAATACCTGGTTTAGTAAATGGTCATACACATATTTACTCAACACTTTTTAGGGGATCACCTCTTAATGTACTTCCTAATAATTTTCTTGAGATTTTAAGTAAAAAGTGGTGGAAGTTTGATAAAGAATTGACTTTGCCTACAATTAAAGAAAGTGCTTTAGGTCATGGAAGAAGTGCTTTATTGTCAGGGGTTACAAGTTTGATAGACCACCATGCATCTGGTGAGATTATTGGTTCTTTGCAAGTAATATCAAAGGAACTTGAGAATTTAGGTATTAAGCATATCTTATGTTTTGAAACCAGTGATAGATTTGATGTAAACAGATGTATTTCTGAGAATTTGAGTTTAGGGAAATTAAGAGGTCATTTCGGACTCCATGCATCATTATCTTTATCTGATGAAACACTGAAATCTGTTTCATATGTGTTGGATAGACCTATTCATATACATGTTGCTGAAAGTAATGCAGATGAGATACTTACCCAGGAAAGGTACGGGAAAAAAGTAATTGAAAGATTAGATGAATTTGGTCTTCTTCTTGCAGATAGCATTCTAGCCCATTGTGTACATATTAATGATGATGAAGCCCAAATAATCAAAGATAGAAATTGTCAAATTGCAATAAATCCTACTTCAAATACAAATAATGCTGTTGGAATTTATAACAATAAATTGCTTCAAGAAAAAGCCATTCCAGTTCTAGTAGGTACTGACGGCTTGGGTTCTAATATAGCAAAAGAGTATCAGTATTTATACTATCTAGGAAATCAGTCTAACAATCATCCAAGTAAGGTTTCTCTTGACTGGATAAAAGCTCAAATAGAGAACAGCTATAATTATTTCAACAGGGTTTATGGATGCAAGATAGGAAGAATAAAAAAAGGATATGATAGTGATTTTATTTTGTTTAAATATGAAAGCATTACTCCAATAAATGATGAAAATATATTTGCCCATCTGCTTTTCGGTATGTTTGAAGCTTTAAAGCCTGATACTGTATATACCTCAGGTAAAAAGAGGGTGGATGAATATAGGGTTATTGGAAGTAGAAAGGTTGACAGTGAAGTTGTTGAAAACTTATGGAGGTGCCTATGAGATTAAATGTAGAATTATTGGGGAAAAAATTTGATAATCCTTTACTTCCTGCTTCTGGACCCAGTGTAGGAAGTTTACATGCTTTGAGGTTTTTTAATGAATCCAAAATAGGTGGAGTGGTTACTAAGACCATATCAATTGAAGGGGCTGATGTAAAAAAACCATGTATTGTAGCAAATGATAAGATGGTTTTTAATACTGAATTATGGAGTGAAAAGCCCTTAGAGGAATGGGTAGATAATATTTTGCCACAGTTGAAAAAGGAGATGAAAAAGCCTTTAATTGTATGTGCGGGATATACTGCAAGTGATTTTAAGAAGTCAATTCCCCTTCTAGATGAGTATGCAGATTTTTTTGAAGTAAGTACCCATTATGGTAAGGATAATTTAGCTAGTCTTGTTTCGAGTATTTGTAATCTCACTGATAAGCCAGTTTTTATAAAGCTTAGTCCCCATATAAGTGATTATCTTGGATTTATTGAAGAAGCCCTTAGGGCTGGTGCGAAAGGGATTGTAGCTATTAATTCTTTAGGCCCTGGAGTTGTTCTAGATTTGAAAAATAGGTCAGTGGCTATTGGAACAGAAGATGGATACTCATGGGTATCTGGACCTGCTATAAAACCTGTTGCACTTCAAAGAATAATGGATATTAGAAGGCATTATCCTGATCTTCCACTCATTGCATGTGGTGGAGTATCTTCTGCAAAGGATGTACTAGATTTCGTTTTAGCAGGGGCAGATCTGGTTCAAATGTTGTCATCTGCTTTGATTGATGGTAGACAACTTTACGATAAAATTGTTAATGACTTGCCTGATGAGATGGACAAGTATGGTATAGAGTCTATTTTACAATTAAGAAATGAAAGTCTTTTACTAAAGCCCTTTGGGGATGGATCCTATCCAGTTATTGATACAGAGAAATGTATATTATGTAATAGATGTGTAAAAATTTGCCCAGAAATGGCTATGGAAAATGAAGGTGAAATAGTAAATAGGGAAGACCGTTGTATAAGATGTGGTCTTTGTGAATCAAGATGTCCAGTTGATGCCATTAAGGGTGTGATATCTTGCATAGATTAAGATGTATAACTTGTGGTAAAGAGTATAGTCCAGAAGCTGGAAGATATTTATGTGATGACTGTGATAGTATCCATGGTACTTTGGAAGTAATATACCCTTTAGATGAAATGAAAATTGTAAAGAAATTTGATAGTAGAAAAGGTATTTTCCAGTTTGGAGATTTGATTCCAGCTAAGTCACATACGGTAATGGATGATTATGTCGGTGGAACCCCCCTATGTAGATTTGTGGACAAATTTGGCTATAAGGATATATCAATAAAATATGATGGAACCGGAATCTCTGCATCGTATAAAGATAGGGCAAGTATCATTGCTATAAATAGAGCAATCGAAGAGGGCAATGACTGTATTTTCTGTGCTTCAACAGGTAATGCTGCATCTTCACTAGCACTATTAAGTGCAAATACAAATCTCAGAACAGTTATTTTTGTTCCCTCTACAATTCCTAAGGGAAAGTTAGCTCAGCTAATGGTGGCAGGTGCAGAGATATTTCCTGTTGAAGCAAGTTATGATGAGGTGTTTGATTTGTCAATAGAAATTGGATTGTCAAATGCTTGGTATACAAGGAATTCAGCAGTAAATCCATATCTTCTTGAAGGTAAGAAAACTGGAGCTTACGAGATTTGCATACAATATGACTATGACCCACCTGATTATGTTTTTGTTGGAGTTGGAGACGGAACTATAATTAGTTCACTTTGTAAGGGCTTTAAAGAGTTTTATATTTTAGGCCTAATAAAAAAGATACCAAAAGTTATTGGTGTTCAGGCTCAGGGTGCTTCTACCTTGATGAAAGTATTTGAGGGTGGAAAATTAATAAAGGAGAGTGTTTCTACCATTGCTGACAGTATTTCTGTTGGTAATCCAAGGGATGTTATAAAGGCATGTAAGTATTTGAGTGATAATGGTGGGAGAATAATTTCTGTTTCTGACGATGAAATAATTGCTGCTATTTCTCTTATGGCTGCTGAAACTGGTATATTTTCAGAACCAGCAGGAGCAGTAACACTTTCTGGGTTGTTGAAATCAGATTTGCCAAGAAAAGCCAAGGTGTGTTTGCTAGTTACTGGCAATGGTTTAAAAGATACATCAAATATTAAAGTTAAAAGTTTTAGGACATTTACCATAGACGAGGTTTATAGTTACTTTGGAAAGGAGTAGTTATGAGGGGATTGGATTTTAAGCGTCCTATGAATTTGGATGAAGCGTATGAATTATTAAATAGTAATGAAAAGTCAGTACTAATAGCTGGGGGATTATTTTTAAGACTTCAAAAAACAAGCTATTCAGTAATTATTGACTTAGAAACTTTGAATTTGAATTATATAAAAGAAGAGGGGAATTTTTTTAGAATAGGATCAATGACAAGCCTAAGGGAAATAGAGAAGAGTAATCTTCCAAAAGGGATAATTGAATCAGTTATGCAGATATCCGGTGTAGGTGTAAGAAATATTGCAACCCTTGGGGGAAGTATTTGTGGTAGGTATCCTTTTAGTGACATAAATATTGCCCTTATGGCTCATGATGCAAGACTTGTTTTCCATAAAAGTGGAGAAATGCCTATCGTAGATTTTATTCATAATGGAATTACTGAGAAGGATATACTTGTTGAAGTAAAATTCAAAAAATCTTCATTCTCTACAACTAAGTATTATAAAAAAGTCTACAATGATTTCTCCTTGGTTAATGCATCAATGGCTGATAATAGACTAGTTATTGGGGCTAGACCTGGAAGAGGTGTGATAGTTGAAGATATAAGTGAACTTAGTGATGTTGAGTTTAAGACTGACATAAGAGCTAGTGCTGAGTATCGTAGGGATTTAGCCAAGTATTTAGTTGAAGAAATAATGAAGGAGAAGATGGCTTATGGAAGTTAAACTGATAATAAATGGTCTAAATTATCAATTTGCTGCGGAGGCGGATGAATATTTACTTGATACCCTTAGGAAACTAGGCTATAAATCTGTAAAAAAAGGGTGTGATACAACTTCATGCGGTGTATGTTCTATTATTGTAGACGGAAAGTTAGTTCCATCTTGTTCTTACCTTACTATAAGGGCCCACAATAAAAGTATTTTAACAGTGGAAGGTATTCAAGAGGAAGCCAGAAAAATAGGGGAATTAATTGCAAAAGAGGGGGTAGAACAGTGTGGATTTTGTTCTCCTGGTAATATAATGGCAATATACTCTTTAATGCAGGAAAATCCCAATCCATCTATGGATGAGGTAAAACATTATATGGCTGGTAATTTGTGTAGGTGCTCAGGATATGAGGGGCAACATAGGGCAATAGAAAAACTTTTGGAGGTGGGTAAAGATGGGGGTGAATAAAAGTATACCTAAGGTAGATGGTATGGGACTTATACTTGGGAAACCTGTTTTTACTGATGATATGGCCCCTAGGGATTCTTTGATTGTAAAAGTATTGAGAAGTCCCTATGCCCACGGTAAAATACTAGAAATTGATACCCATATAGCAGAGGCTTTACCGGGTATTAAATGTATTTTTACATATAAGAATATTAGGGATACAACTTTCTCTAGAGCAGGGCAAGGATACCCAGAGCCTTCCCCATATGACCATAAAATCTTGAACCAAGTTGTAAGATATATTGGGGATCCTATTGCAGTGGTTGCTGGTAGTACTGAAAAAGTTGTAGATATTGCAATATCAAAAATTAGGGTAAAGTATGATTTATATGATTCTGTGCTCGATTTTGAAGATGCAAAGGACAATAAAACAATAGTACACGATGAAGACGTTACTAGATCTATGTTTGAAATTGGTCACTTTCCCGAAAAAAATATTGCGGCATCTTATGAAATGGAAATAGGTTCTGTAGAAGATACTTTAAGAAAATGTGATGTTGTTTATGAAGGTAGGTATTATACTCAGGCTCAATCCCATAGTATGGCAGAACCCCATACATCTGTAGCTTATATGGATCAACAGGATAGACTGAATATTATTTCTTCAACCCAGACCCCATTTCATCTTAGAAGGATTATTGGAAGAAATCTAGATATTCCACTTTCAAGAATCAGAGTATTAAAGCCAAGAATTGGTGGTGGATATGGAGGAAAGCAAGCAATACATGGTGAGTTTTTTACTTCTTTAGTTACACTAAAGACTGGACTTCCATCTAAAATGATTTATTCAAGAAAAGAGGTTTTTGAGGCTACCTATACCCGTCATGCAATGAGAATAGATATGAAAATAGGTTCTGATAAGTCTGGAAATATTAAAGCAATAGATATGAAAGTGTTATCAAACACTGGTGCTTATGGTGAACATGCCCTAACTGTTCTTATGGTTGCTGGTGCAAAGTCTTTACCTTTATACAATAAAGTTGAGGCTGTAGCCTTCTCTGGTGATGTTGTCTACACTAATCTTACCCCAGCTGGTGCCTTTAGGGGATATGGAGCTGTACAAGGTAATTTTGCATTAGAATCATCCATTGATGAATTAGCAGGACTCTTAGATATGGACCCTGTGGAAATACGAAGAAAGAATATGATAAACGAAGGAGAAACTTCTAAGATTTTTGAAGTTATGGGTGAAGGTAAAGAAGGTAGTGCCATGACAGTTGAGTCTTGTAAACTTAATGAGTGCTTAGATTTATGTGTCGAAAAATTAGACTATTATAATCCGAAGAAGAGAATATCTTCTGATCCAAATAAAATAAAAGGGCTTGGTATTGCTATTGCAATGCAAGGTTCTGGTATACCATACATTGATATGGGTGCAGCTGTTTTGAAATTAAATGATGATGGATTTTTCAACTTGCTTGTTGGTGCAACTGATTTAGGTACAGGATCAGACACTATCCTTGCTCAAATCGCTGCAGAAACCCTTATGGTTCCAGTCGAAAGCATTATAGTTTATTCATCAGACACTGATTTAACTCCATATGATACAGGAGCTTATGCTTCATCCACTACCTATATATCTGGTCATTCTGTTAGAATAGCTTGTGAAAATATGATTTATGAAATAATAAAAGAGGGAAAAAGATATTTTAACAGTGATTATGTTACTTTTGATGGTGAGATGATAAAATGCGAAGATAGTAGTATTTCCCTAAAAGAGTTATCAACTATATTATTTTATTCGGAGGATCAAAAACAGCTTGTCAGTAGCGGATCTTATGTTGGAACTAGTTCAGCACCTCCTTATATGGTAGGTGGAGCAGAAATAGAAATAGATAAAAGAACAGGCCATATTGATTTGATAAATTATGTAGCTGCTGTTGATTGCGGTAATGTAATAAATCCTAATCTTGCAAAAATCCAAGTAGAGGGAGCCCTGGTACAAGGTCTTGGAATGACCTTATACGAAGAGGTAAACTATACTGAGCTGGGTAGGAATTTCAATAACAGTTTTTTAAGATATAATGTACCGACTAGGATGGAAATAAGTGATATGGATATTAGCTTTGTTGACAGTTATGAACCATCAGGTCCCTATGGAGCCAAATCAGTTGGTGAGATAGGTATTGATACTCCGCCGGCTGCAATTGCAAATGCTATCAAAGATGCCTTAGGGATTAGATTTAATAGATTGCCGATAAAATCAGAGATGGTTTGGAAAGAAATAAAAAGGATGTAGGTAGCTAAAAGTATATATAGTTTGCCTACGGTATATGAGGGTATATAATAACTAAGTAAATAAGTTTAATAATTGTCGTATGATTTCAAGGTTGCATTTAATGAAAAAAATTTTCTTTAAATTGCAACCTTTTTATTTTTACGAATGGAGGTGTAACAAATGGACAACAATAAGGATAAAATGAATCGCATTCTAGCGATAATTATTGGAATTGTTCTTGTTATTAGCCTTAGTTTGAATAGTATTGTAAGGTTTATAACAGACTATCAGTGGTTTAGTAAAAATGATTTTGTAGAAACTTTTTTAGTTAAATACATTACAATTATACTAATATTCATTCCTTTATGGACAGTTCTTTGTATTGCTTTGAATATCTATCTTAGAAAGGAAAAAGATAGATATGTGAATAGCAAAAAGATATTTTTAGATAAAAAGACTCATAAAAGATTCAATGTAGGAATAGTGTGGTTTTCTGCTATTATTACGGGTCTTTTTTCATTAAATAGTGCTATGGGTATTTGGATGCATGTAAGGATGTTTATGAATTCAACAGGATTTAATGATATAGATCCGATATTTGGTAAGAATATAGAATTTTATATTTTTAAGCTTCCTTTATATCAAGCTATAGTTGGACTATTGATGTCAGTGATTATACTCTCCCTAGTATGTGTATTTGCTTTCTTCTTCTTTATGATTAGTCGAATGCAAAGTCATACAGAGGAAATATATGATTTTTCTCCAGGTGGAGATATAATAGAAAAAATTATGGAAGATGACTTTCTAATGCCAATGGTGAAAAGAATAGCTTTTTTAGGAATGTTGATGTTCCTTGTTATGGCTGCTAGTTATCATCTTAGGATATATGATTTGATGTACTCTACTAAAGGTGTTGCATATGGAGCAAGTTATACTGATATACATGTAACACTTAAAGCATATAGATTTATGAGTTTTGTATCAGTTGTTTCGGCAGTACTTTTTGCATATGGCTTTATTAGGAGTAGGATAAAGATACTTGTAATTGGCCCTATAGCCCTTATTGCTGTAGGAATAGCTTTTGGTATAACTGGTATGGTTGTACAGCAACTAGTTGTTGAACCTGATGAAATAAATAAGGAGAGCCAGTACCTTACCTACAATATAGGTTATACTCAAAAGGCCTTTGATTTAGACAAAGTTGTAACTACAGATTTTCCAGTGAATCAAAATATTGATAGGGAAATGCTTTCGAGAAATGAGGAAACAGTAAATAATATTAGGATTAATGATGAAAGGCCTCTAAGGCAAACATATAATCAAATTCAAGGTATAAGACTCTACTACGTTTTTAATGATATTGACTTAGATAGATATATGATAAATGGAAAGTATACTCAAGTATTTATATCAACCCGTGAAATTGATCAGGAAAAATTACCGGATCAAGCAAAGACATGGATAAACAGGCACCTTAAGTTTACCCATGGTTATGGAATAGTAATGTCACCTGTAAATGATGTGAGTGACGATGGCCAGCCAAAACTTATTTTTAAGAACGTTCCATCAGTTACAGATACTGATCTTGTACTTGATAGACCAGAACTATACTTCGGGGAGTTAACTAATCAGTATGCAATAATAAACACTGAAGAAGATGAGTTTGATTATCCATCAGGGTCAGATAATGTGACAACAAGATATGAAGGTACTGCTGGCATAGAGCTTGGTGGATTAAATAAACTTTTATTCTCCATACGGGAAAGAAGTATGAAACTCTTTGTATCAACAATAGTGAATAGTGATAGTAGAATTTTAATATATAGAAATATAAATGAAAGGATTGAAAAAATAGCACCATTTCTTAGATATGATGATAATCCATATCTAGTTCTCAACCAAGAAGATGGAAAACTTTATTGGATAATAGATGCATATACCACTAGTAACAGGTATCCGTATTCACAACCATTTATATTTAAAGATAGGTATGTTAACTATGTAAGAAACTCAGTAAAAGTAGTAATCGATGCATATGATGGGACTACAAAGTTTTATGTATTCGATGAAAAGGACCCAGTAGTTCAAAGTTATAGTAAAATTTTCCCGGATCTATTTACTCCTAAGGAAAAACTTACAGATGGGTTAATGGCTCATATAAGATATCCTCAGGATTATTTTGATATTCAGTCAGAAGTATATAGGGCATATCATGTAGAAAATCCAGTTGTTTTCTATAATGGTGAGGATATTTGGGATATAGCAAATGAGAAGTATATGGATGGAATCCAAAAGATAGAATCAAATTATGTAATGTTTAAATTAGGGGATTCGGATAAAAAGGAATTTGCATTGATACTACCGTATACTCCAAGGGAAAAACCAAATATGACATCTCTACTTGTAGCAAGAAGTGATGGTGACAACTACGGTAAATTATATATGTACAAGTTCCCTAAGGATAAGACAATACAAGGTCCACTTATGATTGAGGCAAGGATTGATCAAGATTCGCAAATTTCACCTCAGTTTACTCTCTGGGGCCAGAAAGGTTCTACAGTACTAAGGGGTAATATTATAGTAGTTCCAATTGAAGATTCACTTCTTTATGTCGAACCAATATATCTAAAGGCTGATAATCCAAACAGTTTACCTGAAATGAAGAGGGTAATAGTGGCCTATCAAGATAAAGTAGTTATGGAAGAGACTTTGGAAGAAGCACTTGATAGAATATTTGGAGCAGAAAAAATTGAAATACCTTCTGTATCTATTGATATAGAAGATAGTGATAAGGGTGATGTTGAAAGATTATTAAATGAGATTAATAGTTTGTTTAAGGAAAACAAGGATAATATGGATAAGATAAATGAGAAGATTGATCAGTTGAACGAATTGTTGGGTGATTGAGATTAGCAGAATTGTTTTTGGGGAAAAGGTGAATCGCACTAGTGCTAGGGGAAACTCTTTTGCAGGCAAAAGCTAGGGGAAAAGCAAGAACTAAGATCTTTTAAAGCTTTCAAGGTCTTAAGTTCTTCCTTTTCCCTGAAATCTTGTTTACAAGATAGATTCCCCTAACACTAACGAAGTCTAGTGTGATTCACCTTTTCCCCTTGCAGGTGAAAATACACCACCCAATACACCACAAATCCTATTGCTCCTTTTAACACTATGTAATAAAATAAGATTATTGAAAATAAAGCGAGGTAGAACATGAAAATTAAATGTCTAGAATATATGAAAAATTTCAAATGTATTGGAGGGGCCTGTACAGATAATTGCTGTGTTGGTTGGGATGTTGATTTAGATATTGATACTTATAGTAAGTACAAAAATAGTCCTGATTCCCCTTTAAATAAGAGATTTGAAAGTGATGTTATAAAAAATGAAAATTCTTTTGAAGAAAAGGTTGATTATGGTCAGATGATTTTGAAGTATGGGAAAAAATGTCCTTTTTTAAATGATGAAATGATGTGTGATATTCAGATTTGTCATGGTGAAGACTATCTTTCTAAAGTCTGTAATGGATATCCAAGGATACTTAATATGGTTGATAAAAGGGCAGAACTTTCTGCGACAATATCTTGTCCGGAAGTTGCAAGAATGATACTTACTGATAAAAATAGTCTTAATGAAATTGAAATTGACTATGATATTTCTAGACTGATACTCAGGAATCAAGTAAATACTGAGGATGAAAACTTGAAGAATCATCCTGCCAGATATTTTAATGAACTAAGGGAAATAGCTTTGGAATTAATAAAAAATAGAGAGTATAGTTTTACTGATAGAGTAAGACTTCTTGGATTTCTTCATAATGAACTACTTCCTCTTCATGCAGGGGGAAAACTTCATGATTTACCAGATGCCATATCTTCATTTAGGTCTAAACTTTCAAGGGGGCACCTTGATGGTAGATTAAGAAAAATGAAGCCTGACTATAATATTCAAGTTAAGTATTTTGCAGAGAATACTGTTGTGTTAGACAATGACAGTATGACTGATAGCCAAAGTTTTGGTAGGCTTCTTAAGCTTGCAAAAAAGGGACTAGGTATTCAGGACGACACTGTGTCAAGAAAACACAAAAGAATATACGCAGAGAACATGGTTGAAAAAGTAGATACTTTCTTTAATGAAAACATGCATATTTTAGAAAATTATATTGTTAATTTTATGTATAGTGAAATGTATCCTTTTTCAGAAGAGGGGGACCCATATGCGGGTTATACAATGTTGGTAATTAGAATATTTTTACTTAAAGCAGTATTTGCTGGTCTTTGTGCATCAGGAAAGAACCTTGATATAGATTATGTAATCTTTGTTATACAAAGTTTCTCTAAGACATTGGAGCATCATAAGACCTACACAAGTGAATTTTTATATTACATGATGGAAGCTGAAGAAGATGATTTGCAGTTCTTAATGAGATTAATTTAAGAAGTAGGGGGATATGATGAATAAAAGTAAAAAGCTGCTAATATTTATGATAGTGATTCTATGTGTTTTCCATTGGGGGAGTCAAGACTCTTATGGAGCGGATAAATTTGTAATAGAAAAAGGTATACTTACTTCTTATAATGGTAATGATGAGAAGGTTATTATACCTAAGGGAGTAAAGGAGATAGCCTACGGAGTATTTCAATCTAGACCAGAAATAAAAGAAATACATATTCCTGATGGTCTTAAAAAGATTAGTCCATATGTATTTTATTCAAATCAAAATTTGGAAAAGGTTAATATTCCTAATTCAGTAGACTTTATAGGTGATTGGGCATTTGCTGCTTGTCCAAACTTAAAGGAAATAACTATAGGTAACGATGTAAGTATCTTAGATGAATTTACTTTTGCTTATAGTGGCTTTGAAAAAATTATATTTGGAGATAAGGTAAGTGAAATAGACCCATTCGCATTCTATGGATGTAAAAATCTTCAGGAGTTTGAAGTTTCAGAAAAGAATATAAAATATTCAACTCTTGATGGCGCTCTAACTAATAAAATGAAAAATGAACTTTTGATATATCCACAAGGTAAATATCTTAGAAGTTATTTGCTTCCGGATCAAATAGATACTTTTGGAACAATGGCTTTTGTTAATTCTGAGAGCTTGTATGAATTTATTGTTCCGGAGGGGAATAATAAATTTACTGTAGTTGATGGTGTTCTTTTTACAAAAGACATGACAAGACTTGTTAAATATCCTAGGGCTAGGTATGACAGTAATTATGATGTTCCTGAGGGTGTCCTTTCTATAGAAAAAGGTGCTTTTGCCCACAGTAATCTTAGGACGATAAAGCTTCCAAAGTCTCTGCTTATGATTGGGGATATGGCTTTTTATTATGCAAGACTTAATGAAATAGAAATTCCAGATAATGTACTTTCTATTGGAGATAAAAGTTTTTATAGATCGACAATTATAAAAGCAGTTATTGGCGACGGAGTAAAGACAATAGGTGAGGAAGCCTTTTACGACTGCAATAATATGACTAGTATTAAGCTTGGTAAGAGTATTAAAAAAATTGAAGCTGGAGCTTTTAATGGTTGTGCAAAAGTTAATACAATTAATCTTCCAGATGGGCTAGAAGTTATAGGATCATTTGCATTTAAGTCTTTAAATATTGAATCATTAATAATACCTGATTCTGTAGTGGAAGTTGGTGAGTTTGCTTTTCAAAATAATTATAATTTGAAGGAAGTAAATATGGGAAGTGGATTAAAGAAACTTAATCTAGGTCTGTTTTATTACTGCAACTCATTAACAGAGATAAGTCTCCCAGAGTATTTAGAAGAAATTGGACCTTCAGTTTTTCATAGGAGCAATATTAAAGAAGTAGATCTACCAGAAACAGTAACAACAATAGGAGATCAAGCATTTTTTTATTCTTACAATATTGATAGGATTTATATTCCTAAAACAGTCGTTAATATAGGTGAAGTTCCATTACATGGTGCAGCTGACCCTGATGCTTCAGTATCAATTGTAGTGCCATTAAAGAATCTTACTGTTGAATGTGATAAGAACTCAAAAATATATAGATATGTGAAAAAAGAAGGAATTAAGTACAAAATTATTAGATAAGAAAAAAATGTTTTAATGGTTAAGCAATAGCCAAGCAGTATGCGAGCAATAGATGAACAGTTGTAAGATCTAAAAGATTTTTCAACTATCTGATTATTGTTTGACTATAGCTTGGCTATTGCTGTGCAAGGAAGTCTATTTAAGTATGGCCCCTTGCTTTTATTTGTTATATTTAATTTCGTCTAATAGAAAAATAAATTAGCATAAGTTGTTTAAGATTTATTCTAAAAGTGTTTGATGTGATAATATTAACTAGTTCTTATTATTCTCAACAAGTTCTATACCTTTCTTAGAAATAGTAGACCCACCTCTACCTCCTTCAACATTGATATACTCATAGTCTCTGAGGGTATAGAGAATTTTTCTTATATCATATTCACTTAAAAACATATTGTCTTCAAAAGCTTTTTCAGAAAGGCTTTTTCTTCCGAGTTTTTTTCTTGCCTTAAATGCTTCATAGAATGTTTTTAGAATATAACTCTCATTATCTGAAAGATGTCCATAAGTTTTACTTTCTTCTTTTTCTATTGATATTTGCTCATGTTTCATATGGAATGGTAATTGATCTAAATGAATTGACGTAGAACCTATATTGTCAAAGTATTCTACACAATTTCTCAGTTCTCTGATATTTCCTTCCCAACTATAATTGGTGAGGAAAGAAGAAACTTCATCAGTAAGTTCAAAATTACAATTTCCAATCTTCTTGAAGTATTCCATAAGAAGTAGGATATCCTCACCCCTTTCTCTTAGGGGTGGAACATTAATAGGAAGTACATTTAATCTGTAGTAAAGGTCTTTTCTGAAATTCCCTTTTCTTACTTCTTCATAAAGATCTCTATTAGTTGCTGCAACAAGTCTTACATTTACTTTTATAACTTTATTGCCACCAACTCTCATTACTTCTTTTTCTTGAATAACCCTTAAAAGCCTTACCTGAAGTTCAAGGGGCATTTCTCCAATCTCATCTAAAAATAAAGTTCCATTATGGGCAAGTTCAAAAATACCTGCCTTGCCGTTTTTTGAAGCTCCAGTAAAAGCTCCTGCCTCATATCCAAAAAGTTCACTTTCAAGAAGGTTCGCTGAGAGGGCTGCACAGTTTATTGCGACAAATTGCTTATCTTTTATAGGTGAAGCATTATGAATAGCTTGTGCTATTAATTCTTTTCCAGTACCACTTTCACCGGTTATAAGAACTACAGACTTGGAATTTCCCATTCTAACTACTAGTTCTCTTACATGCCTTATAGCATCACTATCCCCAATTATATTATTTATATTATATCTAGCTATATGACCTTTGTCTGAAAGCTGAAGACGTAGTTTGTTTTGTGTATCCTCCTGGAGTTCAAAACTCTCAAGGATAGCGTAAGAACCACTTAGCAAGTTTTGGCTGTCTTCGTTATACAAATCAAGGATAGGGAAGATAGATATAGTGATATTTTTTTCATTGATATAAAGGAGTTTGTTTTTTATTGGTTCCTTAATAGTATGGTATTCTTCTAGAATATCTTTAGGAAGTATATCTGATATTTGGCTACCTACCTGGTCGTCCTTGATATTTATCATTTGCTTAGCATTGTCATTAAATGTTTCAATTACCCCGTCTTTATTAAAGCTAATGACCCCTTTAGCCATTATTGAAAGTAGCATGTTGATTTGATTCTTAGCTGTCTTTGACTGAGAAATGAAATACTCATAACCTTTATTGTATGACATTAGATTGTTGAAGTATTCAAGTACAGGAGGCTCTGTAAGCACTTCCTCTAAGTTCAAGGCTATGGCCAAATCAACCATTGTATTTTTATCAATAAGACGATGACCAAGGTCTATTACATTTTGTATTTGATTCGGAACGTGTCTTAGTTCACCAGTAGTTACTGCATAGTTTATGTTCGGAATCTTTTCCATGTTTGGATAAACAGGAATAAGTTCATAGTCATCAAAACCAAGTTGGTATAGTGTGGCTATTGTTTCAATACACATCTCAAAACTTAGGTTTACTAACGCTACTTTCTTTTCGAAATCACTAGATCTTAACTTGTTGTAACCATCTTTTGAAAAAGTAAGATTTGAAATAACAACTTCAACATCTTCTGGAATATATTTTTTCAGTACTTCAAATTGTGAATAGGTACTTATTAAAAGTACATCTATATCTTCAATTATTTCCTTTGTAGCGAGAAAAGAATAAGTGACAATATCTACAGCTTCCCCAAAAATTTTTTGTAACTGTCTCTTATACTCATTTCCAACATCGATATTTGATGTAACGATCCCCAATCGCTTCAAATTATCACCCCAATATTTATTTGAATTAGTATTTTCCATGACTTTTTTCTTATTATATATCAAAAAACTGTAGGATTATAGTAGGAAATATAAGTGAATATAGAAAAAAGACCGAAAAACAGGGTTAACGGGCGAATAAAAACCAATAAAACCTGTTTTGTGTTTTTTTATCTGTACAAGATTCTTTTTGGTAAATACATTCCTAAAAACTATTTTTAAGAATTAAGAAAAAAACTATTTCATCTATAAAGCTTGAGAAATGGTGATTTTAGGACAAAGGTAATTTGGAAATAAAGAAGAATTTTATTGTCTTTTTTCTTGAAATTGATTTTTTGGCACGTATATTGCAATAATACATTGGCGAGAGGAAAACGTTATATTAAACAAATCTTGTTTAGGGGGAAAAAAAATGTCAACAGAAATTTCTAAGAAGTCTATATTTAAGACTTACAAATCAGTAATACTTTTATTACTAGGTATTATTGCAGGTTGTATCATCGGTTTGGTTTATGGGGAAAAAGCAACAGTACTTAAGCCATTCGGTCAGGTATTCATGAACTTTATGTTCACAGCAGTTGTTCCACTTGTATTCTTTAGTTTATCAAGTTCAATTGCAAAAATGT
This sequence comes from Bacillota bacterium, assembly GCA_025210655.1. Lineage (GTDB taxonomy): Bacteria > Bacillota > Clostridia > Peptostreptococcales > Acidaminobacteraceae > JAOARG01. The sequence goes on from JAOARG010000015.1 coordinate 109,118, forward strand.
CAAACATGAAACGTTTAGGTAAAATTTTAGGAAACACATTAGGTATATTTTTTATAACAGGAATTATAGCGTCAATATTTATTATCGCAGTAGTAACAGTAGTACCACCAGCTGAAGGTGTAAACATTAACATGGGTGCATATGAAGCTGCTTCACAAATGAACATGCTTGAGCAGATTGTAAAAGCAATTTCAGTAAGTGATTTTAACCTTATCCTTTCAAGAAATGCAATGTTACCACTTATCATCTTTGCTATGGTATTTGGATATTGTGTAAGTTATGTAAGTAAGCAAAGAAACTTAACTAAGAACAACCCAGTTGTAGATTTCCTTGATATTTGTGCTGAAGCATTCATGAAAATGATTAACATCATCATGCTTTACGCGCCAATCGGTCTTGGAGCATACTTCGCAGCATTAGTTGGAACTTACGGAGCTGAGTTACTTGGAGCATACACTAAAGCAGTTCTTATGTTCTTCCCAATCTGTATTTTCTACTTCTTAATTGCTTTCACTGCATATGCTTATTATGCAGGAGGAAAGAAAGGTGTTAAATTATTCTACAAGAATATTTTCCCAGCAGTTATTACTTCTTTAGCTACACAAAGTTCAATTGCTACATTACCAACTAACTTAGCTGGTACTAAGAGAATGGGTGTACCTGAAGACATTTCTAATATAGTATTACCATTAGGAGCAACAATCCACATGGATGGAACAGCTTTAACTACATTAATGAAGATTGCTTTCTTATTCGGTATTTTCGGAATGAAGTTTACAGGTATTGGTGTTTGGGCTACTGCAATTGCTATCTCAGTTATGAGTGGTGTTGTAATGAGTGGTATTCCTGGAGGAGGAATGATGGGTTCTATTATCATCGTTGGATTCTACGGATTTAACCCAGATGTTATTCCAGTAATCGTAACAATCGGTATGTTAACAGATGCAATCGCAACAATGATCAACTGTACTGGTGATGCTGTAGCTTCTATGATGGTATCTAAGAGGGTTGAAGGTAAGGATTGGATAGATAGAGATTTTGATAGTGAGAAAGCTGAAGTTAGTGAAGTAACAGCTTAGTATAGTTATTTTCAAGGAGGACATATGTATAATTTAGAAAAAATAGTTAACAGACAAAACTCAAGCTCTGTTAAGTATGAAGAAATGGTTTTAAAATTTGGTAGCAATGATATGCTTCCTTTCTGGGTCGCAGATATGGATATTAAATGTCCAGATTTCATGATTGAATCTTTAGTAAAAAGAGCTGAGCATGGCGTATTTGGATATACAAAAAGAATGCCTGAGTTTTATAACTCAGTAATCAATTGGTTAGATACTAGACATGAAGTAAAAGTGAAAAGGGAAGAACTTGAGTATGGCCCAGGAGTTGTATTCCTTTTAAACATGATGATAAGAAATGAAACTAAAGTAGGGGATCAAATCATTATTCAGACACCTGTATACTACCCGTTCAAAAGCGTAGTTGAAGGCAATGAAAGAGTTGTTCTTGATAACAAACTTGTTAACAACAATGGTAGATACGAAATGAACTTTGATGAGCTTGAGAAGATGGCAAAAGATCCTAAGACTACTATGATGCTACTTTGTAGTCCACACAACCCAGTAGGTAGAGTTTGGACTATGGAAGAGCTTCAAAGAGTTGCTGACATATGTCTTGAAAATGATGTACTGTTAATTTCAGATGAAATTCACTTTGATTTAGTATACAAAGGCAATAAGCACATTTCAGTAGCAAGATTAGGTGATAAGTACAATAAGAGTTCTGTAGTTTGTACAGCACCTAGTAAAACATTCAACATTGCTGGTCTTCATACTTCTTACTGTATTATTCGTGATGAAGAAATTATGACTAGATATAGAAATGAACTAGGTCTTATGGATCTTAACCGTTCTAACTGCTTCAGTAGAGAAATTACTCAAACTGTTTACGAAATGGGAGCAGACTATGTTGATAATTTAGTAGATTTCTTAGAAGGAAACAGGGATTATACTTATGATTTTATCAAAGAAAATATTCCTGGTATTGAGCCTTACAAGATTGAAGCAACATATTTATTGTGGATGGATTGTAAAGGACTTGGACTTTCTAAAGATCAAATTGATGATTTATTCTTTAAAGAAGCTAAAATTGCTCTTGATAGCGGACACTGGTTCGGAGATAATGGTGAAGGATTTATGCGTATAAACCTTGCATGTTCAAGAGAAATGTTAGCTGAAGGTTTAGATAGACTAAAGGATGCAGTAGCAGCTTTATAAACCCAAAAGTAATATAAAATATTTAAAGTGTTTTTAACTAATATAATTTGGTAAAAATATAACTCTCCAAAAGCCCAACAGAAAGGCGGAAGATTTAATCTTCTGCCTTTCTGTATTTTTTGTGTAGATATGGGTATTGTATTAATGAATACAGAAAAAAAGGAGTGCTTATTATGGTTGAAATAATAAAGGGTAATATTATTTTTACTGAAACACCTGATAACTTTGAAGTAATTGAAAATGGATATATAGTTTATGAAGACGGTATAATTCTTTCAGTAACAAAATTACTTCCTGAGAAGTATTCAGACTGCAAAATACATGATTATGGCAATAGACTTATAATACCTGGTTTTTACGATTTACATGTTCATAGCGGACAATATTCCCAGTGTGGTGTTGGCATGGATTTGCCATTATTACAGTGGTTAAAAAAGTATACATATGAAAGTGAAAAAAGGTGTGAAAATCCAAGTTACGCTAGAAGACTTTATGAAAAGTTTTCACAGGATTTACTCAGATATGGTACTTTAGGTGCTGTTGTATTTTCTACAACTTCCTATGAAGGGACTGAAATACTGTTTGAGGAATTCTTAAGAACTGGGATTAGAGGTTATATCGGTATGGTAGAAATGGAAAGAAATGCTCCTGAGTTTATTATTAAAGATTTAGATTATACAATGGAAATGATAGAGAGTCTTATTAATGAGTATAATGATAATAGATTGGTTAAATCAATAATAACACCTAGATTTGCCCCTACAAGCACTAAAGAAGGTTTAAGACGATTAGGCGAATTAGCCAAGAAATACAGTGTCCCTGTACAGTCACACTTAGATGAAAGTCAAGAAGAAGTAGAGTGGGTAAGATCATTATATAAGAAGGATTATGCAAGTGTATATGATGAATTTGGACTTTATGGTGACACACCTACACTTATGGCCCATGGTGTATATATGACTGATGAGGAAATAGATCTTACTAAAGATAATGGTGTGATACTGGTTCATTGTCCAGATTCTAATATAAATCTCTCAAGTGGAATAATGCACAGTAAAGAACTCATTGAAAAGGGAGTAAGGCTTGGATTAGGTACTGATATGGCTGGTGGTCACAAACTATTTATGGGTGAAGTGATAGTAAGGGCCATTCAGTTATCAAAATTGTTGACTCTTCAAGAAGGAATGTCAAATAAGCCTCTGACTTTTTCTGAAGCCTTTTACATGTCAACAGTAGTTGGCGGTGGATTTTTTGGAAAAATCGGTAAACTAAAATCTGGCTATGAACTTGATTGTCTTATTATTGATGACGATCAACTCTATAGAGAAATATATTCCATAGAAGATAGATTGTCTAAATTTATTTACACAGGGGATGACAGATGGATTCTTGATAGGTATGTATCAGGTAAAATACTGAATGTATAGATAAATTTAATATTGTATTAACTGTAATTGATTATTTCAATTGGCAATTTAATTCCATATATGTGATATTTAAATGTGAGCGAATAATTTATAATAGGAGTGAATAACATGGAATTAAAAAAAGATTTACCAAGTATTTTTGAAGATTTTTCGGAAGCTAGAAAGAATGGATTTATAGGTGCTAAAAAGTTTAAGGAATCAAATAAATCTATGATTGGAACATTTTGTACATTTATGCCACAAGAGTTACCCCTTGCTATAGGTGCTGCTTCTGTTTCTTTATGTGCAACTTCAGATGAGACTATAGGAGAGGCAGAGAAGGATCTTCCAAGAAACTTATGTCCACTTATTAAGTCAAGTTATGGTTTTGGAAAAACTGATAAATGTCCATATTTCTATTTCAGTGATATGGTTATTGGTGAGACAACATGTGATGGAAAGAAAAAGATGTTTGAACTTATGGGTGAGTACAAACCTGTTCATGTTATGCAGCTTCCAAATAATCCAACTACAAAAGAATCTTTAGAAATGTGGAAGGCTGAGATTGTTAAGCTTAAAGAAGTTTTAGAAGAGCAGTTTAAAGTTGAAATAAGTGATGAAAAAGTAAAGGAAATGATTGTTTTAAAGAACAGGGAAAGAAAAGCTTTAAAAGATTTTTATGCTTTAGGAAAACTTGATCCTCCAGCTATTTCTGGGACTGATATCTTAAAGGTACTTTACGGATCTACTTTTAAGTTTGATAAAGAAGATACTATAAATGATGTAAATAAGTTAACTGAAGAAATTTTAGCTAAGTATAATGCAGGAGAAGTTCTTGAGAAAAAGCCAAGAATTTTAGTTACAGGATGTCCTATAGGTGGGGTAACTGAGAAGGTTGTTAAGGCTATAGAGGACAATGGTGGTCTAGTTGTATTCTACGAAAACTGTATGGGTGCTAAGGCTATTGAAGATTTAGTTGATGAAAATAATGAAGATGTATATGATGCTCTTGCTAAGAAGTATCTTGATATAGGATGTTCATGTATGAGTCCAAATCCTAAAAGATTTGAGATGTTAGATAGATCAATCGATGAGTATAAGGTTGATGGAGTTGTTGATGTAATTCTTCAAGCTTGTCATACTTATGGTGTTGAAACAATGAATGTAAAAAGATTTGTTAATGAAAAGAAAAATGTTCCATACGTAAGTGTTGAGACTGATTACTCTACTTCAGATATTGGTCAGTTAAATACAAGAATGGCAGCATTTATTGAGATGTTATAAAATGTATGGCTTAGGTATTGATTCTGGATCAACCACAACTAAGGGTGTATTATTTGATGAAAATGGAATTGTAGAAAAAATGATAATGCCCACAGGTGTTAATCCTAGAAAGACTATCAAAGAGCTATATGATACATTAAAAGGAGATCGTGAAGTATTTACGGTTACAACAGGATATGGACGAAATCTACTTGAAGAAAGTGATAAAAAAATTACAGAAATAACTTGTCACGGAAAAGGGGCAACTTTTCTTGGAGGAGATATTTCTGGTGTTATTGATATTGGAGGACAAGATAGCAAAGCTATCTTGCTAGATAGATATAACAGCGTCCAGGACTTTTTAATGAATGACAAGTGTGCAGCAGGTACTGGAAGATTTATTGAAGTAATAATGAGAATCTTTCAACAGGATATGGAAAGTTTAGACGATTTCATTGGAGGACATGAACCCGTAAAAATAACTAGCATGTGTACTGTGTTTGCAGAAAGCGAAGTAGTAAGTATGCTAGGACAGGGAATAGATGCAAACTCAATAGCTATGGGTGTTATCGATTCCATATGTCAAAGAACAGCAAACTTTGTTAGCAAGCTTCCTATGGAAAACAAAGTATTTTTCTCAGGTGGTCTTGCAGATTCAGAAGTAATAAGACAAACACTAGAAGAGAAACTCGGTATGGAAGTGGTTGTATCTGAATTGTCACAGTTCACAGGAGCAATAGGAGCTGCTATGATTGCTTATGATAAAGCGCAGTAGGTGGTGTGTTTTACCTTTTGGGTAAAACGGTAGTGTACTTACCTTTTTCAAAGGTTTTGTGGTGGTGAGCTTGCTTTGCAAGCGGTGGTTAGGCGATAGGGGAAAAGAGGAATCACACAAAACTTTGTTTGTGTTAGGGGAATTAGTTTTATAAATAAAACGAGAGGAAAAGGAAGACCTTTGAGATTTTTAAAAAATGTATTAAAGATCTTAGATTCTTGCTTTTCCCCTAGTTTTGCTTGCAAAACGATTCTCCTAGCACAAAAATGTGCGATTCCCCTTTTCTCCTCTTTATCTAACCACCGCTTGCAAGGCCAAGCTCACCACCACAAGTCCCCCGGGACGCGTACACTACCATTTTTTCTCAAGAAAAAATACACCACCCAAGCAATCACAATATGATAAAATATACACATATTCAAATATAGAGGTGAATCAAATGGACGATTTTACAAAAAGAGTAATTGAAATAATAAGAAAAATTCCTTATGGAAAAGTAATGTCCTACGGGCAAGTTGCTGACTTGGCTGGAAAACCAAGGGGAGCTAGACAGGTAGCTCGAATCCTACATTCTATGGGGCAAAAGTATGAACTCCCTTGGCATAGGGTAATTAATTCTCAAGGAAAGATTTCTCTTCCAGAGTATAGGGGTGGGGCTATTCAAAAATCTATGCTTGAAGAGGAAGGGCTAGTTTTTAGAAATGACAGGATTGATTTTAAAATATATAGGGCATAAAAAACCTCGAACAAATTAATGTTCGAGGTTTTAACTTCTTATATTGATTTGAAAACAAATCTATTACGGCCATTTTTTTTCGCTTCATAGAGAAGTTCGTCGCATTTTTGTTTTAAGTAATCAGGGTTAGTATTTTTACTAACTGTTGTAAAAATACTTCCCATACTTATTGTCACTATACTTTCTATTTCGGAACTTGAGTGAGGAATTTCCAGTTTGCGGATTTCAGTAACTATTTTATCAGAAATCTTTGTAGTCTGCTCTTCATCATAATCCTTTAAAATAATAGCAAATTCTTCTCCTCCATATCTAAATGCCAATCCATTTTCTTTTTTTATTATGTTATTCAAAGTGTAGCCTATACCTCTAAGACAATCGTCACCAACAATATGACCGTAGGTATCGTTAAATCTTTTAAAGTAATCTACGTCTATCAGTATTAATGATAGATGGTTGTTACTTATAGCTTGTTTCTTGATAGAGTTTGTTAAATAGCTATCAAACTTTCTTCTATTATAAAGTCCTGTAAGTGCGTCCATATGTGCAATACTTGATAAACTTTCTATCTCTTTAGATAATTCCATAGTTGATACTTCTATTAATCTGTGAAGAGTAGAAAGACTATTATAGTCCTTTTCAAAATCTTTTTCCATATTTTCTTTTTCTTTTTGACTGTCATTTTCAGTTAATGTTGTTATTGTCATAGTATGTGTAAGAAAATGCAGTGGTGACTTATATTTGTAATATTCACCATTGCCAAAAAATCCAGTGATATTACTCAATTCTGAGAATGGTCTTATTTCTTTTTCAATCAAATCCCCTAAGACTGACTTTCGAACTGCACAAGAGTAAATAAAAGCAGCTTGTATGTCTCTCTCTTTAATTTCATGATATATTTCTCCAGCTCTTTTAAACATTAGTTCAGAGTTTAAATATCCAAATCGTATCTGATCTCCTACATGGAGTGGCTGAAGAAATTTGGTGCTTCCATCAGGGTAAATTTCTTGGGGATCACAAATTCTGTTTATTCCAGAACTTTCGTATATCAAAGGGAAATCTGAAATATTTGATTTAAGGCCCTTTGATAAATCAAAATTCAGATATTTTTTATATAAATCAATAAATGACATATTGTCGATTGAAACGATTTTTTCTCCTTCGGTTTCTGTAACAGTAAGTTTTTTTCCAACCGGTGACCAAGGTAGACTGAAATGATTGGCTATTGTAATATCATCTCCATATAGGGCGATTGCAGCAATTCCTAGTCTCTTTACTCCTTGATCAGTGAAAACAAGAGGGTTAACAAGTTTATAGTAGTCTGCTGAACTGGCTCCTGATATGGTTATGTCTGGCGCCTGTGTATTAAGTTCTGACAGAAAATTTCTTAGCATCAGCTGAGACTTGTTTATATGTGAGTCGCCAAATAGTATAAGCCCCTTCAGTTTATCTGTATATACTTCCTTTAAAAAATCAGAAACCATTTTTTTACTATCTTTAATTATTGGAATAAGGCTTGAAGCTACAGTTGTTTTTTCAAAAGTAGTTATACAAATTACAACTTTCTTTTCAATTATTTTGCCATCAAGTATTTCTCCAGATGTAGTAGTTCCGATAATAGGAATATCATTAAAAATAGATTTCAGCTCATTTAAAATACTTTGGAGAGAATCATACTCAATAATTCCCGAAAAGACTTGTATCATAATTTGATTTTTAGGAATATTGCTTATTTTATTGAAAGCTTCAACTATATCAGATTTATTATTGTAAATGAAGCTAATGTTATTTATCAAAAAAATCACCTTCTCATATTTTGTGTATTATCATTTTACCCCAAATAATAGTGGATTAATATAAAAAAAGTGTATACAAATAGTTTGAAAGTTTGATATCATATTATTTATATGAAAATTTACATAGAAAGGAAAATTATATGCAGGAAAAGTTAAAGCAATTTAGAAAGAAATCATTTTCAATTGGTACACTTATATCAATTGTACTATTTTCATTTTTTGCAGTTCTATTGATTTACAGTTTTATTAAGTCAATAATAACTGGTGGAGATTATGTTGGTGATGGAATAGTATTAATATTTGGTGGGGTGTTTGTAGGTGCTTTTTTATATCTTAGTGTTTCTAAAGTCTATGAGGGTTTCACAATTGAAAAAAATTTAAGACTTGTGGTGGGCCAAGTTGTTGAAATGGATACCAGACATGTAAAGGGAGGAACAATACACTATGTAACTATATTAGTAGATTGGATATACAGATTGAATGATAGTAAAGAGAATTTTGATGTTGACGACACCTTAAATAAGTCAAGTGATGAATATGAGTTCACAGTCAGGGGAAAGGATTACGATATGATTAGTTTGGAAGACCGCGTAAAATGTATTTATGGAAAATATAGTTTGAATGTTTATGAAATCGAGAAAATTCAAAGAAAGAGGAATAAAAAATGAATAAAAGAAGATTCCAAAAATATAAATCTCAAGTAAATATTTCTGGATACATTTTGTGGGCAATTTTTTCAGGTATATTTGCCTTCTTTTCAATACTTATTATAATTATGAGTATATTTTTCCCTTCTTTAAGTGAAAATTTCTCAGGTTTAGGAACAAATATTGTGTTTGGATTCTTTGCTTTTGTAACAAGTATTTGGTTTTTAATTAGTTCAAGAAAAATTCTTGAGGTTAATAATTTTGAAAAATATATGGAAGTAAAAAAGGGAAGGATACTAGATATAAAAGCAAGGGGAAATATTAAGGACCATTCAAGTTTAAGTTATGTAATAAAAGTTGTTACTGATTATGAAGCTGTAAATTTAAGAGATATAGATGACTTAGAAAAAGAAGGCTATTATAGCAAAAAAAGTGCGGATGAGCTTAGGAAAGATTTATCTAAAGAAAGTTTGGATGAAGCTTATTCTGAGGAGTATACTATAAATAATAAAGGGAAACTTGAGATTTTCGAAGGTGATAGGGTAACTATGTATGTAGGAGCTTTATCTGGTGATTTGTACGATATATTTTTGAATAAACACTAAAGTTTGGAGGTATGATTATGAATTATGAAAAATTGAAGGAAGCTGAAGAAAAATTTTTTATGGACTATCCTGAAGGATTTAATGATCCAGAAATAGTAAAGATAGGTAAAAAACATAAACTTGGGAAAATATCTGAATTTGCAAATGAAGTATTTGCAAAAGACAAATTTGAAGACGTTGATCAGATTGTAGAAGATATGATTAAACTAGTATCAAAATCCTCAATGGTGTCTTTATTTGAAAAACCAAAATTTAGAGATGGTGTAAGAAGTTTTACCAGGGATGAAAGAGAAATTCTTGTAAAAGCTGTATATGAACTTATTCATGGAAATGAGGAGTTAGGTTTCAATATGCTTTTGGATTTACTTACGGCATATAAGCTGGCTAAATGGACATTAATATCAGTATTTAGATGTTATATGTATCCTGAGTATGATCTATTATTTAAACCAACGACAGTAAAAGGTATAATAGCTAAATATGAAATTGAAGATCTTGTATATAAAGCTAGGCCATCCTATGATTTTTTTGTCAGATATAGGGATGTTATTAATGAAATGAAAAAGCATGTAGATCCATCTTTATCACCTAACAATCCATCCTTCTCAGGATTCCTTATGATGACCATGTAAATATTGTCATATGCCTGTTATTATGATAGTATATTAAGGTGATTTAAGGACTTATTTATATTATTAATTGGAGGTATTTGAATGGATAGTTTACCAAATTGCCCTAAGTGCAATTCTGAATATACATATGAAGACGGAAATATGTATGTGTGCCCTGAGTGTGCCCATGAGTGGAGTGCAATGGAAGCGGCAGCTGCTGAAGAAGCAAAGATAATTAGAGATGTAAATGGTAATGAATTAAAAGATGGAGATACAGTTACTGTAGTTAAGGATCTAAAAGTTAAAGGATCTTCATCTGTAATAAAAATAGGAACGAAGGTTAAAAATATTAGACTTGTTGAAGGTGATCATGATATCGATTGTAAAATTGATGGTTTTGGAGCTATGCAATTGAAGTCAAGTGTTGTTAAAAAAGCTTAATTATGAGGTTGTTGAAGTTTTACTTTGACAACCTTAACTTTTGTTTTTTATTTTGTTTTTGAGAGGATTATATAATGTTTGATATTAGGGAATTAGAAATAAAAGACTTAGGGGAAGCAATGTCTTTGGTTTGGGAAGTGTTTGTTAAGTATCAAGGATGTGATTACTCTGAAGAAGGTATAAGTTCATTTAAAGAGTTTATTAAAATCGAATCAATTACCGAAGGCTATTATACAGGGGTTTATAAATTTTGGGGATGTTTTGAAGATGGAATCTTGTTGGGAGTAATTTGTAAGAGAGATTTATGTCATTTAGCAATGCTATTTGTTAAAGGGGAGACTCATAAATCGGGGATTGGGAAGTTGTTATTTGAAACCTTGCGTGATGATATTAGAAGGGATAAACTTATAAAAAAAATTACAGTAAACTCTTCCCCATATGCTGTAGGCTTTTATAAAAGAATGGGTTTTGAAGAAACTGATAAAGAGAAGTGTATAAATGGAATTAAGTTTACTCCAATGGTATTTTGCCTAGAAAGGTTTTGACAAGTGTAAGGATACTTGATAGAATATTAATGCGAATCAATTCTGATTGGAGGTCAATATGGCAAAAATTTCTTATGCTGAGAGACAAGAAAATGAAAATAGAATATTGGAAGTCAGTAGAATCGTTTTTAAGGAAAAAGGCTTCAAAGATGCTCAGATGAAAGACATTGCCGAGAGAGCCGGTCTTGGAACCAGTACTCTTTATGGATATTTTCCTTCTAAGTTAGAATTGTTTATAGCTACTTTCTTTGAAAATGATGGTGATGATTTTATTTCTGATGAAGTAATAGAAGAAAATTTAGAGCTAGGCCTCATAAATGGCATTATTGAAACAATGATCATGACTGTTAAGCTTGATACAGCAGAGGACTTTGAGCTTATAAAATCATTCTTTTTATTTTCTATGTTGGAAAACATGAATGGGAATGCAAACGAAGAATTCCTAGGAAATAGAAATGATAGGTCAGGTCTTTTGCTGAGGGTTTTTGAAATATATGAGAGAAAGAATGTAAAACTAGTTCCTTTCTCAGTTATTTCAGCAGTTGAGCGTATACTAAATTCATTTACTATGGCATTAGTTTGGGGGCTTCTCTTTGATAAGACAGATGTAAGTTTGATCAAAGCGGAAGTAAGGAAAGATCTTGAGAAAGTTTTCAAGGGAAAATACAAAGAATTTCAGTAATTTGATAGAGTTAACATTAAGTTTACAATTTATTCATTGACATATGTATATTTTGTTGGTATCATGTTAATGCGAATTGATTCTGATTGGAGGTTGAAATGGCTAAGATAAGTGCAGAGGAGAAGAAATTAACTAGAGATAAAATAAAAACTGCCAGCAGAAAAATTTTTAGGGAGTATGGATTTAGGGATGCTCAAATTAAGATGATAGCAAAAGAAGCTGGTACAGGTGTTAGTACTATATATGGATATTATCCTTCAAAAGTTGAGCTATTCACACAATCATTTATACAATTCGATGATCAAGTTGAATTAAGCGATGAAGAAATCGTTGAGCATATAGAAGAGGGTTTGGTTCCAGGATTACTTAATATTATTGATAAAATGATGTATCTAGATCATGATGAAGATTATGATTTACTAAGAACTTTCTTTATGGCTTTGTTGTTAAATCTAACAGAAAAAAAGTATAAGTTTGAGGATATATTTGATAATATAGCTAAGAAGGATTTATTTAAAAGGGTATTAGCAGTTTATGAAACAACTCATGAGAAATTATGTGATTTCGATATAGATGATTTGGCTCAGTGTCTTATGGATACAATAATGCAAATTGGTATGGAGAATATAATTTCTGGAAATAAATTTTGCCAGACAGATCATAAGGTGAAAAAGCATTTAGAGTTAGTTTTGGCAGGAAAATACGTTATTTAATGTATAGCAATGAAAGTTGCTATTTTTTACGAATCTATTCCGAATCAATTTCTTTTAAGAGGATAGTTAAAAGATTTAATTTTGATAATGTTCGGATTGATTATATGTTTTCAAAAGTCAAATAAGGTAATATTGGAGGTGTTGTTGTCTGAAAAGTGTTTGAGACTTCATACACTTTTCTTAGGAAGTTATTGCGAATCAATTCTATAAAAATGTAGGTTTATTCGATTTATATATATATAATGTTTGGAGGGTTAAGTATGATTAAAAATGTTATTAAGAATATTGCAGTTTTAACTATGGTTGTAGGATTATTTACTGGTTGTGCTGCAGATGCTAGTGAAAAAGTTGTTTATGAGGGAAAGCCTGTAACTGTTTCTAAGGTTGAAGAGTTGAAAAGACCTGTTGAGTTAAAATACAAGGGAACTGTTGTACCTAAAAGCCAAGTGAAATATGCTTTTAAATCAGGTGGAAAATTAAAGGGACTAAATGTTGAAGCTGGAAGTTCAGTGAAAAAAGGTGATGTTCTTGCTACTTTAGATAGTATAGATCTCGAAATTCAACTTAATAAGGCTAATTCAGCTTTAAAAGCTTCAAATGGTGATGTTATTAAGGCTAAAGAGGCATATGAGTATGATAAAAAGCAATATAATAATTTAAGTGAATTATTTGATAGCGGAAGTATTTCTAAAGACCAACTTGATCAAATGAAGTTGAAGTTAGAAGTTTCAACAAGTACTTATAAACAAGCTAAGGAAGCATATGAGATTTCTCAGTCAAATTATAGCTTACAAAAAAGATTAGTTGATGATGCTGTTATAGTAGCAAAGAGTGATGGTGTAGTTTTATCAACTCAATATGAGGAGGGAGAATTAGTTCCTCAAGGGTACCCAGTAGTAGTGATGAGAACTAATAGTAAGGTAATCCAAGTAGGTTTATCTCAAGATGATATTGATAGGGTTACTATGGATTCAACAGTTAGAATTGAATATGGTGAAAATGGTATTTCAGGTAAAATTGTCGAATTAAATGATGTGCCGGATATGGCTACAAGAACATACTTAACTAAAATTGAATCAAGTGATTCAGATATTAGAATTGGAAAAATTCTTGATGTAAGTATTAATGTTGGAGAAGAGACAGGAATCTGGGTACCAATTGATTCAATCCTTTCAAAGGGAGAGCAATTTGTATATGTAGTAGATAATGATAGAGCATTCAAAAAAATAGTTACTATAGAAGATCTTTCATCTTTTGAAGCGAAAGTAGAAGGCTTAGCAAAAGGTGAGCAGGTTGTAACAATGGGAATGAAAAAACTAAATGATGGAGCAAAAGTTCAAGTTGTAGAGGATAAAACTGAGGTGAAATAATGGAAAAGCTATTGAAATCAATGATGAATAACAGAGCTATTACAGTTTTTCTTATTGTAATAATCTCTTTGTCAGGTGTATTAGGATATTATTTTCTTCCAAGACAGGAAAATCCAGATGTATCAGTTCCTGTAGCGATGATAATTACACCTTTTCCCGGGGCAAGTGCCAAGGATGTAGAAGAATTAGTTCTTACTAAAATAGAAGATGAATTAAATAAACTAGATGATGTTGATGAAATTACTGGTACTGCTAAATCTGGTTTAGGAATTACCATAATAATGTTTGATTTAGAAGCAGAAAATGATAAATCAATGCAGGATGTTAGAAATGCCATAGCAGATGCTAAAACAAATATGCCAAGTGGAGTTATGGATAGTATTATTGATACTGATCTTATTTCAACATCAGGAATATTGATTTCTTTATCAGGAGAAAATTATTCTTATTCACAATTGGTTTCTTTTGGTGAACAATTTAAGGATAAGTTAACTGAGATTGATGGTATATCAAAGTTCGAAATTGAAGGTGAGATTGATAAAGAAATAAAAGTAGATATTGATATTGATAAATTAAACTCACTGGGACTTTCTCTAGAAGATGTTTACAATGTATTAAGAATGCAAAATGTCGAAATACCATCGGGTTATATAGAATCAGGAAAGACGAGAATCAATGTAGAAGCTGTCGGTACTTTTGATAGTTTAGAGGATATTAAAAATACAGTTCTATCTGTTTCTCCAGAAACAGGAATATCTTTAAGATTAAAAGATATAGCTGATGTAAGATTTGATCTTGAAGATGATTCAGAAAAGTATAAACAAAATGGTAACAATGCGGTTATCCTTTCAGGTTATTTTGAAAAAGGTAAAAATGTTGTAATCGTAGGTAGTGATGTTAGAAAAGAACTTGATAGTATTAAAAGCTCACTGCCAGAGGATTTAATTGTTGAAGAGATTATTTACCAGCCAGATGATGTTGCTAAGTCAGTAAATGATTTTATGATGAATCTTATAGTCGGTATTGCTCTTGTTATTCTAGTTGTATTCTTAGGAATGGGAGCAAGAAATTCAGTTGTTGTTTCAACAGCCCTACCACTATCGATATTAATAACTTTCACAGTGATGTATTTATCCAAAATATATATTCATCAGATGTCCCTAACTGCACTTATAGTAGCCCTGGGAGTACTGGTGGATAATGCCATAGTAATTTCTGATGGTATACAGGTGAATATAGATAATGGAATGGATAATACTACTGGAGCTATTTCAGCGGTTAAAAAGGCATCAATACCAGTATTTACTGCAACACTTACTACTGTTGCTGCATTCTCTCCATTAATGGGAATGCCAGGTGGTGCAGGTAAATTCCTTATGGCTATACCACTAGTTCTAATTATATCTGTAATTGCATCATACTTAGTTGCAATGTTTGTAATACCATTTTTCGGACAATGGTTGTTCAGACCAACTAAGAAGAAAAGTGATAAGCAAGGATTTATTAGAAAATGGTTCAACCATATGTTGGATGTATCAATGAAGCATAGGGTAAAAGTAGTGGTAGGTGTAGTTGTAATATTTGTTTTAGTAATTAAATTAGTTGTTCCACAATTACCGTCACAGTTTTTCCCATATGTTGAAAAAGATTTGCTGTACTTAAAAGTAAGTAATGATGTACAAGGGGATATTAATTCTACAGATGATTTAACTAATCAAATCACTGAGATTTTATCAGATGAAGAGTCAATTACTAGTATTACTACTGGTGTAGGGGACGGACTTCCTAAGTTCTATATCTCTATGATGACTTCTGCTCCTTCAGCAGACTATGCTCAGATGCTTATAAAGTATGACTTTAGTAAGGACGAAAGATTTGAAAGTAGAGAGGAATTTGGTAACTACCTTCAAACGAAGCTTGATAATAATGTAGTAGGTGGTGAAGCTAAGGTTAACTTACTTCAAAACGGTGCACCTATTGATGCTAAGATAATTCTTCGTGTTAGTGGTGAGAATTATGACAATTTAGTTGAAGTAGCACAAAATATTGAAAAAGAAATGGAAGCCATAGAAGGGGTAACAAATATAAGAGATGATATCATACCTGAAGTTCTTCAGTACAGCATAGATATTGATACTGAAAGTGCTACAATGATGGGTATAACAAATTATGATGTTCAAAGACAGGTAAATATGGCCTTATATGGTTCTACTCCAACTGTATATATTAAGGATGGAGAAGAGTATAATGTTAAGCTTTCATCAAATATAAGTGATAAGAGCGATCTTGAGAATTATTACATCAAATCCTCTATGACAAAGAATAAGATTCCACTAAGACAATATGCTGATGTTACATTCTCATCAAAAGTTGATACAATTAATAGATACAATGGAAAGACTTCTGTTACTATTTTAGCAGATGCACTTCCAAAGTTTGATTCAGCAAGTTTGGAAGGAAGAATAGAGACAGAAATACTTCCGAATATAGAGAAGTTAGATACAAATATAGTGTTTGATGGTGAAAGGGAAAGTATTGCTGAAATGTTTGGTGTACTTGGAATATTAGCAGTATTTTCAATTGCATTAATATATGTAATTCTAGTAGTTCAGTTTAAATCATTCCTTCAGCCAGTTGTAATACTTACAACAATTCCACTTTCTCTAATAGGATCAATGCTTGGTTTATTTATTTTAAACCAGCCATTATCACTTACAGCTTTCTTAGGTATTATTGCACTAGTTGGACTAGTAGTAAAGAATGGTATACTTCTAATCGAATATATCAATGAGGCAAGAGAGAATGGTATGGATGTAAAAGAGGCTTGTGAGGACGCAGTGGATAAGAGATTTAATGCCATTATTCTAAGTGCACTTACAACAATTATGGGATTATTCCCACTTGCGATTAGTGGAAACAGCCTTTTCGCACCAATGGCAATATCCCTAATGGCAGGGCTTATGGTTTCAACTGTATTAACAATGGTAATAGTACCTGTTATTTATAGCTTAATATCTAGAGTAAAATAAAAAAATAGAGGGGCAGTCGTTAAATAGACTGCCCCTGTCTAGTACTCTTCTTAAAAAGAAATCGTGTCTAAAATTCAAGTTTCACTTTCATGTCTAGAACAAGATATCGAAAACCACAATCTTGTGACTAGTGTATTACTATGTAATACGACCTATGATGTTTTCCATACGGAAAACTCTGATCGTAGAATAAATTCATAAAGATAATTCATATGGAGATTAAACTCCATATTTTTTATGCAAAAAAAAGAAAAAGGATGACCAAAAGATCATCCCAAATCCCCCTAGATAATGATATTATCTAAGTACAATGCATAACCATAATGATTATATAGATTTTTTTAACCAAGGGCAACAAAAACTTGAAATTTATCTTTATGAAAATTGTATGCCACAAGACGATGAGGTCTATACCCTTAAAAATGTTATGGAAGGAATGAACTTTGACGAATTACTTAAAAGGTATTCAAATAAAGGGCGAAAGGGCTACAATCCAATAATGATATATTCCTTGTTACTGTATGCAAATATACGCGGAGTAAGAGAAATAGATAAAGTAGTAAAGTTATGTGAAAGAGACATATGCTTCATGTGGCTATCTCAAGGACAAAA
>JAOARG010000016.1 GCA_025210655.1 Bacillota bacterium
ACCAGTGATCTTTAAATATTTCTTGTATTTTACTTCCCATTTAATCACCTTACTTTTTTTGACATCTTTATTTTATTCAGCTTTTCCAAACATTGCAAGGTCTTTTGTTCTTGTATAGAAAATATAATTTCCTATACAATGAAAAAAACACATTGCTTTAAATTTAGCAATGTGCTTCTATTTTATTAATTAAACTTAGCTTCCCATTCCTTAACCTTGAATCCAACTAATACAAAGTCTTCTCCAATAAGAACAGGTCTCTTATGCATCATACCGTCAGATTCTAAGATAGCCAATAGTTCATCCTCAGATAAAGAATCCCAACGTTCCTTTAAGTTATTTTCTTTAAATAACTTTCCATTAGTATTAAAGAACTTCTTAAGTTCAAGACCACTAAGAGCCATCCATTTGCGAACTTCATCCGCCTTAGGATTATCCTTATGTATCAATCTAAGATCATAAGGTATACCATTCTCCTCAAGCCAAGCCTTGGCTTTTCTAGAGCTTGTTCATGATGGGTAGTGTAAAAATAACATTTTATAATTCTCCTTTCAAATTTTTTACTTATGTGTTTCTTTAATTATAGCAGATATTGTTGTTATAGTGCTAGATTTGATAAAGAGAATTTTACTGCTTTTAGCTCTTATTATAACCAGCCATCATCCTAGCAAGTCCACCACCGTTTTCAGAGTTACTATAGCCATTGGACTTAAGAAATCTTAAGGCATATGCACTTCTTGCTCCTGATGCACAATAGAGAGTTATCTTTCTATCTTTTTCACCAAGTTCAGACATTCTATTGCCTAATTCATCAAGTGGAATATTGACTGCATTTGGATATGCACCATAGTCAAACTCTTCTTTTGTACGTACATCTACAATAATAGGCCCTGTAGTAATATCTTCTCTTACATCTTCAGTTACATCTTTTGCTATTACTTCATCTTCATGCAATGATTTTTTCTCAGGCTCTTGAAGATTTAAAATAAAGTTGATTGGTCTTATGGATCTGACATAGTTTGATAAACTGATAAATCCACCACTTACATTTATTACATCTGAGAAACCCGCTCCTATTAAAGTACGAAGTGCTTGGTGTCCTTTCTTACCTGTTTTATCGTATACTAAAATCAACTTGTCTTTTGGAAGATTTTTTATATAAGAACTTAACATTTCTAGAGGAATATTTATTGCCCCATCTATGTGGGATTTATTGTATGAGAAAACATCTCTAACATCAATCCATAAGGCTTCACGTCCATCTAAATATTGATCTAATTCAGAAACAGTCAGTGTCGGTGAAAATCCTGATATTCTATTTTCAGAAACATATGCTGCCATATTGATGGCATCATTGGCATTTCCAAGAGGAGGTGAATAAGCAAAATCCATATCAGATAAATCTGAAACACTTAGTTTAGCAGCAACTGCTGTTGCTAAAACATCAAGTCTTCTATCCGCGCCATCATATCCTGCTGTCTGGCCTCCTATGATTATTCCAGTTTCTTTGTCATATACCACTTGTACTGTTACCATCTCAGCTCCGGGATAATACGATGTATGATTTTCCTTGTGAATCACTATAGCATCTGCATCAAGACCAGCTTTTCTTGCCGCCTTCAGAGAAAGCCCTGTAATTCCAGCTACAGCTTCAAATACTTTTACAATAGATGTGCCAATTGAACCCTTGTATTCGTGTTTTTTGCCTAAAGCATTTTCTGCTGCTATTCTTCCTTGGCGGTTTGCAGGTCCCGCTAGTGGAATCCTAACCTTTTTCCCCAGTACCCTATGTTCAAGTTCAATCATATCACCTGCTCCGTATATATTATCATCACTTGTTTTTAATGTAGAGTCTACAAGAAGTCCTCCTGCTTCACCTAGAGCAAGACCCGCTTCCTTTGCCAAAGTCAGAGTTGGACGAACACCTATAGATAGTAATACCATATCAGCTTCAATTTTTGTTCCATCATTAAGTAATACACTGTTATCCACAACTTTAGTTAAAGCCTTGTCTGTATGAATATCAACCCCATAGGAAATCATCTCCTCTTGGATAAAACCAGCAATTTCGGCTTCCATAATCCCCATAACATGGGGCATCATTTCAACTACAGATACCTTCATACCCCTTTTAGCTAAAGCTTCAGTCATTTCAAGACCTATAAAGCCACCTCCTACAACTACAGCCGTTTTTGGGCTTTTTTCCTTGATAAAGTTATCTATTTTATCCATATCATCAAGGGTCCATAGTTTAAAAACATGTTCTTTATCTGCACCATCTATTGGAGGTGAAATAGGTCTCCCCCCCTGAGCTAATATTAGCTTAGTATAATCAAATCTTTTCTTTTCACCAGTTCTTGAGTCCTCTGCATATACTACTTTATTTTCCCTATCAATTTCAGTAGCTCTAGTAAATATATGCACATCCGTATTATACTGATCGTTAAAGCTTTCTGGACTTTGTAATATCAATTTCGAACGACTTTTAATATCTCCACCAATATAATAGGGTAAACCACAGTTAGCAAATGATATATCTGCACCAGCTTCAAGTATTGTAATTTTTGCATCTGATGATACTCTTCTCGCCTTTGCCGCAGCTGTCGCACCAGCCGCTACACCACCAATAATTACTATATTCTCCATACCAACACCTCGTATTAAAATTTATTTTCACCCCCCCACCAGGCGGGGTGTCTTTGTACTAAGTATAATCTTTTAAAAATCTCTTGTCAACTTAAATGATTATTATTTTCACTTAACATATCGATATTTTCAACACTTTTTCACAATATGAAAATGTTTTTTCACATTACTGTTTACTTTCTAGTTTTACTATGCTAAAATATTTTTTTAGATTAATTAAACAAAC
Organism: Bacillota bacterium; assembly: GCA_025210655.1. GTDB lineage: Bacteria > Bacillota > Clostridia > Peptostreptococcales > Acidaminobacteraceae > JAOARG01. The sequence goes on from JAOARG010000016.1 coordinate 2,873, forward strand.
AGTAAACTTTAAAGTTTTATTATAAAATTAATATATATACAAAAGGAGATGGTTTGAGGTGGAAGGAAGAAAACTATTAGATACTTTGCTCATTGCTGAAAGATTAAAGGATACAACTAGACATTGTTATACTTCCAAAGGAAGACATGAAAGTGTAGCAGAACATAGTTGGATGATGACCCTAATGGCTTTTTTCATGAGGGATGAGTTTCCAGAAATCGATATGGATAAGGTTATCAAAATGTGTATTATTCACGACTTAGGTGAATGCTTTACTGGAGATATTCCTACTTTCGAAAAAAACAATCAACATGAAGAAACAGAAGAGACATTACTAAACAACTGGCTTTCTACCCTACCAAAAAAATACGCTCTAGAAATGAAAGACCTTTATTTAGAAATGTCTGAACGTAAAACTTTGGAAGCAAAAGTATTTAAATCAATAGATAGCCTAGAAGCATTAATTCAACACAATATGTCAGACTTATCCACATGGATTCCTAAAGAGTATGATCTCAATATGACATATGGAGATGATAAAGTAGCATTTTCAGAATACCTATCATCATTGAGAGAGCTTATCCGAGAAGATACGGTAAAGAAAATTAAGAAGGAAAAATAATATAAAACTATTTATTCTACTTTTTTCAGGGTATATGTTATTGTGAATTCAATAATAATATAAGGAGAAAAAAATATGAAAAAATACTTATTCTATGTAATGCGTGGCCAAAAGATGTGTTTTGTACATGTTTTATTAAATGCAATGGATTTACAAGAATCCGGTCATGAAGTGAAGATTATTTTTGAAGGTGAATCAGTACAACTTCCAAAAATTTTCGAAGAAGAAAGGTTTGGACTATATATGAAAGCCAAGGAAAAAACCTTATTTGCAGGTGTTTGCTATGCCTGTTCACTTCAATTAGGTGTACTAGACTACAATGAAGGACTAGATTATCCTCTGATTAAAGATATGAATGGTCACGCTGGTATGAAAGCATATTTAGAGAATGGTTTTGAAGTAATTACTTTTTAATAAGGTAATTGGCATGTAAATATATTTTTAATAACAATTATATACCTAAGTAAAATAATATAGAGCCTCATTTTAGTAAAATGAGGCTCTTAGTCATTGAATTTAAATTACTATGTCTGAAGCCAATTTTTGCTAGCTGTTATCAACACAAAATCATAATATTTTAACTTAAATGTGTTTCTAAGAAAATAAGCATTTCATTAACCAACTCGGTTCCTTCAACTGGCAACATAAATAAGCTATGCCACATTGCTTCAAATACATGTAATTCAGCTTCAATATTTTCCTTGCGTAAAGCTCTATGCAATCTAACTGTATTACTTAAGAATAAATCACGGGTTCCACTTGAAAGAAAAGTAGGCGGAAATCCTTTAGAATAATCAGCATAAACTGGCGAAAGTAACGGATTCATTAAATCTTCTCCATTAGCATATAGAAGCGCTGCAGATTCTACATATCCATCATATGTTATTAAGGCTGGGTCTACGTATTCATTTGTAAAATAAGTATCCCCAATTTTATTCATATCTGACCAAGGTGTGTTTGCAATAACTGCAGCCGGAAGTGGTAGCATCTCATCACGAATTGACAAGGTAGTTGTCATTGCCAAACCACCACCTGCCGAACCCCCTACAATAGCAATTTTTTCTGATGAATACTCATTCAATAAAGCTTTATATACCGCTACACAGTCTTCAATTGCTGCCGGGAACGGATGCTCAGGTGGCATTCTATAATCTACCGCTAAAACACGATAATTCCCCTTACCTGATAAAGCAATTCCCTCTAGAATTGAAGTTTTTTCATTCATTGATACATAAGCTCCACCGTGTGTAAGCAAAATCACTTTATCAACTTTCAAAAGACTTTTATCTTTAGGTAAAACTTCATAAACCTTGACACCATTAATAGTAATCTCATTAACATCTACCTCATGAATTTCAATAAGCTGTTCAATTGTTGATGACATATTCTCAACTGACTGTTTTCTCATTTCAATCCATGTATCACCAGACACTGCTGGATATCCCTCACCAACTGGTTGACTTAACAACTCTTGAGCTTGCTGACTGATATAATTCGGCACTGGAAATCTCAACTCCAATTCACTGTTAATATTTTCTACTGTTACTTGAGACTTTGCATCTGATTGATTACTAGTACAAGCAGTCAAAACTATTATTAGACTGCTAACTACTAGTAATGTTTGTATTATTCTTTTCATATATGTTTCCTCTCTAAAAATATGAATTTTCTTTAATTTTTGCTCATCTAGTACTTTGAGTAGAATTCATGAATTTTACTCACTGCTTGATCTACATACTTATCTGTATCATATAAATCTGTTTGTGAAGCACCATTTAACTCCAACCATTCTTTTTCACCTTTAACAGATTCAAAAACTTCACGGTCCATGTCTCTTGTCATTGATTCACTACCTGCAACAACTAATAATGGGGTAGTAAAATATCTTGCTTGGTGCATAAATGATAGAGATGGTTCATATAGTAAGTTTGTAATTGGATACTCAGGTATATAATTTGGAATTTTTTCATGCCCCTTTCTAACAAAGTAATATCCATAGCCATCTTTTAAAGCCTTAGGAGCATCCTCTGGTAAAGGAATAGGCATACCAGCAAAAATACTAGCCATTTGATATTCCCCAGTCTCAAAATAGTGTTGCTGCGCTTCTGCAGCTACATTTAACATTTGATCAATCATTTCTTTTGGATAAGTTCCAAAAAGGCCACCAGCAGCATCAAAATTACCAACTACTGTGGATACGGCTTTAATTCTTGCGTCAGATAATGCTACATTACAAATATATGGTGCACCGCCACAAATACCTAATCCAAAAAATCTATCTCTATCAACAAACTGTAAAGTTCTTAAAAAACTTATACCATCTGTTGTATTAGGCATCACATTATGCATAGTTTCATGATTTTTTACAATTGCATCACTATCTCCAAAATTTATTGGATCAAAAACTAAAAATACATAACCCAATTTAGATAATTTTTCACCATATGTTGCTCCAGTTTGCTCTTTTACCTGTGTTCCTACTCTTGTATAGATAATTGTCGGATACTTATTATCCAAATCAAAATTGTCTGGTAGATACAAATCTGCCGCAATCTTGCACGATAAACTCGTATAATACACCCTGTTTTTACCTGATTTCAATTTTTCTAAATTAACTTCATAATGTTTTCTTTTCATTTTTCATTCTCCTTAATGTTTTCTATCCAATTTTTCAATATACCTAAAGCAATAAGCATATAAATAATAAACATATAACTTTTTTTCATTTAGTTCTTTATTTCTATTTGGAAACATTTATCTTTCACAAAATGACTGACTAGTCAATTTTATTGTATTTCCCTCTTTATCATTTGTCAACATTTATTTTATTTGATTTTATAAAATTATCATGATATGATGCTTTTGATTGACTAGTCAGTACTATGATGAGGAGAATTTTTATGTATAATAATCACTTAGAAAGTGAAAAAATATCTAGCCTGCTTTTAAAATATTCGATACCTTCCATGGTCGCAATAATGGTTAGTACAATATATAATATAGTGGATAGAATTTTCATCGGCCGTTTCGTTGGTGAATCTGCACTTGCTGGTCTTACAGTTGTTTATCCTATAATAATAATCGTCTTTGCCGGAACAGCACTTATAGCTAGCGGTGGTGCAAATAATATTTCTATTTCACTAGGACAAAGAAAATTTGAAGAAGTAAAAAGGCTTTTTACTTCAACAATGGTTATCGCAACATTATTTGGAATTTTTATGTCTGTCTTAGGTATACTAATGCTGAAACCAGTCTTGGTTTTTCTTAATGTTGAAGGTGATGTATACAGACATGGTTATGACTATATGACAATAATATTTTCAGGTGTATTGTTTCAGCTACTTGCATTTACACTAAGTAGCATTGCGAGATCTGAAGGGAAAGCCACTTTTTCTATGCTTATAATGATTACTTCTGCTGTTTCAAATATAATCCTAGATTATTTGTTAATTGTACTATTAGAAATGGGTTCTAAAGGTGCCGCCATAGCAACAATTTCATCACAAGGTATAGGATTTCTTGTCCTACTTTTTCACTATATTTTCAAAAGTGAAAATGTGAAATTTTCTATGAAATACTTGAAAGTAAACTTTGAGGTAACAAAAAAAATAACTTCAATAGGATTACCTGCGTATTTTTCAACTATAGGAAGTGGATTATCACTTATTGTATTGAATTACTATCTGGATCTTCATGGTGGAGTTGCTGCAGTTGCTTCTATTGGTGCTATTGCAAGTCTCATGACTTTTTTTGACATCCCCAAATTAGGTATACAATACGGAGTACAACCAATAATTGCATATAACCACGGAGCAAAACAAAATTCTAGGATTGAAGAAGCAATTAAGTTTTCAATTTTATATACAACTCTAGCTGGTATTGCCTTGTTCATATTCATTCAATATAAGTCTGAATATTTAATTTCATTTTTTTTAGGAAGTACCCATGAGAACATTGCTATAGGAGGTTTTGGATTACGAGCTTACTCATTTTTCATTCCCATTACAGCAATTAATAATATTTCTATGGCTTATTTTCAAGCCACAGAACAACCCATTAAATCAGCATTTATTGCTATACTAAGACAAATCATTATTCTAATACCTTTAATAGTCATTATGGGTGCAATTTGGGGAATAAAAGGTATCTGGTATGCAATCCCAACTTCTGATTTACTCAGCATAGTTTACTCATATTTTTCAATGAGAATAAATCTAAAAGTTCCTAGCAATATTATAAAACCTATAGATATAGTACAATTGACTGATTAATCAGTAATTGATATAATACACTTATCTGGAGGTACTTATGTCTGAAGAAAAAAGAAAAAGAATTATGGATGTTGCATTTAGACTATTTAGTGATAAAGGATTCCACGGTACAACAACTGCAAAAATTGCTAAAGAATCAAAAATTGCGACTGGTACTCTATTTAACTATTTTAAAACAAAAGAAGAGCTTATTAACGAACTCTATTTACAGGTAAATGTTGATTTACATGAGTACATTGCTGATAAAGTTGATCTATCGCTTGAATCAGAAACCGTTATAAGAGATATATGGCTAGCTATCATTCAATGGGAAGTTGAATATAAGGAACGTTTTTTATTCCACGTTCAATACTCATCTTCACCATTCATACGTTATTGTAAAGATGATATACCAACAGAATATTCATTCTTTTTCAGTGATGTACTAGATAATTTTATAAATGAAGGGCTAGTAAAAAAACAAGACTCAAAGCTTTTTAAAATGTACTTTGAATATAGCGCTAGAGCCATGTCAATGTACTTCATAAATAATAATTTACCTTTTAATTTAGAAATATCACAAAATCAATTTGATATTTTTTGGAATGGTTTAAAAGCATAATTTTAGTGGCAGTCCTTAAATAACTAAATAAGACCCCTAAATTTCAAAAATAACAAATACACTGTAAACATGTGGATACAAGCCATTAAGTTTGCAGTGTATTTTTCTTTGTATATAAAAATATGGAGTTTTATCTCTATATAAATTATCTTTATGAACTTATTCTACGATTAGCGTTTTCCGCTTGGATAATATCATATAGTGCTTTTTTATCAGACTAAGTAGGCCACTTTATTTATTATAAATATATCCTATACCCCAAACAGTAGTAATACGTTTTGGTTTTGATGGATCGAACTCTAACTTTTCTCTTATTCGTCGAATGTGAACCGTTACGGTTGACATATCTCCTTCAGAATTTAGTCCCCATATTCTTTCAAATATTTGCTCTTTACTAAAAACTATATTTGGGTTAGTCATAAAAAGCAACAATATGTCATACTCCTTATTAGTCATAACCACTTCCTTATCATTTACAAAGGCCCTTCTTGATTTTTGATCAGCTATTACGCCCCTATCTTCTATAACCTGTTTGTTGTTATTACTAGAACCTACAAGACTTTCAAAACGAGATAGTCTCCCCTTAACCCTTGCTACAAGTTCATTTGGACTAAATGGTTTTGTTAGGTAATCATCTAAACCCAGTTCAAAAGCTCGCATTTTTATAAAATCCTCTTCCCTTGCTGAAATCATCATCACAGGTATATTTTTCTTTTCCCTGATCCTCTCAATAATTTGAAAACCATCAACTCCCGGTAACATTAGATCAAGTATAATAAAATCAAAATCTTCTGTGAGAGCTCTTTTAAGTCCATCTATCCCCGTGTATTCAAGAGTTACTTTAAAACCAGCCATTTCCAGATATCTTTTCTCCACTTTTGCAATAGACACATCATCTTCCACAATCAATATATGCTTCACTACGTCTCGCTCCTTTCAAAAGGTAATTGAATTAGTATACTCATCCCTTCATCAACATCACTATGGGCCGATATAATTCCATTATGATTATCAATTATTCTTTTTGCTATTGCCAAACCAAGTCCATTACCTTCTATTCGGCTATTCCTTGAATCATCCAAACGGTAAAATGTATCAAATAAGTATCCTAAATTTTCTGGTTTAACACCTCTTCCGTTATCTGATATTTGAAGTTCATAAAACAAATCGTCCTTTGAAAGAGTTATAGCAATTTCTAAATTTTCTACTCCAGAATGTTTTACAGAATTAGATAAAATATTATCTACGACACGTTTCATTTTATCCACATCAATATTAACAGAGTATCTTTCATCTTTATTGTAATCAAAAGTAATTTTTATATCCTTTACTGAAGAATCTATCTCCCATTCTTCTACAACATCTTCAATAAACCGATTCAAAGGTACTTGCCTAAAGTTAAACTGTTCATTGTCCGTGTCTAATTTTGAATATAGGAACAACTCTTCAATCAAATGCTGCATATAATCAATTTTGTTCTTAATTACACTAATAGTTTCTATCTTTTCATCCCTTGATTTTAAAATACCATCATTAATAGCTTCTACATTTACCTTAATAGCAGTTAGTGGTGTCTTTAAATCATGAGAGATACTTGCCAACATAACCCTTCTGTTTTCTTCATACTTTTCTTTTAAAATGTTAGCTTCTTCTCTTTCATCACACATTTTATCAAAAGTCCTGCTTACTTCTCCAAATTTATCATTGGAATATTCCCTAATCCTCACCGTGTAATCACCTTTTGAAAAGCGCTTTGTTGCTCTTTGTAGTCTATTTAACGGTTTGTGGATAGAACTTGATACCCATATAACTAAAGCGATATATATAGCGATCAAAACTACGAAAGTAATAACTATATAAGTATAGGGATTACTCGATACTGTTCCTTTACGAATTGGAAAGCTTGTACTAAATTCTATTGTTATAATATCATCCGAACTAGTTTTAATTATCCCTCTACTAAATAAATACTTTTGATAATTAACCCTATTAATTATAATATCATCATTATGATAAGCGCTACTATCAACAATATCATAAGTGATATCATGGCCATAAATCTTACCAAGCACCCTACTATTTACACTAATATATAGTGGAACCTTTATGAATCCATTCTCTATATCTTCAAAATATGATTCTTCATACAAACTTGATGGATTATTTGAGTAATCTTGATTAATTTTCTCTAATATTAACTCAATTTTACCTTCTATTTCCTTTTCTTTAATATAATCATTGTAAATTTCCATAAAATCAGGAGTTCTATTATCATTATGATATTTCTCAATAGTAATGCTAACCAAAATAAAGGGAATAAGCACTCCAAGAAGCAACATTAGAGCCAATCTTTTTCGAATACTCACCTTATAATCCTCCTTTCAATCGATTTATTTATGTCTATCTATTAACTAATATACCCCACTTTCATATTTATAAATTCAACATACTAGCTATATTATATAAATTAATAAAATAACTTAAGTATTTAAAACTAATAAAAGAGTTATCTATCGTCACCAACGAAAAGATAACCCATTTATTAACTTATTTACTTTGCTTCAAGTAAAGCTGTATTTAACAAATCATAAAAATCAACAATATCAATTGTAACTCCTGATATTGCATCAGGTGCATTTAAGTCCTGAGTTTCTACTACGTAAGTAGTAACAAGATTTGCTTGTTCAAACCAAGGTGCCTGAGCTCCGCCTCTTTCAACCATATCCTGTGATGCTTTAGAAATAGCCTTTCTATCTCCTCCACCTTTAATTTCTTGATTCCAATCTACAGAAGCAATCTTTCCTTCTAATACTTCAACAGTTACAATATCTTTTAGCTGCACCTCTCCAAAGTCTTCATAGCCCTTACTAGATGATGTATAAGTACCATCCTTATTAATATCAATGCTATCAACCTTTTCTAGACTACTTTCCTTAGTTTTCTCCTCACTAATCTCAGTAGACTTTGTTTCATTTGTTTTTTCAATAGTATTACTCGTTGAAGTACAGCCAGCAAGAGCAACCACCAATACTGTAGAAAACAAAGCTAATTTTAAAATTTTATTCATTTCATTCACTCCCTTCTTATAAAACTTATAATACTAGACAATTATTATAAGAAACTGAACCAATTCTAAACTAATTCTTAAATCTTTAAAAAATATAAAATAAAACTCCCTAATCTACAACTCACCAAAATATGATTACTAATAACTAGTGCTTCAAGATCTATTTTATTAACTGAAAATCTTTATTTTTCAATGTAAACATAGTGTCCGTATTATTTGATAAATAAACTTTCCTATCTCTTGTAATAAAAATAGCATTAATCCCACTGTCATTTGCAAATCTCATCCCTTCTTCTAAACCTAATGCAAATAAAACCGTCGAGTAAGAGTCCGCCTCTATAGATGATGTAGAAATAATTGTTACAGATGCTAAATCATTTTCTACGCTGTATCCATCAGAAGGATTCAAAATATGATGATATATTACACCATCCTTTTCAATAAACCTTTCATATATTCCACTAGTTACAACAGTCTTGTCAACAACCTCTGCAATACCTAAATAAGATCCCCTAGCTTCAAAAGGATTTTGAATTCCAATTCGCCAAGGACTTCCATCACTCCTCTTCCCTTTAACATATACATTTCCTCCCAAATTAATAATGGCACTATTAATATGATTTTCATCAAGAATACTTACAATCTCATCAGCAACATATCCCTTTACAATAGCTCCTAAATCTAGTTTCATACCCTCTAGGATAAGAAAAACAGAATTAGTTTCACTATCAAGTAGGACATTTCTGTAATTCACTAGAGATAATAACTCTTCAATACTTTCTTTAGAAGGAACACTTGCCGTCTCACTACCAATCCCCCAAAGCTCAACAAGAGGACCTATTGTAGGATCTAGAGTACCAGATGACAAATCAGCAAACTCTATTGATTTTTCAATAACTTCAAATGTATCATTAGAGACAACAACTGCTCCTCTACCACTATTTCGATTTATATTACTAATCTCACTTGTATCCATATTAAAACTCATTTTGCTCTCTATATCATCAATTCTTTTGTAAATTCTTTCATAAACCTCAGATTTGTCTGTGTCATACATACTTATAGTCACAACAGTACCCAGTTTCATACTTGTCTCTGATACCAGCTGTTTGCTCACATTCTTCTGGCAGGCTACAAAAATAAAAGATAATGATAATATCAGAAAAAATCCCACACACTTTTTAAAATATCTAGTTTCATTTTTAAAATCCATAACGTCCTCCTGTCTATAACAATAGATCTTCACTTTTCCTAATAAGATACCATTTCTTACTTATCCTAATTTGACCTTTATTCTAACCAATGATTATTAAACAAATCTAGACCAATTCTTAAATAATTCTAAACAAAGAAAACAAAAAAAAAATCAAATTCTTTCAGAAAAGGATTTGATGGTCCGCGCAACTGGATAGTTTAACCTGTCCGAAGGAAATTATAAATATAGTTTACTTGTCAAAAATAAAAGAGATAGCTAGCTGAATCAAATCAACTTCTATCTCTTTAATCTTCTTATATACTATATCATCATACAAATCTTGAAACTATGTAAGCAGCCACTATATCAGTATTGTAGTCATCATATAGCATAACCATATGATCTCCAGGACTAGCAATCTTCATTTCATATATAATATTTTTTACCTCCATAATGCACCTCCTAAAGGTAAGTAAAATCATATTAATTCTATTCTAATATATACCTTTTAGAGTTATGACTAAACAAGAAAAGAGCCATATTTCACTTATGAAATACGGCTCTAATTTTTATTTTTGCCTCGATTAAAATATTAATGATTCACTAGACTATTTGCAAGCTTAAAAATTATTAAAAGTAAACACCGAATAACCGGTATAGTAATATTTAAAACACCCTAGAGATACTATATCCCTAGAGCGTTCTAATTTTATAATTTACATTCCGTAATACTTCTCTTTATCAATGTTTTTGCAACTTGAATCTTATACTTATTATCCTTTAATGGCTTAGCTTTCTCAACTGCAAGACTACTTGCCTTTTCTATATTTTCATATGTTAAAGTTTTTCCATTTAAGAATTCTTCAACTACTGTTAGCTTATAAGGATTCGGAGCTACTGCATTTAAGCAAATGCTTACTCGGCCTTCTTCAACTAGTGTTGCACATCCTACAATAGGAAATTCAATAGTAGGTCTATTTGCAAATTTCTTATAAGTACTCTTAGCTCCATTTTTCGGTCTTGGAATCTGAATTTCTAATAAAATTTCATCATCCTCAAGTACTGTAGAACCGGTAAGAGACATATCAAAAAAATCATTCGCTTCTATAGTTCTTTTGCTTGTAAGAACTTTTCCCCTTAAGGCTATTATCGCTGGAGCTGTATCCGATGGATTAACACCCATACATCCATTACATCCACCAAATATCGAATGATATCGGTTATCTGACATTGGAGCAAAACACTTCTTCCCCCCCTTCATCTTACAGTGGTAATAATTATCCGCTGCCCTGTAAAACCAACATCTTATATCCTGACATATATTGCCACCAATCGAACCCATTGCCCTTAAATGTGGTGAGGCAGTTTTCTTAGCCGCTATTGCTAGGGCTGAATAATACTCTTTAATCAGTTCACTTTCTGCTACTTTTTCAAGCTTTGTAGCCGAACCAATCTTTAGAAGCCCCTCCTCTTCTTTTATATACTTAAGTTCTTCTAAATCACCTATATTTATAATTGTCTCTGGGTAATCTTCGTATATTTCACGCTTTATACCACCAAGCAGATCCGTACCACCTGACATAATTTTAACTTTTCCACTATTATTTAATAGTTCATTTTTTACTTCTTCCACTGAAGATACATTTACTAAATTAAATTCTCTCATTTTTTACACCTCCTATATCTTGCCTAATGCACTTAGTATTTTTGCCGGTGTAAATGGTGTTTCTTTCATTCTTACACCAACAGCATTATAAATAGCATTAGACATTGCTGCTCCGAGGCCATTCATAAATGCCTGACCTATACCAACTGCACCATAAGGTGTTGTAGGATCTGGATTTTCTACAATTATAGGATTAACTTCATAATCTAAAATAGTTGCGACTCCGTAATCTATAAAGTTATCATTTAAAACCTTACCAGTGTTTTTATCAAGAATTTGTTCGGCACTTGTAAGGGCTTCAATTCCGTGATGAACACCGAGGTAATGGGCTTCAACAACCCTAGGATTTAGAGCCTTTCCACAATCTTGAGAAATCGTGACCTTAATATTTTCTAGCTTTCCTGTTTCAGTATCTACATCTAATTCTATAAAAGTAGCTCCCTGCTCTGATGGCATTGGACCAGGTTCAACAATATACTTACCCTTTCCAACGATTGTATCAGCCATAAATACTTTGTAAGGATCAACTGTGTGACTATTTTGGAAAGCTACTATCCAAGGAATACCTTTATCTTTCCCTTCTCCTAATGGAAATATGATCCCATCTTTAGTATCAAGGGATTCAACTGGTATCTTCATTACTTTGCTAGCTGCTTCAAATAGTTGTCTCTTAGCATCTTCAACAGCTTTATGGGTTCCATTTCCTATAATAAAGGTACCACTTGAACAAGAATTATAATGGGTATATGTAGTAGTTTTCGTCTCATCCGCATTTATAGAAACCTTATCAAGTCCAATACCCAAAGATTCAGCTACCATTTGCATTTGAGCTGTTCTTCCACCTTGACCAATATCTTGATAGTTAGAGAAAAGTACTGCTGTTCCATCACTGTGAAGCTTTACTATAGTATTAGACATCAAGCCTTCACCACCATTTTGTTGACAATGAAGTGACATACCTACCCCATGTCTCAACGTTCCCTCTTTTTCATTTGGCATATCTCTAGAATCCCAATCTACTTCCTTCAATGCTTGATCTATACAATCAGAAATTCCTGTGTGTCCTAGTGTATGTCCTCCAGACCACATATATGCTACTTCTAAAAAGTTATCTCCACCACGCATATGATTCTTTTTTCTAAGCTCTATTGGATCGATTCCTAGTTTTTCAGCAGCTATATCCATAACTGACTCTACAGCTAAAAACACTTCAGGATTTCCAAACCCCTGCCATCCAACGAAGACAGGATTGTTAGTAGCCACTCCAAACTTTCTATGCCTACTAGCCTTACAGTTGTGTGAATAAAGCATATTTCCTGTTGCTGTTACATCAAATGCTTGAGTGTGAAGACCATTAAAACCTAAAGTTGAAACATTTCTCCAAACCTCAGTATCCATAGTCACTATTGTTCCATCTTTCTTAAACCCAATTTCAGCCTTAGTATCCATTCCACTTCTACTCCAATAATAGTAGAATTCTTCTTGTCTAGAATAAAACACTCTAACCGGCTTCCCTAAGGCCATGGACGCAGCACAAGCAACAATAGTATATGATGTTTCATTTTCAGAAGATTCTACCCCTGAACTCAATCTACCACCGAAACCACCACCAGTAACTTCTGTAATAATATTAATCTTACTTTGGGGTAGTTTAAATACCGCCGCCAAAGTAAACTGTATAAGACTTGAAAATTGCGATGGTAGATAAACATCCAACATACCGTCACTATAATTTGCTACTGCGCCAGAAGTTGCCATAAGTGGTGCATATGCTTTAGCATGATTATAACCTTCACCAGAAACGAATACATCTACATTTTCTTTTTCCTTCTCAAGATCACCATATCCATCAAAGTCTGTCTCTCCGGACACTCTTGTCTGAAAAATTCCATTCTCATCAGGATCTTTGAAGTACTTATAAGACAAATGATCATTGGGATAAGGTACTATGTTTGTATCCATACCTGGTAAAGCTATTGCCGAACCTTCTTTCTTTGCCTCATATGGATCAATTACAGATGGTAATACTTCATATTCAACTTCAATAAGTCTTTTAGCTCTATTAGAAGTGTCAATATCCTTAGAAATAACACACGCAACGTCTTGACCTGTAAACCTAACTTCATCATGGAACAAAAAAGGAAAATTATCTTTAGTCATTATTAGATATACTCCCTCAATTTCCATAGCCTTTGAAACATCAACATTCAAAACCTTTGCCCTAGCATGAGGTGACTTTAATAACTTACCATGAAGCATCCCTGGCAGTTGCACATCATTATTAAATTTAGCTTCACCAGTTAGCTTCCTAAATGAACTAGTATCTCTAACTACTTTACCAACTACATTTAATTCTCTAGACAAACTATTCACCTCCATTAAGTTTTTCTGCTGATGCCCTAGCCGCATCAACAATATGCTCATAAACTGCACATCTGCATATATTACCAGCAAGGGCTTCTTTAATTGTTTCGTCACTTGGATTAGGCTCCTTATCTAAAAGTGCCTTTGTAGTCATTACAAATCCTGGTGTGCAATAACCACATGCAAAACCTCTTTCCTCGGCAAATGCTTCCTGAATCGGATGAAGTTCATTTCCGTTTTTCAGGCCTTCTATTGTAAGTACTTTCTTGCCTTCAACTGTATGAGCAAGTGTCATACAAGAAAGTGTTGGTACATTATCAACAAGAACTGTACATGATCCACAAGCACCTTCATCACATGCTATCTTTGTACCTGTAAGCTGTAATCTATCTCTTAAAAGATCTGCAAGGGTTTCATGATGGGGAACATCAAAAAATTTATGCGTATCTCCATTAACTATTAGTGTAAGTAATTTATTACTCATAATATTTTCCTCCTACTCTATCTATTGATTTCTCGATGATAAGTTCCTATTCTAAACTTCTAAAAATATGAATGGCTCTTTAGCATAACGTTTCTATTTTCCAACTGCATATTTCAAATTAAATATTTTTGCAACAACTTTTTATATTTCATAAAGTCCTCCTTTATTAATATAAGTAATAATCTCAATATCCAGTCAAATAAATCATGCATGTAATTGGGTATACCCATATAATTTAATTTTTCGACTCAAATAGCACCTTTAAAATATACATATATATTATATTTAACATAACAAAATATAATATATTGCCCAATTAAAAAGCTCAAAAAAGAAAAAAACTTTACAAATTTTATTAATTTGTAACACTGGTAAATATACTAATAAAAAAAGAAAGTTCACTTTAATTTTAAACTTTCCTCCATTTTTTATTTTTGCTTTTTCCGCGCCCCACAAAAGGCATTTACACTCCATAATTAAATGTGGTAAAATAATACATAATTATTATTAGTAGAAGGTGAATAAATGAAAAAATCAAATAAAAGCATCGATTATTCAAGAAATTTATTTGTAAATGCATTAATTAAACTTTCAAAGCATAAGAGCTTCAATAATATTTCTATAAAAGATTTATGCGATAATGCAGGAGTTTCTAGACCTACATTTTATCGCAACTATAAATCAAAAGAAGATATTTTCCGTGCCCACTTAACAAACATATATACCATTTCATTAGAAGAAATTTCTAATTTAGTAAAAGAAAGCAATTTATACTTGCCTAAGGTTTTTTTTGAACTACATGAAAGGGAACTGGATTTTTTCGAAACTGTTTTTACTTTTAATATGGATCATTTAATTACAGAAGAATTTACGAAGTGCCTAAATCAATATGTTGACTTACTTTATTCTGGTAATAAAAACTGTAAATATAATGATCTTTATAAGTATTCCCTATACTCTTCAGCGGGAAAAGCATATATTATCACTAGATTCTGGGTTGATCATCGCTATATTTCTTCATATCAAATGTACAGACTTTTTAACAGCAACTATATAATTGATTCATTTGAAATATTAGAAAAAGACTTCGAACTATATGTTAAGGACTAATATACATAATATATTTAGGTAGGGCAGTCGCTCATAATTAAAAGAACCCCCAACTCAATGAATAATCAAGTTCGGTACCTAGAGCTTTACTACTATTTTCATTTGAGTTGTTTTACCAATTTGTCCATTAAAGATTTTATTCTATTGAGTTTCCTACAATAAATGCATCTTCTATAACTTCCTTAAATCTAGATGGTTCTTTAGCATCACCTACAATTATAGGACTATATCCCCTGTCCTCCAAAATACTTGCAATGGAATTTTCTGATTTAAGACCAATAGCAGATACTAAAAAATCATACCTCTCACTTTTTCTTATATCACCATTAATTTCATAAACGATACATTTGTCCTCAACTGCTACAACTCTATAACCTAAATTTATATTTACACCATTTTTTATAGCGTTTTTTAACATATAATTATCTGTAATATTATCAAAGAAATTCATGCCTAATTGATGTTTCATCTCATATATATCAGCTTGATTTTCATACATAGTTAATAATTCAGCAGTTTCAACACCAATTGCCCCTCCACCAATTATTGCAAATTTTGCACCAACAGGAAGATAATCCAATCCATATCCCTTGAGTAAATCTACCGCATCAATAAACTTTTCAGCATCGTAACCCCTAATATCTTTACACTTTATTGCTTTAGATCCAGTAGCAACAATTATAGCATCGGGTTTTACACAGTCGACATATTTTAAACCCACCTCTCTATTAAGCACAATTTCAACTCCATTTAATTTTGCTTCAGCCTCAAGTGAACTTAATATCGACACTATTCGTTCTCTATTTATAGGTGTTGTAGCTACTTTTGCCATACCACCCAAAAAAAATTTTTTTTCCGCAATCTTTACTTTATGTCCTTTCTTAGCTGCTATAACAGCTACTTGTAATCCTGCAATACCGCCACCAATTATTAGTACATTTTTGGATTTTTTCGACTTTACAGGTAATTTTTCGTATTTCAATTCTCTAAAAGCGTACGGATTTACTGAACATCCTTTATCTTTATACATACCTTCACAACATCTACAGCATCCTATACATCTATGTATTTTATCATTTTCTCCACTCTTTGCTTTGTTTGGCCATTCTGGATCAGCAATACTCCCCCTACCTATCTCTATTAAATCAACTTTCCCATCCCTGAGATATGAATCAGCAAGTAAAGGTTCGGTTACGCTTCCACCAGCAAATATAGAAACACTTAATTCATTCTTTAATTTTTCAATATCATCCATATTATAGCCCTGTGGCTTTTTATATGGAGGTATATCATAATTCATGTCAAAATGAAAACTCGAATCAAAACTTATTGCATCAACACCAGATTCTTCTAATGCCTTGGCAATAACCCTTGTTTCATCAACAGTTCTACCATCCCTATCTTTAAAAGCTCCTATTCTAGCTAAAAGTGTAATACTGTTTCCGTACTTTATTCTAATATCTTTTATTATATCCATAGAAATACATAACCTTATTTCCATAGTTTCACCAAAACTATCATTTATCCTATCATCCCGTGACAACAAAGAAGTTGAACTGAGGGAAGTATTTGTAAAATAAAGGATAATCCCATCTACTCCTGCTTTTACCATATTGTCTACTCCACGAAGATATTCTTCTTTGTATTTTTTTATTCCCTCAAGACTTGATTCATGTGGAAAACCACCAATAACTTCACCACGACCACTTGCAACACCATCACCGAGTTGTACAGCAACTTTTGATCCATATTTATGAATCTCATCGAACATCTTTTTCCAGCTAGAAATACAAGACTCTGGAAAAGCTTTAAGTATACACGGACCATATAATCCATCCTGTGTTACACATGCATTTTCAATACATACCAAGCCGAAACCACCTTTTGCCCTTGTGCCATAATAGGCTACGAGTTCATCAGAAGGTAAATTATCTACTCCAAGAAAAGTAGTAATTGGAGGCATAACAACTCTATTTTTCAATTTCATATTTCCGACATAGCATTTTTCAAACATTTTTTTATATTTCATGAAACTATCCTCCATTATTATAAATTAAATGTTTCTCTATCATATAAATCGAACAATAATTAATAGATATATCCTCTAAAGTAATCTGCAGTTAGAAACTAATCACATGGTTCTTAATACATATGTATTATGTTTAACATATCAAACATAAAAAATTTACTAAAAATAAATTTACTAAAAAAAGATTATGTTTTACATTTGAGGTAAATGTGTAACATAATCTTTTAACTTTTATATGTTCTATATGCAACTGTGGTATAAGAATTTCAAATCAGACTTTATCAGTTATATGTTAGCAATACAATCATAATTTTCTTAAGTAATTTTTTAAAAATAACATCTATTATTTCTTTTAATATGTTACAAAAATTGAAAATTTGTAAAGATTTTCTCAATCCAGAGTTTATTATTTGTTGATTATATTTATATTTGCTATGTTGAATATAAGATTTAATAAAAAGTGACTATACTTGTCACAAACTTAAATTTGTCCCAATAGTAGTATTAAAAAACATATTAGAGGAGTGTTACAAATGAATAAGTACGAAAAATTATTTGAACGAGCTTCAATTGGAAGTATGCAACTTAAGAATCGAGTTATATTACCTCCAATGGCAACATTGAGCGGAGATCCTGAAACGAATTTCCCTTCTGATGAAACAGTTGCATATTATGAAGCACGAGCAAAAGGTGGATATGGTATGGTTTGTGTAGAACACACCTGCGTTACACCAGCAGGTGTATATGGTCCAGGTGTATTAATAGCAAATCCTTCTACATGTGTTCCACATTTCAAGAAGTTATTTGATGCAATTCACAAACATGGTGCAAAAGCCATTGCTCAATTAGGCGACGGGGGTACTAGTGCCCATCCGGGATACAATGGCAATAATCAAACTGTTTCCGCATCTTCAACACCAGATCATCGTATTAGACTGTTCCCACACGAAATATCTATCGAAGGTATTCAAGAATACAAAAAAGCATATTTAAGTGCAGTTGACAATATGATTGAAGCTGGAGTAGATGCTATTATACTCCATCTTGCAAATGGATACTTTCTTGCATCCTTTATATCTACTCGTGAGAATAAAAGAACAGATAAATACGGAGGCACAATGGAAGGAAGGCTTCGTCTTATTCTTGAAATTGTTGACGAAATAAAAAGAAAGTACGGAAATAGAATTACATTATTTACACGAATGGCTGCTTTTGAAGATCGTTATGGCCGAAATACCGAAGAAACAATGGTGATTGCAAAAGCTTTAGAAAAAGCTGGTGTTGAAGCTATAAGCTTTAATGCAGGATCTTACTTTGAACTTTATCATGAACTTCCACCATACACAGAACCACAGGGATATATTATGGACCATATAGCTAAACTAAAAAAGGGTCTTAAGATTCCTGTTTTTGGCGGAGGACGTGTCACAGAACCACTTCTCGCTGACGCATATCTAATAGATGAAAAAGTTGACTTCATTGAAATTGGTAGAGGAGGTATCGCTGATCCCGAATGGTGCAATAAAGCTCAAAGCGGTCACAGTGATAGTATTCGTCGTTGTATAGGATGTTGTCGCTGTTGTGATGTTGTAGATGGTACAGAACATGGTTGTTCTGTAAATCCTTATGCATTTAAAGAAACTAAGTATTCTATCGAAGAAGCTGAAAATAAAAAGAAAATACTTGTTGTAGGTGGTGGAATCGGTGGACTGCAAACTGCTATTACAGCAACTCAAAGAGGTCATGATGTTGTAGTTATTGAAAAGAATTCATATTTAGGTGGAAACGCTAAAGCTGCTGCCATGCCTATCAACAAGGGTGAAATTGTATCTATGGTTACTTCATTAGCTGAAGATGCAAGAAACCTAGGCATTGAAATAATTCTAAATACAACAGTTGATGCAGATTTCGTGAAAAATATGAATCCAGATTTAGTTGTCATTGCAACAGGAGCTACACCTATTCCATGTACATTCATTCAAGGTCATGAAGAAGCAAATTTTGTTGATGCAATTGATTTCTTAATGGGTAAAGGTATGGAATCTATACCTAGAGATGCAAATATAGCTGTTATCGGTGGTGGCGCAATTGGTCTTGAAACAGCTGAATTCCTTGCTGTATATGAGAATTCTGTAGATATATATGAAATGGAGCCAAATATAAACACTGCCATAGTTATAAACACTGCTGATTATGAAATGATAAAGAATGTAAAAAAATATGGAGTAGGAATTAAACTTGGACATAAGGTTCTTTCAGTAAAAGACGGTATTTTATCTTATGAAGCTAGTGGTCAAGTAGGTCAAAGCAAGAAATATGATTACTTCATCTCAGCAGTCGGTTTACGTTCCAATGATGAACTTGCTAAAGAATTAGAAACAGCAGGTTTCCAAACTTTACTTGTGGGAGATGCTAAGGAACCCTCAAGATTCATGGAAGTTTTAACAGACGGGTTGGAAACAGCCCTTCAAATAAACTAGTGTAACTACATTCACATTAGTTAAGCCAGTCATTCAATTGACTGGCTTTTAAACATTTTTAACATTGAGAAGATCATAATTACACCTATGTTTTTACAAGTACCATAGTAATAAACTTATGGCCTAAACAAGAAAAGAGCCATATTTCACTTAAGAAATACGGCTCTAATTATTATTTTAACCTCCATCAATCTTTAAAAATCGGCTTCTTCAATCTAAATCTTTTAATATCATCAGATTTTATAAGTGAAACATAATTCAAATACTTATAATTTTGCATACGAGTAAAGGAAGGATTCATTAAATCATAACTATAGTAAAATCCAACTTCATCGGAAGTAGATGTGAAATAGTTATAATTTATAGGCCATCCAAAAGTGGATTCTATTTGGCCATCAGGATATGCTTCTGCAAGTCTCTCCAACAAATAAGCCGGTGTTACATCATAGTCTTTAAGCTCTTCAACTTCATTAAGTGCAGAACGCTCATGTGCATCAGGATTTCCCTTGAATTTTTCCTCCAAACCCCAATCGTTGTTTTCATGCATTCTATCAAAAAGAGGCCACTCCAACTTAACCCATACATCCCAGTTCACATTTGGATTGGATTTTTTCAAAGTATTTAACCTTTCCTTAATTGTTATGTCAAAATCATTTACCTTACTCAAAGCATAGCCGTATTCACCACTAATAGAATAGTCATACATTTTTTCACCTATAAGGGCCTCAATTTCATTAGTCGTATAAGGTCTATAAATTAGGGTTCCATCTATCATAATACTATTGGCTACACCAGGAATATCATTCATACCGTATAGTTTCTTTGTTGAAGGAAATATTCCCTTTTTCAGTATTTCATCAGGAATAGTTTCCTTAGCAGCCTTAGGCGGTATATCACTAACTAAAATTACATAATTATTATAGGCATCATTGTTAGAGTCAGCTATTAGATCTCTAGAATCAATATATCTATGAATATCAGGATCCTTAGCAGCCAAATCACTAGTCCAATAACGACCTTCAGGCCATCCATAATCTTCTATTATGCCAATGTTAAAACTATTTAAAAAAGCGTGAAGTTCTTTTTCTGTAGGCAATCTAAGATTTTGTGATTTCACATAGGATAAAACCGTACTAGGATTTCCACCATCATTCTCATACCAATAATCACTTGGTGTTAGATCCTTCCCATGGGAATTATTATTCCAGTCAAATTGTGTCCACTTCAAATCATCATAGCCGTCCCAATTTATACTAGGATTCAGCTTTTTCAATCTATCAACTTCAAAATCATATAGGGGATAAGCAAAAGCTTTATCATAGGAAGCATCTGGCAATTCCCCTGCTATCATAGGCCTATAGTAAGTAAGTCCCTTCAAAACAACATAATTTGTAATACCTTTGATATTACTATAATTAGGTATTGAAGCATTTACAAGATCAGCCTTTTGAGATCTTTTATCCTTAGTCTTCAGACCCAGGCTTAAAGCCTTCTCCGATGTGAAAACATCTTGAGAAATAAGTTTGTCTGAAAGAGTACCGGATTTATTCTTCAAATCTGTCGATAAGGTATTAATAGATAGTTTTGCAACATGATCCCTTAAAAAAACATTATCATTCAGGCTATTAAAAAGACTTTCATCAAGTAAATCAATATCCTTAGAATATTCTAAGGCTGTACCCCAAGAAAAATCACCTTCAGCATCTTCATATCCCAATGCCCGTAATAGAAAAGTAGTATAAGATTTTGCAAGCATCTTTTTATCAGATCCAAACTCCGTATCAGAAACACCCTGCGTTAAACCCATCTTATACAGATATCCAACATAAGGACTCCCCCAATCAGGTACATCCTTAAATGGGTGAGAATTATCTTCCTTAAGAGCAACTTTCTCTACACCAAGAAGTCTAATAAACATAATCGCACCTTCAAGTCTAGTAGGCGGACGATCAAGTTCAAAACCTTCACCAGACCCTTGAAAAACTTTAAGCTCCTTAAGCTTGTTTGCTTCCTCTAAGTATTGGCTGTTGTAATTGGCAAAATTAATATTAGATATACTTAAGATTAATACAATAGCAAACATAATTCCTGACCTAAATCGTAATTTCATTATGATGGCCTCCCGTCTTTAGTATACTTTAAATTTTTACCCCAAATACTTTATAGGTAAACAAAGTGTGAATCTGTTGATATTTCTAGACTTCATAAACTTCTTTATTCTAACAAATTGGAAATAATATCAGTAATAAACGGGAATTGACGGGATTTTGATGGACCAAGCCCCAATGTCATTATTAGAAAGCAACTCTAATATCCATAGTATACAAAAAGTGCAATACCCACTAAAAAAGATTAATAGTACATATTCTAGAGCCTTAGTTGTTACTAACTTGCATTAATATCACTTCACATCCCTTTCGTCTCGATTTTCTTTCTCAATGTTGAAAGTTCATGTATATATGATATATTATGTTCAACGGTTTAAACATTTAAACGAAAGAAGTGATTTTATGAATACAAAAAATGTTGAAAAGTTACGTGAGAGTTTTATCTGTAGTCAAAAAGTCTTACAGGCAATCGGTGATGCTACTCGCCAAAACATCATCCTTACACTGATGGAAGCTCAATGCGGTGTAGGTATGCGCGTAGGTGAAATCACTAAAAGAACTCACCTCTCACGACCAGCTATCTCCCACCATCTGAAGATTCTCAAAGAAGCCAACATTGTCTATATGCGTAAACATGGCACCATGAACTTTTATGGTATCGAAATCGGAGGGGGTCTTGGAGATTTGCTGAATTTAGCCAAGCACTTGGAAACTTTTACAATCGATTATACAAACGAAAATAAGGAGAATGTCTAATGAAAGAGCAAGTAATTATCGATCAGGAAAAATGTATCGGATGTGGCCTATGTGTCAAAGATTGTGCGAGTCGTGTCATCATCATGGAGGATAAGAAGGCCTGTATTAGTTCACAGGCATGTATCAAATGCGGTCATTGTATCGCCATATGCCCTGTGAATGCTTTTGAGATTACTGATTTAGATGCGGATGAAATTAAAGATCTATCTGGACTTGACATTCAACTTGCCCCAGATAAACTCCATAACGTCTTCAGATCCATGCGTACCATTCGTAGCTTTACCAATCAGGCCATTCCTAAAGAGGTCATCACAAGTATCATTGATGCAGGGCGCTACTCTAGCACTTCGACCAATCAACAAGGGGTTCGCTACATCGTTGTTCAAAATGACATTAACCTTATCGAAGACATGATTTTAGGACGACTGGAGACCTTCAAGAAAATCTCAACGTTCGTAAGTAAGGTGAGAAAATTGAAGTACGACCTGAGTAAGTATGACCTGAGCAGAGGCTTTGTTTTTAGAAATGCACCCCTTCTCCTCATAGCAGTCTCTTCACATGAGGTAGATGGTGCTCTTGCATCAAGAAATATGGAACTCATGTCGAGAGCCCATGGTCTTGGTGGCTTACATTGTGGTATCTTTACTATAATCGGAAACCGCACTAAGAAAGTCAAGCAAGAGCTAGGATTAAGTAAGAAAGAAAAGTTCGTTGCCTGTTTAGCGCTTGGCTATCCAGCAGTTAAATATCAACGCACGGTGCCTAGACGTCAAGCCATTGTAGATTGGAGATAGTTTCAAGATAAATGAAAGATGGTTAGATAAAAAATTTGAAATTAGAACATCAAATAATGTTAATAATACTAATTTTTCTAAAGTTTTAATAAAAGAAGAGAGTACTGGATATCTTCAAACTGATGGTTACGCAGGATATAGCAAGCTTTGAGTAAAACATCTAGCTTATATGCCTCATGCAAGAAGAAAATTTGTTAAAGCCCTTAAATCAGCTCCCAATATCACATAGGGCTTGGCTCACCATTTTCCCGTTTATGGGGACAGACCTTCGAAAGAAATTTCCATTAGTTTTTCTATGTATCGAACAATTTTTTTATGAATCTGTTGGAATTGCTAGACTTTATCAATTTCTTCATTCTAATAAATGGGAAATTATATCAGTGATAAACGGGAATTGGCGGGATTTTGAGGGGCCAAGCCCCATGGGGTATTATTCTTATCTTATAAACTTAAAATTTATTTATTCAAATACTCCTTCGAAATCTCATTTATCTCTTTAAAAAGTAATCCAGTTTTCTCGGGTAAGTGCATTTTAAAATATGGATTTTTGTTCTTACTATAATAACCTAATCTTTTAACTTCACTATATTCAATTCGTAATGCACATATTGATTTAAGAGTTTTTATATCATCTTCAGAAGGTCTAATATCAATAGCGGCCTTGTTTTCTAAGTATCTCAAGAAGTCTTCTAAACCATACATATCTATAATAAACTCCCTGTTTAAAGTTTCTAAATGGCTAATAGCTCTATTTGAGAAGTATATGTAATCCTGATACTCATCAAGTATCAGTTGAATTTCCTTGATATCAATTTTGCTATATTTTTCTTCTTTAATTAATTTTTCTTCTAGACCCTCTAAAGTAATAAAGAGAGTATTAATATTACTTGTTAGACTATATTTAATATATTGATTTGAATCTTTTATAGGGTAAATAATAAAAGGTTTACTTAAATTAAATATTATTAACAGTACAAGTATTAGCTTTAACCATTTACTTTTCATATTTTCTAGCTCCTTTAACATTTTATCTACGAACTAATAATCATCATATATACCAACATTTTCCCTTTAATTACCATTTTATCACTTTCCTATTTATTTACAATACCTAAATCGATTAAGATGAATTCAAATTCTATGTACAAGATCAAGATATGACAAAGTGGAAAGTAGTATCAGTTACAGGAAATCAAACATTCCATTTCCCTGAAGGATACATACTAAAGGCTGGAGAAACAATAAAAATAGTATCCGGGCGCGGATCAAAAGGTAACGGCATAGATACACTAAAATGGTCAGGAAGTTACATATGGAATAATGATGGAGATCCTTGCGATCTTTATGATGGGAATGGTTTATTGATATATAGTAAATAATATATTGATTAACTCTATAAATTCTCAGATGATATAATAGCTAGGGGGATTGAATTGACTAGTTCTTAGAAAACACTTATAATGCGAAATCACTCTATAAGAATGTTATGGAATACAAATGAGCCATATTTCAACACGAAATATGGCTATTTTTAATATCAAGTTTATTATTTTTTCTTGAAAATTCTATCAAATACATGATTCAAAAATGGTATTTTTTTATCATCGTCAACTCTTATATCTGATTCCAAACATATTGTTGAATTTGTCTCATCTTCAAATTTTTCCTTTGTTATAAACTCGTATTGATCTACCGATATTTTTTTCAAAACTACAGCTTCTCTAATTTGATTTTTTGTTGCATACTTATTTGGATATGCAAATTGAAACCACTCATATTCAGGCACTAATTTCCACCTCCAGTAAGTGTATCAACCTTTTCTTTTAGCGAATTGATTACTTCATCCTTTTTCGCATTATCAATCATTAGTGAGGATATCATAAGCCCCATAGACTTTAATTCCTCACCAGTCTTACTTAATGGTTTTTCTACAGTTTTCAATCTTATACTCCCCCTTCAAAATAACCAACAAGTTGTGCACCGTTATTCTCAAATTCAACTTCAATATTTGCCTCTGAGGAACTTGGTATTACTCCAGAAAGCTCTATTAGATTTTCCATTGATTTTTCTGAATATGATGTTAGATTTAGTAATACGTTGTTGTATTTTACTTTTATTTGATTTTCAATGAATAGCTCAGTATCTTTAGATAATGTTATTGGTGAACCTGATATTGTTGCTTCATAACCAGTTCCAACCACTACAGAATATTTTCCACCTTTCTTCAAATCATTTCCTTCGAAGTAATTAAACATAGGTGATGTGAAATTATCTGGTTGTTCTTTAGCAGTATTAGGTTTTGTTATATTCGATGTAGTTTCTGTTAACAACCTAATTGAATCCCCAACATTGTTTTGGCCATCTTGAACAATCCTCATATCTATACTGCCTGTTCCTTGATTATATAAGATGTATACATTACCGTTTATATCTTCAGTAATTGACATTTCCCCAGATGAAAACACAGTTGATATATCTGACAAACTAGCAAAATTATCATCTGTATAGGTTACAATTAAGTTATAAGGGCTTGTGCTTGTATACGCAACAAATATTCGCCCTTTATCACTACCATTTGTTTTTCTATAAATAAATGGATTACTTGAACCCATCGCATTAGTTTTTATAGTTTTGTAATATACTGAACTATCTACACTCCAATTCGTAAATCCAACGATTTCAATATCTGTCCAAACATAAAGATTTGTGTTTTGAGAACCCGTATTAACTAGAAAGAAATGGACCCCTACAGAAATAACTGAGATGTGTGTAAATACATCACCAAACTCTGCACTCCCACTGTTTAAAATATGTGATAAACCAAACACAAGAACACCATCAGTATCTAGAGTAAATTTTTTTATTTTTATTACAGTACTATAACTCGAAGTTGTTCCATTTCTATATTTGTACGCTATTACACCATTATTTCCATCCATATCTAAAGTATGTCCATAATTATTTGTAATTCCTTTTTCAACTAAATAACTGTCCTTTTTTATCAAGTCCAGATTATATATTGCTACATAAACATTTCCTACATTGTTATATGTAACTAATATACTCTTACTTTCTTTATGAAATGCAATAGAACCAGCTAATAAAGTTGAACTGATATTATTTTCATTTACAGATTCAACAACTTCTTCACCCTTACACTTCACAATTTTGTAGCCAAGACCTTCTTCAAAAAAATCGAATCTATATCCTTCAGCATGGCATACACTTCGGCCTCCTAAATTTGTACTTCCAGAAACCGATAATTCTTTAGGTCTTTCAATATAATCAACATCAATCTTTTCAGTCCCGCCTTTTATTATATCCACATCCCTAACATTCCCCTCACCAACAATCAACTTACTCCCAACAACTAACTCATAATTATTAGTCCTCAGTTTAAGTAAATTAGTATTAGTTGCATCTTCCTGAAGAACTGCTTTTTTTATCTCATCTAAATAGATCATCACTTTGGGTTTAGAAATTGGAATCTTTAAACTCTTTGTTTTAAGTACTAGCTTTTGTTTTCCAGTTGCGACTACTTTCTTCTCTTCTGAGTTGTAAGTTGCTGTAGATGTTAAATCTATCCAACTGTTATCATTAAAATCTTCTATTGATATCGAGCTGCCTTCTGGAGCTGAATCAATGACTTTCTTTTCTAATAAATTTTTCACTAGCTTAACTGTCATTTCTGAGTTGCCTGATATTTTAGCTGCATTTCTTGATACTGATGCTGAAAGGTTATTTACATTATCTAAGTCTGACTGCCTGAGATTATCTATAACAGACTTATTTGAATGAATGTGCCTTGCACTTGTATTCTCATCAACTTCCGTCTGTTCAGCCTTTCCAGTAACCGTATCCCACTTATCTAATAAGCCCTGAGTTATTTTATCCAGGACTGATTTATTCCCATGCACATGCCTAGCATTCTCATTCACTTCAATCCGCTGATCTGTTTGTGCAGCATGTTGATCTATTTTGTCCCAGTTGTCATTTAACATTGTTTTCACATCAAATTTATCTTTTAAATCGATATCTGGCTCTTTTTTATATAGCTTCAAATTAGTTGTATTTTTTGACATATCATCACTCCTCGTTTTGCAATAATAATTTTTTTATCATTCTTATGTGTATTAATGTTTAAGCCCACCTTATCCTCCTTTGTTTTTTCTTTATAAATAAAGTCCCTCTACTATTACCTCAAAATCTTTAAATAGTTGACATGTTTTATTAGAATACTTAGGAATTAATCATACTTTTGTCTTTTCAGGATGAAATCACTCTATATGAATGTCATTTCTTACCGGACAAGAGGCGACTTCAAATTGTTGACATGTTTTATTTGAATACTTAAGAATTATTCATACTTTTGTCTTTTCAGGATGAAATCACTCTATATGAATGTCATTTCTTACCGGACAAGAGGCGACTTCAATTTTGGGTCAAAAAATCAAAAAAGAGACTCACTTCATCTCTGAAATAAGTCTCTTAAATATTAAATTAAAATTTCTCCCCAAGAGAAATCTCCACGTACGAGTTGCTAAGCAGCGGCTTGTCGAAGAAGCACGCCAGTAGCTTCTGGCTTGTCGAAGAATTTCCAATTCTGGCTGGGCTAGCAAGCTAAGCTTGCGCTAGGCAGAATATTACTTCTCAAGAAGTACAATATTCTCCACATGATACGTCCACGGAAACATATCAACTGGTTGTATCTTCTTCACCTTATATCCCTTATCCACCAAGAACTTAAGGTCCCTAGCCTGTGTCACTGGATTACATGAGATATATACTACTTTTTTCGGTGATAGTTTTACTACTGATGATAGGAATTTTTCGTCACTTCCTGATCTTGGTGGATCTAGGAATACTGCGTCTATTTTCATTCCTTCCTGGGCTACTTCTACCATGAATTCTCCGGCGTCTGCGTTGAAGAATCTTGCGTTTTTGATTTTATTTATTTTTGCATTCTTGATAGAATTCTTAAATGCGTCTTTGTTTAGTTCTACTCCGATTACTTCTTTTACTTTTGAGCTTGCTATTAGGGAAATTGTACCGATTCCACTGTATGCATCGATGATTGTTTCTGTTCCTTTTAGATCTGCTAGCTCTATTGCTTTATTGTATAGTTTTTCTGTTTGTACTGGGTTTACTTGATAGAATGACTTTGGTGATATGTGGAACTTGTGTCCGCATAGTTGGTCTTCTATGAAGCCTTTTCCGTACATTACTTCTTCCCTGTCCCCTAATACCATTGATGTATCTTTATCATTGATATTCATGACTACTGTTGTGATTTCTGGGTGTTTTTTAAGTAATGCTTTTATGAAGTTGTTCTTTGATGGGAATCTTCTATCTGTTACTACTAATACTAGCATTATTTCACCAGATACTTTTCCTGTTCTGATTAATGCATGTCTTAGGAATCCTACATCTCTGTCCTCTTCATATATTCTTAGCTTAAATGATTTTGCAAGATCTCTTAATGTAAGGATTATTTCATCTGCCCTTGGATCTTGGATTATACATCTATCTATTTTTACTACTTTGTGAGAATACTCTTGATAGAATCCTGATACTATTTGTCCACCTTTAAATGTAGCAAATGTTGTATGGATTTTGTTTCTATAGTCATATGGCTGCTCCATAGAGATTAAACCAGCCACTTTTCCAAACTCTTTCATTGCTTTTCTAACTACTATTTCCTTATACTCATTTTGTCCCTTAAGACTCATGTGTTGAAGTTGACATCCACCACACTCATAGTAATATTTACACTTTGGTTTTGCTCTATCCTGTGAAGGACTAGTAATTTCTACCACCTCACAGTCTGTATATCTACCACTTCTGATTAGATTTACTTTTGCTACTTCGTCTTTAATAAGATTTGGCACTTTAAGCATCCTGTCTTCGTGTTTTATAAGACCTCTTCCCTCATTGTCCATTCCTACACATGTAGCTTCTATTGTAGTGATTTTACCTGCTGATTTTTTTCTAGAAAAATCTTTTTGTTTAGGATTTCTTTTTTTATAATCATTAGCTGAAAACCTTGAATTTCTTTTCTTATTATCATTATTTCCAAATTTATTTGAACTTCTTTTTTTAGAACTATTTTTTCTTTTGTTTCCTGTTCCTCTTGACTTGTTCATAATTAACCATCCTCAAATATTTTCTTTTCGCCCCATCTACTTTATAAGTTATTCCTTACTAAGTCAACATATAATTATTATTTGCAATAATAATTATGACTACTGAAATATCAGCAGTCTGTTAAGCAATATGTTTTCAACATATGTTAAGCAGGTGTGACCACCGTTTAGCATCCATTTACATGGTCGTTAAGCGGCATTTTTCAAATGCTGTTCAATGTAACCTTGCTCCTGCAAGCCTATTAAAATAAGTTTACACAGTAAACTATCCATGTACGATAATTTGAAAAATTATTGCTTCACAATAAGTATGCAATACTTATCGCTTAACGGGAATGAAATGACCTCTTAAGATTATGAATATTCATAATACTCAACAAGGCTGTGCTTTTTTACAGCCTGAATTACTATTTTAAAATAATTATTGGAATATGGGGTCTATTGTGAATTCTAACTGGTATTACACTGTTACCCAGTCCTCTGGATATTATTAATTTTTCATTGTTTTCTAGTTCATATAGTCCTGAAGTATATTTTGTAAATAGTTTTCTTTCAGGTGATAAGATGCCTTGATTAATAAATGGTATCCTCACCTGTCCACCATGGTTATGTCCTGCTAGAATTAGTGATATATCCATATTGTCATACTTGTATTCATTTGGTCTGTGTATCATTAATATCTTAGGTATATTTCTATTTTTTATTTTTTCGGGTATTCCTTCACTTGTGAAGCTATATCCATCTTTGACTCCAATAAGAAATATATCTTGGTCTTTTATCCTTACTACTTCTCCACTGTTTTCAAGTATAATATTATTACTCTCTGTCATTATCTTATACCACAATTCTCTGTTTCTATTCCATCTATCATGATTGCCTGATATGCCGTAGGTTGGGGCAATTTCTGAAAGTCCCTTTGCAAAAACACCTAGTTGACTGTTTGCTATATCGCATGAACTATCAACTATGTCTCCTGTTGTAAGTATCAAGTCAGGTTTAATGTCTCTTAACTTTTCTAGTATACTATCTATACTTGGTCCATTTCTAGGTATGTGTACATCGGAGATATGGGCTATTATTATTTCATTACTTATCTCATCTTCATCAATCTCTATTTTTTCTATTTCTATTATATTATTCTGTGTCCACAAATACAGGGCTATTAGGACTATGACTATTATATAGTTTCTAATCTTTTTAAGCATGCAAACCTCCAAATTTATCTTACTAACCTATAATAGCACATAAATATAGAGATTGCTTCTGTTTTGAAACAATCTCCACTTACTGCTCTGTAAATAATACAACAACAAATGCATCTTCATATTCATCGTATTTTAATGTACCTTCTAAGGATCTTGATATAAGTTGGAAATTTTGGTATAGTTCAAATCCTGTCATATTTTGAGTGAAACGGGATATTGAAAATGGATCAAATAATGTCTCTATCTCTTCTTTTGAAATTGCTTTTCCATCATCCCAATATTTTAATAGAAATTTATTTCCTTCCAGGGATGTTTTAATATATATGTTTCCACCTGAGCTATTTTTAAAGTTTTGATATATTGAGAATTTAATAAAGTTCATCATTATTATAGAAAATATTTTTGAATGACTATACATGAATATTTCTTCATTTTTTTTAAAATTGACACTTATTCCAATATCATTCAACTGCTCTTTCATCATTCCTATGACGGATACAAATATATCATTTACATCAAATCTATGCATTTCCTTATCTATAAAGCCGAGTTCTATATTCTTAAGGGACTTTATCAGTTCATGGGCATTTTCTATATTCATTAGACAGGCTGAGGATAATTTTTCACTCTTGTCAATGAAATTAAGAAACTTGCTTTTTGTAAGTACATCTTTTTCTAAAAGTTTTTTAGTGCTATTTATTTCTTTAATCATAGAACTTAAAGACACTATTGCATTGCCCACTGGTCCTCCCAATCTATGGGACATACCTGAAAACATGGACTCCATACTTTCATAAGTTTTCACATCAATTAACTCTTCTCTGGCATTTTCAAGGACCTCAAGGGTTGCTATTAGCTCTTGGTTTATTGCTGTTAGCTCTTCTGTCCTAATACTTACTTTGGTATCCAATTCAGTGTTTTGATTTTCTATTTTGGAATAGGCATCCTTAAGCATTGTCTTCATCTTTAAGAATGAGTTTGATAAGATACCTATCTCATCGTTCATAAGAAGGAGAGACTGTGGTAAACTTTCATCTTCTATCTGATTCCCTATACTAAGTACTTCTTCCGTAAGTAGTTCTATAGGTCTTGATATGCTTCTGCCACTTCTCCATGCAATAACTAAACTTATAATAAGGAAAATAAGGAGTGCTGTTACTAAGTTGGTAAGGAGAATATAAAGATCTTCATATATGATATCCTCCTCTATATAGGAAAGAAGATACCATCCACTTATTAGTCTATTGAATGATAGGACCATTTTCTCATCTTTACCATTTATATATTCAATAACCCCATTGTCCTTATCTTTAATTTTTTCAAATGAGTTCTCTAAATCTACGTCATATTCTTCCTTACTTCCTAGCAAATCCATAGAAGCTGAATGTAAAAGTATTTTTCCATCTTCATTCACTATGGCGGAAACAGACTCAGTATTGATCTCAGCCTTCCTAATTTCCTCCATAATATCCTCAAGAATAAAATCCGAACCAGTAACTCCTATAAGTACATCATCAAGGTATATTGCTTTTGAGTAAGTTACAAAATGGTGGGAATACAAGATTGTTGATTTATAGGGCTCCGACCACACACCTTTTTTATGTTTTATAGGACCATAATACCAGTATTTACTTTCTAAATCTCCATCATAGTAGTCAATACCCATCTCAGGAAGTCTATCAAGGACTCCATCCATATTATAATCTAGAAACCATATATCATGGGGTTCACCACTTAACTCATGATTGAAGAATATATAAAAGTCTCCATGGATAAGGGCATAGTTCCTTACTATGGGTACAAGCTGATTTATATAGTTTTCAAAATATCCCTCTTCATTTACCTTACTAAGATCTATAGTATCCTTGATTATTGCTTCGAAGGAGTTTGTAAGAACCGTTTTACTTAAAAAATCTTCATTAAACTTACTAGCAAATATTTCTGTCCCGTGTATCAAATCATTTTGTTTCTTCTCTTTTACTACAGATATAGTAAAGACAGTTAATAATGTCCCCAGTACCAAAATAGTAGCTAATACAGAAATCATATTTAATTTTATTATTTTATTTCTAATACGATTTCTTTTAAGCACTATTCTCACTCCTTCCCATTCTCCTCTTCATACTTTTCCATATCTTTTCTTTTTAATATCTCTATCTTTTCATTTATTTTATACAAATGTTCAAATGTGTCTTCTGAAAGAACTTCTATCTCTTCCATAAACTCTAGAAAATTGGATTTGGTTAATTTGTTATTATAAAGGACTAATTTTGTAGTCCTTACTTCTTTTGAGACTTGTCCCATTAACTCCTTAGAAATAATTATAGGGTTATTTAAATCCTTGGATAATCCAGTGACCATAGTATTAAGGTTTTTCATTTTCTTACTATTCACTATCTCTTCCCTAGTTCTATCAAGCTCATTTAAAGTATCCATAAGCTCGTTATTGGCATTTGTAAGCTCCCTTGTTCTTTCCATAACCTTATCGTCCAGTTCCCTATTATACTGTTCAATTGTCTCAAAGGAGTTCTTAAGCTTAAATCTCATATTGTCTACTTCTTTAACAAGTTCACCTATCTCATCAGAACTACTTACAATTTGATCTGAAAATGAATCTGAATAATTTCCTTCACCAATTTCTAGAACATTTTTTGTAAGTATTTCTATAGGTTCAATTAGTTTTTTGCTATATTTTATAATATATGCAAGGGATATAAGTAACACTACTATTGTTATTAAAACCATCCTTGCAAGAAATCCATAAAACTCACCAAAAACATCTGATTTTGCAACAGTGGAAACTAAATACCAATCATTTTTCAACTGATAATATGATATAAAATTCTTTCTATTTTCAACAACACCAGTTACCCTAAATCCACTTATTTCACTTGAAAGACCTTTAAAGGACTCATCATCAACAGTACTCAAAGTATCTTTATACTGATACTCGGGATGTACTACAAACTGTCCCTTATCACTTACTATAGAAAAATAACCGTCTTTATATATCTTCAGATCTTTTAATTCATCTTGTAATAGCCTTACTACGAAATCTGATCCTATTATCCCTATGAACTCGTCATCTACATATACTGGCATGGAGAAAGTAAAATATGAATCATCTAATCCTATATTTGATGAAAATGGATTGGACCAAATACCTGCCCTTTCATTTATTGCTCCATAAAACCAAGGTTTCTTGTCCTCATCTCCATCGTAAAAATCCATGGTTACCTCAGGCATTCTTTCTGGGTCACCATCTTTATCCCTATCAAAATACCATATATCATGGGCCATAATATCCAGTTCTGGATTAAAATAAACATATACATTATCATTAAGTACATTCATATCATATACTATAGGGGCCAAACTATTCTTATAACCCCTAATATAGTCACTATTTTCTCTATAAACATCTATCTCATAGGATTCCCTAATATATATAGCTAATGATCTAACAAGATTTTCCCTAGCAGTCATACGTGCATTGAAAGCATAGCCATGTTCCAATGTCATGTCATTTAGGTTTTCTAATGCATCCTTTTCAATGACATTAAAGGAGTAACGTATTCCTACTATACCAAGTGTAAAAATCAAAAGAAGTATGAGAAATATGTTTGTTAGGATTAATTTGTGACGTATATTTAAGTTATTGAAAAACATATCCCATCCTCCTTATCTAAATCATTGATATAAATTTTCTTTCTTATTATATATACCTCTTTTTCTTATTATATACACATAAAGCTGCATAGTTCCATGGAAAAATTTGAATATATCTTTCAATTATGGTAAGGTGACTTGGGAGGCAAATTATGAAAAATTTACATATTTTATTTTTAACTTTACTTATCATCCTAACAGGATGTGGCAAATCAATTGATTTAACAAAAGCAGATGAACTAAAGGAAAGTTTGTACCCCACAGAGAGAAGTGTACAAATAAACGGAAAAGAATCTCTTAAATATTTTGTCCTTAAAAATGATGAAGGTGAACCTTTACCCGTAATTGTTCAGATAGACTTTAAAATCAAAGATGAACTTACTGATGATCTTCTCCTAAACAATTTAGAACACCTTGGAGTAAGATTCTTTGGAATAAACAATTTCGGAGAATCCAGTGAAATGGATAGAAGTAAATTTGAATACACCAAGGTATTTATGGGACTCCAATCAGGAACAAAAGAACTAACAGCCCATAAGTCAGAGGAAAGTGTCATTGCATACTTAAAAAAAGAATTTCCTGACAAAATAAAGATAAAAAGCGTGGATGATGATTACATAAGATATGAGATGACTGAAAACACATATACTAACTGTCTTATTGCTATTACTAGGGACCCTGAGGGGGTAATTAGACTGTTGGTTCAGTAGATAGTAGTTAGTAGATAGTGCTTGGTTGGTGGTTGGTGGTTGGTGGTAGATAGGATAGCTTTTTAAAATCTATTGACGATTTTAGGTCTGTTCTTCTTTGAAAGCTAAAGGGCTAAATCACTTCTGGATGAAAGTAAATCTATGATGTCAGAAGCCGATTTCTTATTGAGGAGATTTTGGTGTAGTTAGTGATTAGGTCTTAGTGGTTAGATCTAAAAAATCCCTATTAAGCCCATCGGGCAATAGGGATTTTTATACTTTCTACCTACTAACTACTAACCACTAACTACTAACCACTAACTACTAACCACTAACTAGCAAATCAAAACAAATCCTTCTTAGGAAATAATCCAAACAAACCGCCTGTATGAATAAATAAGATATTTTTACAGTCTTTGAAAGTTCCTTTTTTAATTTCATTAACTAGACCATACATTCCTTTACCTGTATATACTGGGTCTAGTATGATTCCTTCTTTTCTTGCTAGGTCGTGGATAAACTCTATTTCTTCTGGTCTTGATAATGCATATCCTTCCCCAACATACCCATCAAGTATATTGATTTCTTCTTTAGAATACTCAAGCTC
The DNA here is from genome assembly GCA_025210655.1 of Bacillota bacterium. Taxonomy (GTDB): domain Bacteria; phylum Bacillota; class Clostridia; order Peptostreptococcales; family Acidaminobacteraceae; genus JAOARG01. Next base: position 38,733 of record JAOARG010000016.1, read on the forward strand.
AGCATCTATGTATTCTAGACTTTCCTTTAATACTGTGTCTACTTGATTTACGAAATATTCTTCGTCATCGCATACGTTTACTCCGTATATTTTAGTCTTGTATCCTTTTATTTTTGATGCTAGGAATAGTCCAGCGTATGTTCCACCTGAACCTACTGATATTACTATGGCATCGAAATTTACGCCAAGCTCTTCTTCTTGTTTTTTGATTTCATCCATTGCATTATAGTATCCAAATGTTCCTATTCCATTGGAAGCTCCTACAGGTATTACATATCCCTTTTTGCCTTCTTTAGCTAGAGCTTCTTTGATTTCTTCCATGATTTCCATTCTTCTTTCACTAAAGTCATCACTGGAAGCAAATCTTATATCCGCTCCTAAGACCTTATCTAGAAAATAGTTTCCGTCTACATCTGGAGTCTCATCACTTTTCAGTAGTAAGCATGAGTTAATACCTAGTCTTGCAGCTACTGCTGCTGTAGCTCTAGCGTGATTTGACTGGATACCACCACATGTGATTAATGTATCACAACCTTGATTTAAGGCTTCTTTTACCGCATACTCAAGTTTTCTTACCTTATTTCCAGACATCTCTGAGCCTGTTTGATCGTCTCTTTTAATATATATATTTGGTCCAGCTAACTCTTCAGACAGTCTTGATAACTTTTCTATCCTTGTTGGTAAATTTGCAAGATTGATTCTCTCAGGTATTTTAACCATTACTATTTCCTCCTTAAATAAAAACAGGGCGAAATCATAATGATTTCGCCCTAGTCATTTACTAATTATAAGTATGCAATTGCTTCTACTTCAAGACCAACGCCTAAAGGTAACTTAGCTACCTGTACACACGATCTAGCTGGGAAATCGCTAGTGAAGTATTGTGCGTAAATTTCGTTGATAAGACCGAACTGCTCCATATCAGCGATAAATACTGTAGTTTTGAATACTTTGTCTAAAGTAGTTCCAGCTTCTGCTAAAACAGCCTTAACGTTCTCTAAAGCTTGCTTAGCTTGCTCTTGGATATCCTCTGGGAAAGTTCCAGTCTCTGGGTTTACAGGAATTTGACCTGAAGTGTAAACCATGTTACCTACTAATACTGCTTGTGAGTATGGTCCGATAGCTCCTGGAGCCTTGTCTGTGCTTATGATTTTTTTCATTATTACATCTCCTTAAAATATATTTATTTATAACGTTAGATTTTTGTTGCCTAACGATATTGACAAATTCATTCTATTATATTATAACAGTTTTTTAATAGTTTTGCTCGTATCTTTTTATAAACATATTGTAACAGTTTTCACAAATATAGGCTGCACCTAATGTGCAGCCATATAATTTATATTATCCGATAAATCCTACTATCACATACATGATAAATGCTAATCCTGCAGATACCAGGGCGTATGGTGTCTGGGTCTTAACATGATCAATATGGTCTGAGGCCGAGGCCATTGAAGCCAGTATTGTTGTATCTGAGATAGGCGAACAGTGATCACCCATGATACCACCTGAAACAACTGCTGCAACACTTGCATAAAGATTAGCATCCATTGCAACACACATTTGAATTGCGATAGGCATTAGGATTGCAAAAGTTCCCCAAGAAGTACCTGTAGAGAATGCCATTATACAACCAAGTACAAAGATGATTGCTGGTCCAAATGCTCCACTGATTCTTCCTTCTACTAAACTTGAAAGGTATTGACCTGTTCCAAGATCAGAAATCGAGTTTCCAATAGCAAAAGCAAAGATAAGTAGAGATGCAACTGGAACCATACTACCAACACCACTATAGAAATAACCCATGTAGTCATTTAAAGACATAACTTTTTTACCAATGAAATATACACCTGAGAATACTAATGACATTAGTACTGCCCAGAATACTGATGTAGAACCAGAACCATCCATTAGATTACCATTACCAGTAATATAAAGACCAACTGGCATCATTAGGATTAATACAGCTAACGGAAGAATCATATGCTTCATAGAAGGCTTAACTCCATCCTTAACTGGAACATCTGTAGCATCAGCAGATACTAGTGGAACTGCTCCTGGTCTAAGTACCTGACCAGTAGTTCTAGCTCTTTCCTCAGCCTTTTTCATTGGACCCCAGTCTTTTTCAGTCATTATGTAGTAAAGAACTGAAATTACTGCGATTATTGAATAAAACTGGAATGGAATACTCTTCATAAGTATTTCAACTGGATTACCAGAAATAATACCTGAACTTACTTGAACTCCAATAAGACCAATCAGTGTAGCTCCCCATCCGTTTAAAGGAATAAGGGCACAAACTGGAGCTGAAGTCGAGTCACAAATAAATGCTAGCTTTTCTCTTGATACCTTATAACTATCTGTTAAAGGTCTTGAAACAACACCTGATACCAGGATTGTGATTGAAGACTCGATAAAGATAACAATACCAGTGATATAAGCTAGTAACATTGCTCCTTTTCTGTTCTTAACAGTTTTTGTCTTTTCCGTAAGGTACTCAATAAAACCTGCCACACCACCAGATGCCTGAATTAATGTGATTATAGCTCCAACCATGAATGAGAACAAGATAGTCTTTGTCATCCAACCTGAAGCAAATACATCAATGATTCTGTTAAGAGAACTGTTTAAAGCCCCAAAAAAGCTCCACTTAAACAAAATTAGTTCCGCCGCGAAAATCCCTGCAAACAGTGAAATAAAAACTTGCTTTGATTTAATAGCTAAGAAAATCGCAATTAGTGGTGGTAAAATACTCAATATACCAAATTCCATACAAAACTCCCCCTTTTATTCTTTGTTGGATCGTAATGATATTACTCTTTCTTACTAGATTCAATCCATATTCAGTTTGATGAATTATTATAATTCATTAATAATTGCTTCTTTGATACGGTCAAGCCCTTCTTTAAGAGTTGCCCTTGGACAAGCTACATTGATTCTCATATAGCCCTTACCCTCTTCACCAAACCAGCTACCTCCGTCTAAGGCCACCCTAGCCTTATTAACGAAGAAATCATTAAGTGCGTCATCTGAAAGTCCTAAATCATTACAATCTAGCCAAACCAGATAAGTTCCCTCAGGCATATTCGCTTTGATTTGAGGCATGTGTTTTTCACAATACTCATTAACAAACTTCATATTATCCCTAATGTAAACTAATACCTGATCTAACCATTCCCCTCCTTTAGCATAAGCCGCCTCCATGGCAACTAAACTAAAGCAGTTGTTTCTCTTTATATCTAATATCCCTAGAAACTCATCAAATTTGTCATGCATTTCCTTATCAGGAAATACTGCAAATGATGCCTGTAAACCAGCGATATTAAATGTCTTAGTAGCTGATAAGCAAGAAATTGAGTTTAGTCTAAACTCTTCAGAAATTGATGCAAAAGGTGTGTATCTTTTTCCATCATAAACTAAATCTCCATGTATCTCGTCTGCAATAACTGTAATGTTATTCTTAATACACATATCTCCAAGCTTTCTTAACTCTTCCTTAGTCCATACCCTACCTATTGGATTGTGAGGATTACATAGTATCAAGAATTTTACCTTTTCGTCAATCTTATTTTCAAGATCTTCAAAATCCATAAAATAGTCCCCATCAACTTTTTTAAGTGGATTTATTACTAATTCCCTTTCATTATCCTTTACTACATTGAAAAATGGATAATATACAGGTGACTGAATGATTATTTTATCTCCAGGCTCAGTAAATAATTTCATTATTAAACTTAGAGTTGGTACAACACCTGGACTATGTATTATATGGTCTTTTTCCATATCCCAGTTGTATCTTGTCTTATACCAATTTTTCATGGTTTTATAATAAGACTCTGGTCTTGATGTATAACCAAATATTCCCTGCTCAGCTCTCTCTCTAATAGCCTCCATTATTGGTTCAGCCGCTCTGAAATCCATATCAGCTACCCATAGGGAAACTAGATCAGATCTTCCAAACTTAGCCTCAAGCTCATCATACTTAGCCGAGAAATTATCACTTCTATCTATTACTTCATCAAAATTGTATTTCATAATAACTTCCACCCCCGTTTAATCTTTTTCCTTTTGTACTAATATTAATGCAATTTACATGCCAAATCACAAAAGATTGTTCAAGACCTCATACTTTAGAGTTTTTTCAACACTTATAGTTATTTTCTGATTATTCCTTATTTTGCGAAAATATTTTTTCTCACAAAGAAACCGGGTTAAACTTCGTTAGAATGTTAGAAAGCATTAACCCGGTTGTATTATATTGTATTAATTAAAGAGATACCTTTTTGAGTGATCTTTGTTCCACCCCTACCATTTGACAACTTAACATAACTTTTAGACTCTAAAGTTTTGAGTATTTTTCTTACTTCATTTTCAGAAATAAAATATCCATTTTCTTCTGCCCGTTTTGATATACTTCTTCTGCCAATCCTACTTTTTTCCTTATAGCTAGTATATAACTCCTTTAAGACAAACTCTTCTTCTTCGTCTATATATTCGTCAAAGTCATCTTCATCATATTCTTCATCTAGAAATGGCATATCTTCTGGGTAAATAATATCCTTATCAAGGTATGCTAAGTATTCTACATAGTTTCTTAACTCCCTTACATTACCTTCCCATTTCAGTTTTTTAAGATGACAAAGACTCTCATTTGAAAACTTAAACTTTAACTTCAACTCATCTTTTATGTTTTCTATTATCTCGGGTATATCGTCCCTTCTGTCCCTAAGAGGTATAGTTCTTAGGGGAAGTACATTTAATCTATAATACAGATCCTGTCTAAATTTCCCCTCTTTAACCAAGACTTTGAGATTTTTATTTGTTGCTGCGATCAATCTGATATCAATATTTATTACTTGGTCTGAACCAATTCGCATAACCTCACGTTCCTGAATTACCCTTAAAAGTCTGGACTGAAGTCCTAGAGCCATTTCACCGATTTCATCTAGGAATAGTGTTCCCTTGTGAGCAAGTTCAAAGAGTCCTGGTTTCCCACCTTTTCTCGCCCCAGTAAATGCCCCCTCTTCATATCCAAAAAGCTCACTTTCAAGAAGACTTTCAGGTAATGCTGCACAGTTTACCGCCACAAACTGATAATCATTTCTCTTTGATTCATTATGCATTGCTTGGGCAAATAGCTCTTTACCCGTACCACTTTCACCCATTATTAATACAGATGAATCAGACTTAGCCATTTTTTGGGCTATCTTCCTTAGATTCTTCATAGCTTCACTATCACCAATAATATTGGAGAATCTATACTTGGCCTTATGTCCTTTACCAAGAAGCTGTGCCCTTAACTTATGTTGAAGATGTTCTTCTTCTGTAAAGTTATTAATCATAGCCAGTACCGCAGTTACTTTTTTCATTGTTATTACTGGTACAACTGTTGCTGATATATTTTTATTATTTATTTTTAGTAATTTACCTTCTATAGCTTTTTCATATTCTATTACCTGATTGAATGGTATCTCTGGTACAACCCTTTCAAAGGTCTTACCTATAGCATTATCCATTTCAATATCTAAAATTTCCTGTGCTCTTTTATTAAATGAATGAATAATACCATTGTGATCTATGGCTATAATTCCATGATCCAGTACATTAAGAAGGCTATCAAATTCATTCTCTAGTGAATTTGTTTTACCCAATAAAGTTTTTACACTGGAATAACTCTTTAATCTTTCAAACTCATGTAAAAATATTTCACTCTTAAGAAGTTCCGCCATATCAAGTTTAAGAAGAATATCAACTATTGTCCTTGTATCCAAAACCCTATGACCGACATCAATTACAGTCTTCACCCTATCCGGTACATGCTGGGGTTCACCTGGTGTCACTGCAATATCAATGTCAGGAATATTTTTAACCCCTGGATATACTGGTATGAGCTCCAAATGTTTTAGACCAATCTGATTGAATAAGGCTATGGTTTCCATAGTCATTTCACTACTATAATTAACAACCATAACTTTTTTTCCTTCGGCTATACTATTTATTCTTTCAAATTGTTCTACTGTTATTGTAGGAGTAATTATTACTATTTTGCTATCTTTTGAAAGATATTTTTTTACTGCAACATATGTTGAATACATTGAAATAACAACCACATCTGCATCTATATCCTGATTTATATTACCACTATCAAAAGAATATGCTTCTAATTCAATTTCACCCTGAAATAAGTTTTCTAATTGCTGACAATGATGCTCTGCCACACTGCCCCAAAAAGTGATTACAGCAACTTTTTTCTTCACTAGAAACTCTCCTCCTACCGAAGCCACTGATAAAGTACTACAGTTGATTCTTATCTACAATATGTTGTCTTCCATGTTTGAAAAAAAGATACATATTGAGCTATAAGAATTTCAAACTTTTTTAGTGACCTGCCCTACCAAATATTTTCCATTATCCACAAACTAATTATACACGATAAGATAGATATTCTAAAGTTCCCTACCAAGATTTTTTTTCCTAAACTGAGATGGTGTCATACCTGTCTTTGCTTTAAAAACCCTAACAAAATATTTAGGACCCTTGAATCCAACTTTGTATGCAACATCATATACCTTGTATTTAGGATCACACAATAGTTCCTTAGCCATTTTTATTCTATAATTAACTATATAATCCGAAATATTTATTCCAGTCTCTTTCTTAAAAACCTTGGATACATGGGTGGAATGCATATAAACTATATTGCCTATATCATTCAGACTTATTTTTTTATGATAGTTGTCTTCTATATATCTGATAATTTTTTTAGATATCCCCTGTATTTCTTCCTGAGACATAGTTTCATCAGTTGATAAAGACGCCTCCATTTTCCTATTAAGTTCATCTAGTAAAGTTTTGATGTTAGCATCCTTATTTGATAAATCAGAAATATAGAAGTCAAAATAATTACATGATAATTTATCTAAAATTGTTTCAATTGATTTTTTATCCTCAATTTCCCCGTAATATATTATATATATACTGTCTTTAACAAATGTAATGATAGTATCTTCATTAAGAATATTATTTATTTGTCTTTTAATATTACCTTTTTCATCACTAAGCATCTTATAATTGTAATCTTCATTTAAGTTTATGTTTTTACCATATATGAAAGAAAAGTTATTTATGTTATTAAATACCTTTGATATAGGTTCATTTGATTTCTCAATTATCATATCAGCTAATTTCTTTTCTAAATAATATGATGCCTTTTCTGTATCAAGTACTAATTTTTCAACTTCCTTCTCACATTTTAAAACAACTTCTTGTATTTTATCAGGCATTATTGGCTTAAGAACATAATCAATAACTCCTATTTTAAGAGCTTCTTGGGCATAATCAAATTCTGCATAACCAGAAACTATAACAAAAACTGTATCTGGATTTTTTTCCTTTACTATTTTTCCAAAGGTCAAACCATCCATAAGGGGCATCTTTATATCAATAAAAATGACATCCGGACTAAAATCATCAACTTTTTTCAGAGCACTTTCCCCATTATCTGCAACTTCTATATCATGGCCCCTATCCATTGAAGTTATAAGTTTTTTTATTCCCCTAGTAATTCTTGGTTCATCATCAACAATTAATATTCTCACTTTAAACATACCTCCGTTGTATACATATACAGCCAATCCCCTAAGTTATGTGACTTAATATAGGATAGATTAATCAGTAAGTGATATCATTGGAATCACTAATCACTTTTTCATCCAATTTCCCAATTGTAATATGGGCTTTAGTTCCTTTTGAACTACTTTCAATACTTAAAAAGTAGCTATCACCATATATTAGCTTAATTCTGTCATTTACATTTAAAAGTCCTATTCTGTCGTTTACATCTTTCTGATTTTTCTTAAGTTGTTCATTTATTTTTTCAAGTTTCTCAGGAGAAATTCCGTTACCATTATCAATAATCTCTATATCTATAGAATCCTGACTATCCACAGCCTTTACTAAAATTTTACCCCCTGAAGTAACTTTTTCCACTCCATGTACCACTGCGTTTTCAACCAGTGGTTGAAGCAGTAATTTAGGTATTTTATATTTGCTTAATCCATCATCAAAATCAACTTCATAATCAAATCGATTCTCAAATCTACCCTTTTGAATTCTGAGATAGTTTTCAAGTTGTCTCATTTCTTCTCCAAGGGTTACCATCCCTTTATTATAATCTATGCTATACCTCAATATTTCAGATAAGGAACCAAGTATTTTTGAGGTTTCATAGTCCCCCTTATCAATAAGTGACCAGTTTATGGTATCAAGGGCATTATATAAAAAGTGGGGACTTATCTGGGCCTGCAAAGCCTTAAATCTTGCCTCACTTTCACTGATTTCAAGCTTATAAGTCTTGTTTATCAGTTCATTTAGTTGTTTTGTCATATTGTTAAACGAATGGGTCAATGTTCCTATTTCATCATTTCGTTCAACCTTTATATTAAAATCAAGTTCACCCTTTTCTACCCTCTTGGTATAATTCATTAGTCTGAAGATTCCATGGGTAATATTATAAGATATACCTATTGATAATCCTATTGAAAGGGTTATTATTATCAAGGATACTTTAATAAATATAGTGCCAGTATCGTCTATCCATGGATGCATTTCGCTTATTCTATGATAGTGATATACAGTAACATTGTCATTTGTAAATTCTAAAGCTCCACATATCAAACCTTGATACTCTAATATTTTTATTTTCTTATCCAAATCATAATATGCCTCATTATTCATTCTTTCTATTAAATCTATTGTAAATTCATCTTCATTTTCAATAATATTGTCCTTTATCAGTATTGTTGTACCACCATCATTTTGAATCTGGGAAATATATTCATAGTCAAAACTAAGGAACTTCATACTATTGTACATATTTGAAAAAATCATTTTATCAATAGATGCATCACTTTTACTATACATTAAAAATCCTATAATAAGACTAGGTATTATTCCAACAAATATAAATGCTAGAAGAAGCTTGTTTTTAAGACTCATCGATTTATTACTTTCATCATAATTAAATCTTGTACTCATCTGAAAAACCTCCTTCATCCATGTACATATTTTTCTTTCTCATATCTATTACCATAAATAATACAGCTATGGCAATTAAAACTATTCCCACATTGTCAGATAAGGTAAAAAGCCTAGCTTTAAATATCAGATCAGAAAATAGTAATATCACTGGCTGAAATATAAGGAGTAAGCTTGTATTAGTAGGTCCAATATTTTTAAGTGCATATGAGTTAATAGTATATCCCACTGCAATCCCCATTAAACCTAAGTATAAAAAGCTATATATGTGTGTTCCATTTATAGCTGAAAAATTATTATTATCTATTAATATAAGGGGCAAAATAAAAAATAAAGAATAAAATGACTGATATCTTATTACTGTTGAAGCCTTATATTTTTTCAAAATTGATATTTGTATGATATTATAGCAAACCCAAAAACACGTAGCAATTAGCATTAGCATATAAGCAACGAGTACTGATGTAGATAGGTAGACAGTTCTCATTAGAAGTATTCCTCCAATAGTAGCCATAACTACATAAAAACATCTTTTAGGGGTTATCATTTTGTTTAAAAACATACTTTCAGCCCATAGCATTAATATTAATTGCATACTAGATATTACAGCTGAATCAACTGTAGGAAGATACATTACAGTAAGATTAGAAATAGCGAAATAAAATATAGAACCAATAAGACCATTTATCACTAACTTTGTTTTGTCCTCATCCTCAATTTTTTCCTTGATTCCAAGAATCTTTTGAAAAACAAGAAGTCCCAAAAAAGCAATAAAAAATCTCAAAAAAATCAAAGTAAAAGGTCCTACAACCTCAAGTACATTGATTATCTCAGAAAATCCACTTGTCCATATAATTGACACGAATGCCATACCTATAAAACTTTTAAGTTTATTACCCATAATTGTCCCCCTAGAAAAATGAGCCTGAAATAACTTCAGTCTCGTTAAGCATTATGATAAATCATAACGTTAAGCGGTCATTATATTCCCGTTAAGCGATTCGTTTTCAACTCATTGTTTAGCAGTAATTTTTCAAATTACCGTACAAAGATACTTAGCTACGCAAAATTCATTTTTAAAAGTAGCTTACCTAGTAAGGTTACCGAGTGCAGCATTGAAAATGCCGCTTCACGTCCACAACGTGGATTGCTTAACGGTGCATAGCACCCACTTAACATATATTGATTTTCAATATATTGCTTAACAGAGTATTGATAAGTCAATACTCTAAAATTATATAGTAATACCAATAGGCTGTACACAGGAAGTATTTTCCTGTGACAGCCTAAACTTAACACTATTAAATTAATCAATTGTAAATTTTATGTTTTCTAGCAAGAATTTAAGCCTTTACTGCTTTAGCTCCACTTACTTTTTCTTTTTTCTTTTCAACACATGACTTGTAAAGCATTGCACCTGCAACGATACCTACAACTGCAGCAGCTCCAGAAATCATGAAAATAATGTGGTATCCAGCAGCTGGGTTGCCCATTGCTACATATCTATCTAACATTCTACCCATAACTGTGAAGTAAAACGCATCTGGAGTAAATGCTAAGATAGCAATAATTCCAAGAACTGTTCCTGTGTACTCGATTGGGAATCCGGCTTCAGAAACCTGTGCGTAGTATACTCCCCTAACACCACATGCAAGAATTGTAATTGCAATCATAAGTGCAATTGCCATTCCAACGAAAGCTGCACCTTGAGGGATCATAGCGAAAGCTATACAAGTAACTGCAAGTCCAACAAAAGTAATATTAACCATCTTAACTGAAGAACCAATTTTATCAGCTACAACACCGTAAATTAGACAAACAAAAGAAGATGCAACATATTGTCTAATAATTCCAAGTGTTGATGCAGTAGAGTTTGAGATTCCGTATACATCAACAAGGTATGGTGAAGAGTAAGTTAATGATGAGTATACAAGGTAACAACAGAAGATTGAAATAGTAATTAACCAAACTTCTTTAACCTTTAATAATTTTCCTACTAACTTCACATTGATTGGCTCCGAAGTACCATCTTTTTGTGGCTTTTCATCCTTAAGAAGGATTACAAATAAAAGACCCGCAGCAATTGATAGTACAGAGTAAAGGATAACTAACCATCTAAATGCTACTGCATCTGAACCACTTACTACACCGATTCTTACAACAATAAATCCAACAATAATTCCGAAGAAAGCATATCCAGCTTCTTTAAGTCCGTATAAAAGTCCCTGCTCTGAATCATCACCAAGTGTACGGATGAACTTAAGCATTGCTGGGAAGTAAGCAAGTCCAGTTGTTACAGAGAATCCTGCATATACTAAAACTAGTCCCATAAATGACTTCATTCCTAACATAACGAAACCTAATGCACCAGAACCTATATAAGAAAATACTAATAATTTCTTTAAGCTTACCTTATCAGCTAACCATCCACCAATAAAGTATAATACTAAGTTTATTAATCCATAAGTACTCATTAATAGTCCGATTTGCTCATTTGTTACACCTGTTGCGTCCTGGAATACATTGTAGAAACCTCTAGTTAAGTACGGTACTCCAAAAAGTCCTGTCATTCCAAAACATAGAATGAATAAGAATAACCATCTGTTTTTTCTGTTGATTGAAAACATTTTTTTCCTCCCTATTGCGTTTGTTATTTTTTTGACATTTTTATATTTAATATTAGGGGCCGTCATAAATGACTGCCCCGCATAGCAGTAGATTAGCAATAGTCAAACAATGGATTAACAATTGTTAAATACTTTTTATTCTTACAAATGCTTAGCCATTGCTGGGCAATGGCTTGACAATCCAATAACAACTCCCCTAATAATAAATTCTATAATTTAACTATTCTTGCCTTTGCAGACTTAAGTGCCGGGAATCCTGAAATCGGGTCCCTATCCCCATCACCAATTAATACATTGGCATTTGATTTTTTGAATCCATGTGTAATCTGGATTGAACCTGGATAAATTTCCTTTTCGTGTACTACTTTAGCTTTTATTTCAATTGAACCATGAGCTGTTTCAACTTTAATCTTCTCACCATCAAGAATTCCTAGATTAGCTGCATCCTTAGGATGAATTTCTACTATTCCTTCAGGCATAACCTTATTTATTTGAGGTATATTTCTGTATCTTCCGTGGAAGTACATTACCTTTCTTGCACCTGTCATAAGGATCATTGGGAATTCTTCTTCCGGATTTTCAATATATGAAGGAGCTGAGTTATATTTAGCTAAAGCATCGTAACCCATATCCCTTAAATATTCAGAAGTAAACTCAATCTTTCCAGTTTTAGTTGCAAATACTTTTTCACCATCTTCAAACTTCTTCTGGATTTTTCCGTAAGTAAGTGGCTTAAACTGGTATCCATCCCTATGCTCAGCTAACTCTTCTAAAGACATTCCAGTTGGCTCTACTAACCATCTATTTAATGCCTCTTCATTTTCCCAAGGAATAGTATCAGAAGCTCCCAGTCTGTCAGCTAGACCCTTAAAGAAGTCATATTCATTTTGAAGTCCAAAATCTACAACTTTCTCAGTAAGTTTTACTATCTGGTTGATTCCATTGTACTGAAGCTCACTTCTCTCTAAATATGAAGCTGCTGGTATAACGTAATCTGCAAGCTCTGCCGTCTCAGTCATGTATAGATCCTTAACTACTAATAAATCTAATGCTTTTAAAGCTTCAACTACCTTAGTAGAATTTGCATTTGTTAATACTGGGTTTGCAGCAGTCATTACTAAACCTTTGAAAGGATATGGCTTTTCAGATAGAATTTGATCCATAAGAAGTAGTGTATGACACTCTCCCCTCATTCCGTAAAGAACTGGATACTCTTTTCTTCCTATAGCCTTTTCTACTAACTCTTCTTCTAACTCTATTTCAAGATGACTTGGCCCAAATCCATCCAAGGTAACCATTCCACCTGGAACATCAATAGCACCTATTAGGGCATCGATATAGTTAACACTTCTTACATTGTTAACACCATTCATCTGATGCTCAAGACCAGTTCCACACCAACTTGAAACATTAGGAGTAGCAGTTTTGTAGTAAGAAATTATTTCATCTAGCTGCTCTTTTGTAACCCCAGTGTACTCATAAACATATTCCTCAGTGAATTCTTTTGAGTACTCCTTAAGTTCTTCAAAACCGTGGGTATACTTTTCAATGAAATCCATATCAATAATGTCTTCAGAGATAAGTCTGTTGATTATTCCCCAAGCTAGAACCGTATCTGTACCCGGCTTGATTTGAATATAAAGGTCAGAAACCCTTGCCATCTCAGTGTACATAGTATCAATAACAATAAGCTTTGCTCCGTTTTCCCTTGCATAGTTAATGTCTTGTGTCCAGTATGAGTGAGATGCTGGAGCATTTGTTCCCCAGATTACAGCTAACTTTGTATTTCTAAAATCTGCTGCTGGCCATGTTCCATATGTTAAGTTGTAAGAAATATATCTACCTGCATAACACTGTGTATCATTTGAAAAATAGTTTGGAGTTTTTATCGCATGGGCAAATCTTCTTGCTAACTCTTCCTGCTGGGCAAAACCAGTTCCTTCACCTTTCCATACTCCTACTGACTGGGTACCGTATTTTTCTTGAAGTTCTTTCATTTTTGCTGCAATTTCGTCCATTGCTTGCTCAAGCTCAATTTCTACAAAACCATTTTCCGTCTTCTTTAAAGGCTTCTTTAATCTGTCCTCATGATATAACTGAGTAAGTCCCGAACTACCTTTGATACAAATACGACCTCTATTTGCTAAATATTCTTTGTTACCTTCTATTGCAACTACTTTCCCATCTTCTAAATGTACGTCAATACCACAAAGCATACCGCACATTCTACAACAGGATTTTTTAATTTCCTTTACAGCCATTATTTCACCACCTATTTTCTACTGTTTTTGATTGATTCTTTTAATTTATTGTCAGCCTCTTGTCTTCTAAATTTAAATGCTTCTTCTTCATCTTCAAATTTAAGGGCTCCAGCTATACAGTGCGTAACACACTTTGGATTACCACCACAAAGATCACACTTTCTACTTACTAGATTTTCAGAGTCGAAGTGGATATTTCCATAAGGACACGCTAAAATACACATTTTACATCCTGCACATCTTTCAGGATCAATCACAACAGCATTTGTCTCTTCATTTCTTGAAATAGCTCCAGCTGGACAAACTTCCATACACCATGCTTCGCTACAGTGAAGACAAGTCATTGGAATAAGTATCCTTTCGTCTATATAGTGATTTACTTTAATATTTGATTCTTTACTTTCACATGTTTCCTTTGTTCTAGCAAAGGCACATGCCATTTCACAGTTTCTACATCCTACACAATTATCAGGATTCATAGTAACCATTTTCATATATGACACCTCCTATTTTCTCTCCTGCTATATTTGTCTCCTACTTGAAAAAGCTCTTACTTGTAAATACATTTCAAGCTTTTCAGGAGTTACATCTGCAACTATTTTCTTTCTAATAATCGGTCTAAGTTTTCCTAGTACCTTTACCGCATCACTTGAACCAACTAAGCAAGCTCCAACTACAAGCTCATTTTCATAACATACTTTTAAATATCCCCTCAGATCATTAGGGAAAACATATGACTTAGTTACTAAATCATGGGAAAATCTTCCGATTGAAGCTACTGTAAGATCATACATCTGAGTAACATTCATATTCAGACTTCCTTCATATTCACTATTAAGTCCTGCCATGTTTTTACCAGCAATTTTTCCCATTTCAACCGCTGTAGGCCATAAGGCATGAATTACCTGACCTTCATCGAAGCTTGTATAACCCTGGGCAACATCTCCAGCTGAATAAACATCATCATCATTAGTTCTCATATATCTATCAACAAGGATTCCTCTATCCACTTCTATATCAGTTTCCTTTAGGAATGCTGTATTGGCTCTTACACCAGTTCCAACTATAATAAAATCAACATTTAAACTTTCACAGTCTTTAAAGAAAACTTCAAATGTTCCATCTTCTTTTTTCTCAATTCTCTCTGTTATAGTATTAACCCTTAGGTCTACACCTTTTTCAAGTATTTGCTCATGAAGTATCTTTCCACCCTCTTCATCAAGAACACTTGGCATAATTCTACCTGCAAGTTCAACTACTGTAACATCTAATCCCTTTACAACAGCAGCCCATGCAGCTTGAAGAGCAACAAAACCAGATCCGATTACAAGGACTTTTTTACCTGACTTATAATATGGTGTTAAACCATCTACATCTTTCTTTGTCCACATATGGAAAATTCCATATTGATCTATACCTGGAATTGGCGGCTTCACAGGATTTGATCCTGTAGCAATAAGAAGTTTGTCATACTCAATTAACTTATTTCCTACTGTAACTAACTTATCTTTATTGTTAAGTTCAGTTACATCACCTTCAATATAGTTGATGTTCATATCTTTATAATATTTATCATCACGGATTGTCATATTCTCATAGGCTAGTTTTCCCCTTAATACATAAGGTAATAAAACTCTTGAATATGCATTTCCACCTTCTTTAGATATAAGAGTAATATCTGAAGATTTGTCTATCTTTCTATAGGCCTCAATGGCAGAAAGTCCTGCTGCACTGTTACCTATCACCACGATTTTCAAACTTACACCTCTTTTCCGAATTTATATCTCTGAATTAATAGACAGAAATATCTTTGTTACTTTTTTCTCAATTATAGCAAGGATTTTTCATAAAAAAAGCCTTTTCCTGCAAGTGTAAAATATAGATAACCAAATAACAAAATTTTATACCTTTGTGTAATAGCAATAGTTACAAGAAACTAAAATAGTGCACCTTTTGACAAAATTTTAACCAAGTTTATAATATATAATAATAAAATAGAAAAAACTTAGTTAAATTTTAGACAAACACAAACAAGGAGCGATTTTATGGAACACTTAAGATTTTTTGCAATCATTGGACTTGTTATTTATTTTGGAGTACTTCTATTTGTAGTATTAAAGGATGAATCAAGTCAGGATGCAGACGATTATTTTTTTGCAAAGAGGAGTCTCCCCTTCTGGGCACTCTCTATTACATTTATAGCCTCATGGTGGGGAGCTGGATCTGCCATATCCACTGCTGACCTTGCCTATACAGATGGTATGGGGGCTTTCTGGTATTACGGTTCACCAGCACTTTTAGCCACATTCTTTATGTTTTTAATGGCTAAATCCATAAGAAAGACTGGTTCCTATACACAGGGGGAGATTTTTAAGACTAGATACAACAAAACCGCATCACTAATGCTTTCAGTTGCAATATTTTTATTTATGACTATTACAGCCTCTTCTCAAATGGTTGGAATAGGTGATTTTTTCGGTACTTACCTAGATATGAACTATGAGTTAGCAATAATTGTAGGAACTGCAATTGTCTTTATATATTCACTTTTTGGTGGATTTAAAGGGGTTGTAATTACAGATATCATTCAATTTATTATACTTTTTATCTCATCAATTATTATTTTTGTAGTTGCATATTCTAAATCTGGAGGTATATCTGAAATTTCTCAGGTTGCAGACAAACTTGGTAAGACTGACTTTACTTCTTTCTTTGGTGGAATCGAAAAATATTATGTATATATAATTACTTTCGGTGCAGCTTGGATGATACAGGCCAATGTATGGCAAAGAATTTCAGCAACAAGAAATATAAAAGACTCTAAAAAAATGACTATGATGAGCCTCTGTGTATATGGACCTTTGTACCTTATGTCTGTAGTAACAGGTATGTGTGGACTAGTTATTTATAAAGATTTTCCTCAAGGTGGTATAGTAATAAATATTATCAGGGACTATCTTAACCCTGTACTGGGAGCATTTATATTTATAGGTATCACAGCAGCAATAATGTCAACAATGGATTCACTCATCAATACAGGAGCATTGACTCTTACCCTAGACATATATAAGGAAAAAATAAACCCAAATGTTTCAGAAAAAAAACTCTTAAATATATCTAAAGGATCCACTATAGTAGTAACAATAATAGCACTATTTTTCTCATTAAAAGTAAGATCCATACTTCAAGTATCATGGATTGCATCTGATATAATTACAACAGGTATATTTGTACCCCTTGTTCTGGGATTCTTCTGGAGACGTGGTAATTCTACTGGAGCTATAGCTTCAATGATCTCAGGTGCTATATTCTGTACTTATCATTACTTCGTTTCTATAGGATATAATCTACCTATACCTTGGGAGTACGGTTCAACTTATCAGGTAATCGGTGGTATTTCTATATCACTGTTTGTATATGTTTTGTTCTCTTTATTAACTGAGGCTGAGTATGAAAAAGCGGATGCTTTTATGGAGAAAGCGGGTACCAAAAGGAGTAAAATAGCTAAGCCCGAGATTAGCAGCTAGTGTGTTTTTGCTTTTTGGCAAAAACGGTAGTTTACTCGCGCTACAGTGCTTGTGGAAGTGTTTTTTCGAAACGAAAAAGGTGGTTTGGGAAAAAACAAGGGCTAGAATTTTTAAAAATTCTAGCCCTTAAAAGCTTTTTGCCTAACCACCGTTTGCTTTAGCAAACTTACCACCCGGTTAGTATAAAATATTGACATGCTCCTAGTCATTAATTTATACGATTTAGCTTCAGCTAAAAACATCCTAATTTGTTGAGTAAACCACCGTTTCTGCACCAGTAGAAACAAACCACCCAGACTACCTAATATACTGCACCACCGACATATCCAACTTTGGCGGCTTAGCAGAATTTCCTTCTTTATAGCCTATAGTCATAGCAAATAAAGGTGTATAACCCTCTGGTAAGTTAAGTAGTTCTTTATACTCTTTAGTTTTTTCTCTAAAAAGTAGCTCTATTACTCCAATCCAACATGTTCCCACACCTATTGACTCAGCTGCTAAGAGCATATTTTCTGTTGCTGCTGCACAGTCTATGTAACTATTGTAGGCTTTGTCGTCACCTGATAAAATCAATACTGTTGGTGCGTGATAAAAGATATCAAATTCTTCTTTGTTTCCCCATCTTTCATATAAATCATCACCGCAAGTTTTTGCTATTTCTTTTGTTTCACTATTCATTTTTTCAAGTAGTTCTTTATTTGAAACTAGAGTAAAATGCCAGCCCTTATTATTGTGGGCACTTGGTGCCATAAGTCCTGCACTGATTATGGTATTTAGATCCTCTTCATTAATTGCTTTCTTACTATACTTTCTTGTTGAACGTCTCTCTTTTATGACTTTCATTACTTCATTTAATTTTTCTGACATAAAATTCTCCCTTCAAAATTATTTCTATATAAATATTATCATAATAAGTCTCATTGTTCTGTAACTTTAGTTACTCTTTTGTAGGAAGAAGTCCAAAGGGTCATTTCCAAAATATTGCAAATGATTTTTTTATATGTTATTCTCTAATTTAGGAGGTTTATATGAAGAAAATAATATCAACTAAAGAGAATACCTTTCTCATTGGTATACCTATAATTATTGTAATATTTCTTATATTTTTAGTTTATAAATCTGAATATATTTCAGATTCTAGTACTATGATAGGGATGTACTTTATAATCTTAATCGATTATATTTACCTAATTGTAAAATGGTCCATCCGAAATATAAGACTTAAAAAATACAATCTCACTAAAATAACTACATATGCAACTTGGGTTAAGTTACTTTGCTACAGTTTGCTAATAATTACCCATGGAATTTATATCTATTCTTTGATAAGCGGTGAAATACCCCACATTATTTTTTTCCTTGGTGGTATGACTGGTTTCACTAATCAGATATCTATTAATCAAATTTTTGTATCTGACAAACTTCTTATAGCAGGTAACAGGATAATAGAAATTTCTTCTATCGACTTCATGAAGGATGATGGGGGTTCTAATATCATGTTATTCAGAGACCAAGGTGATATTAGTATTTTCTGTGGTTCTGCTTCATCTAAGAAAGAAACTATAAAATATTTATGTGCTAATTATGATTTAGTTTATTCTAAATAAAAAATAGAGTGGAGTCTCCACTCTATTTTTCATATATTAATCTCCTAAATCCTCAATAAAACAATTCAAACTCCACTCTATTCCATACTTATCTTTAAGTGATGCAAACTTAGCGTTCCAGAAAGTGTCTTGAAGTGGCATTTTTATTTCTCCATCTTCTTTCAATTTCTCATATATCTCAGTCAAATGTCTTTCAGATTCAAAATTTAAACTTAGGGATATATTTCCTGAATGAACTTCAGGACTTTCCTCAAATTTATCTGACATATATATGGTGTTTCCTTCAAACTCTATACTACAATGAAGAATTTTATCTTTATAGGCTTCACTTGCATTAAGTTCTTCAAAATCACCATATCTTTGCATGTATGTTACTTCTGCTCCAAACACCTTTAAATAGAAATCTAAAGCTTCTTGACAATTACCATTAAACATCAAATAAGATACTACTATCATAAAAACAACACCTCCATAGTATTTTTACCCCAATTAAAAAGATTGTATCAAAATAGATACAATCTCATTAATTATTTGAATTTGTATTTCCAAAATACTTCCTCTTGTATTCTTTCTATAAATTCTTTTGAAGATTTGCTTTCACGGTTTTCCAGAGTTGGTATTCTAAATTGAGTACTATGGGCCCTCAGGGCAGATATTTTCTTTTCAATCCATGGTCTAATATCTACTCTGTGGTCCGGTTCACCAATATCCCTATCTGGGAAAGCAACACATAAAACATCTGGACGTTGATCTTCTTTCATATTCCCAACTGTTCTAATTACCGCTTCTCCACATGCATTATGATCAGGATGTACCCCATGACCAGGGTAGAAGGTAAAAATTACTTCTGGTTTAACTTCTTCTATAGCGTCAAGTATATCCTTATCAATTTTATCATATGGTTCGAACTCTATAGTTTTATCATGATATCCCATTAATCTTAAATCATCTATTCCAATTACTCCACATGATTTTCTTAATTCTTTTTCTCTTATTTCTGGTAATGTAACCCTGTTTGCAAAAGGAGGATTACCTAGATTTCTTCCCATTTCCCCAAGTGTCAAACACATATATGTTATATGTGCTCCCTCTTCTTTCAATTTAACCAATGTACCTGACAAAGGAAAAACTTCATCATCCGGATGGGGAAGTACTACTAATATATTTTTATATTCCATTACGTCAACTCCTATTTAAAACTTTTCCTTACTAATTTGAAGGGCAACTACAAGTCTACCATCTTTATCATTTCCAGATAATATAATTCTTTTATCATTTTCATCATAGTGGGTTAAACCCTCTGTGTATATCCAACCATCTTCCAATTTCAAACCAACTCTATAAGGACTCTCATCAGTAATTTTTCCATGGGAATACTTTATTCTAATATTCTTCACAAAATTAGAAGAAGGATGTACTGAGGAATCTTGATGGGCTGTATATGCACCTAGAGTCATTTCCAAATGTAAATATACATCTTCATCTACTAATTCATCAATTTTCTTTTGTACTATTTCTTTATCAATAAGCTTCATAAATGCCTCCGTCTATAAATATACAATATCTTACGTATTATTTTACAATACCTAATTTCTCATTGATATTCAAGTAGTCTTCTTCAATAATTTTTAAAAATATTTCAACAACCTCAGGATCAAACTGTTTTCCAGAACATCTTATTAGCTCATCTATAACATCTTGATACTTCATAGGTTTTTTATAACGTCTACCTTGAATCATTGTATCAAAAGAATCCGCCAATGTAATTATCCTTGCAATTACAGGTATTTCCTGTCCCTTTAACCCACTAGGGTATCCATTACCATCCCATCTCTCATGGTGATGCAATATACCTTCCTCAACCAAAGGTGATGGGAATATTCCATTAACAATCCTACACCCTATCTCAGGATGCCTCTTGATTTCTTTCCATTCTGATTCGGTCAAAGGATTTTTTTTCTTTATTATTTCTTCAGAAACACCTATTTTTCCAATATCATGTAGGGATGCTGACAGTACCAATGCATCCATCTTCTCCTTATCAAGATTTATATAAGTCCCCATTATTTTTACTATATTCACAATCCTATCATCATGGGAACTTGTTTCATAACTTTTTTCCTTTACAGCATTTTTAAGGGCTTTTAAATATCCACTTTTGTTGCTTTTTCTATTAACCAACTTATCCATATACATTCTGTCATCTGCATATGCCATAATATCATTCAAAGTCATTCCTGGTTCATTAACAAGTGAATATCCTATTGAAAATGAAATAGGTATTTCATTACAAGTTTCCTTGTTGGATTCCAGCTTTATTCTTAAACACTGTTTTTTTATTTCCTCTTCACTAGTATTTGGTCTAAGGATTAAAAACTCATCCCCACCAATCCTATATATCAAATCTTTTTTCTTTGAAAACACCTTACTAATAATATCAGATGATTTCTGGAGCATTTTATCCCCTGTAACATGACCGAATGAGTCATTTACAAACTTTAGTCCATTTAAATCAATCATAATAGCAGCCAAAGAATACATAGTTTTGTCTGAAACTAGTTCTTCTGCCAAAACTAAATTATTTCTTGAATACAAGCCTGTAAGGCTATCAACAGTAGCTAATCTTTCTATTCTATATAATTCTACTTGTCTTCTGCTTATCTCTTTATAAAGTCCAATAACAAATACAAACATACCTATTAAAAAACCATAATCATCGTAAACATCAAAAAAACTTTCAGAAAACTGGGTAATATAATCAAACTCATCTAAAAAATCAGCTACAAAACTACTAAATATAATCCCCCAACCTAACAAGGGTATAGGCATATTCATCAAGGAAAAAAAATATACTCCCAACAAACCAAGCAATACATTTATCCCTTCAGATATTCCATCATATATATCAAAACCTACAAAAGTAATAAGTACGTATACTATAGCTATAGTAATTGTTAATTCAACAAGTATAATTCTTTTATAATTTATTTTCATAGTCCACCCCATTAAGTAAACAATAGTATTTTCCCTCTTCGATTTTAGATGTATACCCATTTCTTAACAATTACTTCAAAAAAGAAAAAAAGGATGATCAAAAGATCATCCTAAATCACTTAAATTATTTTAAATTTTCAACCATAAAATTAACTGTTTCACCTTCAAGCAGATCTGTATACTCTGAATTTTGAGAATAAATACCTAAGCCATGGGAAGCTCCTTCTATTTCAATCTTTTCTACTTTTGAAGATTTTGTTGCACTCTCTACTATTGTTGTCGGGATTCTTGGTTCAACAATATCATCTATAGAGCCGTTTATTACAAGAACTGGACCTTCATATTCAGCAATAGCTTCAAGAGGCTTAGTAGCTTCCATATCTATGAAGAACTGATTTCCTAATTCTTGCTCTTGTCCAAATCTAGTTGTAAACATAACTGAACCATTTTTCTCCGCATCACATTTCAACTTATCATAGCTCTCTTGGCCATCTAAAAATGCAATCATAGGATCGCTTCCGTCAGTTCCCGCTGGAGCCCATAATGTCATAGCTCCAAATTCATGGTTTTCAGAAGAAAGCATTGCGATTCTTCCCCCCATACTATAACCTAACATACCTATTTTTTCACCATCTATATTTTCTAAAGACTTCATGTGCTCAATTGATGCTGTAACATCCGCAATCATATTAGTAAGATTATTTTCCTTGAATGATTCCTTACTTTCTCCACAACCGCTGAAATCCATTCTAATAGATGCTAAACCTTTCTTTGCAAGTCCTTCTGAAACTCTTGTGTATGCTCCAAATACATCTCTCATTCCACCATGTCCGTGAGCCATAACTACAAATGGGAATTTTTCCCCTTCCTCACCCTTAGGAATTACTATTGTAACCGGAACTTTTACTCCTCTTGATTCAACTTCTGAAGTCTCAACTTCAAACTCATATGTAATTTCCTCTTGAGCCTCTGTCGCCTCTTCAGTACTTTCTGAAGATTCAACTTGCTCCTCTTGTACAGGTGCATTTTCCACTGGTGCTTCAGTCTTTACTTCATTAGATCCACAACCTGACACTACTACCATTAGTGATAATAATGCAATAATAATTTTCTTCAAAACTATCCCTCCTATATTTTGTCATCCCAATTAGTATAGCATAGCAAAGCGAAGCTTAACAAGTTAATTTATTGATATGATCGTGTCAATTTATTATGGGTTTTAAAAGCGTACAAAAATCCCTTGGTCTAACATAATCGCTCTTATTCTCTTTTTAGGCTGTTCTTAACCCATTTAAAGCTTTTCTAATTCCTGTAGTCTTACCCATTGATATCAC
>JAOARG010000017.1 GCA_025210655.1 Bacillota bacterium
TCAACTTCATCTGCCACAACTTCAGTAACTTCAGCTGCTACGTCTTCTGTAACCTGTTCTGCAACATCTTCTGCAACCTCTTCTGCAACTTCTTCTGCAACTTCTTCTACAACTTCTTCTGCAACCTCTTCTGTAACCTCTTCTGTAACTTCTTCTGTTACTTCTTCTGCAACTTCTTCTGTTACTTCTTCTGCAACTTCTTCTGTTACTTCTTCTGTTACTATAGGTGATTCTTCAATTATTTCCTCTTCTTTTTTCTTCTTCTTTCCCCATCCAAAAAGTGATTTAAGCATATTCTATTTCCTCCTCTATATTTTCAAGCTTTAGGGACAAGAGCTTAGATATTCCGAACTCTTCCATAGTAACACCATAAAGTACATCAGCAATTTCCATGGTTCCCTTTCTGTGCGTAATTACAACGAATTGTGATTTGCTTGAAAACTCCCTTAAAAACTCAGAAAATCTGAATACATTTACATCATCAAGGGCAGCCTCTATTTCATCTAAAATACAAAACGGTGTAGGTTTAATTTTAAGTATTGCAAATAGTAAAGAAATTGCTGTCAAAGCTTTTTCTCCACCAGACATAAGATTTATACTTTGAAGTTTTTTACCAGGGGGTTGAGCAATTATTTCTATATCAGAATCAAGGATATTATCTTCATCCTTTATTATAAGATCCGCTCTACCTCCGCCAAATAAATCTTGGAAGACAGTTGTAAACTGAATTTTAATCTGTTCAAATTTAACTTTGAATTGATCAATCATTTGATCTTCTAAATCACCAATTATTTTCATAAGAGATTTTTTTGAATCAATAAGATCTTTCCTTTGTTCAGTTAAAAACTCATATCGTTCCTTAACCTGATCATATTCTTGTATAGCATTTACGTTTACATCCCCAAGACCTTTGATTTTAATTCTTAATCCTTTAATCTCTTTCTCAGCATTTTCATGATCAAAATTTTCATCTTTCATTTCAAACGCTTCTAAATAAGCAATTTCGTATTTTTCCCATAAGTTCTGAACAAAGTTTTCAAACTTCGTTTCAAGTTTTGCCTTAGCTATTTCTTTCTTATTCTTAATTTTCTCTTGATTTAATAATTCCTCATCTAATTTCTTAATGCTTATATCAGTATTACGTATTTCTTCTTCTATCTTTTGAAGTTCTTCTTTTCTTTTGCCTATATCATTCTGAAGCTTTTCAAAATCTTCTTTTCCTTTTATAAGCTTTTCATTAAGAATCTCAGTTTCCTTTTCTAATTCCTTAACTTTTAAAAGAAGTCCACTTATAGCTTCTTCCCTGCCCTCAATAGAAGTATCAATAACGCTTATATCTTTCTTAATTGAAGCAAATCTAGAATTTTGAGACTGATTTTGCTCTTTAATTTTTGCAACTTCAATCCTATAAGAATATAACTCCTCA
Organism: Bacillota bacterium; assembly: GCA_025210655.1. Lineage (GTDB taxonomy): Bacteria > Bacillota > Clostridia > Peptostreptococcales > Acidaminobacteraceae > JAOARG01. Next base: position 1,427 of record JAOARG010000017.1, read on the forward strand.
GTTTTTTTAGAAATTTTGTCTTGTAATTCTCCAATTTCTGTAGAAAATCTCTCAATATTACTTCGATAAGACTGGTAGTTATCCTCATTAATTTTTATATCAAGTTCAAGACTTGATATATTATCAAGAATATTTCTAATTCTTTCTTCAACAATATTTTTCTCCCCACTTAGCTTATCAGTTTGCTCTTTAGAACCACTTAACAAGACATTATAGTTGGAAATCTCATTGTCACATGATAACTTTTCCATTCTTTTGTTATTAATATCCTTATCTAAACTACTTATTTCAGAATCGATATTTCTTAAACGTTCAGTATCTTTATTGTAAATAGCGATTTGTTCTTTTAATTTCACAGTAGTTTCTGATACATATTTACTTAGTTCTTTAATTTCCCTACTTCTTCGAATAATACTGTTAGAGGACTTTTTATTCATGGAACCTCCAGTTACAGTACCGCTTGAAGTAAGAACTTCTCCACTTAATGTTACTACTCTATATCTTATTTTCTTTCCTCTTATAAGTTTCAGAGCATTGTCATAAGTATCCATGACAAGTACATTTCCAAGCAAATACTCAAATACTCTTTTATATTCTGAGGAATAGTTAACCAACTGGCTACCCCACCCTAAAACCCCTTCAGTATTTGAAAAATCTTCTGTAGGAACCCTATATTTAAGGTCATATCTCGGAAGAAAAGTAACTCTACCTGAGGAAGTTTTCTTGAGATACTCAATATATCTTTTGGCATCATCATAGCTATCACAAACTACATTCTGTACTGCACCGCCTAAGGCAACTTCAATAGCAGTTTCAAACTTTTTAGGAGTCTCAATAAGTTTACCCACAACACCATGAAAACTTGAGTCATTTCTTCCTTCAACATATTTCATGAGACTTTTAACACTTCTATTAAAGCCTTCAAAATTTCTTTCCATGTTTTCTAAGACTTTGAGCCTTGCTCTAGCTTCAGTAAGCTTATTCTTTTCATCCGCTATTTCTTCACCAAGATTCCTAGCTCTTGTCTCTAAAGTAAGCTTCTCAGATAATACATTATCTTTCTTATTATTATATTCACTAAGGGAAGATTCAATTGAATCCCTTCTCTTTATTTCCTCTTCAAGGGAAGATTGACTTACTTGTATTTTTTCTGCTAAAGAGTTAATGTCATTGGATAGCTGACAGGATCTGTCATAGAATTCCTTATACATTTTCTTATAATTTTCTATATCAGATTTGTTTCTCTCGTTCTTATTTAAAATCTCAACAAGCAGACTTTTATCTCCTTCAGCACTACTTTCAAGTTTTTTCAAATCTTCTTTTAGAGAATCTATTTCACCTACATATTTTTTTTCAAGACCTTCTTTATCCCCTAATGTAACTTCAAGATCCTTGACGCTTGACTCTATATCCTTAAGCTCTTCTTCAAAGGAGTTTTTCCTTCTTACACTAAGTTCAATCTCTTCTTTGTTACCGGTAATTTCTCTGTTACAAGAGGATATTCTCTCAGCTGATATCTCAATTCCTGATTTTATAGCACTTATTTCTTCCATCATTAAGTTTATTTTTCTTGTTAAATCATCAATAACAGAAGATTTTTCGTTTTTTGATACTTCAAGGTCTTGGAAAGAGATTTTTTTCCTATTAAGCTCCTCAATAGACTTTATATTATTATTTTCAAAATCCGAAATATCCTTTGCAATTTCGTCAAGCTTTTCTTTTATAGTCTGACTTTCCATGATAAATGAATTGATTTCTAAATATTTTAATCTATCAGCAAATTCAAGATATTTAGATGCCTTTTCTTTCTCTTTCCTAAGGGGTTCGACCCTTGATTCAAGTTCCGAAACTATATCATTAACCCTAATAAGATTTTCTTCCGTATTATTAAGTTTTTTAACTGCTTCATTTTTTCTATTTTTGAACTTAACAATTTCAGAAGCTTCATCAAATATCTGTCTTCTATCATCTTTTTTGTTACTTAATATACTGTCTATTTTTCCCTGTCCAATCATTGAATATCCATCGATACCAATACCAGTATCCATGAAAAGATCCCTTATATCCTTTAGCCTACAATGGGCTCCATTTATGATGTATTGACTTTCTCCAGACCTGAAAACTTTTCTAGTTACATTAACCTCTTGATAGTCTATGGGCAAAATATTATCCCTATTATCAAAAATTAGTGAAACTTCTGCATAGCCAAGAGGTTTTCTATGGGAGGTACCATTAAAGATAACATCTTCCATTTTACTTCCCCTAAGAGTCTTTACCTTTTGTTCACCCAAAACCCATCTTATAGCATCAGTAATATTACTTTTACCACTACCGTTTGGCCCAACTACACACGTAACACCATTTTCAAAATCAATACCTGTTTTATCAGCAAAGGATTTAAATCCTTTCATCTCTAATTTTTTTAGATACAAATTAACACCCCATTAATATATTTATTATGAAGTAACATTAGTAATCATATTTGCTTCTCATAATTGTTTCATTACCGTATTTGATTAAAAAACAATCCTTATCTATATTATTGTCTCCAAAGATTTTAATATCCTTGTACATCTTTTCCAAAACAATTCTATTTTTCTTATTAAGGCCTATAACATTCGATATATCCTTCGGGTTCACATATATATCAATTTTTGATTCTTCATAAGAACTTTTTTCAAGTACTCTTAAAATGCTATTTAAAAAATGATAATTATCAACAATCTGTCTGAAAGAAGGATGGAAAGGACCTGCCACCAAATCCCTATCATAGCTAATATTATCAGTTGCTTGAAGTCCAATTCTAATTACCTTTATTCCTTTTTCAGAAAGTTTTTTATCTCCGTAAGCTGATAATTTAACAGCCAAATCCATTTCAATTGATCCATAAATACCACTTAAATACATGTTTTCCAACTCAGTATTTTTTATTACTAATACAGGATATATTCTAACAATATCAGGTTTTATAGCTACAACCTTATCAACAGTCTCTTTAAATTTTTCTTCAGAATCTTCAGGCAAACCAACCATAATTTGTATCCCTAAAGTAATATCATAGTCCTTAATTAGCCTTGATGCTCTATACACAATTTCAGAATCATGTCCACGTTTAGATACTTCCAAGACTCTTTCATCCATACTTTGAACCCCAAGCTCTATAATATCAACAGAATACTCTTTAAGAAAATCAAGTATTTCTCTATTAATATAGTCAGGTCTAGTAGACATCCTTATACTATTAATTTTATTTCCTTCTTTATATTTTAAGGCAAGTTCCAAATACTCTCTTTGCAAGCTCATATCAAGTCCCGTAAAACTACCCCCAAAAAAAGCAATTTCTATATGCTTATCTTGAGGGTCTCCAATCGTTTCTAAATACTTATCTATATGACCTTTATACTTTTTAGCATCAAGTTTATCCTTAAAACCAGTGATTTTTCTTTGATTACAAAAAACACAATCATTGCCACATCCATAATGAGGTACAAAGACCGGTATTATATAATTTCTTTTACTCAAGGTCACCAACTCTTTCCAAGGCCATTTTTGCTGCATTTTGTTCAGACTCTTTTTTACTTCTGCCCTCTCCAAAACCAATTACTTTTTCATTTAGAAGAACATTTGTACAAAACACCTTACAATGGTCTGGTCCCTTCTCGTTGATAATTTCATATTTTATTCTATTATTCTTCTTCACCTGTACAATCTCTTGCAGATGGGTTTTGTAATCAATAAAGATTTTTCCACTTATAGAATTGTTAATAGAATTTTTCATTTCCCTAAGAATAAAATTACCAGCTTCATCTATGCCACCATCCCTATATATCGCAGCAATAAGAGCTTCATAAGCATCTGCTAGTATAGAAGTTCTCTCCCTACCACCAGTCATTTCTTCACCTTTACCGAAATACATATAGTGACCAAGCTTAATCTTTCTAGAACACTCAGCCAGAGTTGCTTCACAAACAATTTTGGAACGAATCTTTGTCAAATCACCTTCCGGCAAATCCTTGTGATTACTAAATAAATAATCACTAATAACTATACTCAGTACAGAGTCACCTAAAAATTCTAATCTTTCATTATGACTAATAGACTCACCCTTCTTTTCATTTGCATATGAACTATGGGTTAATGCCTCCCTAAGTATAGAGCTATCACTAAAATCATATTTAATCTTCTTCTGAAGTTCAGCAATATTCAACTGCATTCTTGACCTCCCTCAAAAGATCTTTAAAATAGATTATATTTTCCATAATATATTTTAAAAACCTCTTTATTTTTTATAAACACACTAATGATATTTTATCATACTTATTCTTATATGCCTATATTTTTAGAGTAAAAAAACAAAGGTTCTATCACAATTTACTTGTGATAGAACCTAAATATATTATTAATCTTCAAATTTCTTTAAAACAATTGTAGCATTATGTCCACCAAAACCTAATGAGTTTGAAAGTGTGTATTTAACATCCCTTTCCTCACCCTTGTTTGGTAAGTAGTTTAAGTCTAATTCTGGATCTGGAGTAGTGTAGTTCATTGTTCCGTGTACAAAACCTTCTTTTAGGGCTAGTATACATGCAATAGCTTCAATTGAACCTGATGCACCTAGTAAGTGACCTGTCATTGACTTTGTTGAACTAACAACAAGATCCTTTGCATGATCTTTGAATACACCTTTAATTGCAGCTGTTTCATACTTATCGTTTAGTGGTGTAGAAGTACCATGGGCATTGATATAATCAATATCTTCTGGACTAATACCAGCATCTTTAATTGCAGCAAGCATACTTCTTTGAGCACCTTCTCCATCTGGAGCTGGACTTGTAATATGGTAAGCATCTGAGCTCATACCATAACCAGCTACTTCAGCATATATAGTAGCTCCCCTTGCAATAGCACTTTCGTAACTTTCAAGGATTAACATACCAGAACCTTCACCCATTACAAAACCATCTCTCTCTAAATCAAATGGTCTACTTGCAGTATCAGGGTCATCATTTCTTGTTGACATAGCCTTCATTGTACAGAAACCTGCCATACCAAGCTTAGTGATTGCTGCTTCAGCACCACCCGCAAACATAATGTCTGCATCTCCTCTTTCGATTATCTTATATGCATCACCAATAGCATTAGTAGAAGACGCACATGCAGTTACAACAGTATAGTTAGGTCCCTTTGCTCCAAATACCATCGAAACATATCCAGCACCTATATTTCCAATCATCATCGGAATAAAGAAAGGACTAATTCTTCTTGGTCCCTTTGCAATCATTTTGTTGTGCTCAACTTCAAGAGTCTCAAGTCCACCAATACCTGAACCTAAAACAACACCAAATCTGTTTGCATCAATCTTTTCAATATCTATTCCAGAATCTTCTAATGCTAATTTAGAAGCTGCAACGGCGAAATGTGTAAATCTATCCATTCTCTTTGCTTCTTTTTTAGTCATATAATCTTCTACATTAAAATCTTTAACCTCAGCAGCTATTTGTGTAGCTAGTTCTGAAGAATCAAATCTAGTAATCGGACCAACTCCATTTTTACCTTCTCTTAAGGCCTTCCAGTAAGCTTCTTTTCCTGTGCCTATTGGCGACACGATACCTATACCTGTTATTACAACTCTTCTATTCATATTAACCTCCTAGTAAAACACTTATTGTCAAAAACTAATATTTAAGGTTTTTTATACCATTGTCTAAGCATAATCAGCCTTATGTGACGGCCTAACAAAACCTATTTACAAGCTAATCACCGATAAAATCAGTGATTCTATACAGATAATTTTAAGCAGTCACACAAAACATTAAATCTTCGGGGAATCTTAAGACTCCCCGAATAAAAAACTACTTGTTAGCTTCGATAAACTTAATGATATCTCCGATGTTAGCAAACTTCTCAGCTTCCTCATCTGGAATCTCAACTTCAAACTCATCTTCTAAAGCCATGATAATCTCAACAGCGTCTAATGAATCTGCCTCTAAATCATTTACTAAAGAAGTTTCAGGAGTAACAACAACATCCTCGTCTAAACCTAATTGATCGATTACTATTTCTTTTACCTTTTCTAACATTCTAAATCACCCTTCTTATTCAAATTTTTTTGGTCTTATGACCGTTAGTTTCATCTTTTATATATTAATTCATTAGTATAAATGAATCAACAACTTTTTTACATAAATTTTTCTTAATTACATTACCATTCCACCGCAAACATTAATAACTTGTCCAGTTATGTAGTCTGAGTCTTCAGTTGATAGGAAAGTAACAGCCTTTGCAACATCTTCTGCACTACCCATTTTTCCTAATGGAATTACCTTAGAATAACTTTCCTTAACTTCATCAGTTAATTTATCAGTCATTTTCGTCTCAATAAATCCTGGCGCTACAGCATTTACATTTACTCCTCTTGAAGCAAACTCTTTAGCCATAGACTTAGTAAGTCCTATAACACCTGCCTTAGATGCAGAATAGTTAGCCTGACCAGCATTACCCATGATTCCTACTACAGATGAGATATTAACAATCTTACCAGTTCTCTTCTTTAGCATATGCTTCCCAACAACTTTCGAAGTAAGGAAAGTACCTTTTAGGTTAATATCAATAACTGCATTAAAATCTTCTTCTTTCATTCTTAAAACAAGACCATCTTTAGTAATTCCAGCATTGTTAATAAGAATATCAATAGTACCCATAGTTTTTACAACTTCTTTAACCATAGCATCTACATCTTCAGATTTTGATATATCAGCATGTACAATCATACCATCTGATCCAAGAGCTTTAACTTCTTCTAATACTTCTTTAGCTTCTGCATCATCACCAATATAGTTGATTGCAACCTTAGCTCCTTCAGCAGCTAAAGAAAGTACGATAGATCTACCAATTCCTCTAGATCCCCCTGTTACTAGTGCGACCTTTTCTGTTAACTTCATTACCTATCCCTCCAAACCTAGTAGTGTCATTGCTTTTTCTAATGATTTTACATCTTCTATATTTACACATTTAACTTCTTTTGAAATTCTCTTCATAAACTTACTTAAAGATTTTCCAGGACCAATTTCAACAAAAGTATCGAATCCATCTGCAATAAGTTTTTCCATACAGTTTTCCCATAAAACCGATGAACTAACTTGCATCTTAAGCATCTCTTTTATATCTTCCGATTTAACATAATCTCCAGTAACATTCGTAACAAGAGGTATGTTTAATTCTTTAACCTCTACATTTTCAAGTTCTTTACTAAGTTTTTCTCCAGCACCTTTAAGCATACTTGAATGGAACGGTGCAGATACCGGTAACATAACCGCTTTTTTGGCACCTTTTTCCTTAGCTATTTCAACTGCCTTTTCTAATGCTCCTAGCTCTCCAGCTAGAACAATTTGCTTAGGACAGTTAAAGTTAGCAGGCTCTACTATACCAAATTCCTTAGAAAGTTCACATACCTCTAATACAGGATCTTTTTCCATTCCCATAATAGCTGCCATTCCACCAACTCCTAGTGGAACCTCTTCTTGCATGTACTTACCTCTTTTTTGAACAAGTCTAAGGGCATCTTGAAAATCAATTGCTCCCCCTACAACTAGTCCAGTATATTCTCCAAGACTTAAACCTGCAACTGCCTCTGGTTTAACACCTCTATTTTCTAAAATTTTATATAAAGCATAACTTGTAGCTAAAACTGTAGGCTGTGTATACTCAGTCTTGTTTAAATCCTCTTCAGGACCTTCAAAACACATTTTTGAAAGATCAAAATCTATTGCCTTGTCTGCCTCTAAAAAGGTCTCCATAACCTCGGGATACTTATCAGCTAATTCCTTACCCATTTCAACGTATTGAGCTCCCTGACCAGGGAAAATAAATGCAATCTTCATTATTATATGCCTCCTACAATCTAATTACGCAAGAGCCCCATGTAAGACCCCCACCAAATCCAACTAGTACAACTACATCACCTTTATTGATTTTTCCCTCTTCAATTGCTTCATCAAGGGCAATTGGAATTGATCCTGCTGAAATATTACCCAGTCTATCTAAGTTAACATGAACCTTATCAATCGGAAGCTTAAGCTTTTTAGCAGCCGAATTAATAATTCTAATATTTGCCTGATGTGGAACCAAGAAATCAACATCTTCAACATCAAGACCTGCTAATTCTAAAGCTAGAAGTGAAGCTGAACTCATCTTTCTTACAGCAAACTTAAATACTTCTGATCCATCCATCGTTATATAATGTAATCTTTTTGCTACGGTATCAGCTGTAGCAGGCATTCTAGAACCACCTGCTGGTATAGCAAGAAAATCTGCTCCACTACCATCAGCTCCTAGGTGTGTAGAAAGAATCTCTGATTCATCATCACTTACACCAACAATTGCAGCCCCGGCACCATCACCAAATAGTATACAAGTTTTTCTATCTTCCCAATCTAATACTTTAGAAAGTGTTTCCGCTCCGATTACTAGAATTTTCTTATACATACCTGTCTTAATAAACTGATCTGCTATTGTTAAGCCATATAAGAAACCAGAACAAGCTGTTTCTAAATCAAAGGCAGCAGCATTTACTGCACCTAACGCCTCTTGAACAATACAAGCTGTAGAAGGAAAAATCATGTCTGGAGTTACAGTCGCAACCATAATTAAGTCTATCTCTTCCGCTGTAATGCCAGCCTTCTCCATAGCCTTCTTAGAAGCTTCAATAGCCAAATCCGATGTAGCCGTATTCTCATCAGCTATATGTCTAGATTTAATTCCTGTTCTCTTTACAATCCACTCATCATTAGTATCCACTATTTTTTCTAAATCAAAATTTGTTAATACTTTCTCCGGTAAAGCTCTACCAGTAGAAATAATCTTAGATCTTTTTAAAGACATAATTTCCTCCTATTATCAAGTCCTAGTCATTTATTCATCTTTTTTCTTCGGTCTTACAATTTCTGAAATACCCTCTATTACGTCACTCTTAGAATATATCTCACAATACTTTACAGCATTTTTTATCGCTAGAGCATCTGAACTACCATGTGCCTTCACAAGTGGTCTAGAAACCCCTAATATAGGCGCTCCGCCATACTCTCTATAATCCATTTCTTTCTTAAGGTCTTTAAATCCACCGGATAATATTGCAGCTCCGATTTTTCTGAAAAATCCTTTAGTAATTTGAGTTTTTAACATTTTACCAAAACTTTTCGCAACACCTTCAGTTAACTTTAGTATTACATTTCCAGTAAAACCGTCACACACGATTACATCACATACCCCTTCTGGAAGTTCTCTACCTTCAACATTTCCAATAAAGTTTAACTCTGAGGCTTCAAGAAGATCGTATGACTCTTGAGTTAGGGCATTTCCCTTTCCTTTTTCAGAACCAATATTTACAATACCGACCTTTGGCTGATCTTTTCCGTAAACACTTTTTGTATAAATACTTCCCATAATACCAAATTCAAGAAGGTTTCTAGGCTTACAATCTGCATTCGCTCCAGCATCAACCATTGTTGCTAGACCTTTAAGAGTAGGATAAACAGATGCGATTGCAGGTCTATCTATACCCTTAATTCTTCCAACTTTTAAAAGTCCTCCAGCAAGAAGTGCCCCTGTGTTTCCAGCAGAAATAAAACCATCAATTTCCTTATCCTTTAGAAGTTTAAATCCAACAACCATAGATGAATCTTTTTTCTTTTTGATTCCATTTACAGGTTTATCTTCATTAGTTATTACTTCATCAGCATTATGTACAAACACTCTATCTTTATCATATGTGTACTTCTCAAGTTCTTTATTTATTAAATCTTCCTTACCTACTAATACTATTTGAGACTCGATAATACTTAAGGCTTCTACAGCTCCCTTTACTATTTCATAAGGGGCATTATCTCCACCCATTGCGTCTATACCGATTTTCATAATATACCTCCCCAAAACACCTATTAGGCAATAACAGATCTCAACATGAATTTACCCCTAAAGACCTGGTCGTCTTTAACATTTATCATTACATGAACAATATATTCATTCTCTCTGATACTTTTTATATTAGCCTTAGCAACTAATTTTTGTCCTACTAATACTGGCACCCTATACTTGATGTTTGCAACACCTGTAATAGCGACTTCTTCATCTATAATGGCATAAGCTAATGACTCTGCCATTGCAAATATATAGTGACCTTTTACTACCCTACTTTTGTTGAAGACCATTGTCTTGTCAGTTTCAAGTATTGAAATCCCACTTTTATTTAACTCTATGTCAATTAGTTCTCCCACAATTTCACTCTGTAATATTGACTTAACTTTAGAATAATTGTTTGTGGCAGCGCTTTTTATTCTCTCCCTAAGCTCAGGAATTCCCAATTCCAGTCTATCAAGTCTAATTGTTTGGATACTTACCCCAAACTTTTCACTTAATTCTTCATCAGTAACAAAGGGTTCTTCTGACAAAAGTTCTTCCAAAACTTTATGTCGATCTTTTTTCTTCAATTTTACAGCCATAAAATACACCTCTCACTTATAAAGCTACTTGTATCATTATTTCCCCCGATTTTTAGTACTTATAATTAGTACCTGCTACTAATATATAGTATAATGTAATATTTCTATTATTACAAGGTCTTTTTTAATAGTTCACATTTTATTTACAAATACACTTTTATTATGAAATTTTCATCAAAAACGAAAAAAAGATTGAACACATAAATGGGTTCAATCTTTTGTATTTAATATTCAAATATAGAAAATTAAAACTAGTCAGCTTTTAATACCTCAGTATCCTTGTAATATCCACAAGCTGCACATACTCTGTGAGGAACGTTTGGCTCATGACACTTAGGGCACTCTATAATATTAGGTGCTGTCATTTTAATGTTACTAGCTCTTCTTTTATCTCTTCTAGATTTTGATATTTTACGCTTTGGTAATGCCACTTATAACACCTCCTTATCACTCTTTAAATAATTGCTTAAGGCTTTCAAACCTTGGATCAATTTTTTCATCTTCACAGTCACATTGTTTCTGATTTAAATTAATTCCGCAGTTAGGACATAAACCTTTACATTCACTGTCACATAGAACCTGAATAGGAATACTAAGTATCAAATCTTCCATTACCACATCATATAGGTTGATTAGATAATTACTATGACCTACCGCATCAATTTCCTCTTCAATCTCGTCTTCATGAAGAATCTCTTTGAATATTCGACCCTGGATGTCCCGTTTCACACCTTCGAGGCATCTAGAGCACTCAAAAATAAACTCACTTCTATAGTTTAACTCTAAATAGAGCTCCGAGTCAACAAAAAATATTCTTCCATCTAAAATAACTGGAGAACTTTCGGTGACACCATATGTTCTAAGCTCATTAGAATCACATTTGACCTCTTGGGAAATCTCAATTTCAGCCTTTTTTCCATTCAAGACAGGTGAAATATCTATCATCATTATCACCCCTCCTTAAAGTTCATTAACAAAGTTATTATATATAGATGTTATAAGTTTGTCAAGTAGTTTTACTTGATATCTATTATTTTACTAATTCTAAAGTATCTTTAGCAATCATAAGTTCTTCATTTGTAGGGATTACAAGCACCTTAACCTTTGAAGATTCTTTACTTACAATCTTAGCTGATCCTCTGAAATCATTAGCAATAATGTCCATTTCAACACCCATGAATTCAAGACCATCAGTAATAGCAAGTCTATTTGTTGGAGAATTTTCTCCTAAACCAGCTGTAAAGATGATTCCATCTACGCCACCCATTACAGCAGCATATGATGCGATATATCTCTTAACTCTTCTATCAAACGCCTTAATAGCTAAAGCAGCTCTCTCATTTCCATCCTTAGCAGCAGTTTCGATATCTCTAAAGTCACTACTTACTCCTGAAATACCAAGCACACCTGATTCTTTATTTAGCATGTTGTTTACTTGGTTAATGTTAAGATTTTCTTTTTCCATAATGAAAGTAACGATAGCTGGATCGATATCTCCACATCTAGTACCCATTGCAAGACCCTCAAGTGGAGTAAAGCCCATTGAAGTACTTACAGATTTACCACCCTTAATAGCAGTAACACTGGCACCGTTTCCTAAGTGACAAGAGATCAGCTTAAGATCAGCAATGTCTTTTCCTAACATTTCAGCAGCCTTCTCCGAAACGTATCTATGACTAGTTCCGTGGAAACCATATCTTCTGATTTTGTGTTTCTCATATAATTCATATGGAATTGGGTAAATATAAGCTTCTGGCTCCATTGTTTGGTGGAAAGCAGTATCAAATACACCAACCATAGGCGCTTCAGGAAGTAATTCCATAGTAGCTCTAATTCCAATAATATTTGGTGGGTTGTGTAACGGTGCTAAATCAATACACTCTTCAAGAGCATTGATTACATCTTCAGTGATGATTACTGATCCGCTGTACTTCTCCCCAGCATGTACAACTCTATGACCTACTGCATCAATCTCATCATATGATTTGATTGCACCAATTTTCTCATCAGTTAGTGCGTTAAGAACATTTGCAATAGCATCCTTGTGATCTTTCATAGGTGTTTGGATTTTTTCTTTATCTCTTCCAGGCACCTCATGAGTTAATATAGAACCCTCGATACCAATTCTTTCTACTAGCCCCTTGCTTAATACACTCTCATCTGTCATATCCATAAGCTGATACTTTAAAGATGAACTTCCACAGTTAATAACTAAAATTTTCAATTGTTTTCCTCCTCTTTCCTCGTCAATATCAAGCCATAAAAGTAATAGTAAGTCTGAATTTTTCTGCTATATCAAATTTACTATATAATCAAAATAACAACTTTCCCTTAAACTAATAAGCAAATTACTATATAATATTGATAAATATTATCATAAATGCTTAATTATAAATTCTGCACTTAATAATAATATAACAAATGTATACAATTTTTTCTACTATTTCTTATAAAATATTTATAAGAAAACGTATACTTTCTTTCATATATATAGTTTTAGTGTATAGTTTTTATACAGAACCCTATTCAAAAGTGTGTTTTGTATACAGTATTTTTGTTAAAACTATCCTAAACAAATTTTAAAGGAGTTTTAATCATGAAAATTCAAGGAATCATTGCTGAATACAACCCATTCCACAATGGTCATAAATATCATATAGATACTGGAAAGAAATTATCATCTGCTACCCACACCATAGTTGTAATGAGTGGTAATTTTGTTCAAAGAGGTGAACCAGCAATATTTGATAAATTTCTTAGGGCCAAAATGGCAATAAAAGAAGGTGCTGATCTTGTAATCGAGCTTCCAACAGTTTTTTCACTTGGAAGTGCTGAATACTTTGGACATGGCGCTGTATCTCTTCTAAATTCCTTAGCTATAGTAGATGTATTATCATTTGGATGCGAAGACGACAATATGTCTCCACTGCAAAAAATTGCAACAATCCTACAGGACGAGCCTGATGAATATAAATCCATCCTCAAATCACATCTAGATAAAGGATTGTCATTCCCTAAGGCAAGGGAACATGCATTATCTGAATTTGCTTTTGCAGGAAAAAATGTAGAGGAATATTTTAAACCGAATAATATTTTAGGAATAGAGTATATAAAATCTTTGAAAAAACTAAAATCTACTATCGAAATTAATCCTGTAAAAAGAACAGGAGTATCATATTATTCTTCAGATATCAAAAACGGCATAGCAAGTGCAACCAAAATAAGAAAACTTCTTATTGAAGGCAATATAGAAAAGGTAAAAGAAGCAGTTCCGGAAGAAATTTTTTCAATTGTAAGGGATTCAATAAATGATAATAGTTATTTAGCACTAGATGATTTGAGAGAAATAATCTATAGCAATCTGCTTTTATCTAATATAGAAAATCTTAAAATGATAAATGACATATCAGAAGGAATAGAAAACAGATTATTATCTTCAATTGATCCTAAATTATCAATAGACCACTATCTAGATAAGATATCCTCAAAGAGATATACTAGAACAAGACTCCAAAGGATACTAATTAAAACATTATTAAATCTTACTGATGATTATTATAAGGACTCCACAGGAATTCACACTCACCCTTTGTATGCCCGAATTTTAGGTTTCAATAGTAAGGGAAGGGAAATACTCGCTGAGTTAAAGAAAAGCTCTCAAATCCCAATAATAACAAATATAAATAAGTTTGACCGTCAACTCTTAGAAGATCAGGGCAAAATGCTTGATATGGATATAAAGGCAAGCAATTTGTATTCATTGATGCAGAAGAAGCCTTTGTACAGGGATTTGACTGAGAAGGTTTATATGGAGCTTTAGGTGGTTTATTTTTGTCTAACCACCGCTTGCTTTAGCAAGCTCACCACCACAAGCCCTGTAAAGGCGCGTACACTACCATTTTTACTTAGGTAAAAATACAACACCCCAGGCAATAAAAAAGCTATCTCAAAATTTGAGATAGCTTTTTTTATTCTTCAATATATTGTTTCAACTCATCCCTATTGTCTTCAATAGTTTCCATAGTTACTTTTAACTTTTCTTGAACTTCACTTAATAGCTTATCTGCATATTCAAGGGAACCCAATCTTAAATCATTTGTCTCATCATGGGCATTCTTTAATATTTCTTGAGCTTTTAGATTTGCTTCATTTATTATTTCGGTGCTTTTTTCCTTAGCTACTACATATATTTCTTCTTCTTCAACTAATTCATCAACCCTTACCATGGTATTGTTGATAATTCTATTTTCTTCATCTTTTGCAGTAGTTACTATATTTTGATACCTGCTTTGAGCCTCTTTTGTAATTCTCTCTGATTCATCCTGAGCCTCAGCAAGGATTTTATTTCTTTCTTCTTTAATCCACTTAGCCTGTTTAATTTCATCAGGCAATTGTAATCTAATATCCTTAACTAACTCAAGTAAATCTTCCCTATCAAGGACAACTCTGCCAGTCAAAGGGATACTGGAGCCATTTTCAATTAAATCTTCTAAGTCTTCCAACAAATCTAAAACCTTCATATTCATTCCACCTTCAATTATTTTCTATCTTTCATTATCTTGTAAACATTGTCTGGTACTAAAGGTTTAATATCACCATCATATCTATATATCTCTTTAACAATACTAGAACTCAAATATGAATACTCAGTTGATGTATTTAAGAACAATGTCTCAATATTAGGGTATAATTTCCTATTTATTTGAGCCATTTGGAACTCAGATTCAAAATCTGAAACCGCCCTTAAGCCCTTCACCACAATATTGACATTTTTCTCCTTAGCATATCTAATTAACAAGTCATCATACATATCTACTTGGACATTGTCTAAGTGAGATGTTGCTTCTTCTATTAATCTTACCCTTTCCTCTTGGGAAAATAACGGATTCTTTGCAGAATTTTTCATTACTACTACAACTAGTTTGTCAAATACCTTGGAAGCCCTTGTAATTATATCTACGTGACCATTAGTTACAGGATCAAAACTCCCTGGATACATTGCTGCTTTCATTATTCTTCGTTCCTCCTAAAGAAAGACACACAAGTCCTTCCATATTTTTTTATCTTATATCTTTCTAAGCCAGCAATACTATCTGGCAACTTATCAGTATTATCATGTTCAACTATTATAATTCCCTCTTCTTCCAGAAGCTTTCTTGAAGTTATTTCTTCAAGAGTAGGAATAATCAACCCTTGATTGTAAGGTGGGTCCATTATTATGACACCATACTGACCTTTAAGATGATTAAGTCCATTCTCTACTTTTTTCTCAATAACTTCAGAAAGCTCAATAAGTTTTGTATTATTTAAATTCTCTTTAATTATTTTTCCTGCCCTAGGAGATTCTTCAATAAATGTACAAAACTCTGCACCTCTACTTAAGGCCTCAATACCTAATGCGCCTGATCCAGCAAAAATATCAAGTACCCTTTCTCCATGAATATCCCAATTTATAATATTAAATATATTTTCTTTAACTCTATCTGTCGTTGGTCTAGTACCAAGACCCTCTATGGTCTCAAGTCTTACACCTCTAGCTGTTCCACTAATTACTCTCATAGTTCACCTCTGTATTATTTTACCACAAAAACCTTTTAGTTTTAAATAGAAAATTCTTGGTAAAATTTATCAACTACTCCTGATAAATCACCAACTTCATTGTTTTCCATAACATATTCAGCTTCTTCTTTAGCTTTAAGAAGTATTTCCCTATGCTTAAAGAGGTCACCCATTTTCATATCAGGAACTCCATGCTGCCTAAGCCCCACTATATCTCCTGGTCCTCTCAACTCTAAATCCTTTTGTGCGATTACAAATCCATCATTGGTATTAACCATAGTTTTTATTCTTTCTTTTGAAATTTTAGAACTTGATTCACTAAGAAGGAAGCAGTATGATTGAAATTCAGATCTTCCTACCCTTCCACGAAGCTGATGTAATTGAGCAAGTCCAAATCTATCTGTGTTTTCTATAACCATTACAGTAGCATTAGGTACATTGACACCTACTTCTATCACGGTTGTAGAAACAAGAATATCTGTTTCTTTCCTTGAAAATCTCCCCATAACTTCAGTCTTTTCATCATTTTTCATTTTTCCGTGTAACATTTCTATATTAAATTCTTTTAAAATACTTTCTTTTAGCTCCTTATACCCTTGTTCAAGTGATTTCATATCAACTAGTTCAGAATCTTCAATCAAGGGATACACAAAATAACACTGTCTACCAAATCTTATCTGGTCATATATCAACTTATACATATTTTCTAAATTCTTATTATTAACGTATGATGTTACTATTTTCTTTCTACCTTTTGGTAAAGTATCAATAGTACTTATATCAACATCGGAATAAAGAACTAAAGAAAGTGTTCTAGGTATAGGAGTTGCTGACATAATAAGAATATCAGGGGCCCTTCCCTTCTCAACAAGGTTCTTTCTCTGCTTTACTCCAAATCTATGCTGTTCATCTGTTACTACGTATCCTAAGTTATGGAACTCCAAATCATCTTGAATAAGGGCATGGGTGCCAATAACTATTTTAATTTCACCCCGTTTTATTTCTTCATATATTTGCTTCTTTTTTTTCGAAGAAGACGTTAATAATGCCACTTCAAAACTTTTCCCGAAAAGCTCCATAAAACTTTCATAATGTTGTACCGCTAATACCTCTGTAGGAACCATCATAACAGCTTGATATCCGTTCAAAACAGATAGTATCATACTTAAAAAAGCCACTATTGTTTTCCCTGAACCTACATCTCCTTGCAGCAATCTGTTCATACTTTTAAGACTACACATGTCAGAAAAAATTTCTTCTTTAACTTTCATTTGTGAATCTGTTAACTGAAAGGGAAGCATATCAATGTACTTATCTATCTCTTGTATATATTGAAATTCAGTTGCTTCTTTTACATCACTTGATTTATTTATTAGCATAAGACCCATATGCAGTCTTAAAAATTCTTCGAAAATTATTCTATACTTTGCTGCCTTAAATTGCTGAGGACTTTTAGGGAAGTGTATATTCTTAAGCGCCTCTTTACGATCAAGCAATCTATTTCTTTCAATTGTTCCCTTAGGAAGGCTTTCCGGCACAATATTATCTAAGGCTTGCTTAACGCCTTTAATTACATCATTATTGCTTATACCTTCAGTAAGAGGATATAATGGAAGAATTCCAAAAAAATCAGCTGCTTTTTTATCATCACATTTCACAAACTCTGGATGAATCATCTGATTATATTCCCTAGAAAACTTTCCATAAAAAAAGTATTCATCCCCAATACTAAACTTATTTACATAGTATTTTTTATTATTGAAAAACATCACATTGATGATTCTATTATTCCATTTCACTCTCAACTTAAAATTATTACTATAAGGACCATTATCAAGTATTTTCTCAACCCTAGCCTGTATGTAATATTTCTTATCTGAATCAAAATTATCCATATCTAAAGGATTATCTCTATTCTCATATCCTCTTGGATAATATTCAATCAAATCTTCTATGGTAACAACACCTAACCTATTAAGACTTTTCTCTTTTTTAGGGCCATAACCTTTTAACTTTGAAATTCTATCTTTAAGCATCCTATCATCAACCTTCCTCAGAAATAGTAAACTTCTTCAGAATATAGAAAGGCCACTGAAACATTAATTATATATCCCAGTGGCCATACATTCTATTCTATAGACATAAGGTAGTAGTATAGTGGTTGTCCACCATAGTATATTTCAACTTCTAAATCTTCAAATTTTTCTTCAATTAAGTTGCTTAACTCCTCAGCCTCTTCTTCACTTACTTCACTACCATAGTATAGGGTAATAATCTCTTTATCATCATCTATACTTCCTTCTAGAGCTTCTAGCACCGTAGGATTAATTTCTTTACCTACACTCTTAATTTCACCATTTACAACCGCTAGAATATCGTCTTTCTTAATATCCTGATCGTTGAATACAGTATCCCTAACAGAATAAGTAACCTGAATAGTATCCATATCTTCAATTATCTCCGACATTATTTCCACATTATTTTCTATAGATTCATTATGATTAAAACCAATCATAGAAGCTATACCATGGGAAATAGTCTTAGATTTGATTACGTGTACATTCTTTTCAGAAATTGATTTGGCCTGATTTGCCGCTAATATTATATTACTGTTATTTGGTAAAATAACAATTTCCTTTGCATTAATGCTATTTATAGCCCTTAAAATATCTTCCGTACTTGGATTCATTGTTTGGCCACCTTCAATGATGAAGTCCACACCAAGATCCCTAAATATTTTAGATATTCCATCACCTAAAGCTACTGCAATGAAACCAACATCTTTCATTTCCTCTTCAACAACAGTTTCTTCTTTTTCTATAATAGTATTATGTTGCTCCCTCATATTATCAATCTTAATCTTAACAAGATCTCCATATACTAGAGCACTCTCTAAAGCTTTTCCAGGGTTATTTGTATGAACATGTATTTTCACAAGATCCTCATCCTGAACAAATACCATACTGTCACCCAATTTGAAAATTTCATTTTTCAAATCAGCTACATCTTCTTTTGTAGTTCTAAGAATAAATTCAGTGCAATATCCAAACTTAATCTCTTCAACATTTTCTACACCTGTTTCAACAACATTCTTTCTGTGAAAACTTTCGATATCAAGACCATCTTCAACTCCTAAAAGAGCATTATAAAAACCTGTTAATATAAGCATCAAACCTTTACCACCAGCATCAACAACTCCTGCCTGCTTTAAGACTTCAAGATATTCAGGTGTTTTATCTAAAGTTTCTTGTCCATGATATAGGATTTTTTCAAAGAATTCATTAAAACCGATAGTTTCATTTTCTTCAATTAACTCCATACCTTTTTCACTTACTTCTCTTATAACTGTAAGAATAGTCCCTTCTACAGGCTTCATAACAGCTTTATAAGCAGTATCGGTAGCACTTTTAAGAGCATTTGCAAACTCAATAACATCTAGTTTTTCTTTTTTCTCACAACCCTTAGAAAAGCCCCTAAAAATTTGGGAAAGGATTACTCCTGAGTTACCCCTTGCTCCCATCAGAAGACCCCTAGACAATGTTTTTGCAGCCTCTCCTATTGAGTCATATTTTTTTCCAAGTAGTTCTGCTGATGCAGCCCCCATTGTTAATGACATATTCGTACCGGTATCACCATCAGGAACCGGAAAAACGTTAAGAGCGTCTACCACATCTTTATTTGATTCCAAAAGGCCTGTACCCTGCTTTACCATTTTTACAAATACATCTGAATCTATAAATCTAATATCCAATCTAAATTACCCCCTAATGTGATTATCCTTGAACTCTAACTCCCTCAATATTAAGGTTGACCCTTTCTACTTTAAGTCCTGTTAAGTTTTCAACATTGTACTTAACTTTATCTATGATATTTTTAGCTACAACCGAGATCTTAGTTCCATACTGGATTATCACATGAAGATCTATTATAAGCTTTTCTCCGTCGAATGTAACCTTTACACCCTTAGAAAGATTTTCCCTTTTCAAAAGACTGGCTATACCATTGGATCCTGAAGCAGATGCCATCCCAACTAAGCCATAACATTCTACAGCAGAAGCCCCAGCTACAGTGGAAATAACTTCATTATTGATATCTATTGTACCAAATTCGTTAACTACTTTTAATCCCATACATTCCCTCCTATTTAAAAATATATCGGTAAAAATCATGACCACTGAAAAAGTCCGATTTGAAATTTTTCTACCACAATATGTATCTTTCTTTCAATAATGAAACTCGACATATTGTAAAAAAGAATCAACTTCATGTACTTTTTCAACGACTTCGTAAAAATCTACTGATTTTTTCTATATCTTATTTCTTAATTACGTATTCCTATCCATTAAAAATTTCACCAATTAAAATACTCTGATATTGAATTGTTTCAAAATCCACCACAATTCAAAATAATTTATGAGTTGAGAAAAAGCAAAGTCACTGATTTCACTATCACCTATCCCATTAACCCATATATTAATTATAACTTTTTATAGTGACAAAGTAAATCAAGAAATTCTAATTTAATAAAAGTAAAAGTAAAAAATAATAAACTTGTTGAATAGGTATATTGCTTTTTTTCACCATATACCTTATAATAGTTTTGTT
Source organism: Bacillota bacterium (assembly GCA_025210655.1). Classification (GTDB taxonomy): domain Bacteria; phylum Bacillota; class Clostridia; order Peptostreptococcales; family Acidaminobacteraceae; genus JAOARG01. Next base: position 22,087 of record JAOARG010000017.1, read on the forward strand.
GAAGAGACATTGCGGAGTTAATCTAAAAAAAAGATTGCAATATGTTTGAAAATCTGATAACATAATAAATGCTTATGTCGTAAATCACTCGAGGGAGGTGGAATATATGGCAAGAGTTTGTGCAGTTTGTGGAAAAGGAAAAATTTCTGGAAACAACGTGAGTCATGCGAACAATCACACTAGAAGATCTTGGGCTCCTAACTTAAGAAGAGTTAAGGCTGTAGTTAACGGTTCTAACAAAAAAATCTTAGTTTGTACTAGATGCCTTCGTTCTGGTAAAGTACAAAGAGCTGTGTAATTATAAAAGTCTACGGGTCAGTAGACTTTTATTACTTTTAGCTTTAATGACTAAAACAAACATAATATGAATTACTTTCATATTTATTTCTATAAATAATTTAATACTAGATTATTTATAGAAATAAATCGAGGCTGTCATTAGACAGCCTCTTTATTTGTTTTAATTACTATAAGAAGTCCCGATGCTACTTCTATTTCTGCTATATCTCCTAGAAAAACATTACTAATCCCTATTGCTTCTCCCATTTTAACAGTTGCATTATTAAGGGGATATTCAAGATTCCTCAAATATATACCTTCTACAGTCTCACTGAGTGGTAAAATGGAAAGCAAATCCCCTTTACACCCCTTTATCGAAGCTTTTTTATCTACTATATACATTTCATGCATGTCAGTGTAAATAAAGGCGTTAAGGCCCATTTGAAAAGCCTTTTTCAATAAAAAAACATTTCCAAGGGTATGATCAAATCTATTACCTACCATACCTAAAAATACAACTTGATCCGCTTTAAGCTCTTCAGTATAGAATAAAGCCAACTCAGTATCAGTATAATCCTTACGAGTAGGAAAAGTTTTTACTTCAACATCTCTAAACTTTCCATTCATAAGTTCCTTATCAACAGAGTCCATATCTCCGAGAATTACATTTGGTACAAGACCCAGTTTATCAATGTGATTAGTACCTCCATCAACACCAATTAGAAAGTCATCTGGTCTAATAAAAGTCCTATGTCTATCATAATCATGTATATCTCCATTACAAAAGATTAATACCCTCATCTAAACTGCTCCTACTCAAAGACTTTTCTAAAGGATCTTACCGCTTCTGGTATATCATCTTTTCCAAATATAGCCGAACCTGCCACAACAAGATCTGCACCGGCATCAACTACTTCCTTAACATTGGAAACTTTTACCCCACCATCAACTTCAATTATTATATCTAAACCTTTATCATCAATCATCTTTCTTAGTCTTTTGATTTTATCCAGTGATGTTTCAATAAAGGATTGACCACCAAATCCTGGATTAACACTCATTATAAGAACCATATCAACAAAAGGTAGAACTTCTTCTATAGTAGATAAAGGTGTAGCAGGATTAAGAGATACACCAGCCTTAACACCAGCATCCTTTATTTTTTGTATAGTTCTGTGTAAATGAATTGTAGCTTCTTGGTGAACTGTAATTATATCAGCACCATTTTTAACAAACTCATCTATATACATATCAGGATTTTCAATCATTAAATGAACATCCATCGGTGTTTTAACATTATCTTTAATAGATTTCATAACTACAGCTCCAAATGAAATATTTGGTACAAAGTGTCCATCCATTACATCAATATGTAGGTATTCTACTCCCTCTGATTCTACTTTTCTTATATCTTCAAGCAAATTTCCAAAATCTGCTGATAATATAGATGGTGATAATTTTACCATGACTTATTCCTCCTATTATTCTTTAGATTATCTATAAAATATTTGTAAGATGTATATCTACTTTCACTAATGATTTCATTTTCAAGAGCTGAAAGCACTCCACATCCTGGTTCATTTATATGAATACAATCTATGAACCTACAATTTTCCGAATGATATGAGAACTCAGGAAATAAATCCCTGATTTCATCTACTTCAAGAAAGCTAATATCTAATGAGGTAAAACCTGGGGTATCAACAACCCAACCCCCACCATCAAGACTAATCAGTTCTGAATGTCTAGTAGTATGTTTACCTCTTTTAATTTTTTCACTAACTTCTCCAGTCTTCAGACCTATACCTGGTTTTATCCTATTTAGCATAGATGATTTACCTACTCCTGATGGGCCTGCAAAAACTGATATTTTACCTTTTAAAAGTTCAACAACTTCTTCAATACCAATCCCCTGCTTAGCACATGCCTTAACAACCTTATAGCCGGTCTCTTCATAGATTGACTGGTACTTTTCAAAATCATTATCACTATCCAAATCCCACTTGTTAAATACAAGTATAGGCTCTATACCATAATATTCACTGATTACAAGCAATTTATCAAGTAACATTATGTTAGGGTCTGGATTTTTTAATGCAAACACGATAATTACCTGATCAATATTTGCTACAGCAGGGCGTACTAAAGTTACCTTTCTTGGAAGTATCTCTTCAACAATACCTTTCATTTCCTCAGGATCATCAATAGATATTTTAACATTGTCACCTACCAAAGGAGTAACTTTTTCTTTTTTGAACTTGCCCCTAGCTTTACATTCATATACACCATCATGGGTATGAACATAATAAAAACCAGCAATACCCTTAATAATTTTCCCTGTAACCATAATTTCCTCCAAAATTCTCATCTATTGAAATGTATCCTCTGTACTTAGCTTTAGCTCATCATCATAGTAGACATTAATCTGTGTCTTTCCCTTTGATTTTACAGTTACCCTAACACTTTGCTCATCCTTAGAGTGTTCCTTGTTATATACAACTGTTTCTTCTCCATCTACTATCTTAACAACTTTTACAACAGCCTTATCACCACTGAAGTTAAGAGGAACATTATAAGCTTTACTAATTAATCCTAGATCCCCATCACTTTCTCCAGTTTCAGTATTTTCTGCTGTTTCTCCAGGATTCTCTGCAGTCTCAGATGCTGGATCGGCAAGACCACCTGAACCGATTACTATATTAACATAAGATTTTTCTTTTATTTCAGACCCAGATCTAACAGATTGGGATAAAATTTTACCTTTCTCAGACTCAAGACTTTCTTTTTGAGACTTCTTACCAACATATGACTTAATATTTCCTAAAAGCTTCTTCGCCTCTGATTCGCTTTTACCAACTAAATTAGGCATAATATATGTTTTTATTTCAAGTCCCTTACTAACAGTAATTGTCACAGTCCCCCCAATATCCAGAACTTCTCCTTCACCAGGACTCTGAGTAATTACAAGGTTTTTCGGAAGATCACTAGTTTCATATATTATTTCGCCGACAACAAACTCATTATTTTCTATTATTAATTTTGCACTATCAAGATCCTTATGAATAAGGTTAGGCACATAAGTTTTTAAATGACCCTTACTAACGACAACATTTATAGTTGTGCCTTCCTCAAGAACTTCTCCTAAATCGTGATCTTGGGAAATAATCATACCTTGTTCAAAATCATTATTGTATTCCTCTCCAGAAATATTTAGTACAAGGCCTTTTCCATTTAAAACCTCAACAGCTTCATCTATTTCCATTTTAACTATATTAGGAACTTCAACCTCTTTTACTGCAAATCTATTTTTTATTAAATTAAAAGAAACTATACTAATTATTAATACTGATAAGGCTAGAGCTCCTAAAACCATAAGGGCAACTTTAGATTTATGGTTTCCACCTGATTCATTCTTCTCACTACTTTTACTACGTCTACTTCTACTATTCATTTCTTCTGGCTCCTCGATTTTAGGCAAAACCCTAGTTTTTTGATCGTTATCAAATTCATAAAATGCTACATTTTCGTCTGGATATTCAACTAGTTTATTAACATCATCAATAAGCTCTCTTATAGTTTGATATCTAACCCCAAGATCTTTATTTATTGCCTTTAAAATTACAGACTCATACCCTAAGTTAAGTTCATCATTTAGCTTTGATGGAGGTACAACTTCTTCCTTCATATGCTTAAGTGCCACACTTACAGGAGTTTCCCCATCAAAAGGAAGCTCACCAGTTGCCATTTCATACATCACAATACCAAGGGAGTATATATCCGACTTTTCATCTACATATCCACCTTTTGTTTGCTCTGGAGATGAATAATGAACACTACCCATCATATCACTTGTATTTATTATGGTTGATGAAGTTATTGCTCTAGCTATACCAAAGTCAGTTACTTTAACAAGACCATTTTCCATAATTAAAATATTTTGAGGTTTAATATCCCTGTGAATAATTCCGTTCATATGGGCATGTTCTATAGCTAAGGCAATACCTTTTGTAATTTTTAGTATATTTTGATACTCTAGCTTTTTATTTTGCTTTTTTATAAGTTCTTTAAGGGTAATTCCTTCTACAAGCTCCATAACAATGTATCTTATATCTTGATCATTACCCACATCGTAAACGTTTACTATGTTAGGATGTGATAAAGAGGCAACCGCTTGGGATTCCTTGTCAAACTTCTCAACAAATTCTTCATCACTAGTAAATTCAGGTCTAAGAATTTTAACCGCCACAAATCTATTAAGCAAATGACATTTTGCCCTATAAACAAGTGACATCCCACCTTCACCTATTTTTTCAATTATTTCATATCTATTTCCAAGTACTTTTCCTATCATCTATCTGTTTCCCCCTACGAACCTAAAATCTTCAAATATTACTACCGTAATATTATCATTTCCACCCCTGTCATTAGCAAGATTTACAAGCTTACCGCAAGACTCTTCCAAAGAATTACTTGTAATCAAATCGTATATTTCAAAGTCTTCAACTAAATTTGTAAGACCATCAGTAGCTAAAAGAACCTTTTCACCTTCATATGGCATGGAAATCAATTGAATTTCTACCCCACTATCGCTCCCAACAGCTTGTGTAATAATATTTCTTTGAGGATGGTTTCTTGCTTCCTCCTCAGTAATTTCGCCTTTTTTAAGTAACTCTTCAACCAAAGAATGATCTGTTGTTATCTGATTAAGAACATCATTAACAAAATACACTCTGCTATCACCAACATTACCTATATAAGCTTTTCCCTTAAAAAGATATAATATTGTTAAGGTTGTACCCATACCATCTAATGATTTTATGTCCTTAGAAATCTCATAAAGTTTGGAATTCGCAAACCTTACTGACCTATCAATATATGATTCAATATGATCTTCATTGTCATCTTCATCAATAAGGGAATAAAAGTGAGCACAGAAAAACTTGATTGCATATCTACTGGCAATTTCTCCGGCATTATGACCACCCATACCATCAGCTACAATAAATAAACCCTTATTTTCATCAACATAATAACAATCTTCATTATTATCCCTAACTTTTCCTACGTCTGTAATGTGTGCAAAATTCAAATAGATCCCTCCCAAAACACATACAAAGAATTAAAACTCTTTTCTAGCTATGCTTAAACTAGCTAAGGGAGAGCTTCTTCTTCTTTAATTTACAAATAAAAAATCCGTCTGTATTATCCTCATGGGGATACATTTCTATATTGTCATATTCCTTAGAGTCAAATTTGATTTTTACTAGTTCAAATTCACTATTTTCCTTAAGGAATTTATTAACTGTATTTATATTCTCAATGTCATTGATTGTACATGTACTAAAGACAAGAATTCCATCATCCTTAACATATTTCGAAGCATTAAGAAGTATGTTATATTGAAGCTCAGATAATTCCTTTACCGATTCTAAAGTCATGTTGTACTTTATCTCAGGTTTTCTTTTTATAATTCCAAGACCTGAACAGGGAGCATCAACAAGTACCTTATCAAAATAATTATCATAATCGGAGTTGTGAACTGTCCCGTCTTCTTTTTTACAATTAACGATATTAATTCCAAGTCTATCAAATGTATCATTCATAAGATCTAACTTATGGTCGAATACATCCCTTGCTTCAATTTGCCCTTGATTGTTCATGACTTGAGCTATATGTGAAGTCTTTCCACCTGGGGCAGAACATAAATCCAAGACCTTTTCTCCTGCTTTCGGATCGAGAACCTCTGCCACTAACATTGATGATTCATCTTGAACATAATAATATCCTTTTTTATATTCTTCTGTTTCATCAATATTATTCGATCCCAAATTATCTACTATTATTCCATAGCTAGATATCTCAGATTTCTTTACAGACATCCCTATGGACTCTAGTCTCTTAATCAGACTTTCCCTATCTATTTTAAGAGTATTAGTTCTTAAAACAAGTTTAGGCTCCTCATTAAGACCAATTAACAAGCTCTCTGTATTTTCCCCAAACTTACTAGCAAACAACTCTATCATCCATATTGGATAAGAGTATTTTATACTTAAATATTCCATATTATTTTTACTTACTATTTCATTTGTCTTTTCCATATTTCTTAGATAATTTCTCAATATGCCATTAACAAAAGCTCCATATCTACCATTGTATTTTTTAGTAATTTTAACTGCTTCATTAACAACAGCAAATGATGGTATTTTGTCCATAAAATTTATTTGATATACTGACATTCTTAAAATATTCAGTACTTTATTATCAATTTTTTTCAAACGCACAGAAGACAACTTTCTAATAATGTAATCCAAATAAATCTTATTTTCAACAACTCCGTATACAATTCTATATATGAGCCCCTTGTCTAAATCATCAATATCTTGGGACTTAGCAACCTTTTTAAGAACTATATTTGAATAAGCTCCATTTTCAAAAATTTCTTCTAATATTTCAACAATTACTTTTCTAGGATTTCTTTTCATTATAAACTCCTTTTCCTATGTTAACTTTATAATTATATCAAAAAATCAGCTATTATTAAAATTAATCTTTGTTTACAAAAAAAGAGTACGGCAAAGCCGTACCCTTATCTTTACAATTAATCTCTATTTCTGATCATTAAAAGTCTCATCAATTGAGCTAAACTCATCGCTACTGCCGCCACATAAGTTAATGCTGCAGCATTAAGCATTTTTCTAGCTCCTGGAACTTCATCTTCATATAGTACATTTAAGTCTCCAAGCAATCTAATTGCTCTATTACTTGCATTAAATTCTACTGGTAAAGTAACCATTTGGAAAAGAATAACTCCTAGGAAAAATACAATTCCTAAATCAATTAAACCTGTACTAGAGAAAAGTACTCCTAATACAACAAGTACCCAAACGAAATTTTGAGTTACACTAACTACAGGAGCTAGTAAAGATCTAAATGTTAAAGGTACATAACCTTTTGCATGCTGAAGGGCATGGCCACATTCATGGGCTGCTACACTTACAGATGCAATAGAACTTCCCCTAAATATTCCTGAAGAAAGTCTTACAACCCTTCTTCTTGGATCATAATGATCTGATAGTTTACCACCGATTTCAACTACTTGAACATCGTATAAACCATTCATATCTAATATTCTTCTTGCAACTTCATATCCTGTTGTACCTCTTCTTGTGGATACTTTAGAAAATCTTCCATATGCACTAGAAACCATACCCTGTGCTATAAATGCTAAAATCATAGCTGGTATAATATATTGTAATCCAGTAAATCCATAAGGCGTAAAAAACATAATATCACTCCTACATCTCTATTCATATTATTATAGTAATACTACCATCACTTTATTAACAAAATGTGAATACACTTAAAAGAAAGTGAAAACTGATTTATACAATTTGTTAAACTACTTAAGAATAGTACCTGCTTTTATTTCATGGCCTAACAGATAACTTTTAACATCCATTCTCTTTTTATTAGGAAACTGGACTTCTTTTACTACAACATAACCTTTACCAGCTTTAACAGTAAAACTGTCTTTAGATACTTCAACAATTTCTCCAAGTTCTCCTTCTCTTCCACTATCCCTATACTCCGTAAGGAAAATTTTTAGTGTAGAATCTTCAAAACTTGTGTGTGCAACTGGCCAAGGGTTGAAGCCCCTTACCATATTACATATTTCAATTCCGGATTTATTCCAATCTATCTTTGAAATTTCCTTATCCATTTTTGGAGCATAAGAACTTTGTGAATCATCCTGCTTCTCCCTTGGAGCAAGGCCATCTTTAATTGCATCAACAGTCTTTTCCAGTAATGCTGGACTCATATCCATTAAAGCATCATGTAACTCTCCTGCAGTCATTGTAGGAGTAATTTCTACAGTTGATTTATATATAATGTCTCCCGTATCAAGACCTTCATCCATATACATAGTTGTAACACCAGATAGAGTCTCACCATTTACAACTGCCCAGTTTATAGGAGCTGCTCCACGATATTTCGGTAATAAAGATGTATGAACATTTACACATCCAAGTCTTGGAACATCTAAAACTTCCTTAGATAAAATTTGTCCATATGCTATAACCACAATCAAATCAGGATTTAAACTCTTAAGGATTTCAACTTCTTCTGCATTTTTTACCCTTTTTGGTTGATATACAGGAATATCATGCTTTAAAGCAACTTCCTTAACAGGGGACATGGCTAATTTCTTACCTCTTCCCTTTGGTCTGTCAGGTTGAGTATAACATCCTACAACATTGTATTTTTCTATTAACATTTCAAAAGATTTTACTGCAATTTCTGGGGTGCCCATAAATACTATATTCAAACAATCACCTACTTATTCATTAATTACTTTATCTTTAAATAACACACCATTTAAGTGGTCAATTTCATGACAAAGTGCTCTAGCTAAGAGTTCTGTACCTTCAACCATTATTTCTTCACCATTTTCATTTAGTCCCTTAACAGCAACATTCATAGGTCTCTCAACCATACCATTATATCCTGGTATACTTAAACAACCCTCTTCTTCAATTTGCTCACCATCTTGGTAAACCATTTCTGGATTGATGATTGCAAAAGGACCCTCATCATCGTACATATCTAAAACAATTATTCTCTTTAATATACCGATTTGAGGTGCAGCTAAACCAACACCATCAGCATCATGCATAGTTTCGATCATATCACTAATTAATTGTCTTATCTTATCATTCACCTCAGGAACTTCTTTAGATACTTTTCTTAGTACCTCATCTCCATCAGTTCTAATATTTCTAATAGCCATATTGTTTCCTCCTTATTTATAAAAAGCTTATCGAGTTTAAATCTAGGCTTAAATAAGCCTTCTTGTCATCAATCAATTTATCCCTATTACTTATACATACATATTTAATTATATCTCTAATTTTCTTTTGGTCAAGTTTTGAATATTTTAATATTACTTGCCATCTATATTTATTGTTGATTTTTTCTATACTAGCAGGTGTTGGTTGATAAAGTTCAATAGATTCAACAAAATTTTGTGAATCAACTACTTTTTTAAGACCATTATATATTCTGCTAATACCATTTCTAGCTCCATTATCATTTTCAGAAATCACTAAAATATTAGCAATATATTTAAATGGTGGATATCCAAAGGTTCTTCTCATGGATATTTCATACTTATAAAAAGTTTCATAATCATGATTTTTAGAAGTAACAATTGCATAATCATCCGGTTCGTAAGTTTGTAAAATACACATTCCTTTTTTACCAAATCTACCTGCTCTTCCAGCAACCTGTGTAATTAATTGAAAAGTACTCTCAGAGGATTTATAGTCTGGAAAGTTAAGCATCATGTCTGCTGCAACTACACCTACCAAAGTAACATTTTCAAAATTAAATCCTTTAGCTACCATTTTAGTTCCAACAAGAATGTCAATCTCATTGTTTTCCATTTTACTAACTATTTCGTCTACTGAGTTCTTCTTAGAAGTAGTTACAGAATCCATTCTCTCAAGTCTAGCTTCCGGGAAAAGTCTCTTAAGCTCATTCATTACCCTTTCAGTACCTAGACCAACAAAGCTCATATTATCAGACTCACATGTAGGACATATTTCAGGTATATGAATTCTATAGTCACAATAATTACAAGTCCCTGTATTATTGTAATCATGATAAACCAAGGCTATATCACATTTTGGACATTTAATTACTGAACCACATTCCTTACATGACACAAAATTAGCATATCCTTTTCTGTTGATAAAAATAATTGTCTGCTCTTTTTTTGAAAGATTATCTTTCATTGCTTTAAGTAAATCACGGCTGAAAACGCCATCATTACCAGAATTAAGTTCTTTCCTCATATCAATTATTTTTGTTTCTGGTAATTCAAGATTATTAAATCTTTCCGTCAACTTATATAACTTACCATCACCTTCAATATTTTCATAATAACTTTCAACAGAAGGGGTAGCACTACCTAAAACTAAAGCACCCTTATGATATTTACTTAAATATCTAGCTAGGTCATGGGTTAGATATTTAGGATTGGAATCAGACTTATAAGAACTTTCATGCTCCTCATCAATTACAATCAAACCCAACTTGCTTACAGGAGCAAAAATGCCTGATCTTGCACCTATGATTATTTTATACTTCCCTGTCATAATTCCTCTAAACTGATCATACCTCTCCCCTATAGATAGCTTTGAATGTAGTACAGCTACTTGATCTCCAAAGTACTCCATTACTTTCTTAACCAGTTGAGAGGTTAATGCAATTTCCGGAACCAAAATAATACTCTGTTTTTCGAGAATAAGAAATCTCTTCATTAACTCTAAATATATATATGTCTTTCCACTACCAGTAATTCCTTTAATAAGTGACTGGTAATCACCAATCTCCCATCTTTCCATAATATCGTCTACTATAGATTTCTGGGACTTTGTCAATTCAAGTTCAGCAGGATTTTTTTCTGATATTTCATAGGGATACCTAAACTTACTCTCTCTTTCAACTTCGATTATACCTAACTCTTTTAGTCTGTCGAAAACTCCCCTAGAAACCCCTAACTTTTGAGATAAAGTACTTACTTCCTCACTATGGTTTTCTAGGAAAAATTCAAGAACTTTTCTTTGTGACTTATATGATGCAGGAATTTTTCCCAAAATTTTTTCCATTTCATCATGTTCAAAATTACGTCTCGCAACAAGTCTAAACAACTGATTTGCATCCCTAATAAACCTTGGTACTTCTGTTATCCATTTGTTTTTAACCATCTTCTTCAGTACTTTTGAATCAACATTACTCAAATGTTCTAATATTTCTTTTTCAGATACGTATTTCTTCTTATTTACATACTCAACTACTTCAGCCTCATTCAACTTTAATATTTTAACAATTTTCTTTTTAGCTGGGACATAATATAGTTCTTTTTTTAGCTTTGTACCAGGAGGTATCACAACCTGGAGAGCTTCATAATAAGTACATAAATAAGTTCTTTTCAGATATTTTATCATTTCCAGTTGCTCTGTACTTAGATTTACTTCATCATCTAGAAGCTGATATATGTTCTTAGTTCTAAAGTTGCCATCTATACTTTCCTTTAAAGCAACAACATAACCATCAATTCTGTTGTTACCCATTCCAAAAGGAACAATTACCCTAGAACCAACCTTTACAGTTTCTAATAGATTTTCTGGAACTTTATATGTAAATATTCTGTCCAGCTCCCTAGAGCTATTAGATAACAAAACTAAAGCAAACATATATACCTCCAAAATATAAGACCAATAAAAAATCAGTCTCTAACAAATAGCCTAATATATCTTAACGTAAAAATCTCTAAAAGCAATATAAATAAATACTTCTAGAGATTTTGTCTTTTCCTAAATCAACTTTGCAATCTTGTCAAAAATCTTACCAGCAACTTCATACTTGCTCATCATTCCATAGCTCTCACAATTGAAGTCTTTATCGATTATTGTAACAACATTTGTATCACCACTAAATCCTGCATTTTTATCAGTTATATCATTAGCAACAATAAAATCCAAATTTTTAGTAGTAATTTTCTCTTTTGCATACTCTAATACATTATTAGTTTCAGCAGCAAATCCAACAAGTATCTGATGTTTCTTGTTCATTCCTAAATTCTTAAGAATATCCTTATTTCTAACCAACTTTATACTTAAATCATCTTCAGATTTCTTCATTTTTCTATCAAAAACAGACTCAGGTCTATAATCAGAAACTGCAGCAGCTTTGATTATTATATCAGCATCTTCAGATTTTTTCATTACTTCATCATACATTTCCTGTGCTGTATCTACACCCACATAATCAACACCATCTGGCTTATCTAAATGGGTTGGTCCAGAAACTAGAGTTACATGTGCCCCTCTATCCCTAGCCATTTTACAAATCTCATAACCCATCTTTCCAGTAGACTTATTCGAAAGATATCTAACAGGATCAATAGCTTCCCTTGTAGGGCCAGCAGTTACAAGAACTTTCTTACCCTCCAAATCCTTCTCTTTCTTAAAATAGTCGATTACGGCATCAACTATTGCATCAGGAGATGCAAGTTTACCCTTACCAACATAATTACAAGCAAGTCTACCTTCTACAGGATCAACAAATTCACATCCGAAACTCTTCAGTTTCTCAACATTTTCCTGAGTAACAGGATGTTCATACATATTTACATTCATGGCTGGAGCGATTAGGATATGCCCCCTTGTGGCCATAATAGTAGTAGATATCATATCATCTGCTATACCATGGGCCATCTTAGCCATTATATTTGCTGTAGCTGGTGCAAGAAGAAATAGATCCGCCTTATCAGCTAAAGAAATGTGCTTTACATCCCAAGATTTAGGCTCTTCAAACATATCAGTAACTACAAAATTACCGGATAAAGTTTGAAAAGTTAGGGGTGTAACAAATTCTTGAGCAGCTTTTGACATAATTACATCAATATTGGCACCAAGTTTTCTAAGTTTACTTACTACGTCAACAACTTTGTATACTGCAATACCACCGTTAACACCAATTACAATGTTCTTACCCTTAAGCATATCGATTCTCCTTTACAGACTATACAGTCTCTTCTTCTTCCTCTTCAACAACAGGCTCTACAACTCTTTCCGGAACCTCTGAAGCCTTACAGATTTCAATCTTGTCGTCATAAATTTCCTGAACAGCCATTGATAAAGGCTTAGATGAATCACCATACTGCTCAGCATCTATACCTTCCAAAATATCTCTAGCTCTCTTTGAAGCAGCAATAACTAGTGCATATCTACTTCCAGTCTTATCTATTAGTTCATTAATCGCAGGTTTTAACATTAAATTTCCTCCTTATATAGGTTTAGTAAATATTCTAAATTCCCATCAATCTTTTGAGATTGGGAATCAATTATTGATTCTAATCTTTCCACGGCGTTTTCAACTTCGTCATTCATAATATAATAGTCATATTCCTTCATTAGACAAATCTCTTCATACGCCTTGCTAAATCTTAATTTAAGTGATTCTTCCGTTTCACTTCCCCTTTTTACTATTCTATCTTTAAGTTCTTTAAGACTTGGTGGTAGAATAAATACGAAAACCCCTTCAGGATATTTCTCTTTTACCTGAAGTGCCCCTTGAATATCAATTTCAAGAAGTACATTCTTTCCTTCGTTTATTTTATTTAAAACGAATTCTTTTGGAGTCCCGTAATAGTTTTCATAAACTTTTGCATATTCTAGAAAATCATCATTTTCTATAGATTTTTCAAAGTCTTCTTTTTTAGTGAAAAAATAATTAACACCATGGACTTCTCCATCCCTTGGACTTCTAGTTGTAGCAGAAACTGAAATTTCTACATTGTCATAATCTTTTAAAAGCTCTTTACATATAGTTCCTTTTCCTACCCCAGAAGGTCCGGACACAACAATCAATGCACCTTTTTTCTTCATTTGTGAAAACACATCTCCTTCAATACTATTTACTCTATATTTTGAATTTGTTCCCTAATTTTCTCCAGCTCACTCTTCATTGATATTACATAGTTTGAAATATCAATATCAGGAGACTTTGATCCTATAGTATTGACTTCCCTGTTCATTTCCTGAAGTAAGAAATCCAATTTTCTACCTATAGAGCCACCACTACCTAGTATTGTGATTAACTGCTCAAAATGACTTTTAAGCCTTACAATTTCTTCAGTAATATTAGTCTTATCAGCATATACAGCAATTTCTTGATTGATTCTTGACTCATCAATCTCTACATCGCTATCAAGTAGTTCCCTAATTCTTTCTATCATTTTATTCTTATGAGTTTCTACTATTTCAGGTGAAATTTTCTCAATTGAATCAAGGCTTTCTTCAATTAAACCTTTTCTCATAACAACATCTTTAACTAACTTCTCACCTTCAACTAATCTCATACCCACAAGTTTTTCAATAGCTGATGTACAAGCATTTTCTAAACAATTCCAGATTAATTCTTCGTCAGCTTCATTAGCTTCAAGCTTTATAGCATCTGGAAACTTAGATACTAGACCAACAGAAATATCATCCCTAAGTCCATATCTTGCAATAATTTCCTTAAGCACACCATGATAGTTATCCATTAATTGAAAGTCAGGAACTATTTTATAATCACTCATTTCCTTCTTTTCATAATTAATATATATCTCTACACGACCCCTAGTGATATGTTCTTTTACAATTTTTTTGATATTTTCTTCAAATACCAAAGCTCTCTTGCCACCCTTAACTATTATGTCACTATATCTATGATTGACTGATTTAATTTCTACTGTAAATTTTATATATTCATTTTCAGCTTCTCCTCTTCCGAAGCCTGTCATACTGTAAACCATGAAGTATTGTTACAGGATCCCTTGTCATTAAGACTACTCCTGCAACTGACCTCCCCTCATCATATTTTATATACCAAGACAAATAATTATATCATTATTTCAGAAAAAAATAAAGCCTAGAGTGCTTCACTTCACTATTTAATAGTAATACTGTCCATCACATATCATTTTTGCTTCACCTTCCATGAAACACATATCATCCACAAGTTCTATTTTAAGCTTGCCACCTAAGACCTTCACATCTACCGTTTTACCAGTAAAACCATGGAAATTAGCAAAATATGCACTGGAACATGCCCCAGTTCCACAAGCCAAGGTATGACCTGCACCCCTTTCCCAGGTATCAACTTCTATAGTTTTATCATCTACTATCTTAACAAAGTTTACATTCGTCTTATTTGGAAACAAACTATTATTTTCAATCAGCTTACCATATTCCTTAACATATTCTGATTTTAACTCATCAACAAATATAACAGTATGGGGTACACCCATAAGAACTTGATTAATTTCAAAGTCCTTGCCTAAAATTG
Organism: Bacillota bacterium; assembly: GCA_025210655.1. GTDB lineage: Bacteria > Bacillota > Clostridia > Peptostreptococcales > Acidaminobacteraceae > JAOARG01. Next base: position 37,264 of record JAOARG010000017.1, read on the forward strand.
ACAACTTTTTATTAATTACAGGCTCTTCACTCATTACAGGTATAAGTTTCGGCTCCATAATAAACTTGCCCATATCGACCTTCACACCACGTATTTTACCCTCATCATTTTCTACTATTTCTACTACTTTTACACCGTTTAATGTTTCTACGTTAAATTTTTTCTTATCTACTATTCCTTTAACGTAAACATACTTGGAAAAACATCTAAGACCATTTCCGCACATTTCTCCCATAGACCCATCACTGTTATAATAGCTCATAAAAACATCACAGTCTTTAGATTCTCTTACTATCATAACCCCATCACTCCCAATCCCGAAGTGTCTATCACAGATCGAGATAATAAATGATTCTAAGTTTTCTACTTTTTTTGCTTCATTCTCAGTAAGGAGAATAAAGTCATTCCCCGCTCCCTGCATTTTAGTAAAATTTATCATATCAAACCTCCAGGCTAACTCATATTATCTAGATTTTATCTTTCTAATTATATTATCACATTATGACTTTTACTGAAATAGGAAACCTTTTTTATTACAATATTTTATGTTATACTTTTAAAATGTTAGAATTAAGTAATTAAAACAAAGAAGGTGATTCACATGCCATTTGATGGTATTTTTATAAAACACTTAGTTTCAGAATTAAATGAGACACTAACAGATAGTAGAATTGATAAAATTCATCAACCTGAGAATGATGAAATTACTATTTTTACAAAATCAAAATCAGGCAATAAAGTCCTAAGGGTATCGGCTAGTTCTAGTTTCCCAAGAATATGCTTTTTAAAGGAGAAAAAAGATAATCCTTTAAGCCCACCAATGTTCTGCATGTTACTTAGGAAGAACCTTATCGGTGGAAGAATTCTTTCAGTTAGCCAGCACATGGATGAAAGAATAATTAATATCAAAGTTACATCCAAGGATGAGCTTGGGGATGAATCAGAAAAAACACTTATAATAGAAATAATGGGAAAACACTCTAATATAATTCTTGTTGATCAAGATGGCAAAATTATTGATTCAGCAAAGAGAATACCTGAATACTTAAGTAGCGTTCGTCAAATACTTCCTGGATTAGAATACAAATTCCCTCCAGGATTAAAAAAACAAATAGAAAATGTCAAAGATTTTCTAGAATTCAAAAGCTTACTTGAGGAAAAAGAACACTTGGAAGTATTCAAAGCTATTTACTCTGTTTTCCAGGGAATATCCCCTATACTTTCTAGGGAAATTTGCAGAAGGTCACTAATAAATGAAAGTAGCAAAGTAATCAACCTAAAAGATGATGAGATTGAAAATCTTTTCTTATTTGCTAAAAAGATGACAGACATCTCTAATCCTTATAAGAATCCAGTTATGATTTTTGAAGGTAAAACTCCAAAGGATTTTTACTTTATGAACTTAGAAAACTATTATCCTACTGATACTTTTGATTATGAAGAATATGACTCATTCGCAGATTTGATTGAAGACTACTATGCAAAAAGTGATAACTACAGAAGAATCATGGAGAAATCAACTAATTTAAGAAAATCTATAAAAGTACGCCTTGACAGGGATATTAAAAAACTTTCTAAGTTGCAAAATGAACTTCTAGACACAGAAAAAATGGACAAGTTTAAAATTAAAGGTGATCTAATCATCGGAAATATATATAGAATTGAAAAGGGTATGAATGAAGTTGAGCTTGAAAACTATTATGAAGACAATAAACTTATCAAAATAAAACTTGATATAAGATTAAGTCCTTCAGAAAATGCTCAAAAGTATTTCAAAAAATACAACAAACTTAAGACAGCAAGTACCCTTCTCGTAGATCAAATTAGTGATACAGAAAAAGAAATAGAGTATCTTGAGAATGTTTATACACTTATTGAAAATTCCACAGACCAAGAAAATTTAGACTTAATAAGAGAAGAATTAGCTGAAGAAGGCTATGTAAAAAGAAAATCACGTAAAAGAAAAATAAAAAATAAAAAAATCAATCCTCGAACATATCTATCTGAGGAAGGTTATGAGATTCTTGTTGGTAGAAACAATGTAGAAAATGATTATCTAACTACAAAGTTTGCATCCAAAAAAGATATTTGGCTTCATACCAAAATCATACCTGGCTCCCATGTAATTATAAGAACTGCTGGGGAAGAGCCTAATGAAGATACTATTATACTAGCAGCAAAAATTGCTGCATATCATTCAAAAGCAAGACAATCAGAAAATGTACCAATTGACTATACTATTGTTAAGAATGTAAAGAAACCAAACGGATCAAAACCTGGAATGGTAATCTATGATTTTTACAATACGGTTTATGTTACACCGGATGAGAAAGAATTAAACAAGTATATAAAATAAGAATAACCGCGGAAAAGGGGAATCACACTTTACTTCGTTAGTGCTGGGTGAATCGTTTTTTCAAATTAAAAAACTAGGTGAAAAGGAAGTACAAAGAACATCATAAATACATGTTTATTTTGGTCTTTTGTTCTTCCTTTTCACCTAAGTTTTATTTATAAAACTGATTCACCTAACACATACAGAGTACTGTGTGATTCCCCTTTTCTGCTAAAATTTCTAATTTAACTAATCTTAAAAGAATTCTACCCAAGGGATGCTTTCCTAAGATTATCTAATATTTTCTGATAATACCCCGGAAGTTCACTATCAAATTCTACATACTCTCCCGTAGAAGGATGAATAAATCCTAAAACCTTAGCATGTAATAATTGACCCTTATGCTTTATCTTACAGTTCTTATTTCCATATAAGGGATCTCCAACTAGTGGGTGACCTAAGTATTTCATATGGACTCTTATTTGATGAGTTCTACCTGTCTCAAGTTGACATTCTACTAATGTATACCCGTGAAATCTTTCCACTACCCTGTAGTGAGTTACAGCTCTTTTGGAATTTTTCTCTACGACAGCCATCTTTAGTCGGTCTTTAGGGTTACGCCCAATAGGTCTATCGATTGTTCCACTATCCTCTTTTACATTTCCCATTACAAGGGCATAATACTTTCTAGTAATACTATGATCCTTAAGCTGCTCAGCTAAAGAATTATGAGATTTATTATTTTTGGCAATCATAAGTATGCCTGATGTATCCTTATCTATTCTATGGACTATACCAGGTCTTATAACACCATTCATAGAAGACAAATCCTTAGTATGGAACATTATTGCATTCACAAGGGTTCCCGTATAGTTACCCGGAGCAGGATGAACTACCATCCCTTGCCCTTTGTTGACTATCAAAACATCCTCATCTTCATAAACAATATCAATAGGAATATTTTCAGGAATCACTTCTAAAACTTTAGCTTCAGGAACAGTTAACTTAACAGAATCCCCCATCCCAAGCTTATGTTTTTTTGATTTAACAACTTTACCATTGATAGTAAGATTACCTTCTTCAATAAGAGTTTGGATATAACCCCTTGATAGATCATCAATCTTTTTAGGCAAATATCCATCTACCCTTTTTCCATTGAACTCTTCATCTATAAGAAACTCAAAAACCTCTAAATTGTTATCACTCATTATATTCTCTCAATAATAGACATAACAAATTCACTTGAGTGTTCAGCAGCTTTTTGAACAAACTCATTGAAATTATCATGGGCTGTACCATCAGCCTTATCAGATATTGATCTTAAAATAAGGAATGGTATGTTATTTAAGTAAGCTGTATGGCCTATAGCAGCACCTTCCATTTCAGCACAAGAAGCTGAGAATGTATTTTGAAGGTCTTCCTTCATTTCCTTACTTGCAACAAAAACGTCACCACTTACAACTCTACCCTTGTAAGTAGAAAACTGATCAAAGTCCTTAGCTACTTCCATAGCCACATCAATTAATTCCTTATCAGCTTCAAAAGTTGATTTTTCCATTCTTGGAATAACACCCTTTTCATAACCAAAACTTGTAGCATCAAAATCATGCTCAATTACATCAGTTGAAACAACCATATCTGCAATATTTAACTGGTCAGCAATTCCACCTGCTACACCTGAATTAATAACATGAGTAACCTTAAACTCGCTAACTAAGATTTGAGTACAAACAGCTGCATTTACCTTACCAATTCCACATAAAGCTAATACAATAGACTTATTATTTATATCACCAGTGTATATTTTCATATTTGCAATTTCTACAGTATTTATTTCATCCATTCTAGATTTAATAATTTCTACTTCCTCTGACATTGCGCCAATAATTCCTATTCTAGTCATAGTTTCCTCCTAATATTTACATTGAACTTTTATTTTTATTGAACTATTAATAAAATACCAAATATCCACCGCTTTCGCAAGTTAATTTCATTTTGTGCTTGTTGGGTGGTTTATTTTCCTCTGGAGGAAAATGGTGGTTGGCTCTTAGGTGGTTTGGGGGAAAGAGGTATATTTAAAGACCCTTACTCAACTGATTTTCTCCAGTTAGAAATGACCAATCTACAAATTAGTTTTACCTATAAGATATATTCAAAAATTAAATATTTAAAACCGTCCTCAAAGGACAAATCAGGCCATATGCATGAAAGTTTCACCTGACAGGCCAGACTTTATCCCGGGTCATGAATTTCTTCCCCTTACCCTAGGATTTGCATAGCAAACTGTTTCCCCTAACACATACGAAGTAATGTGTGATTCTCCTCTTCCCCCAACCACCCAACAGCCAACCACCTTTCATCCCAAATGGATGAAAAAACCACCCAGCCTAAAAAGACTGGGTGGTCATATCAAAAATCAATATTTACTTCTTCTCAACTTTGATAGTAACTTCATGATCGTTAAGCTTGAATGTCTCTGCTTCTAATCCCTCTACCATTTCAAGACTATCAGCAAGAACTTCTGTCATAACGTAGTCATTGTGTACTTCAAGTGCCTTACAGAATTCTTCTCCACATGAATACTGGATAGCTATTCTGTCCATCATTTCGAAGTCTTGTGACTTTCTCATTTGCTGTACTCTTGAGATAAACTCTCTAGCGAATCCTTCATTGATAAGTTCTTCGTCAAGGTTTGTATCAAGAATAATAAATAGGTTGTTTTCCATAGTAACTGTGAAACCTTCTTTAGCATTGATTGTTACTTGAACAAGGTCCTTATTTACTGTAAAGTCCTCTCCTCCAAGATCTACAACAATTTCTTCTCCAGCTTCTAGTTTTGGAACAACGCTTGCTGCTTCTACTCCAGCAAGTGCCTTAGAGAATAATCCCATCTTCTTACCTAATACTGGTCCAGCAACTTTGAAGTTTGGCTTAAGGCTGAAGTCCATGTATTTAGAAAGGTCTTTCTCAAATACAACTTCCTTAACATTAAGCTCTTCCATTACTAGTGGAGAAAGATCAGACATGATGTCCTCATATTTTCCATCTATATGAACTCTTCTGATTGGTTGTCTAACCTTAATCTTAACAGCTTCTCTTGAAGATCTACCAAGACCAACTAAATCTCTAACAAGGTCCATTCTCTCTTCAACTTCTGGTCTGATAAGTTCTTCATTACACACTGGGAACTCTGCTAAATGTACAGACTCATCATTTGTAAGATTTCTGTAAATTTCCTCAGTAATGTATGGAGCAAAAGGAGCTGAAAGTTTACAAACTGTGATAAGTACTTCAAGAGTAGTATTATAAACTGATTTCTTATCCTCTGATAATTCAGTTTCCCAGAATCTTCTTCTAGACCTTCTGATGTACCAGTTTGATAAATCTTCATTTACAAAATCCTGAATCTTTCTAACTGCCTTAGTTGTATCAAATACATCCATATCTTCCCTAACACCCTTAACAAGGTTGTTTAATTTAGAAAGCATCCACTTGTCAAGTTCAGGGCTATCCTTGTACTCAACAAAGAATTCTGAAGCATTAATACTGTCAGTATTAGCATATAAACTAAAGAAGTTGTATACGTTCTTAATAGTACTAAAGAACTTAGAGTTAACTTCCTTAACACCCTCTTCATCAAACTTAGTTGGAGTCCAAGCTGGTGATACATAGTATAGGTACCATCTTACGATATCCGCACCATACTTATCGAATAATTCAAAGGCATCAACAGTGTTACCCTTTGACTTAGACATCTTCTTTCCTTCCTTATCAAGGATAAGGTCGTTAACTAGTACATTCTTATAAGGTGCCTTACCCATTACAAATGTAGAAATTGCTAGTAATGAATAGAACCAACCTCTTGTCTGATCAATACCCTCACAAATGAAATCTGCTGGGAACTGCTCTTCAAATACTTCTTTATTCTCAAATGGGTAGTGCTGCTGCGCAAAAGGCATAGCCCCACTATCAAACCAACAGTCAATAACATCAGTAACTCTTGTCATTGAACCGCCACACTTCTCACATTTAAGATGAATATCATCAACATATGGTCTGTGTAATTCTACATTCTCATCTATATCTTCTATAGCTTTTTCAGCAAGCTCTTTTCTAGATCCTACCGAAGTATCATGTCCGCACTCACATCTCCAGATATTAAGTGGAGTTCCCCAGTATCTTGATCTTGAAATAGCCCAATCATTAAGATTCTCAAGCCAGTTACCAAATCTCTTCTCTCCAACATATCCTGGGAACCAGTTTACAGAGTTGTTATTCTCAATAAGCTGATCTTTTAATTTAGTCATTTCGATATACCAGCTTGGCTTAGCATAGTATAGTAGCGGAGTCTTACATCTCCAACAGTGTGGATAGTTATGCTCCATTTTTTCCTTCTTGAATAATTTACCTTCAGCAGCTAACCACTTGATGATATCAAGGTCACAATCCATAACGAATCTACCTTCCCAAGGAGTAGCTGTATATTTACCATCTTCACCTACTGGCTTAACTACAGGTAAATCATATCTTCTACCAGTATTGTAGTCATCCTCACCAAATGCAGGAGCAGTATGAACGATACCAGTACCATCATCAGTAGTTACATAATCAGCACAAGTAACGAAGAACGCTTTTTTATCAGTTTGTACAAAAGGCATTAATTGCTCGTACTCAATGTACTCAAGATCTCTACCTTTCATTTCTTCAAGAACTTCATACTCTTCACCTAAAACCTTAGGAGCTAGAGTTTTCTCTACATAGTAGATTTCTCCATCAGCCTTAGCTCTAACATAAGTTTCTTCAGGATTTACTGTAAGAGCAACGTTTGAAGCAAGAGTCCAAGGAGTAGTTGTCCAAGCTAGGAAGTACTCATCTCTGTCTTTTCTCTTGAACTTACAGATGGCAGTTAATGACTTGATTTCTTGGTAACCCTGAGCAACTTCGTGTGAAGCTAAACCAGTACCACATCTTGTACAGTAAGGAAGAATCTTGTGACCATCATAGATCATACCTTCCTTGTAGAATTTATCAAGAATCCACCATACAGACTCTATATAGTTATTATCAAGTGTAATGTATGGATTCTCTAAGTCGATAAGATATGCCATTCTCTTAGTTTGATCCTGCCATACTCCCTCATACTCGAATACAGACTCTTTACACTGCTTATTAAATTTCTCAATTCCATAGTTCTCAATTTCTTGTTTGTTATTAAGACTAAGTTTCTTTTCAACTTCTATTTCAACAGGAAGTCCATGAGTATCCCAGCCGGCTTTTCTTCTAACTAGGTAACCATCCATAGTCTTATATCTACAAATAGCATCTTTTAGTGCTCTGGCAATTACGTGGTGAATACCAGGCTTACCATTTGCAGTTGGAGGTCCATCGTAAAATACGAATGACTCCTTTCCTTCTCTAGTATCAATACTTCTTTGTAAAAGATCTATTTCATCCCAATGATCTCTTACCACCTTGTCGTTTTCAAATGGCTTTCCATTTGAAAGTTGATTATAATGTTTCAAAACTTTCACCCTTCCTGTTTTATTAATAATAATAAAATCTTAAAAATAAAAAAGTCCCTAAGTCAAAAAACTTAGGGACGAAATTTCTCCGCGGTACCACCCAGATTATAGCATAAGCTATCTCTTAAATAATTTTAACGGTATTAGACCGAATAATCTTACTCAGTTTTCAGATTATTTGTTCATGGGTGATCTTCACAAAACATATCATACCAGTTTACACCAACCACTGGCTCTCTATTATGATACATAACACTACTGTCCCAATCATTACATTTTTTCTTCAATTATTAGCAATTATACATTATTACTATTTAATAGTCAACATCTGAATCATCAATTAATCCAAGTTGTGTATTTAACATTGCCTTAAATCTTGCCTTGAATGCCTTGAGTTCTCTTCTGGCAATCTCCATTTCATTTTGAATGGATTCAACTTTTTTATTAGCTTCAGCAACTATTCTTTCTGCTTCCAGCTTAGCTTCTTTAATTATATTCCTAGAATTTAATTCAGCTGTCTTATTAACATCATCAGCTGTTCTCTGAGCTATAATTAGTGTTTCATTCAGTGTCTTTTCCATAGCTGCATATTTTTCTAGCTGTCCCTGAAGCATTTCTAATTTATCCTTGAGATCATGATTTTCATTTGTAAGAGTCTCTACCGTGTCACACAGACTATCTAGAAACTGATCTACCTCGTCTTCATTGTATCCTCTTAGACTTTTTCCAAATTCTTTTTTTTGAATTTCTAAAGGCGTAATCATATCCATATCCTCCTTAAGAAAAAATACTTATAGTAATAGATATTCTGTCTTTTCTTGTTTTTCCATTAATTTTAACTACTTTTATTCTACCATAACCCCTAACAGAGATTATATCATTCTCATCAATAACAACATTTGGACTTGAGGATACTATAAAATTGTGCTTAACTCTTTCTTTTTTGATTAACTCAGCAGCGATTTTTCTAGATGTATTAAATCCATTTGAGATGATACTATCTAATCTCAAACTGCTAACAGTTATATTTTTACTCTTTCCATCCCCATTATTACCATCTGATAATCTATCCCAAATACCTTTTTCACATTTAATCTTCTTGTTACCTATTTTATTAAAGTTCATGAGCAAAAATTCCTCAATGTCCCTGGTACAAATTACTAGAATTTCATCCTCATATATCTTAATATCACCAATTTGATCTCTTTTTATTCCTAGTCCCATAAGACTTCCTAAAACGTCCCTATGGCTTATGTTAGCAATAAATTTATTTAACTTTATTGCTAAAATCGATATGCTCTTATCTATACTTTCCTTTGGAATGTAATCTGGGTAGATGATTATTTCGCAGTACTCCGCCTCATCATAACCTCCACAAATTAAATAGTCCAGGTTTAAATCCCTGGACTTTAATAATTCAACACATATCTTCTTCAATAAAGGATTTACAAATCCTGTACTCTCTACAGTGTAATCTCTAGAGGCCTTTTCAATCTTATCAATTAGTTTTATAACATCATAGCGATCATTCTCAGCTACCTTATAAAACTTAAGTACCTCTTCCCTTTTAAAATACACTTACTGCTCCTACCATACTTGCCACCATAGAAAGTAATAACATAAGAATAATTGGTGAAAAATCAAGAGTTCCCCCAAGACCAAATCTTTGAAGTGCTCCCCTAACTGGTGATAATAGTGGCTCAGTTACTTGATATATGAAATCGAAAAAAGCATTAGATCTTGAACCGCCCATATTTACCCATGATATAACAACTCTTATTAATATAAGATAATTGATTACTCTAATAAAAGTACCGATTGTTGCTCTAATAAGCAGCATTAAATCACCTTTCCTCTTGTCTTCTATTTACTCCAAGGATAAATCCCAGTTCTTTTAAACTCATCCTTAATCGCATTGTCAATATCCACATTGCTTGGTGCTAATACAAAAATGTTTTTAGATACCTTCTGAATTTGACCATCAAGGGCATAAAGAGCTCCACTGCAAAAATCAAATATTTTTCTTGCAAGTTCACCTTCTGTCTCCTCTAGATTTAAAACCACAGGTCTTCTACTTTTTAACTGGTCAACAATTTTAGCAGATTCATCAAAATCCTTAGGCTTATTTACAACCAGCTTAATTTGTGAACTGGTATGTATGTTTAAAATTTTGTTGTTCTTTTGATTATTTATAAATGGTGCTGAAGCAATATCTTCTGATACTTCACTAGTTACTTCTTCCTCATAAACCTCTTCTTCATCATAATCTTCAAGACCCATGAAAAATTTCACTTTGTCCATAAATTTTTCAGCCATAATAACCTCCCAAAAATCGTTATTCGATTATCTTATTTATTATAATTTCTGGCACCATATATACCAGTACCTACCCTAACTATGTTGGCACCTTCTTCAATGGCTACCATGTAATCATTTGTCATCCCCATAGAAAGATACTTCATCCTAATATTATCATACTCCATAGTACTTAAGGAATCAAATTTATTTTTCAATTTTTTGAAATATTTTCTTACATCTTCAGGATTAAGTTCGAATGGCGCAATCGTCATAAGTCCCATAACCCTTACATTTTTAAGTGTAGATATCTCTTCAAGAAGACCATCAAGATCCCCTAGACCTATTCCAAACTTACTTTCCTCCATGGCAACATTTACCTGAATAAGAATATCCATAACAAGATCATGATCTTTTGCTTTCTTATCAATCTCTTCAGCAAGTCTAAAGCTATCTACTGAATGAATCATACATACCTTATCAATAATGTACTTAACCTTATTTCTTTGTAAGTGTCCTATTAGATGCCACTTCACTCCTGCTTTTATATTCTCAAACTTTCTTGTTATCTCTTGAACCTTGTTTTCTCCAATATCAGTAACACCGTACTCAATAGACTTATTCACAATTTCTTCGTCTATAGTTTTCGATACGGCAACAAGAAGAACATCATCTGCATTTTTTCCTATTTTGCTACAAACACTGTTAATATTGCTTTTTACATCTTCTAAATTTTCTCTTATATGTTCCATAACTACCTCCACAACAAGTATGAATTGTATCTAAGATTAACAATCCAACTTTCTATATCTATTTCACAACATCTCCTACCTTATAGTCCGTAGGATTTTCAACTACCTCATCATACAATTTAACTGTAGTAACAATTTTATTTTCTTCTCCTACTTTTCTATAGAAGTAATTTTCTTGTACAATTGCTTCAGATTCATTATAACCAATAACATTAACCTCAACAAATCTGGCTTTTTTATCTATGTCTAAAACATATACACCTAGGTTACCTTCATTTTTTACAAGGGAATCTAATTTTATCTTTAATCCTCTATAGTTTTTTCTTGAAATAATAGGCTTAACCAATCTACTACTAGTAAAATCCCCTATTTCTTTATTAATTCTTATTAATACTCCCGCTCCTTGATCAAGTTCAAACTCGTCTTCTATAATACCTTGAAATTCTTCTTCTGAAAGTTTTATAGATACATTTTGTCCAACCTTATAATAGTCCATTTCACTTTTTTCTATTAAGGACACCAAGTACCATTTAGAATTATCTACTATTTTATATATAGAATCCCCGGCATTGACCTTGCTCCTAAGAAGATTAACCTTTTCATAGTTTTCTTTCAGTGCAGAATTATAATCGATATTATAAAGTTTGTCCATAGTAAATGTATTCTCATAGCCATCCACCTTAAAGGATACAATACCTGAAGCCACACTATATAAATTCATCTTATTATTTCCATTAGCCTCAACAAATGATTCTTTAAAATTATATCCCTCTTTATAAAGTTTTTCACCCTTAGCAAGCTTACCTTTTTTCTCTAACTTCAAATTAAGGTCTTTTTTTAATTTTTTTACCGAACTATAATCTTCACTTCTGATTGCTTCTACAAGATTTCTTCTAACAAAATCTATATCTCTTTCTAAGGCATTTTCGTCAATAATAGGTATATTATCATTTTCTATCTTTGATAATACCTGTGCCTTACTATTGTCTATTTCGCTAATTTCTGCAATCTTAAAACCTTTTTTTACCCTTTCACCTTCAGTTACAAAATATTTGATAAGTCCGCTTAACCTTGAACTAACCAATGTTTCATTACGAAGAATAAAGCTATTGTATTCTTTTTCTAATACTACTTCGCCGTATTCAGCAACATATGTACTGTTATCCCTTAGTAAATATGAATATATCATCCTTGATGCAATTATTAGCATTATTAAAAACACTATTATACCAATAAATCGCTTTTTTCTTTTCCTCCGTGAAAGCCTATTCATAAATCAACCCACCTACGTATAAAATAAAAGACTACCATTACAGTAGCCTTATAATATTTCTAAATCCATATAAAAGAATTAAATAAATCTTCCGTACTTACTTAATATCTTAAGTTTTCTAATATTTGAAACACTAAGTTCTAATAACTCATCAGTTTCAGTAATAAGACACAATTTATTCTGTGACTTTTTAGCACCTAAAATAACACCCTTGATAAAGACCTTGCTATTTAAATATACTTTTACTTCGTCACCGATTAGCAAAGTTTTTCTACCCAGTTTAAAAGATTTCATCTCGACATCATCAATATAATCCTGTGTAATCGAGTCACTTTTAAACTCTATTCTTTGATTAAATAAGTCAACTCTCTCTTTTAATACACAAAAAATATATCCAAAAAACATTACTACCATAATTGTAATCATCAAAAATAACATATCATTCGATACATATAATCTAGATATGGATTTAATAAAATTATTCATATGCCCTTATCCTCACGTCTAAATATTATTTAGCCTACTAATTAATTATACTACAAAAATAGTTTATTCGGGACAAAAATTTATGGTAAATTTGCATCATTTATAGCTACTTGTTGTTCTTCAAACTTAAAATTCGTCCTTTTTTCTTCTATTCATTAATGAAAGTACCGATTCCTTAGCGTTAGCACCTTCATATAAAACCTTATATATTTCTCTGGTTATTGGCATATCTACATCATACTCTAAAGAAAGTTCATAAGCTGCTTTTACAGTATATGCTCCCTCAACTACCATTCCGATATTTTCAATTGCTTCATCAAGAGATAAACCTTCTCCAAGCATAATCCCGCAACGTCTATTTCTTGAATGCATACTTGTACAAGTAACTATTAGATCACCGATTCCACTAAGTCCTCCAAATGTATCAAGCTTTCCACCCATAGCTTCACCTAGACGGGACATTTCCGATATTCCCCTAGTCATTAATGCAGCCTTAGTATTGTCACCATATCCAATACCATCACTTATACCTGCTCCTAAGGCTATGATATTTTTAAGAGATCCACCAACCTCTACGCCTATAACATCTGGATTAGTATATATTCTAAGACTTTCTGTCATAAAAATATCTTGAACAAGTTCAGCAGCCTCAGAATCATCCGATGCAGATACTATAGTAGTCGGCGTATTATTAGACACTTCTTCAGCATGGGATGGACCTGATAGAATTACATATTTATTCTTAGGTAAAACATCCGCAACAACTTGAGAAATTCTCATGTGTGAACCATTTTCTATTCCCTTAGCTACATTTACTATTATTTTGTTTTCCTTAATATATTTCTTAGCTAGTTCAAGTACTGATCTTACAGCCTGTGACGGTACAGCTAAAACAACAATGTCTGTTCCTTCAAGAGCTTTTTCAATATCATTATAAAACTCAATCTTGTCATTTAACTTTATTCCCGGAAGATACTTTACATTCTCCCTTTCCTTGACTAAAGAATCATAATGATCCTCTTCCTTTGTCCACATTCTTATTTCATAATCTTTATCTGAAAGTACATATGCTAAAGCCGTTCCCCAGCTACCAGCACCTAAAAAACTAATTCTCATTTGAATCACCTTATCCTTTATAAAAATAAAAAAATCTATATGGAACCGAAGCTCCATATAGATTATAGCATAACAATCCTTGTTATTTCAATTTTCCTTAAGATATTAACAGTATATTATTTGATAAAATCTTTTTTCTTTTTGTTTCTTACATGTATTCTTATTGGTGTACCTTCAAAGTTGAAAGTGTCTCTTAACTTGTTTTCTAAATATCTTATATAAGAGAAGTGAGAAAGCTCTACATCATTTACAAAAAGTACGAATGTTGGCGGCTTTACACCTACTTGAGTACCATAGAATATTTTAAGTCTTCTACCCTTATCTGAAGGTGGTTGATTAAGCATAATTGCCTCATTTAAAACGTCATTAAGTAATCCCGTAGAAACCCTTAATGAATTGTTATTTGAAACATACTTAATCTGTTCTAAGATATTACCAAGTCTTTGCTTAGTTAAAGCTGAAACAAATAAAACAGGTGCATATTGTAAATATGCAAGCTCTGCCCTTACATCCTTCTCATAAGCAGAATATGTGTGACTATCCTTCTTAATAAGATCCCACTTGTTTACAACAATCAAAATAGCCTTTCCTGCTTCATGAGCATATCCAGCAACCCTCTTGTCCTGCTCAGTAACCCCTTGAACTGCATCTATTACAATAACACATACGTCACTTCTATCTATAGCAGTAAGAGATCTTAATACTGAATACTTCTCAACATTTTCATTTACTTTACCTTTACGTCTTATACCAGCTGTATCAATAAATACATACTTTTGGCCATCGATTTCTACTGGAGAATCAATAGCATCTCTTGTTGTACCAGCAATATTACTAACAATTACTCTTTCTTCCCCAAGAATTGTATTAATAAGAGAACTCTTACCTACATTAGGCTTACCAATAAGGGCAACCTTAATGTTATCATCCTCTTCCTCTACAGCTTCAGTTTCAGGGAATTTCCAAATAATCATATCAAGTAAATCACCAAGGTTAAGAGCATTCTTTGATGATATTGGGAAAGGCTCTCCCAAACCTAAGTTATAAAAATCATAATAGTTATCAGGTAATGAATTAATATTATCAATTTTATTAGCAACAAGAATAACTTCCTTCTTAGCTCTTCTTAACATCATTCCGATTTCTTCATCTGCAGTAGTTATTGGATTAGATCCATCAACCATGAAAACTATAACATCTGCAGTATCTATTGCAATCTGAGCCTGATTTCTCATTTGAGATAATATGATATCTTCAGAATCTGGCTCAATACCACCTGTATCTATCATAGTAAACTCTCTTCCAAGCCACTCTGCGTCAGAGTAGATTCTATCCCTTGTTACCCCTGGTTTATCCTCTACAATGGAAATTCTCTTTCCAGCGATATAATTGAAAAATGTTGATTTACCAACATTAGGTCTTCCTACTATAGCAACTATTGCTTTACTCATTTTTGCCTCCTTGTGAATTTAATATTCCTAAAATAAATTCTTCTCCTTCTGATTCCAGAGGCACAATATTTACCTCTAGGGCCTCAATGACCTGTTCTAAAGTATAGTCATCAAGGAAAATATCTTCATCAGCCTTTAGCATAGCCTTAGTAATATATAATGTATCACCAAGTTCATTATCCTTAAGCTGACTAATTAAATCTCTACCTGTAATCAAACCTGATACAGTAATAGTCTCACCGAAAAAGTCATTATTTATCTTAAATACATTGACTTTCAATCTCGGCTCTTTCTCCATAATCATTTCACCAATTTTTTTAATGAACTCATATGCAGAAGTACCCGTTGCAAAACTAATTGTCTTCTCTTCTAAACCTTCTATTGGGACATAATACTCCAAGCTACTTTGAACATCACTAAGTAGTTTAGGTATAAGCCCTACCCCATTTTCTATTTGAATATAGTCATCATATTCCTCTTCAGATGGGAAAGGCAATTCAGCTATTATATAAAACTCATCTGACAGATAAATAAATCTACTGCCTATTTCTTTTAGAAGTTTCTCTTGCCACTTCTCAACAATAGCTATTACTTCCCTAGCACTTTTTTTATCATAAGTGCCAGTTTCAAACAAACCTTGTCTAAATTTAGTTATTCCTATAGGAACAGCCGCAACAGAGTGAATGTTTGGATATAGTCCTGAAAGCTCTCTAATCGTTCTTTCGAGCTCCTCACCGTCATTTACATTGGGACAAAGTACTATCTGTCCATTTATCATAATTCTATTATCCGTAAGATGGGTCAAAACCTCAAGAACATTTCCTGCAAATCTATTACCTAGCATCTTAACCCTTAAGTCAGGATTAGTAGTATGAATTGATACATTAATAGGACTAATATTATATCTTACTATCCTATCTAAATCATCTTGAGAAAGATTTGTTAGGGTAATAAAATTCCCCTGTAAGAAGGATAATCTAGAATCATCATCTTTAAAATAAAGGGTCTCCCTCATGTTCTCAGGAAGCTGATCGATAAAACAAAATATACATTTGTTTTTACAAGATCTCGCTTTATCTAATATTGGATTATAAAACTCAAGTCCTAAGTCTTCATCAAAATCCTTATCTATTTCAAACATCCATATCTCACCATCAGATTTTTCAATCTCAAGCTCAATATATTCGTCAGTTATCATAAAAAAATAATCTATAATATCTTCAATTTCTTTTCCGTTTAGCGAAACAAGCTTGTCACCTTTTTCGATTCCAAGTTCTTCACCTATGCTTTTTTCAATTACCTTGTCAATAATATGTTTAGCCATAGCAACCTCCAAAAAAGGGAGATTATTCTAAGTATATTCATACTTAATTAAATACTCTCCCTTATACCAATCCAGTTTACTATATTATAATTTTTTTTAGTTCTAGTCAAGCTATTTTTCTAGCCACATCATACCAGACATCCTACCAGTATGCTTATTATCCCTTCTATATGAATAAAATTTCTGATCCAAACAACTTGTACACTCCTCAGAAATAAAAATATTGTCTTCCAAAACACCTGTTTTGAGAACTGTAACTTGAATTGCTTTTTTCATATCTAGATAATACTTACCTTTTTTCGTCTTAGAAGCTTCTATTACTTTATACTCATGAAAATCTTTAAACTCATGATACAAATCTTCTGAAACCTCATAGCAACACTTAGAAATATTTGGACCGATAAATACCATAATGTCTTTAGGATTACTACCATATACATTTATAAATATATCTATCATATCCTTAGAAATTTCATTCCTTGTGCCTCTCCAGCCAGAATGATTAACTCCAACAACCTTCTTCTTCTTATCAAGAAAAAAAGCAGGTGTACAGTCTGCATAATAAGTTGCAAGTACAACACCTATTTCATCTGTAATAAGACCATCGCAATTATCAATAGAAATCTCTTTTCCGTTAGCAGCAGCTAGAAAAGTCTTATCAACTATCTGTATATTGTTACTATGGGTTTGCTTTGTTCTAACAAAATAATAATCACCCAAACAAAGCTCATCCTTTAACTTATTGTAATTACTAGCAAGGTCATCACTATTATCACTAGTTGCAAGTCCCATATTGAAACTCAAATAAGCCCCCTTGCTAAACCCTCCAAGGCGGTTTGTAAATAATTGTTTTACCCCTAACTCATCTATAGAAAGGGGTCCAAATTCATATGCCATTGCTACCTCCTGATCTAATACATTATCAGATTATTCTACAGTTTTCTTTTCATCCCTAATCTTTTTTATCTCTTCTTCAAAAGTTTCAAGATCCTTAAACTGCCTATATACAGATGCAAATCTTACATATGCAACTTCATCTATTTCTTTCAATTTTTCCATAACTAAGTAGCCAACATAGTCACTAGATATCTCTTTTTCCATAGTACTATGAAGCTTTTTTTCTATAGAATCTACTGCTTCCTCTATTTCTGAAAGAGAAACTGGACGCTTTTCACAAGCCTTGATTAATCCCTTTACAAGTTTACTCGCAGTAAATCTCTCCCTAGATCCATTTTTCTTAATAATTAGAATAGGAACTTCTTCTACCTTTTCGTAAGTAGTAAATCTTTTTTTACACTCTATACATTCTCTACGTCTTCTAATAGATTGACCTTCATCAGTTGGTCTTGAATCTATTACCTTTGATTCGTGGTAATCACAATAAGGACACTTCATATTAACACCTCAAGATTATTATTATGTAAATATTGCTTCAATTATACCATATTTAGCCTAGTCGTGACAAATTTAGATAAAAAGGGACCATCTCCAACACTGAGATAGTCCCTGCTTCATACATTTTCTACATCTTATCTTTTTCGTCTAAGGAATGTCGGAATATCCAATTCCTTTTCAACCTTTTCTTCTTCAATTACTTCCTCTACAGTTTCAGCAACTATCTCTTCTTCAGCAGCTTCAACTTGCTCTTCTTTAACTTCCTCAACAACTTCTTCAGCTTCCTGTCTTTGAGCTTCTCTAGCAGCATCTTCAAATCCAGTTGCAATTACTGTAATTCTAATTTCATCTTTCATATCCTCGTCTATAACAGCACCAAAGATGATATTAGCATCTGGATCAGCAGCTTCAGAAACAATCTCAGCAGCTTCATTTACTTCATAAAGACCTAAATCACTACCACCCGTAATATTAAGAAGCACACCTTTTGAACCATTTATCGTAGTTTCAAATAAAGGACTCTGTATAGCTTGTCTAGCAGCTTCAGCAGCTCTGTTTTCACCATTTCCTCTACCAATTCCCATATGTGCAAGACCTCTCTCAAACATGATAGTCTTAACATCTGCAAAGTCAAGATTTACAAGTCCAGGAATAGCGATCAAGTCACTTATACCTTGAACACCTTGTCTTAATACATCATCAGCATATTTGAAGGCTTCAACTATAGAAGTCTTTTTCTCTACAACTTGTAAAAGTCTATCATTAGGAATAGTTACAAGAGTGTCTACTTTTTCCTTAAGTAATTTTATACCTTGATCCGCATGTTTCATACGTCTCTTACCTTCAAAAGTAAAAGGCTTAGTAACAACACCTACTGTTAGTATGCCCATTTCTTTTGCAATCTCTGCAACTATAGGAGCAGCACCAGTTCCAGTTCCACCACCCATACCAGCAGTTACAAACACCATGTCTGAACCTTGAAGAGCCTGATATATATCATCTCTAGATTCTTCAGCAGCCTTAAGACCAACATCAGGATTTGCTCCTGCTCCTAGTCCCCTAGTAAGCTTTTCACCTATTTGAATTTTATATTCTGCTTTTGAAGTGTATAATGCTTGCTTATCTGTATTTACAGCAATAAAAGATACACCCTTAAGATTAGCATCTATCATTCTGTTGACAGCATTATTTCCACCGCCACCAACACCAATTACTTTAATTTGCGCAAATTGTTCTAAATCAATATCGAATTCTAACAAATCAGAATCCCCCTTTAAAAAGTATTTATAATAAATCCTTGAATTTTCTGAAAAGATAGTATTATGTAGTACCTAAGCCACATAACACATACTATATAATGTATATAATATATTATACTACATTTTCATTGGAAATTACCATAAAATTTAAGAATTCATAATATTTTTATTGAATTTTTTTACAAAATCATATCATTTCCATGTATTATTGTCTGAAAAATTTGAAATTATTCACTAAAAACATATATTATACTCTATTATCAATTATATTCTTAGCTATCTCTTCTAATCTTATCTACAACTTTTCTTCTGATAATAGCTAGATTTTGGAAAAATCTAACTCCAAAAGCAAACACCGCTGCATAATATAAAGGAACTCCAATTTTATCTCCTACAAAAGCTAAACCAGCAGCCAAAACTGCGTTGGTAATGAAACCAGATACAAAAATAAGTCCATCAAAAGAATTCTCAATATGAGCCCTTATTCCACCAAATACAGAATCAATTGCTGCCAATATGGCTACAGCAGAATATAGGGAATACTGGGCTGTCAAACTCACCGGTATATACATCCCAACTACTAGCCCTAAAATAATACCGACAATTGCTACTATCATAAGTTCACCTCATTTAAATTAGTCACTTCTTAAGGAGTTATTCTTCCAACACCTTTGAGTATCTATTATATATTGGGGATTTAAATTCTGGAATTGTCATAGAAATACTTGTATTCACTTCAACGAATATTCCCCATTGCCTTAACATATTTCCGTAACTACCTGGTGCATTTATTGCACCATTTAAATAATCTCTATTTCCTATTGCTTTGACTATAAACGGCTGAGCAAATACCTCATCATTTATTCTTATAGTAGGTCCGTTACACACGATCTTAGTATAATTGTAAATCACCCTTTGACCATTAACACTTATAGCCTCAGCACCTGCATTGAATAAATCTTCTACAATCATTTGTATATCAGCATCGTGAACAATAAGATTATTGGGATTCTCATTTTGAATCAATTCTCTTTCTGCATCATTGATTAAAACCACAACTCCCGGTCCCCTAACCTTTGTAAGACCAGCTACTTCTTTATAGTAATCTATTTCTTGTCTTAATACTTCTTCTATATTTTCACCTTCATTGATTGCATCAAGTCGAACATTTATCTTCTCATCAATTTCACTTATCAGCTCTTTATATCTTTTTATCTCTTCTTTTTCCTTATCAATATTAATCTTCATATTCTTCAAATCACTCAAAGATACATACTTTTCAACATCTTCAAGCATCCTCACAAAATACACTGTAAGAGTAAAAAGTAAAAAGAACAACATGAAATATATTAACTGTCTTTTCCTAAGCATGATTACCTCCTATTTAGACATACAAATCATAAATTATTGCTCAACTGTATTAGCATATTTAAATTTGATGATTTCATTTGCCTTTGGAATCACTACTTCGTCAAGTTTTCTAACATTCACTTGGTAATTTCTATCCCTAAACTGTGTTACTATACCAAACACCTGATTTATGGCGCCATCTAAAGTGTCTTTATTGCCAATAGCCTTTATTGTAAAAGGTGGCAGCTGAGGTATTGAATTCACCATAAGATTGTTTCCTGCAGTTCTTACAGCAGTAATATTAATAATTCTTTCATCATTTAAACATATTGCTTCTGCTCCTGCAGCATTTAACTCATTTATAAGTTTAAGAATCAATTCATACTCATACACTAAATTTACCTCATAAGTAAAATTCATTTCCTTAGGAGGATTATCTATAAGTACTTCTATACCTTGGCCAACCATCGTTTCATATCCTGCCAATTTTTTATACTTTAACAGATCTTGATTTAAAGACTTAATCAAGAGATTATCCTTTGATTCTGCATCTTCTATAGATGCCAATTTGTTTTCCAGGTTTTCATAATCCTTAAGAAGCTCTTCTTTTTCAATCTTAAGCACAGATAATTCAGCCATTAAATCCCTTGAACTCTGTACCGGACTTAAGCCCCCTAGAAAATTACTCTGTACAGCTTTAAACTGTACAGCCATTACTATACCGAGAATTACAGAAATTATACCGATTATTACCCTATCTCTGGTTTTATTCATAAAAAATCCCCTTATTTATAAAAAATAATGTAATCTAGCTAAAATGGTCTATAAGTAGGAAGACCATTATTACTAACATTTATTATTCCTTTTTTTATGCCTTTACTAACTAAGTCTTCATAAATAGCATAAAATTTACTAAACTTCTCTTCAATATCCTTACCATTTCCAAAATCAACTGAAAGACCATTGAGGAGTTTTAGAAATATACTGCCTTTCTCATAAGAAATTTCATCGGCCTCCAAAGCTTCAACTTGATTACACAAATCTACCAAATCTAAAGCTCTTTGAAACTCATAGGCGTCATCCGATGTCATTATTTCACCTATTCTATAGCTTTCAATGTTATATCCCTTTATAGTCATTATATCAACTTCTTTATCTACCGATCTAAGAACCCTTCCCTGCTCATCAATAATTACATATGTCCCTGCTATAAAAATTGAAGAGAACTCTTCTCTTTCATAAACAGTAATCTCTACCTTGTCAGGAAATTGTCTTCTCACTTCTACATCTTTTACATATGGATTCTCCAATAGTTTTTCCCTTGGACCATACAGATTTACAAGAAAAAAGTTATCATCCCCTGTAATTCCAGTATCTTTAATAATATCCCTCGGATCGAGATAATCATTATTTACAACAACAACCTGCTTTATATTAAAGAATCCTGATTTAATAACAACATAATATGAAAGTCCTAATACAGCAGAAATAATAATTATCAATTTTACTATTTTAAATATGCTCTTCCCTTTTTTCGACATATAAACCCATCCATTTCAATAATCTATACTAGGATTATTTTGATATTAATTTCTTTACATCATTGGCTATCACATCAGCAGAATCTAAAAAAGCCATATCTTTCGACTTTATACCCATTGCCTTAAGCTTTTTATCATCTTTTATTAGTTCCATTACAAGTTGACTAAAGCTTTCATCTAAATTTTTCTCTTCAATAAGGATACCTGCTCCAGCTCCAGATACTACTGAAGCATTCATAAATTGATGATTGCCAGCAACATTTGGTGAAGGTATAAGTATAGAAGGAAGACCTAGTGCGTTAATTTCAGCCAAAGTTAAAGCTCCTGCTCTTCCGATAACTAAATCACAGGCCCCCATAACCACAGGCATGTTATCTAAGTATTTTTCTACTGATACATTTCCCTTAAGGCAAATATCCGAATTCTCAAGTTCTGCAATAAAATCATTATAATATCTTTTACCGGTTACATGAATAAACTTTAGATCCAAATCACCCTGAATTTTTCTGATTAAATCCATAGCACATTGATTGATTTTTAATGCTCCTCCACTTCCTCCGAAGGAAAGAATTAACTTTTCGTCGTCTTTTATGTTCAACTGTTTTCTGGCTTTAGACTTATCCATTTTAACAAATTCATCCCTAACAGGATTTCCTGTCATTATACTTCTATTTACATTTTTAAAATACTTTTTAGATTCTTCATAACTCAAGTACAAGCGATCTACCATTCTTGACAAAATCCTATTAGTAACTCCAGGGTAAGCATTTTGCTCATGAATAGCAGTCTTTACCCCTTTAAGCTTACCAGCCAGTACCATAGGACCACACACATAACCACCTGTTCCGATTATCATATCTGGTCTAAAATCCTTTACAATTTTTAATGCCTCTTTTAGTCCTTTAAATGCATCTGAGGCAGATTTTATAGTATCTTTAGACAATTTCCTTCTAAAACCACTAACTGTTATTTCTTTAAAATTATAGCCGTACTTTGGAATAAGTGTGCTTTCAATACCTTTTTTTGTTCCTACAAAAAGTATTTCACAGTCTTCATATTTATTTTTTAAACTTTCAGCAATAGCAAGGGCTGGATAAATATGTCCACCCGTACCTCCGCCAGTCATTATTATTTTCATAATTAGTTTAACTCCTTA
This sequence comes from Bacillota bacterium, assembly GCA_025210655.1. Classification (GTDB taxonomy): domain Bacteria; phylum Bacillota; class Clostridia; order Peptostreptococcales; family Acidaminobacteraceae; genus JAOARG01. Next base: position 60,519 of record JAOARG010000017.1, read on the forward strand.
TGGTTATTTCTCGAAATATTTAACAGTATACCCATTGAAAACATTGTAATAATCGTAGCAGTACCCCCATAACTAATAAATGGTAGGGGAATACCTGTAACAGGTAAGGCCGAAGTGGCTACCCCTACATTGATTATTACCTGTATAGCAATCTGAGCTGTAATACCAGTCGCCATTAATGTTGAAAACATATCTTCAGAATCCATGGCGATTTTGATTCCCCTCCAAATTACAATAAAAAATAGCATCATAACAAAGAGAGTACCGATAAACCCAAATTCTTCACCAATAGTCGCTAGAATAAAGTCATTCTGGGGCTCAGATATATATAATTTATTCTGAGTACTTTGGCCTAAGCCTACACCAAATAAACCACCTGCTCCAAATGCATATAAAGATTGGATAATCTGCCATCCAAAGGTGAGTTTATATTTAAAAGGATCCATAAAACTAATCCATCTGGCATATCTGTAGTCACTACTATTAATAAGTACGTATAATAAACCTGAACCAAGAATCCCAAACAAAGCTAAGTGAGAATATCTCATACCTGCTACATATAAAATAGCAAAAACAATTCCTGCAATAGTCACACTTGTACTCATATCTGGCTCTAAAAGTATAAGACCACATACAATCCCTGTAACCACTAGATATGGTCCTAATCCAGATATTAAATTTTTAAGTTTCTTAGTATTGTTGCTTACGCTTGCTGATATGAAACAAATCATACCCAATTTAGCAACCTCTGAAGGCATAAAAGTATAGCCCATAAACTTAAGCCATCTAGTAGAATTATTATATGTCGTACCAAGGGGAGTCAAGACTAGGGCAAGCAACACAATACTTCCTAGCAATATTACTCCCGACAATCTCTTATACATTTTTATCCTGAATATAAATGTTGAAGACATCATTGCTATAAATCCAATGATACACATTATTGTATTTCTTCTAAAAAAGTAATACTTGTCATTCCATTTAACCATGGAATAATAGTAAGAACTGCTAAAAACCATAGTGATACCGATAAGAACCAATAATATTACAGATATAAACAAGATGTAATCAAAAGAACCCTTCTTCTTCATCACTTATCCCCTTAATTCTTTTACGCACTGTTTAAAGTGTTTTCCTCTCACTTCGAAATTTTCATACATATCCCAACTTGCGCATGCTGGTGACAACAATATATTCATATCTTCACTACTTATTTCGTATGCCTTTTCTACAGCTTCCTTCATGTCAGAAACTATATAAACTTTATTAAATCCAGCATCCCTACAAGACTTTTCTATGATATATTTAGTATCTCCAAGTGCAACAACAGAGTCTACTGTTTGACCAAAACTTTTTACCATTTCATCAAACTCGCTCCCCTTGTCCTTACCACCTAAAATTAATACCGTTGCTTTATCCATAGCTTTTATTGCAACCATTGTCGCATCTGGATTAGTGCCCTTAGAATCATTAAAGAAGTATCTACCATCAAACTCTTCTACATACTCAATTCTATGCTCTACACCTTTAAAGTCTAAAACCGATTTTCTAATCACTTCTAAATCAACACCATATGCATACGCCATCAAGGCTGCAGCCATCACATTTTCATAATTATGATCTCCTTTTACAAAAAGATCCTTTATATTACAAAGTACTTTTTCATCAGTAATTTTAAGTATTATTTCATCACCTTTTAGAAACGCACCCTTATCAACTTTTCCTTTAGATGAAAATTGAAGTATTGTACCCGGGTAATCCTTTAAATTAAAATCATCCTTGCAATTACTATTTATAACAAGAAAGCTATCTTCCCCATGATTTTCGAAGATTCTTGCCTTTGCTTCAATATAGTTTTCCATAGTCTTATGTCTATTAAGATGATCTGGTGTAATATTTAGCATAGCTGCGATCTTTGGATTAAATTCCTCAACGGTCTCAAGCTGAAATGAACTAACTTCAGTAACAAATATAGATTTTTCTGTTGAATCTAGTACCTTTTCAACAACAGGATATCCTATATTACCAACCAGCCTCATATCAGCCCCACTGTTTTCAAAAATATCTCCCACAAGTGTAGTAGTTGTAGTTTTACCATTAGTTCCAGTTAAAGCTATAAAGTCTCCCTTGGCTATCAAATATCCAAGTTCAAGTTCTCCAATTACCTTTACTCCCGTTTCTCTTGCTTCCTTAAGAAATCCCAAGTCAGTTGGCACTCCAGGACTAAGTACAACATAATCAAAAGTTGACATATCACTTGGAGTTTCACCTAGTATCTTTTGGTCGTAAATGCCTTCAAGTTTTTTGATTTTCTCACCAAGTACTTCTTCACTCGAGGAATCATTTATTGTCACAATAGCGCCTAACTCTTTTAATAGTTTGGCTGCTCCAATCCCTGATCTAGCCATACCTACAACAAGTACTTTTTTACCTTCAAAATTCATATTCACACCTGCTTTATTATTTTATACAATCAAATATGCTACGATACATAATATAACACTTACTATTCTAAATACCCTTACTACTTTAGTTTCCTTCCATCCTGAAAGCTCGTAATGATGATGTAGGGGACTCATTTTAAATACTCTTTTGCCTGTAGTCTTAAAAGAAATTACCTGAATAATTACAGAAAGAGTTTCTGCTACAAAAATTCCACCAGCAACAGGAATAAGTAACACTGACTTAGTTAAAATTGCCATAGCAGCTATTGCACCACCTAGTGCTAAAGATCCTGTATCACCCATGAATACTTTCGCTGGGAAATTATTATATTTTAAAAATCCGATACAACCACCCATTAAAGCCGCTGCAAATACTGCAACACTTAGGTATCCCATTGTATAAGCAAAATATCCGAAAAATCCTGTTACAATTAATGTAATACTTCCAGCTAGTCCGTCAAGACCATCTGTAAGATTCACTGCGTTTGTTACAGCTAACATTACAAACACCATAAAAGGTATATATAAGAAGCCTAAATCAATATATTTTTTGATAATCGGTACATAAATATCTGTGCCCATTCTAGAAGCATAATAGGCTAATACAACTGATACAAGAAGTTGTCCAATTATTTTCTGATATGCCCTTAGGCCTAAATTTCTTTTTAATACTACTTTTATATAATCATCTAAAAATCCTATCAAACCAAAACCTATAGTTGAAAATAACATTAGATTCATGTTTGTATCAAGCTTAAAATAACTTGCGATACCAAAGACTAGTCCGATTAGAATTATTATTCCTCCCATAGTAGGAGTTCCTGCTTTACTCATGTGGGATTTTGGTCCCTCTTCCCTAATACTTTGACCAACCTTTAATCGTCTTAACATTGGTAATATAATAGGTCCCGATCCTAGGGACGCAACTACTGCTACAACAAATGCAATTAATACCGTCTTCATTTCCATTACTGCTTATTCCTCCCAATGATATACTCTACTGCTCTTTCCATCTTCATTCCCCTTGAACCTTTTACTAGAACCCCATCTTTTTCTTTTACAAAAGATTGTATGAAGTTTTCTAGCATTTCATATCTCTCAAAGTTAAAAACATTTGATGGATTAAAACCAATGTCAACAGCACCTTCAGAAATATACTTACTGTCCTTACCTAGAGTTATTAAAATATCTATTCCACTGTTAGATACAAACTCTCCAACTTTTCTATGTGCTCTTTCAGTATATTCACCGATTTCAAACATATCACCTAATATTGCAATTCTTCTTTCACAATCAAGACTTGATAAAACATCAAGGGCTGATTTCATACTATCAGGACTTGCATTGTAAGAGTCATTGATAACCTTGATATTATCATCTGTTCTCACTATATCCATTCTCATTTTAGATCCTGTATAAGAAGACAAGCCAAGAATAATATCTTCAGGTATTAGATCCATTTCTAAACCTACTGAAAATGCCAACATTGCATTATTCACATTATGAATTCCAGGCACCTTCAGTGGAACAAGGTAGTCCTTGCCCCTATACTCAATAGAAATCTCAACACCTTTTTCACCTAAGTTCTTTACATCTTTTAGCTTTAATTGACTATCACTATATTTAACAATAGGATCAATATCCATATTTTTTACTTCTTTTAAAAAGTCATCTTCAAAATCAAGTAATAAACAATCTTTGTCAGTCATGTAATTTGAAATTTCCATTTTTGCCTTAAGTATATTATCTTTACTACCAAGGTTTTCGATGTGACTCTCACCTATATTAGTAATCACTGCAAGTGAAGGCTTTGCAATTTCTGCAAGAAAATCAATTTCACCAAGGTTACTCATGCCCATCTCAAGAACTAGTAACTCATGATAATCCTCCATCTTTAAAATACTAAGTGGTAAACCTATATGATTGTTGTAATTGCCATATGTTTTAAGGACATTATACTTTCTATCTAAAACTTGAAAAATCATTTCCTTAGTAGTAGTTTTACCAGTAGAACCAGTTACCGCTACTACAATAGGTTTCTTCTTATTCATTACAACTCTAGAAACAGCTTGTAAAAATTCTAATGAATCCTCAACAACAATATAAGGCTTACTTGACACAATATCCTTAAGGGCATCAAGAACATTCTTCTCAACTACAGCTATACCAGCCTTATTCATATAAGCATCAAATATAAATGTATGTCCATCATGGTTTTCTCCCTTTAAAGGAATATACATGTTTCCCTCTTTAATTGTTCTAGTATCTGTCGAAACATTTGGTACAGGAGTGTCAATATCCATATTGAAACACTCAAAATCTATCTTTTCTAACAATTCTTTAAACGTAATGCTAATCATTTATTCCACCCTTTAAATAATTTTCTACAACTTCTCTATCATCAAGGTGAAACTTAACACCCTTGATAATTTGATAATCCTCATGTCCTTTACCAGCAATTACGATACTATCTCCAGCCTTTGAAATACTAATGGCTTTCTCTATAGCCATTTTCCTATCAGGCTCGATGATAACATTCTCATCATTTGAATCCATTCCCTCTAAAATGTCGTCAATAATATCATTAGCTTCCTCAAATCTCGGATTATCACTTGTTACTATACTAATATCTGCAAGTTCTTCAGAAATCCTGCCCATAATAGGTCTTTTAGTTTTATCCCTATTTCCACCACAACCAAAAACACTTATAAGTCTTCCATCAGTGAACTCCCTGGAAACTAATAATACATTTTTTAAGGAGTCCGGTGTATGGGAATAATCTACAAGTATTGAAATTTCCCTGTCATTATCTACGCTCTCAAGTCTTCCCTTAACCGGGCTGATAAACTCAAAAGCTTTTTTTACATCACTTAAATCATATCCAAGAACAATATAACTAGCTATTGTTGCAAGGGCATTATATACATAAATCCTCCCTGGAATAGGAATATATAAATCCAGTTCCTTTTCATCATATACTAATGTGAAGTTTGTACCTGTGCTCTTTAAAACTATATTATCTGCATAAAAATCAGCCTTTTCATTTATTGAATATGAATAACTTTTTCTGCCTTCAGCAATCAACTCATCATATAATCTTTTTCCATACTCGTCATCAATGTTAATCACATTACCCTTTGACGTCATAGTAAAAAGCTTCTTTTTCGCTTGATAGTAATTTTCCATAGTATTATGAAAATCTAAATGATCCCTTGTCAAATTAGTAAAAACCCCAACATCAAACTTTATATCTTCAACCCTTGCCAAATCTAAAGAATGACTGGATACTTCCATTAAAAGATTATCAGCTTCTAACTCTATCATATCATTTACGAAACTGTGTATTTCAAAAGATTCAGGAGTAGTTACTTCAGTAGGATACTTTTTATCCCCAATAAAGTTTCCAATAGTACCAAGAACCCCTGTAGACTTTCCAAGCCCCTTTATCCCATCATTAATCATATGGCATATTGATGACTTTCCATTTGTTCCTGTAATACCAATGACATTTACCTTGGAACTTGGATCATCAAAAAAGTTACATGAAACTAAAGAAAGGGCCTTTCTAGAATCTTCAACCTTTATATAAACAACACCTTCCCTTTTTATAGAAGGTAATTCTTCTAAAATTATAGTTTTAGCTCCATTATCAATGGCTGACTCAATATACTCATGGCCATCAACAACATAACCCTTTATGGCAACAAAGATATATTCATCTTTGATTTTTCTTGAATCATAGGCTATTCCATTTACTTCTATATCTAAATTTTCATTATTTGCTTCAAAGCTCATACCTTGAATCAAAGCTTTAAGTTTCATATAATCATCTCCATAACATTTCAATTTCAAGCTAACCTATATTATATCATATCTAAGCACTGATAACGATATTTTCATAAGAAAAAGGGGTGCTAGTCTTAAGTATTTGACTGCCCCCTTTTTGAAATCACTCTTCATTATTTTTAACTTTTAGAATTACTACTGAATGTTCATCTACCATAGCCCCATTTTGCGGGAATTGATCTTCTATAATCAAACTATCATCTTTATTGTTTAAAGGTGTTACACTATATTCAAGGTTTAAAGTCCCTAAGACAGCCTCTGCCTTTTTAACAGTCAATCCCCTAAGATCAGGAAGCTTAACTTGAATATTAGAAGTTTGGTTTCCACCATCCATCTTCAAATATCTAAATACATCAACCATAATTTCCTTAACAATAGGTGTACCTACAACAGATCCAAAATGTGAATTCTGTGGTTCATCAACCACAACCAATATTGCAATTTCTGGATCCTCTATAGGAGCTACTGTATAGAAAGATGCTATAGCAGCCTCTTCAGAATATTTACCATTAATAAGTTTCTCACTGGTACCTGTTTTTCCACCAATCCTAATTCCTTCAATCCTTGCATTCTTTCCAGAGCCTTCGTTAATTACACTCTCAAGGATTAGGCGTACTTCTTTAGATGTCTTTTCTGAAACAACTTTCTTTACAAATTCCGGTTCGAATTTTTCAATAACATTACCATTCTTATCAACTAACTCTTTGACTATTCTGGGTTTCATCAGTTCCCCGTCATTTGCAACAGCTGATATAGCTGTAATTAATTGAATAGGTGTTACCGCAATACCATGACCATAACTAATTGTTCCCATCTCTACAGGTCCTAACTTTTCCTTAGGAAGCATTATTGATGAGGCTTCAGCAGGAAGTTTAATGCCTGTCTTCTTTGTAAAACCAAAACCTTCGATATACTTATAAAAGTTTTCTTTACCTAGCCTTTGCTGAATTTGCACAAGTACTGGGTTACAAGAATTCTGCATAGCTTGAGCAACTGTTTGAAGTCCGTGAGGATGCCTCCAACTCCAACAATTCAGTCTAACTCCACTTACCATAATATAACCTATATCATTAAAAGTATCCGATGGTTTTATAACATTCTCCTCAAGGGCACCAGCTACAGTAATAGTTTTAAATGTAGATCCAGGCTCATATGTATCACTGATCATAGAGTTTCTCCACATCTTATTCCAATAAGCTACTTTTCCCTTTTCATCAAGTTCCTCATATTCCTCTATCTGACTTTCAAACAAAGGAACTCTTGGTGTATTCGGATTATAATCGGGCTTCTTTGCCATAGCAAGTACTTCACCAGTTTTTATATTCATTACTATTCCCTGGATTGATTTCGCTCCCGTCTCCTCCATACCATTGATTAAAGCTTTTTCTAAGAAATACTGAATTATTTCATCTATAGTTAATACAACATTATAACCATCAACTGGCTCAAACCTTTTTTCCTCTCCATATGCTAGTTGCCTACCACTGGAGTCAGAATTGATTAGAAGTTTCCCTGGTACACCTTTAAGGAATGAATCAAACTGATATTCTATTCCAGCAAGACCCTTATTATCATCCCTGGTATGTCCAATTACATGGGAAGCAAAATTCTCATATGGGTAAGTTCTCATAATATCATCAGATATCCATACACCCTTAAGTTTTTTTATCCTAACAGCATCAGCAACATCTTTATCAATCCATTTAACAAGCTTAAATATTTCTTTTTTCGTCCCATTATAACTTTCCCTTAGGACTTCTATTGGTTCACCAACAGTTTTTGATATTTCATCTAGAGTTTCTTCCGGATTTTCTACAGATGCCTTATTTATCCATATTGAATTTTTCTTCACATTAAAAGCTAGCTTAATTCCATTTCTATCGAGGATCTCTCCCCTGTGTGCAGGAATAGGAATATTTCTTGTCTGTTGCTCAAGTGCCATCTTTTTATACTCCTCAGCCTTAATTACTTGTACCCTAAATAGATTTACTGTTAAATATACATAGGCTACCGATACAAGTAATAAAGCTATGAAGAGTCTAGACTTAACCTTATTTCCGTTTCTCATAAAATCCCTCCAAGGTTATTCAAACAGCTTCATAGCTATGATTTTTAAATTCATTATAAATACATTTTCTGGGTTATCTATAGTATTTTCCTTCTCCTTGAATCTATCCCTTTTAACAGAGAAATTTTTATTTTGTGCTATAGATACAATCTGACCTTCTCTTGGATAGACCATATTAAGATCTTCCACTGCAACTGATTCAATTGTTTTCAGAACAATCGCTTTATCCAGTTCAACTTTTTTATCCTGTATTGACATTTCCAACTGTTTAACTTGATTTTTAAGCTCAAAAATCTTGTACTTAGATTCAGATATTTCTGCATATCGAACAAGAACCATGACTACCATCGAAACACAAATACACATAACTAAACAAAGCTTCACCATAGCAAAGAATTGTCTTCTTTTATTCCTTGCCTGTTCCTTTTGAACCTTGGCCCTATGTATTCGTCTTTCTCTTTTTTCTTCTTCTTCTCTTTTCTTTTTGTCATATCCTACAAATTTTTCCCTTGAAGGATAATCATAATAATCATATTTTCTTTGAGCTAACATAGATTACCCTCCTTGGTAAACTTATTTTCGTTACAGTTTTTCTGCAATCCTTAGTTTAGCACTCCTTGCCCTAGGATTGAACTCAATTTCTTCAGCCGATGGTATGATAGGCTTTCTTGTTATGATTTTAAGTTTCGGCTCGTTATTACATGTACATATAGGCATCTCTGGCGGACAAATACATCCCTTTGCAAGTTCCTTATATGCATTTTTAACTATTCTGTCCTCTAGGGAATGGAAAGTAATAATACTTAGCCTCCCTCCTTTGTTTAAGACACTTGTTGCATCCTGAATAGTTTGTTCTATAATTCCAAGTTCATTATTTACTTCTATTCTTATTGCTTGAAAAGTTCTTTTAGCAGGATGGGGTCCTTCCCTCCTGTTTCTTGCTGGAATAGATTCTTTGATAATATCAACAAGTTCTGCTGTAGTTCTTATCCTTTTTTCTTCCCTAGCTTCACATATGTTTCGAGCTATTCTTCTTGAAAATTTCTCTTCTCCATATTTGAAAATAATTTCAGCTAGTTTTTCTTCTGAATAATCATTTACAATATCCTCTGCTGAAAGTGGATTACTTCTATTCATTCTCATATCAAGAAGACCGTCATTCATATATGAAAATCCTCTTTCTGCTTCATCAAGCTGATATGAAGAAACCCCTAAATCAATCATCATTCCGTCTATTTTAAATAATCCTATATCCTTGATTACATTTTTAATGTTAGAAAAATTACTGTGGTAAGGCATAAATTTTTTGCCAAATCTCTTCAATCGTTTTCCTGCGGCTTCAAGTGCATCCTTATCTTGATCAATTCCAACGAGAATTCCATTATCCAGTCTTTCAAGAAGGTACTCAGAGTGACCACCACCTCCCAGTGTTCCATCAACGTAAACACCATTTGGATTGATATTCAGTCCCTCGACCGTTTCTTTCAATAAAACTGTAACATGTTTAAAATCCATAATAACCTCCAATACTAGATTCCCAATTCTGCCATATGCTCTGCGATGTCTTCATAACTGATATTATCAGGATTGTTATAAGTATCCCAGTTTTCTTCACTCCAAAGTTCAATTCTCGATCCAACACCAATAATCTTTACTTCCTTTTCAAGACCACCGTGAGTTCTTAAAATCTGAGGTACATTAACTCTTCCCTGCTTGTCAAGACTACACTCTGTCGCCCCTGCATAAAACATCCTGACAAATCCTCGGGCATTCTTGTTGGTAAGTGGTAGTTTTTTAAGCTTCTCTTCGAATACTCTCCATTCTTCCTCTGGAAAAACAAACAGACAGTTATCAAGGCCTTTAGTTAGATAAAAGACCGTACCAAGTTGTTCTCTAAATTTAGCAGGCATACTGACTCTACCCTTTGCATCCATATTATGAGAATACTCTCCGATAAACATCAAATCACTCCACTTATATAACACTTTTGTACACTTTATACCACTTTACCCCACTCTATAAACATTTTACACTGAATTTAGGGATAATTCAATATAATCGGGACAAATTTACTACACTCTTTTGAAACTTTACTTTCTATTAACTTATTTTTCTATTTTCATAATAATTTAAATTAAAATACCGATAATTATTATATAAAGAGTTAGTAAAGTTCTTCACATGAGAGGAGTTTGATTATGGGAACGATAATAGCAATAGGCGGAGGAGAATTATCATCAGAGTCCGGACATTATTTGCATAGTGAAATTATTAAGCATTCAAAAAGTAATAATCCCAAGGTGCTGTTTATCCCAACTGCAAGTTATGACAACAAAGACTATATAATATCATTTAAAAACATGTTTGAAAAGAAGTTAAGTTGTAAAGTTGATGTATTAAGTTTAGTTGAAAGAAATTATAGCAGTGAAGAAATCGAAGAAATGATTTTCTCAAATGACATTATTTATGTAGGTGGGGGAAACACAGACTACATGATGAGTGTGTGGAGACACTATTCACTGGATAAACTATTAATTGAAGCATTCGATAGAGGAATTGTACTTTCTGGATTAAGCGCAGGTGCTGTATGTTGGTTTGACTTCATTCAAAGCGGTATGGACAGTTACGAAAGCACCGAAACTGATAGCTATAAAAGACTTGACGGATTAGGACTAATCAGAGGATATGGATGCTCCCACTTTAATCAAAAATCAAGAAACTCCAGCTTCCAAGAAATGATCTACAATTATAAAGGAGAGGGATTTGGAATTTGTGATAATTCTGCCCTAATATATAAAGATGGCAATTATAAAGTAATCACCACAGACAATAGAAAAGGTGTTTACAAAGTAGTATATTCAGATTCATTTGTAAAAAAGATGAAATTGCAGCTGAATATAGATTTTATGAATTATGTAAGTGCAGTAGATAGAACGTGATTTAATATAAAAAGCGGCTCTATCATACTAAGATGTTAATCTTAATATGATAGAGCCGCTTTTTATATTAAGCTTTTCTAGCAAGCACTCTATTAATAATAACTCCAAGAACAATAAGTACAATACTTATAACCTGAGCCATTCTTAAAGGTCCAAGCATTAAACTGTCTGTTCTTAAGCCTTCTACAAAGAATCTTCCTATAGAATATAGAATCATATATCCTGTAAAGATTTTTCCATCAAACTTTTTATTTTTTGAAAGAAGGATTAAAACAGCGAATACTCCAAAGTCCCAAATTGATTCATAAAGAAAAGTTGGATGAACTTTTTGTCCATTCACCATTATTCCCCATGGCAAATCAGTTGGCCCACCGTGGGCTTCTTGGTTTATAAAGTTTCCCCATCTACCAATACCTTGGGCAAATACTAACCACGGAGCTACAATATCAGCCATAAACCAGAAATCAATTCCCACTTTTTTAGTGTAGAAATATCCTGCTATAAGACCACCTATTACACCACCGTGGATGGCAAGTCCACCACCACGGATATTTATCATCTTCATAAAGTCCCCAGCATAATAATGCCAGTTGAATATTACATAATAGGCCCTAGCTCCAATTATCGCCGAAGGAATAACCCAAAGTATCATGTCTATAACTTTGTTTTCATCAATATCATACTTCTTACAGGTTTTAAGAATCATTACTGAAGCAATAATCATTCCTAAAGAAATAAGAATTCCATACCATCTTATCCCTATGCCAAACACTTCAAATGCTACTGGATTCATAAATCACACCTCTTCTACATCTTATCTATTACAGAAAGCACAACCCTTTTTTCTGTTTTAGTATTCTTGAATGCATCAACAATATCTTCAGTAGTAATACTATCTACAACATCAAGATAATCTAGAAGATTGTTTCCATTCATATAGTAGCTAATAAAATTACTAGATACATAGTCTAGTGAATTGAAAGAAGATAGGAATCTACCCTTCATCTTTTTAACAATTCGATCAAAACTTTCTTCCTTTATTAGATCAACTGGATTTTCCATAACTTTTAAAATAGCACCCTTTGCTTCCTCTACCCTATCAGATTCTCCGCCTAGGATAAAGTAAGAATGACCAGTTCCCCTGCTATAATCAAAGCTAAATGTACCATTGATGATACCTTCTTCATAGTTTTCCTTATAGAATTCACTTGCTCTACCGAATAGGATATCTAGACCAATTTTTCTAACAAGTCTGTATTTCAAATCTTCTCTTTGACCAAGTTTAGTATAATCATCCTTAATTCCAACATAGAACTGGGGAGTAGCTACCATCATCTTTTCTGTAACTAATTCTTTAGATACATCAGCTGGCTCCATACCATAATCAGCTACTGGCTTCTTTTTATTATTTAAGAATCTTTCTCCCTGACTTTTTTCAACTAGTTCAAAGACCTCTTCAGCATCTAAATCTCCAACAACCAATACCATCATATTTTGCGGATTGTAGAAGTTATCATAACAATTATTCAGATCATCAACTGTAATCTTATTAATAGACTCAACAGTACCAGCAATATCATACTTAATAGGATTTACATCATACATGCTTGAAAGCAGATTGAAATATACCCTCCAACCAGGATTATCATCATACATCTTGATTTCCTGAGCGATGATCCCTTTTTCTTTTTCAACATTTTCTTCTGTTAAGTATGGCTTTTGAACAAAGTCCATAAGGTTTTCCATACACTCATCGAAATTCTCAACAGTATTGAAAAGATAACAAGTTGAAATAAAGTTTGTATAAGCATTTACATTAGCTCCAAGTTTAGAAAACTTCTCAAAAGTCCCTTCTTCTTCACTTTCAAATATCTTATGCTCTAGAAAATGTGCAATACCCAAAGGCATTGAGAATTTCTTCCCATCTACCTCAAAATCATTTTCCATAGAACCATACCTAGTGGCAAAAAAACCATACTTTTTAGTGTATCCAGCCTTAGGAATAAAGTATACCTTTAAACCTGATTCTAGTTCTTTAAAATATAGAGTTTCATCAATTACTTCATTATAAGTTTTAATTATTTGACCCATATCCTATTCCTCCTTACCCTTCAAGAAATAAACCGTATCAAGGGTAACATTTTCAAACGCCCTCACTATTGTTTCCTTATTAACCATATATATTCTCTTTAACATAGCTTCAAAATCAAAATTACCCCTAGAAAGGATTTGATTGTAGAAGAAGTTCATAAAACTATTTGGGAAGTCCCCAGTAGCCCTAAGGCTATTCACAACCTTCTTCCTAGCATTTTCAATATTTTCCTCAGTAAACTCACCATTTTTCATCTCTTCAAGATGCATTAAAGCAAGTTCCTTAGTCTTATCAAACTTATCAAAATCAATACCAAAAGACATTCCTAAAAGACCCTTAAACTTATCAACATAAGAATAACCATAATAGCATAGACTTTCTTTCTCCCTGATGTTTTTGAAGAACTTAGAATCAGTTCCCCCACCAAGAATAACAGAACCAAGCATTAAAGACTCATATAAATCATTATTTTTATTTACAGCAGTTCTAAAGCCCATAACAAGTTTACCTTGATTAACATCCATAGGCTCTTCAATATTTTTTACTTCCCTATCTATAATCGAGAAATCTTCATCAGGCAGTAGGAATTGACCAAGTCTTAACTCAGCAAACATACTTTCTTTTTCCATTACAGTAACAAGAATTTCATTTACAGGCACATTACCAATGAAGCAGAAGTCAATCTCTGACATTCTCATAAGTTCAAGATAGTGATCCCATAACTCTTCAGAAGTTATCTTCTCAAGAGTTTCAATATCTCCATCAACATTAACAGAAAAAGCTTCACCCTCATACATTTCTTCAATCATTCTATCACTTGCATAAGAAGCCTTATCATTGATTCTAGCTAAAATATCCTGCTTTAGGAAATACTTCTCCTGCTCAAAATACTCCGCCTTAAAACCATCACCTTCTTGAAGCTGATTATAAACAACATCCATTAATAAAGCCCAAGCTTCCTTAGTAATGTTCTCATCCTTTATTCTATCCCTATTCGGGAACTGAATCTTTATCTGCAATACATGCTTTTCACCATATTTGTCACAAGAACTTGCGATAATTGATCCATAAAGATCATCAAGCTTTACATTAAGCTTTTGTGCAGTATCGTAAGTCTTAGTACCCCTCTTAAGCATTCTTGCCAGTAAGGAGTTCATAGTTGCTTCCCTGTCAGTCAGAGGTCTTTTAAAGTACACTCCAAACATATCTGTCTTAAATTTATCTGTATGGATATGATGTAGTTCTAAACCATCATCTAATACCATAGTATTTATATCTCTAATCATTAGAATTTCTCTCCTTTTTAAAATCATCTATCCTTAATTATATACACTTATAATGAAAAAACCAAACGAAATACAAAAAATTCATTTTATGTTTACAATTACTTTTCATTTAGTGTAAGTCCTTTTTCGGACTTACACTAGTCTAGTGCTTTTTTCTTTTAGAAAATTCGCGTCTAGTATTCAAGTCAACTTGAATGTCTAGTGCAAAATTTCTTGTATTATTTTGCGTCTAGTAGATTACTTGGTAATCCGACCTCGGATATTTTCCTTGCGGATAAATTTTAATCGTAATTAAGTTCAAAACAATATATTAAGAAACATTTCAATTACTTTCAAAGGTACATTTCATTGGAGAAATTTCTAATTGCTTTTCAGTTGATTTTTTATTTATATTCGTTTATAATTTTATATTGGATGGCTTTATTGATTAGCTGTCTTTTTAATGTGAAGAGTTACAGGCAAAGATAGTGTTTTTTACACATCTATAACCATTAACAATAAATTATTTGGAAGGAAGATTAAATTATGAAATTAGGAATAGTAGGATTACCTAACGTTGGTAAAAGTACTTTATTTAACGCAATTACAAAAGCTGGTGCTGAGTCAGCTAACTACCCATTCTGTACTATCGACCCAAATATCGGAGTTGTTTCAGTACCTGATGAGAGACTTCATGTATTAGGAGAAATCAGTGGAACACAAAAGATCGTTCCTACTGCAATCGAGTTCTGTGATATCGCAGGTCTTGTAAAGGGAGCAAGTAAAGGTGAAGGACTTGGAAACCAGTTCCTTTCTCACATTAGAGCTGTTGACGCTATCGTTCACGTTGTTAGATGTTTCAGCGATGGAAATGTAGTTCACGTTGATGGATCAGTAGATTCACTAAGAGATATTGAGACAATCACACTTGAGCTTATCTTCTCAGATATCGAAATGTTAGAAAGAAGAATCATGAGATTACAGAAAGCTTTAAAATCTGACAAGACTCTTCAAAAAGAAATGGACTTCCTTAAAAGTGCACTAGCACACCTTGAGGACAACAAGCCAATGAGAACAATGGAATTAAAAGACGGAGAAGAAGATTTCTTAAAAGAAGTTGACTTCCTTACAAATAAGCCAATCATCTACGCAGCAAACGTATCAGAAGACGACCTAGCATCAGAAGGTGTAGACAATGACAACGTAAAAGCTGTAAGAGAGCACGCAAAATCAGAAGATGCTGAAGTAGTAGTAGTATCAGCACAAATCGAATCAGAAATCTCTGAGTTAGATGAGGAAGAGAAAAAAGAATTCCTAGCAGACCTAGGAGTAGAAGAATCAGGACTAGACAAACTAATCCAAGCAGGATACAAACTACTTGGCCTTATCTCTTACCTTACAACAGGAGTAAAAGAAACAAGAGCTTGGACAGTAAAAGTAGGTTCAACAGCACCACAAGCAGCAGGAAAAATCCACACAGACTTCGAAAGAGGATTCATTAGAGCAGAAGTAGTAGCATACCAAGACCTAGTAGACTGCGGTTCAATGGCAGCAGCTAAAGAAAAAGGACTTGTAAGAATTGAAGGAAAAGAATATATAGTTAAAGATGGAGATGTAATGAACTTTAGATTTAACGTATAGACTGATACTAAAGTACAGTCCTTAGTAGTGTTATGATAAATCATAACGGATAGTACTCACCTCGTTCATGGGTAGTGTTGAGTTTTTCAAACTCTACCGAGTAGAGATGATTTTATTAATCATCAACATAGAGATTTTCCTACTGGAAAATATATTTATAAATTTAACCCCTTCACAGATTAATCTGTGAAGGGGTTTTATAGTGTTTCTAAAAGAACACAAATATATTTAATTATGGCAAATTAACAGCATCTAATATTTAAGTTTCTTAAATGTCTAATGCAAGGGGGTAAGCACATCCCTTTCGTCAAGTAATTTGCTTAGCAAATCTTCCGTGGATATTTTCCAATAATTTTGTATAAACAAACCCCTTAATCAAACCACTATTTTCTTGTTTTACTATATACATGAAAACAATAGCTTCTCACATTCTTCTGGATTCGAATAATCTATTCGATTAGCTTTCTCCCCAAGAATTCTAATTGTTGAAATATTAGGTACTGGAAGCTGGTTTAAGTCAGTAACATTAATTTGAGTGGTTCCATTAATAATAGAAAAATAATCACTATAGAATTTTGAATTATATAAAACAAATAATCCTAATAATAAAATAATATCTTCATCATTCACTTTCAAATAGTTGACATGATTTTCTACAGTAAATTTATCATACATATAACTATTGAAACAAATCTTGTTAACTTTTAAGCATTTACTTTCTTCTTTGCTCGAAAACCTTTTTACCAGTAAATAGTTTCCTTTATTTAATAAAACTGATATCGGTATATCATTTGATACATATTGTGGATACTTAGTGTCTACTAGAGGCCATTTTACATTTGTGTCTCCAAAGTTAGCACACCAATATATAGGATAGTACTTATTAAAACTTTGAACAATATCAATGTATTCACTCATTCTAAAATCAACTAATGGTCCTGTTTTAAACCTCAAATTATAATCACTCAAATTAAATCTAAATGAATTCATCTTTCTGATTATATCAATATGATTATTCTTAATCGGCAATCTAATTTTAATATTTTCTACATCCCAGATTATATCTTTTTCAACAACAAATTCACTACTCATATCAATGTCCTCGATACCTAGTGAATGCTTTATAATTACTTCACCAATCATTTTCTTTTCTATCTTTACTATTACAAGTTCCTGCAAAATTTCATTATTGATTACTTTCGTTCTTGACTCAAAACTATGAATAAAAGACAATGAATAATCATTCAATATCAATTCTCTAACCCTACTGAAATACTTACCATTGAAAAAACTTCGAGGTACTAGGTAAATCAATTGACCTTCATCATTAAGCATTCTAACTCCTTTTCCTATGAACAACCCATACAAATTAGGTTGTCCATGCAAAAGTTCGCTATTTGCAATTGCTTCAGATGAATTTTTTCTTATTTTTTTATATGGAGGATTTCCAATAATAACATCATATTTATTTGAATTATCATACTCTAAAAAATTCTCGCAATATATGGAGTAATCTAACTCAACATTTTTTTCTGAAAAATAATTACTGATTAACTTAATATTTGTCTCCAAAATATCTATTAAATTCTTGTCTAATTCAAAAATATCTATATATACCTTATCAACACTTGAAAAATCTAACCCTAATAAAAATGCTGCTGCTAATCTACCAGTTCCTCCTGATGGTTCCAAAACACGAACAACCTTCATATTCTTATCAAGATTTATTTTATCACTCATGTATGATCCAATACTAAACGGTGTAAAGTATTGACTATTTTTTTTACGTACTGTTAAATCTACCATATTTATATATTTTTCTGTATTTGTATCAATAGTGCTAAGTACATTTTTCAGTTCCACCGTTCACATTCTCCTTTAAATATAGCTCACTCTCGGCCGATTCTATAATTAAATCTCTATACGAATCTAAGACTTCAAGTACAATATTGTTTGTGCTAATAAAATCATCATAATCTAAATCAAACCTCTCTCCGTGAACAACTTTATGTCTGTTTTGTAATAAACTATAATCAATATATTTTTTCTTAGTTTCAAATATATCCGACTCAACTCCAAGCGACTTAAGTATTTCCTCGAGAACAGTTGAACTTGGATTAGAATTAGTTGATATAATAGGATTATCAGGATTATACTTTATGAAAAACTTTTCATCCCTAGTTTTCTCAAAAAAGTTTAGTAATTCACCATGAACGCTAGACTTTTCTGTTTCACCACACCTTTTAATTTTTTTACACATTTTCATGGCCACAAGATTATTGTTTATTTCAGAAGATTTTATCTTTTTGTTCCCGATGTATATAACATAATAATTTGATGCAGTTTTTACAAAACCTTCAAAATGAGCACATAATAAAGCTATACTTGCTCTTAGCAAAATTTTCTTATTAACCACATCTGATTCAATAAGCATCTTCAGAGACAGTATTTCTTTCTTTCTCCAAGATAAGTCTTCACCCAATTTGTCCTCTAATTCTTCAATAGATTTAATTTTCAATTCTAAACAACTCCTCGCTATATGCAACAAGTTTTTTCAATCTAGTAACTGGGCGTACACCTCTTCTTACAGCATCTAAATATTCTGCTTTCGTATAAATCGATTTCACCAAACTAATAAGTTCATCAGACTTATCATCTTTTTCAAAATAATCTAAATTCTTAATTAACCCTGGTAATATGACTTCATAAGCACCTACCAAAACTGGTCCTAGAAACTTACTTTTTTCTGAACTATATTTTTTGAAGCAATCTTCATCTAAGACCCTATAAATCAGATTAAATACTCTCTTAAAAATAGATTCCTCATTATTAAAATTAATACTCCCACTTTCAACAATTCTCAATATTTCATTTGTAAGAAACTCATTATAATTTTCAGAATCATCAACATCTAAGCGTGAATATCTTATAACAAAGTATCTTACAACTTGTTCCATATAACCTTGTTGATCTTGATCTCTTTCGGACAAGGGTAATGACTTCATAAAGTTTTCATACTCGCTTAATTTTTTAAAATAACCAGCTGAGATTGGATCATTCATTATTAATAAGCAGTTTCTAATTTCTTGAGAACTTAATTGTGATCCCCCAGTATTCAATCTTTGAAACATTTCATACTGTGCAAACTTATCACTCGCTTTATCAATAATTACTATATCAATTTTTGAGCGTTTTATATATCGTCTTTGAGCTCCTGTCAAAGATTTATCTTCATCATCTTTATTTTCCCATATTTTATCTTTTAACGAAGGTAAAAACTTAGTCTTGACCAAGGCTTCATTCTTAACTAAATTATTGTCCTTATCCTTCAATACACCCACAAATTTTAGAATAGTAGACAACCTTTGTTGACCATCAATCAAGTTCCACTTCCCTTCCTGCGTCTGGTATACATATATTGGTGGTAGTGGAATTCCTAAAAGTATAGATTCTATCAAACTAGATTGTTGACTCATATCCCATCTAAACAACCTCTGATATTCAGGATTAATTACTAAATCACCATCGTTATATACATTTATAATTTCACCAATAGACATAGGATAACTATCTGTTTTTATTGATTTTGACATGTCTTCAATTTCTTTTTGAAGTTTATCCATTTAACTCCTCCTTAATTTAACTTAATAATATTTTCCTAACTTCTTACCTTTTAAAAACTTTCATTTTCAAACGCAAAATCTATCTAATAATTAAATCCATCAACTCATTTTTTCTGTGAATCAACAAAATTTATGAGAAAAATCATCCATTCGAATTTTCTCATTAATATGTACTTAGCTAAACACCACTCATCGTAATAAGTTAGAACTACACGATAACCTTTTTATACTTCTGCCACAATTAAATACTTTATTGTTATAATTATATCTTATTATCAAACATATATAAAATCCATATTTTCTTATAAATCACATAACAAAATAAAATATAGTCTAGTAGAATTACTCATCATAACAAATACCTATTCTTACACTACTATACACTTGAAGAAAAAGGCTTTGATACTAACACCACAAAAGCTAACTGTAATATCTTAAGCTTTTGCTTTATTTCATTTAATCTCACATCAGATACACTATTTTGCATATTATTTCCATGAGCAATCGAATGCCTAATTTGTAAAAACTCTTCTAAAAACTCTTCAAATAAAGTTTTAGTATTTTTCTCCGAAGAGGGTCTCTTTTTTATATCATATCTATCGTAAGCAAATTTATAAGGAACTTGTTCAATATTCTCAACTATTTTAGATCTAAACTCTGACAAAAATTCTTCAGTCTCTGAACGACTATTCTCGAAAACAAGGTCTAACTTACTATGATGTATAAACCCAAAAAAGTCATCAATACCGAATCGTTTAGAAATAGTCTTAATAACACTAGCCTTGGGATTTTTATTTGGTAGTATGAATGGTTCAGAAACAACTTCAACATTTGTAGAATCAAGAATATTATTAAGCTTACTTAACTTATTATACTCCTTATTAGAATCATCAACACATAAGTAATATGAAGCAAATGTATTTTTAACACTCTTTGGCATATTTTCATATCCTAGGATAGAATTTGCATCTTTGAGTATCGCTTTAACAATATCCTTCATAAACCCTTCAAAGTGAGCCGACATCATTACCGATGCAGCTCTACACATTATGTCATACAGTTCAGAATCAATTTCTTTAGAATTAGTAGCTTCATCAATTAATCTATCAACTTCTGTCCAACGTCTATCGATATTTTCTATTTCCATCAAAAGAAAACTACTCAATTTTTGAACACCTCTTTTGACTTACTAGCTCTAGTAAATAATTTTCTCGCATCATTAACACTACCTGTTATAGAATCAAAAAATTCTTCATCCCTAAATAATTCTCTAAAATTTTTTGCATGTTTAGTGTTAATAGAATTCAACTTCTCAACACTATCCACTCCAATTATTAATGCATCAAACACTGAAACATTATACTTTGACATTCTCTTACTTCCATCAGAGTTAATTCTATACTTTGCAAAAGCTTCATCACCAAAAACTTTACGAATAACTTTCATTGTTTTATTAAAATAATTCGCATATTTTTCCAACTCTTCACTATTATACTTTGAATAAACCTTCATTGAGTTTGTCAAATACTGCTTAAATCCCCCTTTATAGTCTTGATACCGTTCTTCAATTAATGAAAAAAAACGTAACACTAATTCTACATCTTCCATCTTTTCAACTTTACTCTTACTAGTTGGTGAAATCTGGATAAGTCTTCTAAAATCATCATTTTCAGCTAACTTCTTTATCATTTCGTTAAACGGACTTCTAATCACCGCATTTCTTAACTCTTGCGCTGTAAGCTCCACTGAACCTGAGTTCAAACGTTCAAAAATATCATATTTAACTTGCTCATCTACTGTAGAATCTATCCTCAAGCAAGAAATTGCTCTTTCTTCTAATCTCCTAATAAGAAATTTAGGTAATTCAGAGTATCTCTTACCTTCTAAATCTGATAAAACATCTAGCTCTTTTAAAACCAAATCATCTGTGAAAAATTTCATTATAGCAGTTAACCTCTGTTGCCCATCAATCACTGTATATCTTGGTATACCCTCATCAACTTCTTCATCAATATCAACATCAAGTGAAAGGTATACCATAGGTATTGGAATATTCAAAATCAAACTTTCAATCAATCTAGATGAAGTTCCATCATGCCATCTATGTCTCCTTTGATAATCAGGATCTAGCTTAATATAACCACGTTTAATCTTCTTAACCAATGTTTCTAGATCATACTCAATAGACTGAGTTTTTACAGTACGCTCTCTAGCTTTCTTTTGTAATAAATTTAATTCAGCATCGTTATACATTTTAACCTCCAAATATTAATAATGAAAATGCATACTCTCAAAATATTTTTTATCGACT
Source organism: Bacillota bacterium (assembly GCA_025210655.1). GTDB lineage: Bacteria > Bacillota > Clostridia > Peptostreptococcales > Acidaminobacteraceae > JAOARG01. Next base: position 82,748 of record JAOARG010000017.1, read on the forward strand.
AACACAATTATACTATTAAAACCATACCTTTTCCATAAATTAGGTGGAGTTTTTACTGATTTTTCTAAACTTATTAGATTCCTTTAAAGTTCTAAAAGTTTTTCTTAAATAAATTCTTACTTTTAAATAGCTTTCTACCTTTTTTTAGTTCTTGTAAAAATGATTCTATTTATAGTATCTTTCCGTAGGAAAATTACCATGGTCGGATTGCTAAGCAATCTTCTAGACGTAAATCGAGTATAACAAGATTTTCACTAGACCAGAACCAAAGGTTCTGATTAGACGCGAGTTCTCTAAGAACAGCATTAGACAAGGGGTAATTCCGATAATAGGATTGACCCCTTAACAATTAGTACCTAAACACTTCCTCCAAATCCCTAACATCAAACCCACTCAACATAATAAGCCCCTTAGGCTCCCTCTTCCCTTCTTCTTTCGACCATTCGCCCTCTTCATCTGTGGTATCAAGTATATACTTTCCCGTTATAAGATTTATGTCTAAGAATTCTCTATTTGCTTCTGTTGCTGCATGGAAGGATTGAGAACTTGCTCCTATCAAATAAAAATCGTTATCTTGATATCTAAATCTAAAAGAATCTCCCCATCTCCATGCACTACCTCCGTAGTGGTGAATAAGTAGTGATCCCCTATCTATTTCAAGGCCTGCAAAGGGATCTCCCATTACTCCACCTTCGTCTTCTCTTCTAACTGCTTTATCCGAAGTAGCTACTAATTCATAGTTGCAATCATCATTTCCAAACAAGACTATTAGCTTTCTCTTTCTGTCAATTTTATCTGAATCTTCTTCTATTACAAATGCTATATCATTGATTTGGTCTTTATTTAAATCTCCTTCTACAGTCTCATCACCATAAGCATTTAGTATTCTCCAGCCATCTGGAATGAAACTGCTCAAATCATTAGCTTCTTTAATATTTGTAAGATCATCATCTCTTTCTATTTTCTTATTTTTTTGATCCTCAATATATGATTTATACCAATCATCATAGACCTTGGCATAATCTAAATTTTCTTCTTCAGTAAGGATCTCTTTATTTACTAGTATCAACTTCTTAGTCTTAACATCATAATCAATAACTAGCTGATAAAAATCATCATTCAGTTTTCCTAAAATACAGAAATAATTTTCATCTTCATTATAATAGTCCTTATAAGGTTTTTTATCTATCCAAGTTGCAAAAGTGCTTATATAAGATGCTTTAAAAATACCTACTTCCCCTTTAAAGGACTCAGCAATAAATATAGCTGCTTCCTCTGATTGTAGGATTTCGAAAACTTCTTCTACAAACTCTCTATTTGATCCATCAGGATACCTTGGGTCAAATAATGGGCTTGCATAGATTTTTGATAAATATTCTACTTCAACCTTTCTACTATCAGCTACATTGATCCATACACCTGTTAGATTATTCTTTTCTTCCTTAGAGCATCCTGAGAAAATTAATAATGATATACATATTACCATCATTAATCCAAGCTTAGATTTTAGAGTATTATTGCTATAATTCACTAGTACATCTCCTCCTTGAGTTGTTTTATAATTATTTTAATTTATTAGGTTAGTTCATCTCGTAGATCGTTGGTCGTAGAACGGCGAGAGACTACTTACCATTAAAGTAAATCCATTCTTGGTCAAAGCTTAAAGGAAGGATTCACTTGATATTTCGGGTCTTCAATATCTAATGACCACAACTCAACTGATTTTCCCCACAGAGATATGACCCACTGTCAAATTAGTTTATCCCTAAAAGGTTTGTAACTACTTCTACTAAAGTAAATCTTTTCTGGATCATAACTTTGCCGAAGGATTCACTTGGGTTTTTAGGGTCTTTTTTAGGACTAAATAACTTAAATTTTGATTTTTTTCAAAATCTCACCGTAGTTCGTGGGTCGTGGATCGTAGTTGGTAAGAGCGTTCTTTAATAAAAAGCTTATCTTTTATAGTTAAAGTAAATCCATTCTCAGCTAGAGCTTTGTAGAAAGATTCACTTGGGTTTTTGGGGTCATTTTTAGGGCTAAATCAACCTTCTATGAATGCATTTCTTATATGAGAAGGTCCGATTTTTGTACTTGGGTCTTAATGTTTTTATTTAAAGTATCTTTCCGCAAGGAAAATTACCATGGACAGATTGCTAAGCAATCTTCTAGACGGAAAGCGAGTCTAGCAAGCTTTACACTAGACCTGAACGGAACGTTCAGATTAGACGCGAGTTCCAACGGAACAGCACTAGACAAGGGGTCAATCCGATAATAGGATTGACCCCCTCACACTAAGCTTTACTCTTTTTAATTCTGTCAATAACCGTATAAGCAGCAACTACACCTATAACAGTAAATACTAAAACCGAATCCCTTAGACCCAACATTTTTTCTATTGCATCAAGTACAAAAAAAGATGCAACTCCTAAAAACACATTTCTAAAATTCATTTTATTATCCTTTCTATGTAAGTATTTCAAATTAATATATTCATTATAACTTAAATTTTGGTTTTCTCAAAACCTTATCGTAGATCGGTAAGAGCGTTATTAGAAGAGATTATCTTTTATTGTTAAAGTAAATCCATTCTGGGTCAGAGTTTTTCGGAAGGATTCACTTGGGTTGATGGGGTCTTTTATAGGGCTAAATAACTTAAATTTTGTTTTTTTCAAAATTTAACCTTAGTTCGTGGGTCGTTGGTCGTAGTTGGTAAGAGCGTTCTTAAAAAGCTTATTAAAGTAAATCCATTCTCGGCTGGAGCTTTGTGGAAAGATTCACTTGGGTTATAGGGGCATTTTTAGGGCTAAATCAACCTACTATGAATGCATTCCTCACATGAGAACCTTTTACAAAATATTATCTTTAATAATTCTTTTATATAACTATGTAATTATGTGATTTTAATAATTATGAACTCAACATACTTATATAAAGAATCAACGGTTTGTTTAACATTTTGTCCTGAAGGTCCGATTTTTGTATTAAGGTCTTAACGGTTTTATTTAAAGTATCTTTCCGCAAGGAAAATTACATTGGTCGTACTTCCTAAGGAAGTACACTTGACGAAAAGCGAGTCTAACAAGCTTTGCACTAGACCTGAACGAAACGTTCAGACTAGACGCGAGTTCCAAAGGAACAGCACTAGACGAGGGGTTAATCCGATATTAGGATTAACCCCTCAATAATTATAAAGTGCTTCTTATCTCCGGAACAGCCCTAGAATAATAATATCCTTGGGCATACTCAACCTCCATTTTCTTAAGAATTGCCAGCACCTTAGCATCCTCAACATGCTCTGCTATAATTTTAGAATTATAGTTTTTACACAGATACACAAGTGCATTTAAAGTTTTCATTCTTTTTTCTTCTTGCCATACATCCTGTACAAATACACCATCTATTTTTATATAATCTGGGTGTATCTTTGATAACAATGATATATGGGAGTATCCTGTACCAAAATCATCTATAGCCAATTTAAATCCTTTTTCTCTTAGAATGTTCAGGTATACTATTGCGTTCTTATCCCCTTCTAATGCTGCTGTTTCTGTAAGTTCAAAGGTAATGTCTTCTGGCTCTATATAATACTTTTCCGCATTTTCTATAATATAATCCTTCAGCTTACCATCAACTGATTTTCCTGAAATATTTATACTCAGCTTAGTTCTCTTGCCATAGGAGTATTGTCTTCTATTATATTCTCCAAATGCCTGAGCAATTATTAGTCTATCAATTTTTTGTACTAAAGCTTCTTTTTCTGCGATTTCAATTATTTCCTGTGTTGTATATCTTTTATCTTGAGTTTTCACCCTTAGTAATACTTCATGCATAAATATTTCCCTGCTACTTGTATCAACTATTGGTTGGAAATAAGGAACAATTTCTTTGTTTGATATTAGATTCTCAACATAGTTTTTCTTCATTGTATCATCTTTAAATGAAGAAAGAATATCACTATAGTTAGTTACTTTCAAATCCCTATAATTGATTAATTCTGTATAGTAATCATCCATACTATGAACTATCTTATTGTCTATATCCATTGTAGAAAAAGTCTCTTTACTTTTATCAATATTCAGACACATTATCTTGCCTCTTAAAATTATAGATTCTTCTCCACTTCCAACATTTCCTTTAATCCTTCTTATTAAATCAAACATGGACTGAATATCTTTTATCCTGAATATATAATGTACTCTTGAAATTCTATATAGTTCTTTATATTCATGTTTTAATCCCTTAAAATAAGATGATATTTTGTAGAATATGCTATCATCGTATAAAAAGTCCCTGTCTTCACTATCTATTATATTTTCAATTTTTAAGATTAGATACTTTTCATCCTCATTATCATTTTCAGTCTTTATCATGTATTTTCTAAAAGCCCTGTCATTTTTCACTTCAGTAAAGTAATCCGTGTACTTAATAAGGAAAAGATACCTTAAAAATACTATGATTCCTATAATCAAACACCCGATAAGGGGTAAAATAGTTCTTAGTGTCTCTTTAAATAACTCATCTTTTATTTTTGAAAAATTAGATGTAAGTACCACTACTCCATTAAAGGCTTCAAGTCTATTGGCGTAAGCCTGCATTTCTTCACCATTGCTTTTATATTCTAAAGATTTACTTCTTACTTTACTTGGTGTCTTATTTAATAATTGCAGCAACTTATCATAATCAATATCATCTATACCTGTTCTTTGCTGAATCAATTCTTTATCATTAATAATATTCTTACCAATCACTTTATTGTCAGGATGATATAAAAAATAGCCATCACCAGTAACTAAATATACATATGAATGCTGAGCATGATAGTTCTCAGGCCTTGTAATCATATTTAGATTATTATAATTTAAACCTACTAAAAATAAGTACTTTTCACCGCTATCATCAACAATCCTATTTACAGCATACATTAAACTTTCATCAGAAATACTTTCTAACATTCCTGCACAAAGTAGACTTTCATCACCTGAAAAGAATGTTGAAGCCTTTTCAATATCTGTATTAACAATACCCAATGAAGACAAGTATTTTCCATCATCATAAAGTATTGCTAAATCCTCTACAAAATAAGATGTAGACACATATTTATTTAATATTTCTACTTTTTTTTCATCACTAATAGAACCATTACTTGTATCTTCAATGGCTTTTTCTACAGCAATACATATTTCAAAAAAAGTAGCATCGTATTGGGATTTTACTGAATCGGAAAGATCTTTGAGCAGATCCATTGATTCACTAATATTAGATGTGTAGTTTCTATTATAGTTGAATACACTTGATGCAATTACAACAATCGCCAAAATTATGATAGCAACTATATACTTCTTTTTGACCATAACGACCGTCCTTCACTTTTAATTGACTGCCGTCTAACAAGAACAGTTTCCAAGAATAAAAACCGGCAGCCTGGCAATCATAGAATAGTTCCTTAGACCCATAGCTTTGCGTCCCCACCTTTCGATAGGTTTGCCAAATATATTTGACAGTATATCATACTTTAGTCCTATATACAATCACAAAAAAAAACGTAGGCTTTTCAACCTACGTTTAATTTCTTATATATTATTCTACTTTAACAATCCATCCCTCTGGAGCTTCTATATCCCCAAACTGGATTCCACAAAGTGTATCGTATAATTTCTTAGTGATTGGACCTACTTCTGTTTCACTGTAGAACACGTGTAATTCACCTTTGTAATCTATTCCACCAATAGGTGTGATTACTGCGGCTGTACCACAGGCTCCAGCTTCCTTAAACTCATCCATTTTTTCAACCAGTACATCCCTTTCAACTACCTTAAGTCCTAACATTTCCTTAGCAATATGCATAAGTGAATATTTAGTTATTGAAGGTAGAATTGATGGTGATACTGGTGTAACAAATTCGTCTTCATGGGTAATTCCAAAGAAGTTTGCCGATCCAACCTCTTCAATCTTTGTATGAGTAGCAGGATCAAGATAGATACAATCAGCATATCCTCTTTCAGCTGACTCTTTATGCGGTTGCATACTAGCTGCGTAGTTTCCACCAACTTTTGATGCTCCTGTTCCATGAGGTGCTGCTCTATCTGCATCAGTAATATCAAAGTTTACTGGTGTAACTCCACCCTTGAAATACTCCCCTACAGGAACTACAAATATACTGAATAAATATTTCGGTGCTGGCTTAACTCCTAAGTTATCACCAATTCCAATCATATATGGTCTCATGTAAAGTGTTCCACCAGTTCCATAAGGAGGAACAAAATGCTCATTTGCCTTTACAACGTCAATACAGGCTTGAATAAATTTATCAACTGGAAACTCTGGCATAAGAAGTTTCTTACACGAGTTTATCATTCTCTTAGCGTTTTGGTCTGGTCTAAATAATTGAATAGAACCATCCTTAGTTCTGTAAGCCTTTAGACCTTCAAAACATTGCTGTCCATAATGAAGTGCAGTAGATGCTTCACTTATAGTGATTTTATTGTCTTCTACGAGCTTTCCGTCATCCCATTTTCCATCTTCCCATATGGATACAAATCTTAAATCTGTCTTCATATAAGAGAACCCTAAATTATCCCAATCGATGTTTACTTTCTTTTCCAAAAAAATCACTCCCCTTTTATATTTTTTTGCAATAAAGCATAGTAAAAACACAGTTATTTTGTATTTTTAGAATTTTTAGAAAATTTGTAACAATCTTTATTATTAGATTCTAACACATTTACATTACTATAACTACCTATTTTTTTATTTTTATAAACAAATTTTTAAAATATTTTTCTTAACATTTTTCATATTTATTACAAAAACGTAAAAAAGCAGTCAGTAGACTGCTTTCTAATATTATGAGTAATTATGATATCCTACATATCTAACATTATCAGAAAACGCTAGATAGATAAGCAAAATAAAGTATATAGGGTTAAACAATACCGCAATTATGGACAGTACTGGATCTACACCAAAACTATTTAGAAACTCATATTGGAAATAAAGCCATACTAAAGTTCCAATCAAAGGAATAAGTAGAACTAGTATGAAAATTGCACTCCTGTTTATAATATTCAAAAATACAATAAATTGTAAAAATGGTACAAAAGCTAGCCAGGGATTAGCTACACCTGCTTTAATAGCCAACTTATACATAGGAATAGTACTTACCAAGTATGAAATAATAAACACTGATGAGAAAAACGACCATATCACTGAGTAAGTGAAAAATTCACCTGAAAAATCCATAAAACTACCTCCATTAAGTTTATAGAAATATCATATCATCCAAATATTTATAATTCATTAAATATTTACTATCTTTATATTAAATAAAAAGTAATTAAAGAATATTTTTAAGGGCACTAACCCCTAAAATATAACCATAAGGCCCAAATCCTGATATTATTCCCTTTACTCCCATTGCAGTAACCGACTTACTTCTAAAGTCTTCTCTTTGGTGTATATTACTTATATGTACCTCTACAAAGGGAATATCAACAGACTTAATTGCATCCAGTATAGCAAAACTATAATGGGTAAATGCTCCTGGATTTATTAGGGCTCCAGCTGCATCTTCATAATTTTCCTGAATAAAGTCAATTATTTCACCTTCATGATTAGATTGAAAGAAGATAAATTCTTCTTCAGGAAATGTACTTGATATATTAGTGTTTATATCTTCTAGACTTGTTCTTCCATAAATCTCCGGTTCCCTTTTCCCTAGCATATTTAAGTTTGGTCCATTTATAACAAGTATTTTCATTATAATATACCTTCCTTTCTAAGGATAATATTCAGAGCAAATACGAAATCATCTATACTTTTATTGTTTGGTATAGAGTAATCGTTGTATTTACGGTATAGTAATATTCTTTGTTCATATAGTTCGTGTAACCTTTTTATGTTGTCTAGTACAAGGGGTCTATTATCTCCGTCAAAATCTTTTATAATTTCCTCAAGTGATCTATCTATGAAAAGTACTACACCATTTTCTTTAAGTGCCTTTATGTTTTCATATTCTAAAATCACTCCACCACCTGTGCTAATTATTTTTCCATCATTTTTTCCAAGCTCTTGTGATAATTCTGACTCTAATTTTCTAAAGAATTCTTCCCCATACTGCTTGAAAATTTCATTTATAGTCATACCCTGTCTTTTTTCAATCTCTTCATCCATATCAATCACTTCATATGAAAGATCAAATTTTTCCTTAATGATTCCAGCAATTGTTGTTTTGCCAGCACCAGGCATTCCTATAAGCACTATATTTTTATTTTTCATCCTCTTTTTGTCCCTTCAAATAATTGCCTATTACTTTGAAGTAAATACTGTTTTCTTTTATCTCCCTCAAAGCTTCTTTTATCTTATCATCCATTATATTACCTTCAAAATCTACAAAGAAGAAATACTCCCATTTCTTTCCCCTAATAGGTCTTGATTCTATTTTAAGCATATTAATATCATATCTACTAAAACATTCTATAACCTTATACAGGCTACCTGATTTATGCATGGTAGTCAACACCACACTAATCTTGTCATTTTGATTTTTATTTTCTATTTCAGAACCAATAATAGCAAATCTAGTAGTATTATTATCAATATCACTAATATTCTTCCTAATAATTTTCATATCATAAATCTTAGCAGCCCTTTCACTTCCAATAGCTACCATACTTTTATCATTTTGATTTTTAACATATTCTACACTTTTAGCAGTATTTATATAGTTTATCTTGTTCCAATCTTCATAAGCATTTAAGAAATCCCTACATTGGGATAATGCCTGGGGATGGGAATAAACCGTCTCAATATCTTCAATGTCAGTACCATCTATACCTATAAGATTGTGATCTACTTTCAAAAAGTACTCTCCAACTATGTAAAGTCCATATTTATTTAATAGATCAAAATTTTCATTTATAGAACCTGTTGAAGAATTTTCTATTGGTAATACACCGTAATTAATTTCACCAGATTCTATTGCCTTAAATACATCTTCAAATTCTTTATAAGATTTCATAGCATTATCTTCACTAAAGAAATTAATTGCAGCCTCTTGGCTATAAGAACCTTCTGTTCCTTGATATCCAATAATCTTCCTCTTACTTTCATCATCAATGTTTAAGAGTTTTTTCTGCATATTTCTACTCTCTTCAAATATTACAGTAAAAACCCTTTCAATTAAAGGCGAAAGTTCTGGATTGCCAAGAAGTTCTATATTTTTTTGTATTACCTGAGCTTCCCTTTTTGAATCTTTAACTTCCTTGCCACTTTTTCTTTTGAACTCAGCTACAAGCTCTACTATATCAAATCTCTTCTCAAGAAGCTCAACTATACTCTTATCTATATCATCTATTTCTTTTCTGATTAAATCTAAATTCATCTAAGCTCACCTTCTTTTACTAAAAGATCTAATATTCCTATTGAAGAAATAGCCTCTATTACAGGAATAGCCCTTGGTACTATGCAAGGATCATGTCTTCCTTCTATTTGTAAATCAACATTTTCTCCAGTTTTCAAATCAACCGTTCTCTGATTCTTGAATATAGATGGTGTCGGTTTCATGGCAACTGTATGCACAATAGGCATTCCATTACTTATTCCACCATTTATTCCACCATTATTGTTTGTATAAGTCTTTACTATTCCATTTTCATAATAGAACTCATCATTTACTTCAGAACCTTTAGACCTGGCAAAATCTTTTCCAAGACCAAATTCTACAGACTTTATTCCTGGTACTGAAAATAATAACCGTGCTAAATGTCCCTCGATATTATCAAAAATTGGATTACCCAGTCCCGCTTTTAGTCCAACAATATAGGTTTTAACACTTCCACCTATTGAGTCACCTTGCTTTCTAACCTCTTCAATAGACTCTTCAATCTTCTTTCCTATTTCATCTGAAAGAAGGGGAAGCTTCTTATTTCTAAGTTTTCTTATATCAAAAGCATCTAAGCTTTCAATATCAGTATCATAGATTCCCCCAATTGACTCTACCTTCGAGAACACTTTTATACCATTTGAATTAAGAACTTGTTCACAAAGAGCTCCTATAAATACGATAGGTGCTGTAAGTCTACCTGAGAAATGACCTCCCCCTCTATAGTCATTAAATCCTTTATATTTAATAAGTCCACTATAGTCACCATGGGATGGTCTTGGGGTATTCATCAGTTTAGAATAATCTTTTGATTTTTTATTGTTATTCTCAATAACAAAACTAATAGGAGTCCCTGTTGTAAATCCATTAAAAACACCACTCAGTATTCTAGGTATATCTGTCTCTTTTCTTGTAGTTGACATTTTATTCTTACCCGGTCTTCTCCTATCCATTAACCATAATATATGATCCATATCTATTTCAACACCAGAAGGAAAACCATCGATTACTCCTCCGATGGCTTCCCCGTGAGATTCTCCAAAAATACTTACTCCAATTCCGTTCTTATATATACTCCCCACTGACTTTTCCTCCTAACTGCGTGTAATCTTCATAGAAAGTAGGATATGATTTATTTACCGCTGATGATCCAGTTATTGTAACCTTTCCTTCACATCTAATCGCTGCAACAGCTGATGACATTGCAATTCTATGATCATTCCAGCTATCAACACTACCACCTTTTAAAGAATCTTTTCCTTCTATTATAAGTCCGTCTTCTGTTTCAACTGCATTTCCACCAAGTCTATTTATAATATCAATAGTAGACTTAATTCTGTCAGACTCCTTTATTCTTAATCTAGCTCCATTTACTACCCTTGTTTCGCCTTGACTAAGAGCAGCAAGAACAGATAATACTGGAATAATATCAGGACACTGGGATCCATCTATTGTAATACCCTTTGTTTTTGAAGGACTCACAATAAGATTATTGTCTTTGAACTCCAAATCTGCTCCCATTTCCTTAACTATATCAAGTACTCTTCTATCTCCCTGAAGTGAAAACTCATTTATTCCTTCTATTTCTATGCCATCACCAATTATTCCTGCTACAATCCAGAAGGCCACCTGTGAATAATCACCTTCGACATAATAATCCCTAGCTTTGTACTTTTGTCCTCCTCTAATTATATACTCTTGATGATTCAGATTTAGTATGTCTATACCAAAAGTTTTAAGTATATCAATAGTTAAATCTATATAGCCCTTCGATTCTAGAGGTCCTTCAATTATTATTTTAGAATTTTCTTCAAGAAGAGGCAGTACAAATAATAGACCTGTAATAAACTGAGAACTTATATTTCCTGGCACCACAAAGTCTCCTGCTTTTAAAGTTCCATCTAATGTTAAAGGAAGGCTACCATCATACTTGTAATCTATCCCTTGTTCCTCAAGTATTTTTATATAAGTGTCTATGGGACGGGAAACAAGCTTTCCATTTCCAACATAAGTACATTGTCCTCCACTTAGAAGACCCATAGGGATTAGGAATCTAAGAGTTGATCCTGATTCATTACATTGCAATTCCTTTTCTGGAATCTTGAAATCCTTAATTCCATCAATTATTACATAATCTTTTCCCCTAACTATTTGTGCTCCAAACTGCTCCATTATATTTAGTGTCGCAATAATATCCTCAGAAAAAAGAATATTATCTACTTTTGATTTTCCTTCACAAAGGGATGCTGCAATGATTGCCCTATGGCTTAAACTTTTTGAAGGTGGAACCTTCACCTTACCACTTAGTATCTCTGGTGTAATTATTCTCTTCATATTTACAACTCCAATTCATCTAAATTGTAGGTATTAGTCAAATAGATACTCCCAAAGGTCTTTCTCATTAACCTTTTTTATAATTGCTTCACCAATTTTTCCAACTAATATCAACTTTATATTTTGTCCTTCAAACTTTTTGTCATTTAATAAGTTCTTATATAATTCTTCATTTGTGTATTCTGATTCAACAGGCAAAGCAAAACTTTCTAAAAGTTTTCTCGCCCTACTTATTAGAGCCACATCGGTAACACCGCTTTTAGCCCCAGCTTCTAAAATCTTCACCATTCCTATAGCTACTGCCTCACCATGGGTATACTTACTATAGTTACCCAGTTTTTCAATACTATGGGCAATGGTATGACCAAAATTAAGTATGGCTCTGATACCTGATTCTTTCTCATCTTCAATAACTATATCTTTTTTTATTTCACAGGAAATTCTTATTAATTCCTGAATATTATCCATAATATCTTTTCTATCTTCACATTTTTCAAGTATGTCAATTATTTTTTCTTCTTTAATAAAACCGTACTTTATAACCTCTGCAAGACCATCCATAAAATATCGGTCTTTTAATGTAATTAAAAATTCTGGATCTATAAGTACAATATCAGGCTGATAAAATGATCCCACAAGATTTTTACCCACATCAAGATTTACAGCAACCTTGCCTCCTACGCTAGAATCTACTTGGGATAATAGTGTTGTAGGTACTTGAACAAATTTTATACCCCTCATGTAAGTAGATGCTATAAAACCTGCAAAATCCCCAACAACTCCACCACCTAAGGCTATTACAGTATCTTTCCTATTAATACCTTTCTCGACAAGGAACTCATAAGCTTTATTTATAGCACTTATATGCTTTGACTTTTCTCCTGCTTCACTAACATATAAGAATACTCTTCCATTAGCCTCTTTGACAATTTGGTCAAACAGCCCTTTATAGTGATAGTATACGTTTTTATCAGAAAAAATAACATACTTGTCATCACTTTTTTCATCAAATTCAAGCATTTGAAAAATTCTATTTCTTATACCTGATTCTATATGAATATCATAACTATTTTCACCTAGCAAAACTTCAAGTTTCATAATACTATCTCCTGATTCATTTTCTTATTTTATATTCTTACTTGCTCATAATTTGTGAACTCTAAGACTGACTGTGCTTTTTCCAAATCTTCAATATTTGAGAAGCATATTCTAAGTGCTCCGTGGTATCCTTCCCTTGAGTTTAGTATTTCAATCTGCTTGATATTTGCCTTTACTATTCCTAATAATGTAGTAACTTCTCCAAGAACTCCCGGTCTATCCTTCACATCAATAATTATATCATATAGGGGATTCATATTATCCCTAAGATGTTCTGGAAGTTCCTTTCTTACTCTTTTACCCTTTTCTAATAAATCTACTAAGTTCATAAGATTATTTCCCACAAGGGTACTCTTTATTCCCTTTAAGGAATCTATCATATTGTCAATTTCACTAACTATGTGATTTTTATTATTGGAAATAATATCTTTCCAAAGATTAGGATTACCAGAGGCAATTCTAGTTGTATCCCTGAATCCTGATCCTGCAAATTTTATACTTTCACCATCGTCAATGTTGTTAACAAGAAGTGATGCCATTATATGTGGAATATGACTTACTTTTGACACTATTCTGTCGTGGCTATCTGAATCTATCTCTACTATTTCTGACCCCAAAGCTCTAACAATATTTTGAGCAATAATCTTTCCATTTTCATTTGCCTTTTCAAGATTTGTTAGAAAAAACACCGCATTTTCAAATAGAGTACCTGAACTATTCTCTATTCCTGATTTATCGCTACCAGCCATAGGATGACCTCCTATGAAGATATGCTTATCTCCAAGAACTTCCTCAAACAGATCCTCAGGATATTTTTTCACACTTCCTAAATCCATTACTAACAAATCACTCTTAGTCACTTTATCCCTAATATTTTCAAATACCATTTGATAAGTATCTAGGGGGGAAGCTATAACCAGCAAATCTATTTCAGAAAATGAATCCTCAAGGGAAAATAGATTGTCTATTATCCCTTGAGACTTAGCATATTTAAGCGTAAACTCTGAAGTATCATATCCATATATATCTTCTATAAAAGAAGAATTTCTTATTGCTTTTGCAAATGATCCCCCAATAAGGCCTAAACCCCATACTAATACTTTCATCTACATAGCCTTATGAAGTTTTGTAATATTTTTCATTAAGGAGTCAAATTTTTCTGGCTTTAATGATTGAGGTCCATCACAAAGTGCATTTTGGGGATCATTATGTACCTCTATCATTAGTCCATCAGCTCCTACTGCTACAGATGCTTTTGACATTGGCTCTACCATCTTCCATTTTCCTGTAGCATGACTTGGATCAATAATTATTGGTAAGTGGCTTAACTCTTTGATAGCTGTAACCACAGATAAATCTAAAGTATTTCTAGTGTAAGTTTCGAATGTTCTAATACCCCTTTCGCAAAGAATAACATTCTTATTACCTTCACTCATAATGTATTCTGCAGACATTAATAATTCTTGAACTGTTGCTGACATTCCTCTCTTTAGTAAAACTGGTTTATTAGATCTACCAACTTTTTTAAGTAATGAGAAATTGGACATATTTCTTGCACCAATTTGTAAAATATCTGCGTATTCCTCAACAATTTCAACATCTTCAGTTGACATTACTTCTGTAACAATTGGAAGACCTGTTACTTCAGAAGCTTTTTTCATCATTTTAAGACCATCAAGTCCTAAACCTTGGAAACTGTATGGAGAAGTTCTAGGCTTGAATGCCCCACCTCTTAATACATTTGCTCCAGCTTCTTTTACCCTTTTAGCTACTTCTATGATTTGTTCTTCACTTTCTATTGAACAAGGACCTGCCATAACTGTAAGGTTTCCTCCTCCAATTGTGTGACCCTTTATTTCGATAAGTGTATCCTCAGGATGAAAATCCCTATTTGCCAGTTTGTAAGGTTCTTGAATCTTTAGGATTTTCTCTACATTATCCTCATCGTAAATCATTGATTCATCTACTGACTTAGTATCTCCTATAAGCCCTAAAATAGTCTGGTGCTCTCCCTTGGTAACCTGTACCTTAAGTCCAAGACCTTCTATTCTACTTACCACTTTTTCAATTGCCTCATCATTTGCTTTCGATTTCATTACTACTACCATACTACCATCCTCCTGTTTTTTGAATATTCTAAATTTTCACCCTGTTATTATTTCATTATTTCAGATTAGTTCTGAGCAAATAAAAAAGGGAAGTTCATAAGAACTTCCCTAAATACACTTAATAACTATAAGGTTAGTTTTAACATAGAACTAATTTAGGCGAAGAGCCTATCATGTTATGATATTTTTTCCAGCAGAAAAAGCTAGCGCTATAAAAATAAAAGCCCCAGAAACTAAAAAAGTAAAAGCTATAAAGTTGTTCTATGTTCATGTTTAATTCAGATTTACTTTTCATCATAACAATCTCTCCCTTTCCTAAATTTCTTATCATTCTAATCTATTTATTTAACTTCGTCAATACATTTATGAAAATTTCTTAATATTTTTTAATAATTATTCATCTTGTAGAAGTTACTAAGTACAAATGATTTCTTTCAAATCATCTACTAAGACCCCTGAATCAATGCTTGTATCAAACCATATTTCATCAGCGAGAATAGCTTGATATATTAGCATTTCTATGCCTTCAACGGTTTTCAGCCCCATATCCTTAGCCTCTTTTAGTATTCTTGTTTCCCTTGGATTATAGACAATATCACTAACTACAGCCCTCTCTTTACCAGTAAATAAATATGGACTATCAGAGCTTTTCATTCCTATAGATGTTGTATTGATTATTATGTCGTATTCTTCTTTATCATCATAGTGACCATATTCTATATCATTGTAATAATTCTTTAGTTCATCTATAACTATTTCTGCATTTTTCTTTGTTCTGTTCATAATATGAATAGATTTTGGATTTTCTTTGGATAAGAAGAAAAGTATTCCCCTTGCAGCACCACCAGCTCCTATTACAAGGATTTTTTTTCCCTTTATATCTACCTTATTATTTTTTAAAGACATAACATATCCTGCACCATCTGTATTATAACCGATTAGTTTTCCATCTAAATTCTTGACTGTATTCACTGCCCCTATTTTTCTAGCAGTATCATCAATTTCGTCTAAAAGACCAATAATTTTTTCTTTATAAGGAATAGTAACATTGAATCCAGGTATTTTTAAAGTTTTCACGCTAGTTACAAAATCACTAAGCTCATTCTCATTCAAAGAAAAGTTTAAATACCTACAGTTAATATCCAACTTATCATATATATAATTATGTATTTGGGGTGATTTGCTTTCTGAAACATCACTTCCAATAAGGCAAGCTAACTTAGTTCTTCCATTAATCATAATTCCACCTCAATTTCATCATTTTTTTGTATATTTGATTCTACACTATTGTATAAATTTGAGCAAGTATAGATTTTTTCTATATGTTTTTATAACGTATAGAAAATTCTTATACTTAAGGCTTAATCATCATTATTTTGTTAAAATATTATGGTAAAGGCATGCAATATTATAAAGCTCTTAATAGCTGAATCTAGTTTATTTAGTAGCTTTAAGAAAAGGATTGATTTTATGAAAAGCATATATTTTGACAACGGTGCTACTAGTTTTCCTAAAGCACCAGGTGTATCCGATGCTATGTGTAAATATATAAATGAAATAGGTTCTAGTGTAAATAGAGGAATATATGACAAATCCCTTCAAGCAGAAAGGATCATACTTGATACTCGCGAAATGCTTTGCGATTTATTTAACTTTGATAAAACCGACAATGTGGTGTTTACTAAAAATGTTACTGAAAGTATTAATGTTATCCTAAAGGGTTTTCTAAAAAAAGACTCTCATGTTATCGTAACATCAATGGAGCATAACGCAGTAATGAGACCTCTAAACTCTTTACAGGATATTGGAGTAAGCTACACATGTATATCAAGCGACCAAGATGGTAATCTAAACTATGATGAACTTGAAAGCTCTATTCAGGAGAATACAAAACTAATATTTACAATTCATAGTTCTAACGTTTCTGGAACTATCAACGATATTAATAGGATTGGTCAAATTGCAAAGGATAATAATATATTCTTTGCAGTAGATGCAGCACAAACTGCTGGAATAATTGATATAGATATGAAATCTTCTAATATCGACGCACTTTGCTTCACTGGGCATAAGGGTCTATTGGGACCTCAAGGTATGGGAGGATTCTTAATTAGTGATGATTTCAACAAGGAAATCACACCATTTATTGAAGGTGGAACAGGTTCAAAATCTGATTTAGAAATTCAGCCAATGAACATGCCTGATAAATTTGAATCAGGCACACCAAATGTGGTTGGTATATACGGACTCCATGCTTCATTACAATACCTAAAAGAAACTGGTATCGAAAACATTCATAAAAAAGAAATTGATTTGGTAGAATATCTTCTTGAGAAAATAGAAATCTTTGAAGACGAAATAAGGGTTATTGCAAAAAACAATAAAAATAGAACTGGGGTTGTATCACTTGATTTTAAAAATCAGGACAACGCAACTATCAGCTATGTTTTGTCAAGCAAGTATCAAATAAGCAACAGAGTAGGAATGCACTGTGCCCCATCAGCACACAAAACATTCGGCACATTCCCTCAAGGTTCTGTAAGGGTAAGTTTTTCTTACTTTAACACTTTTGAGGAAGTTGATGTGCTTATTAATGCTTTAAGTGAAATTTTAAAGTCATAAATAAAACCGCCTTTACGGCGGTTTTATTAGTTTTATGAATACTCAACATATATATCATAAATCTTATCTTTTACATTCATAAATGACTTAACTATTTCAGGGTCGAAATGTGTACCTGAATCCTCTTGGATAATACTTAAACTCTTTTCAAAGGAGAAGCCTTCTTTGTAAATCCTCTTCGAAAGAAGTGCATCAAATACATCAGCAACTGCTATTATTCTTGCTGATAGTGGAATTTCAACATCTGAAAGCCCTTCTGGATATCCTCTTCCATTATATTTTTCATGATGGTGTGTAGCAATTTCTGATGCCATTTCAAAATAATTAATATTATATTTCTTAAGTTGATTATCAAGATGATCAAGAATCACCCCGCCAACTTCACTATGACTCTTCATCACGTCAAACTCATTATCTGTCAACTTACCTGGTTTGTTAAGAATATTGTCAGGTATAGAAACTTTTCCAATATCGTGCATAGAGGCAGTTATCTTAATATTTTCGATAAAATGATTATCTATTACTTCTGGATACATTCCCCTTTCGTGTAAATCCTTGGCTATAAGTTTTGCATACTCTGACATTCTAAATATATGATTTCCTGTATCCGTATCCTTATGCTCTGTTACCTCTGCTAAGGTATCTGTAATTATAGAAAAAATATTCTTAATAAATATATTCTTGTAAAAGGCCATTGATAACTTGTTCTGTATCATATCAATGAAATTAATTACAGTTGGTGTGATACACTCTGTTGTTCTAAAATGAAAATACATATTTCCCAAATATACTTGATCAGTCTCAAGGGGCACTATAACGAACTTCCCTTTAGTAGTAATTTCATGATAGTGTCTAAATACTCCTTCAGGAATAATCTTCCTAATTACACTTCCATCTTTTACTTTTATCATATTCATATTTCCATACTTATCTTCAAAAGTAATTGATATTTTATAGAATGGTATAAACTCTTGGAAATTATTATACATATATAGGATGGTCTCATCCAAATCATTCTCTTCTAATACTCTGTCCTCAAGATCAAAAATAGAGTTTATACTGGTCAAGAAATCATTAAAACTATCATATATTTCTTTGATTTCATCATTTCTTCTCCTATTAAACTCAACATTTAAATTTCCCCTAGACATTTCCTTAAGATTCTTTTTAATCTTTCTAAATGGCATTAATATAGAAAAAACAATTATCCATATCAATACAACAAATGAAATACAGGTAATTAAAATAATGCCATGAATCATACTTTCCTGCTTATGTCTAACTCTTTCAACCTCGTTTGACATAAGAACCTTAATATCATTAAAGCTTGAGTCTATTTTACTCTTATATCTATACATTTTATCAATAGTTTCGCTATACTTAGCAATATCTGTACTATCAAGCTTATAAATATAGACAAGGTCAGGTCTAAGCTCTGAAATATTCTCCTGGATTCGACTTATTTCCCTCTCCATTTGAATATGATTATTAACACCTATTATATTTGCTATATTGGGAAGAAAATCATCAACATTTCTAAATCTATTTATCCTTTCAAAATCCAAAGTATCCATAGCACCTGAAATTGTTGCAATTTCATTCATTATATCTGCTGTATATGTGTCTGGAGACTCAACAACATATTCCCTAACTTCTTGAATATCACTTTTCATACCTTCATTTAGCTCATTACGAACATCTGTTGGCATCTCAGGATATTTCTTAAGTAAATATGACACTTGATATATAGAATTGAACATTGTGTCCATTTCGTTCTCTAAATCATTAATGTACAAAGAAAGTTCATGTGAATTTTCAGCAACAGGTTGGAAAACAAAAAATGAACCTATTGTTAAAAACAAATTGATTGTAATAATTATAAATACAAAAATAATTTTTGTAGTAATAGAATTGAATATCCTCACTTTAAAGCACCCCGTAGTTTATTTATTATAAATTATACACTTTATTATAATTATAAATCACTTCAAAAGCAATAAAGTTAGGAGTATGTTAACAATTTATGAATAATCGTAAATTTTACTTGAACAAATATGTAAATTAATATTTTCTTTTTTTGTTTCTGGTGATTACAATTTGATATAATATTAATATACGTCCTTATTTAACAATAAGTATTGGGAGGAATTACGATGATTTTAGAATATCTTGGACATTCTGCTTATATTATCTCAAACAATAATTATACTTTAGCAATTGATCCTTTTATGACTGCTAACCCTGCTTGTCATAAAAAAATAGAAGATTTTGAAAAGCTTGACTATATTCTTGTGACACATGGCCATTCAGACCATATCGGCGACACGGTTGAACTTGCAAGGCATTATAATTCAACAATAATTTGCAACTTTGAATTAGGTCACTATTTCGAAAAATACTATGGCCTTAATGTTCATACAATGCACATAGGCGGACTGTATGACTTTGCCTTTGGATTTGTAAAAATGACTAATGCTCTACATGGTTCAGGAATAATTCATGGTGGTGAAATGATCTACGGTGGTAATCCATGTGGATTTGTGATTTCTATGGATGGTGTTACAATTTATCACGCGGGAGATACAGGTCTTTTTGGAGATATGAATCTTTTACAAAGATTAAATATTGACTATGCATTATTACCAATAGGTGGCAACTATACCATGGACACTTCCGATGCTCTATTGGCATCAGAAATGATAAAAGCAAAAAATGTAATTCCAATGCATTATGGAACTTTTCCAGTTATAGACTCTGACCCAAATATATTTAAGGATAAATGCAGTAGTAATGTAATAATATTAAATACAAACGCAAAAATCAATCTGTAATTTACTATACATTCAATGGAGGAAAAATGAAAAAAGGAGATGAAATTCGTACAAGAATACTAAATGCTGCCGAAAAACTTTTTACTGAAAAAGGGTTTGACAACACAACAACTAGAGACATTGCTCAAAATTCTGATCTACAACACGGAAATCTTTACTATTATTATAAGAGAAAAGACGACATACTCCTTGATATATTGAAATTAAGAATGGTTAGTATGTTTAAGTTCCTAGGGGATAGAATTGAGTCAGATGATTTATTTCTAATGTATCCTGTTTTTTTAAGAATATTTGTAGACATATTTATGATAAAACCTGAAAGAATTGGACTTTTTATAGTCTCTATGACAAATAATTATTTAAGAGACCGGGTAATTGATGTATATTTTCAAGTTTATGATTTTCATTTTAACAATACAAGCTACGACAAGGAGAAAATCTATATTGCTACTATAGCAACCGTCGGACTTCAGTCAACCCTTCTTGTAAAGTTTTTTAGAGGTGAGCTTGATATGTCAAAAGATGAGGTATGTACCCTTATCACAAAAAAAACATATGCCGGAATAATTCCCGAAAGTTTAATCGATGAATATAATGAAAAATCAGTGATTGTAAAAAACAAATTTTTCGAAAAAAATATATCAGAATATTTCAAAACACTTTCGTATAGTCCACTTGTATATGACAAAAGAATATGCGCTAATAAGAAAATAGGGATTTGGGGTCAGTAAATTGATCCAAATCCCTTTTTTATTTATTATTTAAACTATCTTAGAATATCAATCTAAACTATTTTTCCACCACCAATTATTCTATCTCCGTAATATAAAACACCATGTTGACCCTTGGCGACTGCCCTTTCTGGATCTAAAAATTCCACAATTACTTTCTCATTTGTAACCTTAAACTTACATTTAATATAGTATCCCCACTGACATATCTTAACTTCCATTACTTCCCCAAGATACTTTGAATAGTCTGTATTGAACTTAAAATCAACAAGCTCACATCCCTTTGAATAAGTTAAACTATCATCCCCTAAAAGGATATCACCATTTCTACTGTTAATACTAATAACTGATAATGGAACTTCCAATTGAATGCCTAATTTTCTTTTTTGACCTATGGTAAATTTATAATATCCATCATGTTGCCCAAGGATATTTCCATTCACATCTATAAAGTTTCCCGACGAATTACCCACTCTACTCTCTATTTCTTCTTGATAACTTTCTTTCTTTATAAAACAAATCCCTTGGGAATCTTTTTTCTCAGAAACAAACTTACCTATCTCCTCAGAAATTCCTCTAGTTTCATCTTTACTTTTAACACCGGCCAAAGGAAATACCAATTTAGACAATTTTTCTTGACTAAGATGATACAAAAAGTAAGACTGATCCTTTCTTTCCACATCACCTTTTAGTAATTTATACTCACCTAAATCTTTGTCATACTCAACATTTACATAATGTCCAGTAGAAAGATAATCATATCCCTTTTCAATTGCATAATCATATAATAAACCAAATTTAATCTGAATATTACACCTTACACATGGATTAGGTGTCCTTCCTTCAATATACTCATCATAAAAATATTTTACAACCTTTTCAGAAAATTTTTCCCTAAAATCTAACACAATATGGGGTATTTCTAAAATTTCACAAACTTTCTTTCCATCCTTAATTGCTATATCCATATTCTCACTATCAAAAAGCCATAATGTAACCCCAGTCACATCATAACCCTGTTTTTTTAATAAATAAGCAGAAGAAGCACTATCCACTCCACCGCTAATTCCTATAAGTACTTTCTTTTTCATTTTGGCTCCTAATTTTTAATGTAATAACTATATTATACTGGAAGCTTTATTATTTTCAATATGCTTTGTTTTTTTAAGGTGGTGTATTTTTGTTTTTGGGTGAAAAGAGGAATCGCACCTGACTACATTGTGCTAGGGGAACTCGTTTTTTTACAAAAAACTATGGGGAAACGGAAGATCAAAGACCTATATTAACATATCTTAAGATCTTATGTTTTCCATTTCCCCTAAATTTTGTTTGTAAAATTGATTCCCCTAACACAAACAAAGTCTTGTGTGATTCAGCTTTTATGCTTATACCTAACTCAACTTCTCCTTCTGCGCCTTCTCAAGATTCTCTAGGAAGACCTCAATAGGCTGATTACCAGTAAACTCGTACTTGTCATTTATAACGATTTTAGGAACACCTGATACATCATACTCATTTGACATTTCGTTAAATGTCTGAGCTTCTATCATTTCTGAAGTAATGTTAGTGTTCTCAAGAGCCAACTTGTGAGCTTTTGAAACTGCACCTGGACAATATGGACAAGATAAGGTAACGAATACTTTGATATTCATCGGATTAGTTATTGCCTCTAGTCTTGAACTAATATCATCTGGTAACTGTTCTCCAGATCCTGATACTTCAAGGATACTGCTAATAAATGAATTAATTTCGTGACCAGCAGGAATACCAAAGAATTTAATACCTCTGTAGTCCATATTCTCATCTAAAATAACTAAGCTTGGTGTCTTATCTACACCATAAGTCTGTGCTTTATCAGCATCTTTAACCATGTCATACTCATGAAGTACTATCTTATCACTTATCATAGAAACCTCAGAAAGTAAATTTCTAGTCTCTTCACATGTATAACATTCACCTTCCTTTGTAAATAAAGCAAGGTTTACTGATTTTGACATTTGTCCAAAAATATCAATCAATTGCTTACTTAAATCTTCATTTAAAAATTTCATATTCTTCCTCCCTAAATTAATCAAAATTTTTATTAATATACTCATTAGCACTTAAAGCTGCTTTGGCACCGTCTCCTGCAGAAATCACAATCTGCTTAAACTGAACATCAGTTACATCTCCAGCAGCGAAAATACCCTCTTCACTTGTTTTATTTGATTTGTCTATGAGGATTTCACCCCTATCATTTAGGTCAACAAGATTTTTAATGAAATCACTATTTGGTAAATACCCAATTTCTACAAATAAACCATCAATTTTCAGATTTTTTTCTCCACTCTTATTTTCTATATTTATAGATGAAATAAGCTTTTCTCCATGTATAGATTTTATCTTTGTCTCCAAAAGGACTTCAATGTTACTAATTTCTTCTAATCTATCAAGAATAATTTTGTCTGCTCTGAATTTACTCCTATGAACTATCCATACCTTATTACATATTTTAGCCAAATCAATAGCCGCCTCTACCGCAGAATTTCCACCACCAGCAACAGCAACATCCAGACCTTGGAATAATGGCCCATCGCAAATTGCACAATATGCAACCCCTTTATTCAAATACTGCTCTTCACCAGGAACACCCAACTTTCTTGGTTTGCTACCACTTGCTATAATTATAGTCTTAGTTTTCAAAGTACTTCCATCTTCAAGATTAACTTTTTTAACCTTCTCTTTTTTATCAACACCCAGTACCTTCATGTTTTTAATTACCTTAACATCAAGACCCTCCATATGTTTTTTGAATTTTTCAATCAGACCTTCACCAGTCTCCTTTTCATAGCCTAAATAATTTTCAACAGAAGTTGTATCAAGTACCTGTCCACCTAACCTATCAGTGACAATAATAGTGTCCATACCCTTTCTAATCCCATAAAGTGCAGCATTAAGCCCTGCAGGACCACCACCAATAATCACTAAGTCATAAATCTTATCAGTATCAACATCAGATTTTTTATCAGAAAAACCTAATCCGCCTAAATTTAGATTAAAATCCATATCTATCACCTCTTGTATTGTTTTTTTGCTATATACCCTTAAAAAACAAAAAAATAGATGGATAATAAAAATTATCCATCTATATAGATTTCAGTGCGCTTCTCTAACCAACTCTTCAACAACATTTTCTACCCTTTCAGATAGACTTTGTTGTTTATGACTAATAGATTCAAGTATTTCTACCTCTTCACTTATTTTGCTATTCTCTTCTGATATTGATTCAAGAAGTACTGAAAGCTCCTTTGCAAAATTACTTGTAATGTCAGATAGCTTTTGTACCTCTGATGCAACTACTGTAAAACCTCGTCCGGCTTCACCTGCTCTTGCGGCTTCAATGTTCGCATTTAATCCAAGTATCTTAATCTGTTGAGTAATTCTATTTACTGACTTTATTACATCGTCACTTCTTAAGACATACTCCCTAGACTTTTCCATGGAATCATTTAATATCCCTGATACATCTCCAATTGACTGGGATGATTCATGTATATTTGCAACTTCCTTTTCTAAAATATCAGTGGTATATGATATAGTCGAAATCTTCTTATTCAACATTTCAGATACTTCAGTCTGCTTATCAACTATATCCATCATTACTGATGCAAAGTCCGAATCAATAATATTTTTTGAACTACCGTAGTTCTCAATCAAAAGATCATTTACATACTTGCTTCCAGTCGCTTCAACAATTACATCAACTGAATATTTATGTATAAAGTCTAAGGAATCACTTACATTGACACCCTTGCTCCTTGCATTCTTTATTCCTTCACATTCTAAATCCTTGTCAATTACTAGTGCTACCCTTACACCGCTAGCTTGACTAAATAATTCTAATAATTTATTGCCACCATTTCCCGCTCCAACTATTGCTATATTCATTTCTTCACCTCGTATAACAAACCTATATAAATAACATACTTATGTATTAAAACATAAATTTGAAATAATGGCAATATTAACAATGAAAAAACTGCTCAAATGAGCAGTTTTTATTTATGAACAATTATATAATCTCACTAACATCCTTTTTCATATGCTTTAATTTACCCTCGTTTTTAATAACATGTATCTCTGCCATAATTGAAAATGCCACATCCTCCGGTGTACTTCCACCAAGACCTATACCAACTGGGGAATTTACCTTTGAAAGCTTTTCTTCTGATACACCTCTTTTTAACAAACTCTTAAATATAGTAGAAACCTTTTTCTTGCTTCCAAGCATTCCTATATATTTAGGATCATTTTTAAGGACTTCAAATAGAATATTCTCATCTGATAAATGTGAAGAACTTGAAACCATTACATAAGTATTTTTATCAAGGCTAATTTTCTTCAAATTATCTATTATATCTCCCCTATAAAGTGCTACTGCTTTTGGATATCTTTCCTCTGTTAAGAATCCATCCCTGTCATCAAGCATCATTACATCATATCCTAATTTTTCTGCAAAGCAGTATAAATTGTATCCAACATGCCCTGCTCCTGCTATAACAATCTTTTCTTCAGGTTTATAAACTTTTAAAAACACCTTCACTTTTCCACCACAGAATTCTCCTGCAGACTCCGATGAAACATTTACACCGTACTCAAGTGTTTTGCTTTCATTTTTTATCATTGATTTCTTAGCCTCTTCTATGGCCTCAAACTCAATTTTTCCCCCACCTATTGTTCCTAGAATTTCACCATTTTCTTTAACTACCATGGCTGTACCTTCTCCCCTTGGAGCGGCACCTTCCTTTTCTACAATAACTAAATGGGCTACCTTTCTTCCTGCTTCAACTTCGCTTTTTATACATTCTATCAATAGTAAATCCATTATTATTACTCCTTTAACATATAATTAGATTTTGCCCATTATGTTTAATCAACTGAAAGTCCATATCATAAACTTTCTTCAGCATACTTTCATTCATAACCTCTTCAACTGTACCTGCTCCAAGAACCCTGCTTTCAGAAAGCATAATAGCAAAATCTGAAAATTTATATGCAAGATTAGGATTATGAACAGAAAGAATTATTCCTTTTCCCTTCTCATTTGCCAGTCTATTCAGAATTTCAAATACATCATGTTGATTTTTTATATCCAAATTTGCAACCGGTTCATCAAGTACAATATAATCTGTATCTTGGCAAATTGCCCTACTAAGTAATACTAATTGCTTTTCGCCTCCACTTAGATTGCCAAATTGTTTATCCCTTAAATGATATGCACCAGACTCCTTAAGTGCGCTCTCAGATAGATGATAATCCTTTTGTGTAGGTTTGTCAAACAATCCGACATATGGATTTCTCCCTGAAAGCACATAATCAATAACCTTCATATCCACTTTACTATCAGCACTTTGTGGAACATAGGCTATTTTTTTTGATATCCCCGCCCTCTTCATAGTCTTAAGATTTCTTTCATCTATATGTATTTCTCCACTGGAAAAATCCTTTATACCTAATATAAGTTTCATAAGTGTAGTTTTCCCTACACCGTTCTTACCTAAAAGACTATAGACATAGCCTTTATTTATACTTAAGTTTACATTCTTAAGTATATAATCATTATCATATCCAAATGAAAGGTTTGAAATTTCTATTCCCATACTATTAGCTATACCACCTTTCTAAATATAATAAAATAACCAAGAATAGGGGCACCAATAAGTGCAGTCAGTATTCCAACAGGTATTTCACTAGTTGTCATAGTTCTTGAAATATTATCTAAAAACAACAAAATTAAAGCTCCACATATAGGGGTCATTATAAATATATCCTTAGTCTTTTCAAATCTACTTTTAACTATATGGGGAACAATAAGTGCAATCCATCCAATTGTTCCTGATATACAAACACATAGTGATACAATAAGAGAAATAGATATTAGAAGTATCTTTCTCATTTTCTCAACATTAATTCCTAAAGTAAGGGCTTCCTCATCATCAAGGGAAAGGATGTCTATTTTATAAGACAATCTTTCTATAAGTAGAATACTTATAAGAGCAATAATTCCAATCAAAAGGGCATTAAACCAATTTGCCTTGTACAAGCCTCCCATTGTCCAAAATACTATAGACGGCAGCTTCTCAAAGGGATCTGCCATATACTTCATTATAGATAGCATTGCTGTGAAGAATGATGACACTATCATACCCGAGAGAACCAAATAAAGTATGTTATCACTAGAAGACATATCCCTTATTTTAAATACTGCAAGTATTGCAATAGCGCCAAAAATAAAAGCAAATAATTGAACCTGACCTACAATCACTTTGGGTATTAGTATTCCAAGTGCTGCCCCAAAACTAGCCCCAGATGTTATTCCTAATATATCAGGAGAGGCAATGGGATTTCTAAAAACTTTCTGAAATATTAGTCCAGAAATACTTAGTATACTCCCCACAGAAATCGAAAGTATTATTCTAGGAAGTCTTATATTGTAAATAACATATGAAGATGAACTAAGAAAATCATTGCCTAATATCAAATTTTTAAAATCATATATTATTGTTGCAATAGATGTTTCCTTAGTTCCATATCGCCCTAAAAACATTGATATTAAAACAGCAAAGAAAAGCAAAATAAATAATTTTGCTTTTCTATAGTCCTTAACTTTTTTATTCTTATTCCTGAGTATTCCCTCTGACATCAAGAACGCCTCCTAACTCATCATAGGAAACACCATAAAACTTCTCGTGGAAGTAATTTGCTTCCTTTTCTAAATCTATTGATTCAAAAGCTTCTGGATATAAAGCTTTACTCATCCACATAATTCCTAAAATACTTTTTGGCTCTGGCATATCCCACGGCCCTATATTTGAAGGCATTTGATAAACTTGTTTTTCTTTAATAGCATTCAGATTAGATAATTTATCATTAGCATAGATTTCTTCTGGTTTTCCATCTGGACAATATTTTACAGAAGCAATTACATCTGGATTCCAGTTCATAAGTTGCTCCACTGAAATTTCATTCCATCCACCTTTTAGCTCACTTGCAACATCAAGACCACCAGCAGCCTCCATCATATGATGTTGGAAGAATGTACCTGAAGATGTTGAAAGGACTCCCCTAGCACCTGCAAGATAAATAGTTTTTCTACTTCCGTCTTCAGGAATATTTTTCTTTATCATTTCTATCTTTTCATCATAGTAAGACACTAATTCATTAGCTTTTTCATCTTCCCCCATAGCCTTACCTACTTCTAAAATATCCTTTTCAAGATCCTTAATACTTTCTGGAGATATACTGACAACTTTGATTCCCTGTTCCTCAAGTCTTTTAACAGTCATATCATCATCCTTAACAGGATACATAACTACTAAATCTGGATCTAAGGAAATAATAGTTTCAATGTTTACCCCTTGTTTTTTACTTCCTACTTGAGCAAGACCATCGATATTATCAACTAATTGATTTAATGTTTTATCCTTAAGACCTCCATCTTGAACACCAACAAGATGATCAGCACCGCCTAAGGCTAATACTATGCCTGTTGCAGGCTTATATGTAGTAACAATTCTATTCACTTCTATTTGTTCTTCATTTACATTTTGATCTACAGCTACTTCTTTACCACATCCTCCAAGGATACCCATTGCAAGCATAGCAACTATTAATACACTAAGAATTTTTTTCATTTAACTTCCTCCATTTTTTCTGCAAATAATTTGTACATTTCTTCTCTGTTTTCTAGGGTAATTTCAATGATTTCGACATCACTTCTTTCCCTAATTTTATTTAAAAAAGGATTGTCCCTTTTTTTAATCACTCCTATAACAACTTTATCGCTATCAAAAACTTGATTGACTTTTTCTTGAAAAAAGTATGAATCTTTTTCAAAAAAACCTAGCTCATCCATCAATATGTATTTAGAATCTGACATCAATGCATCATCTAGAATCTCAACACCAAAAGTATCGAAGCTCTCCCTTATACCAACACATTTTTTTTTGCCATCCAGTTCAGTGTTTTTTCCAACAAATATATTCTTATCTGATTGATTACCACCTAAGAGATTACTTATAATATAACCTTCAAGTCTTTCACCATCATATTTAGGAAGTGTTTTAAAGCCAGATGTACTATAATCGCCAGTCTTTAAAAACTTATTTAATATATAAGATTTTCCTACATTTATATCTCCTGTAAGTAAAATATTCACTTTCACATCAACCCCCTAAGAAAGCGTTATCCATATCAAAAGATAACCCTCCTATAGATTACACCTTTTCTCCCATTATTTCAATATCTATTGGTACAAAATTTACAATAAAAAATTGTTAAATGTTACCACACTACAATTAATAATTTATTTTTATGGTTGACAATAGGATATTTCCTCTGTATAATTATCACAATATTTAAAAATTAAAACCGAATTATAAAATAAATCTGCTTATCAAGAGCGACGGAGGGAATTGGCCCTATGAAGTCCGGCAACCTACCTTAAAGGTGTGGTGCTAAATCCAACGGTGTAAACCGAAAGATAAGCGAAGTAATAAAAGCTTCGTTTATCCTAAACTACTCTTTTGAAGTAATGTGGATTCGAAGCTTTTTTATTTTATATTTTATAAGGAGGAGTCTACATGTTAATAAAAGACATCATAAAAGAAAAAGGACCTACTATATCATTTGAAATATTCCCGCCAAAGAATGATTATCCACTTGAAAAGTTATACAATACAATTGAGGAATTGAAAGACCTAAATCCAGACTTTATTAGTGTTACATATGGAGCCGGTGGAAGCACTAAGGATAGAACGGTTGAAATCGCATCCAAAATCAAAAATGACATTGGCATCGAAACTATGGCTCACCTTACATGCCTAAATTCATCTGAAAACCAACTTGATAATGTTCTTAAGACTCTTAAGGAAAATAATATAGAGAATATTCTAGCATTAAGGGGTGACTATCCCTCAAGTGGTGAAGTAATCAATGGGGATTTTTCATATGCTAAGGATCTTGTTAACTATATAAATTCAAAAGATAGCTCCTACTCCTTAGGTGGAGCATGTTATCCTGAGGGACATATCGAAAATGAAAATATGGTTGATGATTTACGAAAACTTAAAGAAAAATGTGATTCTGGTTTAGACTTTTTAATTACTCAATTATTTTTTGATAATGAGCTGTTTTATCAATTTTTAGAGAAATTAGAGTTACTCAATATAAAAATTCCTGTGATTCCAGGAATACTTCCTGTACTATCCATAAAACAAGTAAAAACTATTCAAAAGCTTTCTGGTTGCAATTTACCTCCTAAGTTTTTAAGAATACTGGATAAATATGAAGATAATCCTATTGCACTTAAAGAGGCTGGTATAGCATATGCCACAGAGCAAATTATTGACCTTATAAGTTATGGAGTAGATGGAATACATCTATATACAATGAATAAATCTAAAGAAACTAGGGAAATCTTCTCTAGAATTTCAAATATCAGAGACAGTTTTTCAAAGGTGTGATTAAATGAATTATAATTTAAATGAAATAGTTAGATACATGGGAGGTAATGCCAAGTCAATTGATTCAAAATATAAGGATCATATTGAGTCTTGCTGGGAAAAGTTCACCTCTACAGTAATAGCAAAACATGAATATTTGACTGCTAATATAAATGTTAAAAACAATACAGTAATACTGAAAGATCTAGATATAATAATAGAAAGCCAGCATCTTTCTAGGCATCTTAAAAACTGCGATAAAATTGTTATTTTACTAAGCAGCTTAGGGGTTAGGGCTAGCAATATTATTAGGAAGAGTTCCATAATTTCATCCACAGAGGAACTTATATACAATGCTATCGCCAATTATTTTTTAGAGGAATACAACGATATCATACAAACTCAGTTAAATGAAATACATGGATGTACTACAAATAGATTTGGTACAGGATATGGTGATCTCGATTTATCATATAATGAAAGCCTCCTTAGATTATTCCCAAATAAAATTGGTGTTTCTATAAATAGTAGTTATATTTTTAATCCTAAAAAAACTACCTTGTCAATCATTGGAGTGGGTAAGAAATATATAGATCACAAATCAGGCTGCATAAAATGCAATCTTAAGGATAGCTGCATTTTTAGAAAGGAGAATTAATTTGAAATATAGAAGTTTAATTTTTGACGGGGCAATGGGTACTTCCTTACAAGCAATGGGACTAGTGGCAGGAGAAATACCTGAAGAATGGAATATCGCTAAAGCAGAAAAAATAATTAATATACATGAGCAGTACATAGATGCTGGAGCTACAATTATAACTACAAATACTTTTGGAGCAAACTCTTACAAATTGGAGAACTCAAAATATTCTCTTAAAAATATTATAGATGCTTCAATAAATAATGCTATTAAAGCTAGAAGTGATAAAAACATATTTATTGCACAGGATATTGGCCCCTCAGGAAGAATGCTTAAGCCAATTGGAGATATGACTTTTCAAGAAGCCTATGACATTTTCAAAGAACAAATTTTACTTGGTCAGGACAAGGCTGATATACTTCTTTTTGAAACCTTTTCTTCACTTCAAGAGTTAAGGGCTGGAATTCTTGCTGCAAAGGAAAACTCATCATTACCTATATTCTGTACTATGACATTTGATGAAAATGAAATTACTCTTACAGGCTCTTCACCAGAAATATTTGCAGCAACCGTTGAATCCCTCGGTGTAGATGGAGTAGGAGTAAATTGTTCAACTGGGCCTAAAAAAATGATCTCGGTTATAGAAAGATTAAAAGCATCTACAAATCTACCTATTATATGTCAACCTAATGCCGGAATACCAATAATTAAAGATGGTATTACTAAATTTGACATGAGCCCGGATTCCTACTTAAATGCAATGAAAAAAATAGTCGATGCTGGAGCAGATATAATTGGTGGTTGTTGCGGAACTACTCCCTTATTTATTAAATCAATCTCAGATAATATAAGCTTTGGAAATAGAATAGACACTATAGCATCTTTCCCACTAACTTCTGAAACTAAACTACTTAATACTTCAGATGGTCCTTTTATAGTTGGCGAAAGAATTAACCCCTCTGGAAATAAAAAGTTAAAGGCTGCTTTAATTTCTGGAGACAAGAACCTAGCCATTAAAGAAGCTTTGATTCAGCAGGAAAAGGGTGCACATATCCTTGATATTAATACCTCCCTGAGAGATATTAATGAAGAGGAAGTCATGGTTGATATTATAGAAAAAATGAACGGTATTGTTGATACACCACTTCAAATCGACAGTGTAAAGTCTAATGTTATTGAATCAGCACTTAGAAACTACTGTGGCATTCCCATAATAAACTCAGTAAATGGAAAAGAAAAAAGCATGTCAGCTATTCTTCCCCTTGCTAAAAAGTATGGAGCACATATCATTGCCCTTACAATTGACGACAAGGGTATTCCTAAAATAGCTGATGAGAGATTCCATATAGCCTCTAAAATTATATCTAGGGCTAAAGATCTTGGAATAGCAGAAGAAAAAATAATAGTAGATTGTCTAACACTTACTGCATCTGCGCAACAAGAGGATGTACTTGAAACAGTTAAGGCTATTCAACTGATCAAAGAAAATTTTAATTGTAAAACTGCACTTGGTTTAAGCAATGTATCATTTGGTCTACCAAATAGAACACTATTAAACAAGACTTTCCTTTCAATAGCTTTATTTGCTGGACTAGATTATATTATTGCAAACCCCTTAGATAAAAATATTACAGATACCCTTGCTGCTTATAATGTAATTAGTAACAAAGACCAAGGGAGTATTATTTATACAAGAAAGTATAATCAAACTGAGAATACTGCCATTGATACTCCTGCTATTTCTGAGGAAAACATATATGACCTAATAAAAAAAGGATTAAGTGATGAACTATTAATAAGAATAAATGCTCTATTAAATGAGTTATCACCTCTTGAAATCATCAATAATGAGTTAATACCTTCACTACAAAAGATTGGTGATGACTTTGAAAAAAACAAAATTTTCTTACCTCAGCTTATTAGATCAGCAGAAACTATTACCCATGGATTTGATCTAATCAAATCTAAATTCAAAGTAGATAAAAGCTTATCTTCGAATGGAAACATTGCAATTGCAACAGTCCAAGGAGACATACATGATATAGGGAAAAATCTAGTTAAAGTAATGTTAGAAAGTTTCAACTTCAATGTAATCGACTTAGGAAAAGATGTCCCTCCAGAACTTGTAGCTGATTATGTATCAAAAAACAATATAAAACTAGTAGGTCTTAGTTCACTAATGACCACAACAATAGAAAGCATGGAAAAAACAATTAAATTAACTAGACTATCAAACCCAGACTGCAAATTCTTCGTAGGCGGTGCAGTAATCACAGAAAAAATAGCCAAAAGTATCGGTGCCGACTATTATTGTAGAGATGCTATGGATTCAGTGAGGGTGGCGGAAAAGTTTTTCTGTAACTTGTGACTCGTAGGTCGTTGGTCGTAGTTCGTAGATCGGAAGAACTTAAAAAACCAGTTTTGCATTTTGCAAAACTGGTTTCAAACTTTTTTGAGTTATTTGGCAATTCCGAACCACGACCTACGAACTACGACCTACCGTTCTCTCCCCCAGACCTAGTACCCATAATTATCATTAAGTATAAATACCTTAACCCTATCCTTAACCATCTGTCGTTTTGTAACTACATATGAATTACAAATTCTTTCTGGGCTGTCACAGTCCATACAGACTCCTGTTTGTACACATGGTGTCTTCCTGTTTAATCTTACACAGTTAGCTGGAGCTGCTAGTCTTTCAACTCTTGATACAGCTTCGTCTATATCCCTTACTATTTTATTGCTTCCTACAATTACAACTACGTTTTTAGGTCCATATGTCAATGCTGCTACACGATTACCTGAACCGTCAACATTGTATAGTTCACCATCTTCAGTTATTGCGTTGGAACTCATAAAATAGAAATCCGAATCAAAAGCCTCTATTTGTAATCTTCTTTTTTCTTCAGGAGCAATACCTGCTTTATCCCTGTCAAGAAGCTTTACATTTCTATTTCTAAACATATCTATTAATCCGAGTTTTACCAATGTGTATGATCCACCATAAGCAACAGTTGATTCATCAGTAACCATTTGGCTTATTACCTCAACCAGTTCATCAATGGAATGAATGAATCGAGCTTCCATATTATTCTTCTGTAATGCTTTCAAAGTACGATCGATTTTTTTTGCGTGTATTGCTTTAATGTTCTTATCCATGGTAAACCCTCCCATTATTTTTAATATATTATTTTCCATGTATATCTGTATTACCCAAATTGGGACTACTTAATCTAAAAACTTCTTTTCTATATCTTCCCAAGAAGAGACTATATCCCCTTCCCAATCACTATTGAAATTTGTTTCTTTATATTTAAAAAGTACTTTTTCTGAAGCTTTTGTAGATCTTAAATTACTTGGGTGGTCATCAATAAATATTGAATTATCTTCAATCATATGGACCCTTCCCTTGCCTATTCCATTCTTAGTGTGATTAATTAAAATTATTACTTCTTCAATAAAAGGAAGATGCTCTTCTATCCAAAGAACTTTTTTTGATGCATTTTCAGGAGATGCTGATGTACATATTACCAAATCATATTTTGATTGTAATTTAATCATTATTTCCTTTGCATTATTATAAAATTCTAGCTTTTCAAAGAATTTAGCTGAGCCAAAGATATCCATTACCTCTGACCTATAATCTTCATTGTGCTTATGAATCAAAGGACAGGAATATTTAAAACTCCAATCAATTACGTCTTCACCCTTTGCTGGAACAAATCCTTCATAATTTTCATATCTTTCATTGTATACTTCGCAAAATGCCTGTTCGGAATTTGCAATAGTAGAATCAAAATCTAAATACATTACTTTTTTCATACTACACATCCAATCTTATGATATTAATTTCTTCTTCGTCTCTTATCTTCATACATTAATAAATCAGATTTACTAATCAACTCATCAATATCTTCACTATCATCTGGAAACAAAGCAAATCCCACACTTGAAACAATCGGCAATGTAATTCTGTTTAATCTAAATACATAATTAATTCTATCCTTAATAATAGTTTCTATAGCTGATACATCTGCCCCAATAGGAAGCTTTATTATTGCAAGAAACTCATCTCCGCCTAATCTCAAAATGGTTTTATTTGAAACAGGAATATCTTGGAGATTTCTAGAAAAGGATCTTAGTACTTCATCACCAATTTTGTGTCCATAATTATCATTGATATCTTTGAACTTATCAATATCTAAGTTTACAAATAATAATTTATCATACAACTTACTATTTTTAACTTCACTCTCTACATCTTTAAAATACTTATCTAAAAAATTTCTATTATAGAGGCCTGTAAGGTAATCTGTCATAGCCTGTTTTCTCAAATTTTTTCTAGTACTTAAATAATTGTATGCTAAGTAACAAATAATAAAAATTATAATAAATAAAATTGCCCTAATATACCTAATATCAAAAAACTCATTATCCCATCCATCCGCTGGAAGAAAGGCTATTTTCCAATTACTATTAAAAACCTCAAAATCTACTGTCAAAGGATTATCTTCTAATATAGATGACCTTCCAAAAAATATAGTAGACTCACTAAGGGCTTTTGAAAACATAGCTACTTCCAAATCTAAAGATTTACTTAGATTATCCAATCTATTTAAAAACTTATTACCGTCCATTACTATACTAATCTGTCCCCAGTACTCATTATCCCTGACAATAGGTACCCTTGTAATAAATCCTTGACCTCCCTGGACTAAATCAACTGGACCGACAAAAATAGATCCTAGAGTTTTTTTAACCTTTAGAACATCGTCCCTCTGACTCGGTATTTTGCTTAAATCTATACCAACTGCACTAGAATTACCATTGCTAGGATAATTCCAAAGTATCGTAGTATCTTCGATAATTCCAATATTTCGTATTAATGTACTTTGCTTGGATAACAATCGTTCTAGATACCTATTGGAAAGTTCTTCAGTCGCATCTGAATTAGTTTCTAAATACGTTAAATATCCAACTATTAAATTGCTATTATCATTAACAATAATTTCTACTTGGGATTGAAAATTCAAAAATACCCTAAATACATCTAGTCTATATTCTTGCATTCTCTGTTTTTCATACAAACTCAAGGTATAGTAACTTATTGAATTCAATAAAATGAACAAAATAATAACATGTAATAAAGGACTATTTCTTTTCAAATTCATTTTATTTTTCATAAATCCCACCTCTAATGCTAAATATAATCAATGATATTTGACTTCTCACAAATTTTTCCTTCTATTAAAGTTGTTTTTGCAGTCATAAAAGTATATACACCTGGACCATGTCCTGCTTTTATACAATCACTATGGATTACAATCCCTATAGTAACTGCACCCCTTTTATAACCTCTACCATATTCATTATCACTATCTTCAAGTAAAACGAAATCTCCAAATTTTAATTTATCAATTCCTAGTTCTTCTATTAATACCCTATCCTCAGTCATAATATCATAGTCTCCTGAATGACCATCCCTATGACCTATACCTGAACCCATAAGTACAGCTGGAACTTTTGCTGCTACTGGAAAAATAAGTTTTCCATCCTTTTCTTCAATATCTATTTTTTCAAATAGGTCTGGATCTATACCAGTAAGTTTAATATCTGGATAATCAATCAGTTCTAGGCCCTGGCCCCAAGATTTGATAATTATTTTATCATCAATAGCCATATTATCTAAGTCTTCTTCATCAAACTCAATAATTGTATGCTCTATACCACCATGGCCTCCTAGAACATATCCAATAGCACCCTTTGCATCACCAGAAACAACTTTTGCAACATTTCCTGTACACGCTAATTTCATTATAGCATCATTCTCACTTTTACTTTCGTTCCTTATAGAAACAGCAGGCTCTATATGATCCCCAGCTAAACCAAAAGCTGGGTCTCCAGCATGAATTCCATATGTAATACCACCTGTAGCTGGAACTATTTTAGGCTCTCCACTATATGATACTCTGTAAGCACCACCTAATGGATGATGAATTTTTCCCTGTACTGATTGCTTTACTACTTTTTCTTTATTCGTTCTTATCATAATAATTACTCCTTAGTCATATATACTAACCACTAACCACTAACCACTAACCACTAACCACTAACCACTAACCAATTATATCAATTTTTAAGCTATAATACGATGTATTTTAATAAAATTGTCATATATAATTGAAATATCTAATATACTGGGTTATAATCAAATAGATTTTAAATTTATTTTGAATATAAGTACCATATAATATATATTTCGAAAGGGTGTAAAAATATGAAAATGACTGAATTATATATCCCTACACTTAGGGAAGTTCCAGCAGAAGCTGAACTTATTAGTCATCAGCTTTTATTGAGAGCTGGTATGATCAGAAAATTAGTTTCAGGTGTGTATACATACCTTCCTCTTGGTTATAGAGTAATCAAGAAAATTGAAAATATCGTAAGAGAAGAAATGGATGCAATTAATTCACAAGAAACTCTTATGTCAGCACTTACTCCTTCAGAGCTTTGGAAGGAAAGTGGAAGATGGGAAGATTTTGGACCAGAAATGTTTAGATTGCATGACAGAAATAGTAGAGAATTCTGTCTTGGCCCAACTCATGAAGAAGTATTTACTGATCTTATTAGATACGAAGTTAAATCATATAAACAATTACCTCTAAGTCTTTACCAAATACAGACTAAATACAGAGATGAAAAAAGACCTAGATTTGGTCTTATGAGATGTAAAGAGTTCATCATGAAAGATGCTTATACATTTGATAGAGATGTTGAAGGAATGAAAGCTGCTTATGACAAAATGTGGGACGCATATGTAAAAGTATTTGATAGATGTGGCTTAGATTACAAGATCGTTGAAGGTGATGCCGGAGCAATGGGTGGTAGTGATTCCCATGAGTTCATAGCCCTTTCTGAATTAGGTGAAAGTGTTATTGCATATTGTGATTCTTGTAACTACGCAGCAACTGACGAAAAAGCTGTTTGCGGATACACTGTTGAAAATTCTGATGAAATGATGGATGTGGAGAAAGTACACACTCCTTCTGTAGGTACTATTGAAGAACTTGAGAAATTCTTTAACACAGGAGCAGATTCTTTTGTTAAGACTCTTCTTTACAAAACTTCTGAAGAAACTGTTGCAGTACTTATTCCAGGAAACAAAAACTTAAACGAAACAAAACTTATAAATGTACTTTCCGTACCTGAGCACGAATTAGAAATGGCTGATGATGAAACAGTTAAGGATGTTACAGGTGCAGAAGTTGGATTTGCAGGACCTATGGGGCTTAAAGAAGGAGTTAGAATCATTGTTGATTCTAGAGTAACAAAAATGAGAAACTTTATTGTAGGAGCTAACGAAACAGATTACCACACTAAGAATGTTAACTACGGTAGAGATTTTGAAGGTGAAGTTGCTGAGGATCTTCTAATGGTTGAAGAAGGAGATGCTTGTCACAAGTGTGGAGCTCCTCTTAAAATGGATAGAGGAAATGAAGTAGGAAACATATTCCAACTTGGGACAAAATACTCAAAAGCATTAAATGCTACTTACCTAGACGAAAATGGTAAAGAGCAGTTAATCGTAATGGGATCCCACGGTATCGGAGTATCAAGAACACTAGCTGCTGTAATAGAGCAGTACAATGATGAAAATGGTATCATCTGGCCAATCAGTGTAGCTCCTTATCAAGCAATCGTAACAGTTGTAAATGCTAAAAAAGAAGAGCAATTAGAGCTTGGAACTAAGATTTACGATGAATTAAAGTCAAAAGGAATTGAAGTAATCCTTGATGATAGAAAAGAAAGAGCTGGAGTTAAATTCAAAGATGCAGACCTTATCGGTATTCCATTAAGAATAAACGTTGGTAAAATGGCATCAGAAAATATCGTTGAATTCTCACTTAGAAAAGACTGTGTTAAGTCTGAGATGGGTGTTGACGAGGCGATTGAGAAGGTTCTTGAAGCTGTTAAGTAATAATAAATTAACCACTCATTTTAAATGGGTGGTTTTTTGTGCCTAATATTGCCTAATACTACCTTGATCGTGCCTAATTTTTGACTTCGTCAATTAACCCAATGTTGTTTTTGAGTTACTTTTCTAAAGAAAAGTAATATCTTTTAACAATATTAGGCTAGCTGATAAGCAGCGATTAGGCGCGATCAAAGTAGCTTTAGGCTACTTTAGGCTCAAAAAAAGAACAGCCTATTTAGACTGCTCCTTCTTAGTTTTTTTGCCTTTTTTCTTTTTAGTCTTCTTCTTCATAATAGAATATCCAAAACTACCTAGCTTCTTCCCTAGTGAAAAATATTCTCCGTGGGAATAGCATATTGGTTTTGACCAATCAAGATGGAATTTGTTCTTGTCATCCATATATTTTTCATCTACGTTAACAGCTACTACTTCAGCTAAAAACATATGATGTGATCCTAATTCCTTAATCTCAACTACCTTACATTCAATATTAACTGGACTTTCTTCAATTAGTGGCGCTTTTACTTTTGTTCCTTCTATAAGTGTGAGATTCATGAGATTCATCTTATCTTCCTCCCTACCAGACTTTACTCCTACGTAATCTGTTGCAAATACAAGATCCTCTGTTGTAAGATTGATTACAAACTCCCCTGTTCTTTTAATCAGATCATATGAATGTCTATTTGGCCTAACGGATATATATGTCATCGGCGGATTTGTACATATTGTTCCTGTCCAAGCGATTGTTATACCATTATAATTATCAGGACTATCTCCACATGTGGCTATAACTGCTGGTACAGGATATATCATATTACCAGGTTTCCACTGTAATTTCCCCATATTTTCACCTTCCATATAAAAATAAAATAGTAGTGCCAATGCACTACTATTTATTATACTACTTATTCCTTCGCTTTGTCTACAGTCCACTCTTTCCATACATTTCCTACCAGCTCTGGGCTTGGTTCTAATACTTCCTTACCCGGCCTCCAGCCTGAAGGAGTTGCTTTAGTACCTTTACTTTCTCTAACCAATTGGAATGCTTGAATTTGCCTTAAAGTTTCAAATACATTTCTTCCTACTGGAGGAGTAAGTACTTCATAAGCCTGAATGTTTCCATCAGGGTCAATAAGGAATCTTCCCCTATTTTCTACTCCACCATCACTATCGTATATACCATACATATTACCAATAACTCCCCCTGGATCAGAAAGCATTGGGAATGGCATATTTTTATCAACCATCTTAGACAGTTCGTGATCATTCCACATCTTATGTACAAATACGCTATCTACACTAACCGAAAGAACCTGTACTCCAAGTTCTTCAAATTTATCATAATTATCAGCAACTGCTGACACTTCAGTAGCTCAGACAAATGTAAAATCTCCTGGATAGAAACAAAGAACAAGCCATTTCCCCTTATATTCCTCAAGAGATACATTAACGAATTGACCATCATAATATGCTGCAGCTTCAAAATTTGGTGCAGCTTTTCCAACTTGAATCATACTCACAGAATCCTCCTTTTCCACTGCTATATCAACAGCTTTATCCTTCATATCTTCAAATTTAATTTTACTCTTAGGTCTCTGACAACCTGGCTTAAACATTTCAGGCATATTTTGGCCTCCTTTCATAAACTTAATACCCAATTGAATTTATAATAATTACAGATTTATAGATTTGTTAAATGTTAATGTATTATTTTATGTACAAAAATGATACAATTAATAATGAAAATTTTAACGGAGGTAGTATATGATCAGTTCTTTGCACTCAGTTAGATTAAATCAAGATTTATGTATTGGATGTACTAATTGCATTAAAAGCTGCCCTACTGAAGCTATACGGGTAAGAAATAAGAAAGCTAACATAATTGAAGGTAAATGTATCGATTGTGGAGAATGTATTAGAAAATGTCCTGAACATGCTAAAAAAAGCGTTACTAGTTCACTACTTGAAATAGATAAATATAAATATAAAATTGCACTACCGGCACCTAGTTTATATTCTCAATTTGGAAAAAACGCTGATATCGGAAAAATTCTAATGTCTCTTAAAAATTGCGGCTTTGACCATGTTTTCGAAGTATCAAAAGCGGCTGATATTGTAAGTGACTTTACTAGGGATTATATTGAAACTTCTGAGATCACACCTGTTATCTCTTCATCATGTCCCGTTGTGGTAAGGCTAATTCAAATAAAGTTTCCAAACCTTATTCCAAATCTTCTTCCATTTAATCCACCGGTTGAAGTTGCTGCAAAGGCGGCTAGGAATAATGCAATGAGAGATCACGGTCTAAAAGCAGAAGATATAGGTATATTTTTTATCAGCCCTTGTCCTGCGAAAGTTACAACTTTAAAAAATCCAATAGGAATTGAAAAATCAAATATTGATGGCATGATTTCTTTCACTGAAATCTTCCCACATATAATAAAAAATATGTCAGAAGAAAAATTGCCTTTCTACTTTTCTGGTAAAGGAATCGGTTGGGCTAAATCAGGTGGAGAAACATCTTCACTAAGGATTAATGATTATATATGTGTTGATGGTATTGAGAATGTAATTAATATTCTTCACGATATTGAAGAGGAAAGATTAAGTGCTATTCAGTTTGCGGAACTATTGTCTTGTAAAAACGGATGTGTTGGTGGTGTATTAACCATTGAAAATCCTTTTATAGCTAGAAGTATCATAAGACAATTTACTGAGAATTATAAGGATAGCGAGCAATCCAATAGTTGTGGTTTAATGCCTGAAGATACTGCATTTACAAAACCCATAAAAAAGAAATGTGTCAACCTCTTTGGAAAAGATATAAAAGTTGCACTAGAAAAAATGAATGAGGTTAAAGAAATAAAGAAGAAACTTCCTAGCCTTGACTGTGGAGCTTGTGGTTCACCATCATGTCAAGTTATGGCTGAAGATATAGTTTTGGGAGAAACGACCCTAAACGATTGTATGGTTCTTTTCAAGGAACAGTTTGAAAAGAATGATAAAGAATAATAGAATAACAAAAGCCTGAGTAATAAGATTAATATTCTTATTTATTCAGGCTTTTCTTCATATACCCTATTTACTTTTCCCATGATCCCATTATAAAAGTATTTTGAACTTTCCAAGTTATTACCCCCTACAATTTTTTATTATAGTGCACTTGATGTTGAAATTTTTCCATTTACTTTAGTTAAGTTTTTTATCTTAAGTGTTGGTTCTTCAATTTGATTTTCATCTAAAAGTTGCTGTAATACCTTAAACTCTTTTCTATCCATAACTACTTCAATCTTGTGTCTCTTATCTCCATTTTGTCCCCTTGCAAGATAAGAATTCACTGTATACCCCATGCTCCTTAAACTATCTGCAATGGTAACAACCTTGTCCCTATTTGAGAAAAATAAGTCTACCTCAATTATCCCTAGAGCAATTCTTTCTTCTATTCTATTACCTAGAAATACACCAAAAGTTTTCCCTAAAGCAAAGGCTATCGAAAACTCGTATCCAGTAGAACTTGTAACTTTCGTAAGTACAAATGCAAATATTATTGCATCAATAAATACTAAAAAATATACAGGGTTCATTATTTTCTTAGACATCAATATAGTTTTCAATGTAGATAAGATATTTGTTACTGAAGTAATTATAAACAAACTTACTAAAGCTATTATTGTATTCATTTCCATAAACATTCCTCCTTAATTTTCACAAGTTTTATCCAATTTATTATTTTTTTCGCACAACAAATAAGCCTAGAGAAATTCTAAGATCATATGTTTTTCGCTTTTCAAAATACGGAAA
The DNA here is from genome assembly GCA_025210655.1 of Bacillota bacterium. GTDB lineage: Bacteria > Bacillota > Clostridia > Peptostreptococcales > Acidaminobacteraceae > JAOARG01. The sequence goes on from JAOARG010000017.1 coordinate 125,752, forward strand.
TCATTTTTCGAATCAGGTATATGACAGATTTTGATATGGCAAAAGCCATAAAGAAAATTTGGATAACACTTATGATGTGAATTTACTTCGCATTATGATATCAAATTTTAATATACTTGTCAAATGCTTTTTGTTGATTTTTTATTTTTTTTTTGATATGATAACATGACAATATTTTTAAGGAGAACTATATGAATACTAATAAAGCAGCCCTTGCTGAATATATAATAAATGAAGATGAATTAATGGAAGATGCCATAGACTTTTCCAATGAAAATGGTGATTTTAATAAATTAAACAACTACTATGATAATATCTCATCTGGAAAATGCAATGGATGTGGAAAATGTTGCTATGAATCAGTCCAAACCAACTTTATAGAATTTCTAAATATAATTAATTTTTTAAAAAATGACCCTTCTTTGCTTGAAGATATTCTTAATCAGGTTGAACATTACTATATGCATGATTTATTCCAAAACAATACTTGCCCAATGTTAGACAATAATAATAGGTGTAAGATATACTCAGTACGACCTCTTGTTTGTAGACTTTTTGGTCATTATAGTCAAGAAGACCATGAAAAAAACTACTTAGAAACCTTAGAAAACAATAAAGTGATTAAAGACTATTATATAGACAATTATGATCTTGACATACCTGATGAGCGTCTTCTTAAAAAAGTTGAACACTGCTCTGATTATGAAAATAACATGAAAGTATCTACTGAGCTCATGACACAGATTAAAGATGATATTCTTATGATTGATAGCAAATACTTTGCAGAAGGTTTTATTGATGAAAACGCCTACAATATGGGACTTGTAGAATGGTTTATCTACTTGTTTTTCGATGAATCCCTAGCTGAAAAAAGAATAAATTTTAGCAAACTTAAACTTAGTGAAAATTTAAAATAAGGAGATAATTATGGTTATTATTATTGCAATATATTCATATCTTATAGGATGTTTTCAGTCATCCTATTTAATAAGCAAACTCTTTCTTAAGGAGGATATAAGATCATACGGAAATGGTAATGCAGGAGCATCAAACATGACCGTATCTTTCGGATGGAAATTCGGTGCCATAGTAGGTTTTATTGATATATTAAAAGGTGCAATTGCTGTAGTTTTAACAGCAATTATTTTCAAAAGCAACCAAAATATTTATACATTGAAATATATTTCAGGTTTTTTTGTCATTATCGGTCATAACTATCCATTTTTTATGTCATTCAAGGGTGGAAAAGGTACCGCATCCCTTATAGGTATGATACTTGCAATATCACCTTTTCATGGAATAATAATGATCTTAGCATTTGTTCTTACTTCAATAGTTACAAACTATATTGCATTAGGAACAATTTCCTTGGTAGCTATTTTTGCTGCATATACATTTTATACCGGTAATATGCAATCTTTCACAATCGCCTCAGCAATTGGACTACTGAGTATCTACAAGCATAGAAACAATATAATCAAGATAATTAATCAAGAAGAAACAAAGGTAAGAAATACTATTAAGAAGAGGTCTAATAATGACTAAATATGAAAACACCTTATCTTTAAAAAGCAATATAATTTATGGCTTTGGAGTAAGTTATGCAGTACTTGATCAGATATTCGTACAGTGGGTATTATATTTCTATTTACCTCCTGAAAATAGTGGTCTTAGCCCACTTATATCACCTATTGGAATAACCGTCGCACTTCTAATTTCAAGACTGTTTGATATAATTTTTGATCCTCTAGTTGGCTATTTATCTGATAACTGTAAATCAAAACTGGGAAGAAGAACCCCTTTTATTTTATACGGGTCAGTTCCTCTTATTCTGTCAACAATACTGTTCTTTTACCCAATAAAAAATATACCAGTATTTTTACATTTGACCGTTACAGGTTCTTTATTCTTTATTTTTTATAGTATAGTTGGTGCCCCTTACAATGCATTAATCCCTGAAATATCAAGAACGTATAGCGACAGAATAAACATGTCTACATCCCAATCAGTTTTTAGACTGCTTTACTCAGCTATAGCCATGATTCTGCCAGGTATCTTAATACTAAAGCTAGGAAATGGCAACTCTTTAATCGGACTAAGGAAAATGGTCATACTTTTGAGTATATTATCATTAGCAGGTCTACTCATAACTGGATTATTTATAAATGAAAAAAAGTATGCAAAAAATACAACTGAACACAATAAAATAAAGTTTTCAGAATCTATTAAGACTATTTTTTCCAACAAGTCATTTGTATTTTATCTTGGAGGCTTACTATTCTTCTTTGCAGGTTTTAATACCCTTAGAACATGTATTAATTATTATGTAGAAGATATAATGAATCTAGATAAAAGCTATATCACAATATATTCAGCATATATTTTTATCACTTCTGGAATATGCTTTTATCCAGTAAATAAACTTTCTAAAAAATTTGGATACAAAAAAATCGCTGTAGTCTTAGTTACAATGATGATTGGATTATCAACCGCAATGTACGGAATCGGTAAATTTATTCCATCAAGCTTCGTTCCATATATATTTATACTAATGGGAATTCCAATATCAGGTTGCGCATTTATATTCCCACCAGCTATGTTAAGCGAAATTATATCAAAATCACCGGAAGGCTCATTTGAAGGATTATATTTCGGAATACAGGGCTTTTTCCTAAAACTAGCATTCTTCATCTCAATAGGAGTCGTTCCACTTTTACTAGTATCTGAAAAGCTTACAGATATAAAATCTCTCTTAACATCAACAGGAAACATCTCAACCACAGGGATTTATAATACTACATTATTTTCTATTGGAGCTTTTTGTATTTCTTTGGTGTTTTATGTTCTCTATAGGGAGTAAAGAAGCGTGGGTCGTTGGTCGTAGGTGGTAGGTCGGAAGGGATCTGGATCTTTTAATGTGTAGCTAGTCTGCCTAAGCTTGCCTAAAGCTACTCTGATCACGCCTAGTCCCTACTTTGTAGCTGGCCTAATATTGTTTTTCTCTAACTTTTCAATTTGAAAAGTTAAAGAACTTAAGAACAACCTTAGACTAATTGCTAAGCAAGACTTGGGCACGATCGAGCCAGTATTAGGCAATTTTAGGCACAAAAACCCCCCCCGTGTATAATACACGAGGGGTTTTATTATGCCCTTCCAAACCACTATCTACGACCTACCAACCACGGCTCTACTTCACTACAGCTTCTACATTTACTACTGGTAAATCTGTAGCTGAAATTTTGATGATTTCGTCCATTAACATGCTTGCATTCTTTGCAGCGATTGGTAAGAATTCTGGGTATGATAACTCAGCTTCTCCATCTGCGCTATCAGAGATTGCTCTGATGATTACGTATGGTACATCATTTAAGTATGCAACGTGTGCTATAGCCGCACCTTCCATTTCAACTGCGTATGGTGCAAAGTTATCTCTGATTATCTTTTCTTTTTCTCCACCTGCAATAAACTGATCTCCACTTGCAACTCTACCAGTATAAACTTTTACACCTTCAAGTTTAGCAGCAACAGCAGCTTTCTTTGATATTTCAATAAGCTGTTCGTCAGCTTTAAAGAAAGTGATTCCTAATCTAGGAATTTCTCCAAGAGGATCGCCAAATACTGTTGTATCCATATCATGCTGTACTGCATCTGTAGAAATTACTATATCACCCTGTTTTAGATCTTTATACATTCCACCTGCAACACCTGAATTAACTAAATAGTCAACATCAAATATTGTAATAAGTAATTGTGCGCACATAGCTGCATTAACTTTTCCAACTCCAGATTTTGCTACAACAACATCTTGATTATGTATACTTCCTGCATAAAACTTCATACCAGCTGTTTCAACAACTTTTTCAATTTCCATATTAGCTTTAAGTATCTCTACTTCTTCTTCCATAGCTCCAATAATTCCAATTACATTTCCAGTGTTGATTTCAACCTCTGAAACCTTTTCTACACTTGTTGCAAATGTACTAGTAAACGAGAATAACATAGCAAATACCAAAACAAAACTTAATACCTTCTTCATTTTCTTCCTCCTAATACGAATCATTATTGTCATTCGTGTTTTATTGTTCGTATTTATAGTAACATAATATTCTGTCATTTTCAATAACAAACATAAAAAAACTAGCATATCAAAACTTTTGATATGCTAGTTTTTGTTAGACTAAATTTTATACTTCTCCAAATCTCCTCTTAAGTTAACTGATAGCTTTTCTAGTTCAACAACATAATTGGAGAAACTAGCGATTTCTTCTGAGAATTCATTTACAGTTGCACTCATTTCCTCTGATGATGCTGAATTTTCTTCTGCGATTGCTGCTAATGTGTGCATGTTTTCGAAGATATTTGATATTTTGATTGTCTCATCTGATAATCTTTCTGATATCTCAGCAATACCATCTGATACTTCTTTTATTCTTTCAGTAGCAGATTGATTGTTGTCAGAAACTGTCTCTAGACTATTATTACTTTCCTCAAGGTTTTCGTATTGATTTGAAACTTGATTTATCATACCATTTACATCTTCTACAAAAACGTTAAGGCTATCATTGATAGTTGTTACTGCATCTTTTGAGTTTTCTGCAAGCTGTCTAATTTCATCTGCAACAACTGCAAATCCTCTTCCTTGCTCACCTGCTCTTGCTGCCTCTATAGATGCATTAAGTGCAAGTAAATTAGTCTGTTCTGCTATACCTTCAACAGTACTTACTATAGAAATAATATCCTCTACTCTTTTAGCAAGTTCGTTACCTTGACTATTGATTTCAGAGAAACTATCTTTAACATTGTTTATTCTCTTAGAAACATCAATAAGTTCATGGTATGATTTTTCAATATTTTCAACTGCTGTCTCAAGATCATCTTTTCTTGATAATTCTTCCTGACTTAAGGACTTAAGAGTTTCAACATTTTCAGTAAGAGTATTTACAGATCCTTCAGTTTCTTCAGCCTGATGCTGTGCTCCGTTAGCAACTTCATCAACTGTTTCAGAAATAGAATCTGAAGCATTTCTCATTTTGTCTGCTACCTCGTGAAACTTAAGGTTAAAGTTATGAATATCGTCTACTCCACCCTTTAATCCAACGAAGTCTTGGCTTAACTTTTTCTTGATATAATTTATCTCTTTAAACATGTCTTCAAACTCATCATTTGAGTAAACATATACATTTTCATCAAATTTAAGATCTCCAATGTTTTGAAGTTCTTCCTTCAATCTCATTACAGGCTGATTCAACATCTTATTAAACAAATAAGTTGCAACTAATACTACTGCCCCAATTACACCTGATGAAAGAAGGCTTCTGGTCATAACCATACTTGTTCCAAATGAAATAATTGCCATAAGAACAGCCAATTTCATAGATACACTTTTTATAAATCCTAGGGACAAAATCTTATTAAAAGCAAATGTATGCTTCTTTTTACTATCCTTTTCAAAGGTAACTTTGATTTTCATAACATGAGTATCACCTTCTTTTGTTCTGGATAGCTCTTCAATATCATAAGCTTCATTAAAAAACTTAGCTCCACCTTCAATAAGACCAAAAAGATAATCAAACATTCCCCTTTTCGACTTATATGTAATAATTACTTCCTTATCTGATATTTCCTGAGGGATAAGTCTTGGTGGGTTCGCTCCCTTTATCATTTTTGTAAGCTGAGCATGGACCATATCCATCATCACAAGGAAACTTTTAAAATTGGGTCTTTGGAAAAATGATGGATACCACTTACTAAAGGTATCGATGTTATTTTTCCCTAAGTCTCTCCATATAGATTCTGGAGACGCTCCTACTTCAGAACCTATATTTTTTATAAACTCAAATATTTCATAATCTTCAATATCATCAAGTGGTTTAATAACCCTACCTATTTCCCAACCAGTTTTTCTAAAAGCAGAATCAACTGTCGTATTTCCATAGATGTTTTGAAGTGTAGATACCCATACTGATACAACTGAACCTTTCATATCATTCTCCTTTTCATATTATTTTCTAATATTATTGATACCATTTTTATGATAGTTCAAACGCAGAGTAATATTCTATAGCCCTTGGGCCACCCTATCAATAATTTTTTTATATACTCCAATAAGATATTCTTCATTGGAATAATCAGATATATCATCGATATTTATCCACTTAACTCCACTGTTTTCCATTTCATTAATTACTAATTGCTCATCCTCATTGGCTTCCAAAGCATAAGTTACATTTAAATGCAAATGACTTGACACATATTTATTTCTTTTAATATGACCCCATACAGGTAAAATGTCAATCGATACAATTTCATTATCAATAGCCCTTACATTTTCAAGACCAGTCTCTTCTTTAGCCTCTTTGATTGCTACATTTAATAAATCTCCGTCTCCATCTGCATGTCCACCTGTCCATGCCCAAGTATTGTAAATATTATGATGTACCATAATTATTTTTGATTTATCTTTGTTGAAAATCATGCTTGAGCTTGTCATATGTGCAACTTCATTCTCTCTGGTCAATATATTGTCTTTAAACTGTTCAATATAATCAAGAATGATTTTTTTATCCTTTATTTCTTGAGGTATTATTGCATCAAATCCCTCGATTTCTGATATATACTTCATACTACTTCTCCATATTATTATTGTATATATCTATTATAATCTAGAAAATAAAATTTATGAACAATAATTTCAATATAATTTATTTTATTTCTATTAATTCTATATATTTGAAGTTACTTTTTAGCAAGTATTTTTTCCACTTTTGGAGCTCTGAGAACATAAGGTTCCTTAAGACTCCTGCCTATTAAAGGTTTACAGTACTTAAGAAAAGCTTCTGTTACATAATTTCCATCTCTATTTATGAAACTTTCATCCATGGTTTTGGTCTTCCCTGCTATCAGATGAAGTTTTTCAAGTCTATACTCAATATCATAATCTCCTATTCTTTTAATCGCAACCGAACCGTTCATATCATAGATGACTGCATATTGAACGGCTTTTTCTCCAATTTCTCTAGCTTCCATCCTATCAATATCAGAAACTGATTCTATAAAGGATCTTTGTAAATAACCAAATGTATCTACCCTAACCCTCTTTATACCTAAACCATTTTTTATATAATGGGCTAGTAAATCTCCTAAGAGGCCATTCCCAGAAAGTTGTAAATTTCCATGGGAGTCCCTTTCAATCTCCTTACAATACTTTACTGCAATTGGTGTTCCTTCTGAGTCACAAACTCCCTCTGAAATAGCTACTATGCATCTACCATATTTTGAATAAACATCCTTAACATCATTAACAAAGGTCTCTATACTAAAATCCCTCTCTGGTAAATACACCAAATGAGGTCCATCATCTTCATATTTTTTCCCTAATACTGAAGATGCAGTAAGAAAGCCCGCATGTCTTCCCATAACAATCCCTATATATACTCCTCCCAAGGATTTATTATCAAGATTTATTCCAACAAATCCTTGAGATACAAATCTTGCTGCTGATCCAAATCCTGGAGTATGATCATTTAAAACGAGATCGTTATCAATAGTTTTGGGAATATGAATACACCTTAAATCATAGTTTGCTTTTTTAGATTCCTGAAGTATTATCTCCAATGTTTCACTCGAATCATTACCACCTATATAAAAAAAATATTTTATATTATGGGCACTTAAGACCTTAAACATCTCCACACATGTTTCATGTGACGCCTTTCTTCTAGTTGATAATAAAGCCGATGAAGGTGTATTAGCTATATTTTCAAGATTGATACTTGTCTCTTGGCTCAAATCTACAAACTCTTCATTTAAAATTCCATCAATACCATGTATGGCACCATATATCTTTTCAATTTCTCTAAATTTCTTACATTCATTTATTACTCCAATTAAAGACTGATTAATAACTGCTGTAGGACCACCACCCTGAGCAATTAATACATTTCCTCTCATAGCCATAGCAAATCCTCCTTAAATATACATAATATAATAATTGAATACCCATAAATAAAATAAAACCACTGAAAAGTTATGATTTATCTTATCAGTGGTTTTGAATTATATTAGTTTTATAAAAATGGATTCCCATTTCTCTCTACACCTATTTTAGTTGGTGTATTATGACCTGGATATGCAGTTGTATCATCAGGAAGTATCATTAGTTTTTCCTTTATAGAATTGATGATAGTATCATATGATCCACCAGGTAAATCAGTTCTACCGATTGAATGATTAAATAAAGTATCCCCTGTAAATACTATATTCCCTACTTTTACTGAAATACTTCCTGGAGTATGACCTGGAGTATGAATAATTTCTAAATTCATACTTCCAACACTTAATACTTCACCATCTTTAAGTAATCTATTAGGTTCTATTTCTATCCCATTTTTATATATTTGTCTTGTTAGATTTCTGTTTGAGTTATTTAAAATTTTCTTTTCCTGCTCGTGAATGTAAACTGGAAGTTCATATTCTTCCATTAATTGTGGAACAGCACCAATATGATCACCATGACCATGGGTAAGTAAAATAAACTGAAGGTCAATGTTCACCTTATCAAGTTCAGCCTTAATCCTATTATACTCAGATCCTGGATCAATAATTACAGCTTTCTTTGTCTCTTCACAAACAATTATGTAACAATTTGTCATGTACATTCCTAAAACTAATTTTCTTAATAACATAATCAACCTCCTGTAGTATATTATAAAATCATTATATAATAATTCCTATGTATATTGCATTACTTTATTATTTCAAAAAGTTCTTTATATACTAGACCATTACCCTCATTTACACTTCCCATTAATGCTAAAGACTTAACTTTAAGCACTATTTTTTCTAAAGGCAAAATTTCCTTAACTTCTTTAATATTTCTGCCTATAGTAATATGAGGAACATATTCTGAAAATTGATCAACAAATCCTAATTCAAGTAATCCATTATCAATTTCATTTTTCAACTGTGACAAAATACTACTATTTTTAACATCGAAATATAAAATATATCTTTTTTTCATAAAAAATGAATATGCATCTAGACTTATTTCAGTGGGTAAAGTAGATACATAATTCAAAACTTCCTTATATTTATCCAGTTCATTCTCACTAACATTACCTACAAAAGTTATGGTTAAATGATAATTTGAAGAAGTAGTAAATTTACCACCTGAACATAGTCCTCTTTGCTTACTTGATATTTTATAAAGTTTATCTTTACTTGAATCATCAATAGTCAGTGCATAAAAAACTCTCATTTTTCCACCTCTTAAGAATATTGAAGTTGTTAAATTAACATTCCTGCATAGCAATAGCCAAGCTATAGTCAAACAATGGTCGAGCAATCGTTAAAATCTTTTAGATCTTACAATCGCTTAACCACTGCTTATCAACAGCTTGGCTATTGTTTGACTATTAAAGCACTATTTTCAAAACAATACTTTAATTTTATATTCAGAATCAAATTTATTATTTAACAATTGCCCCATTAACATTATATTGTTTGATTTTCATATAAACTTAGGTCTACCTCTACATCAAATTCACTTGAATAATTTATTCCCCATTTAAATAATGACTTCAAAATAGGTAATACCGTTCTACCATAATCAGTTAAAGAGTACTCAACTTTTGGCGGTACTTGGGGATATACTTCCCTAAATATTAGACCATCATTTTCTAAATCTCTAAGTTGTTGAGTCAACATTTTCTGCGTTATACCTGGAAGTCGTCTCTTAAGTTGACTAAATCTTAAAGTCTTTTCCCTGAGTTGCCAAATAATAATCGTTTTCCACTTTCCGCCAATTAGGTCAATTGAAAGTTCTAGTGGGCATAAATAAGTTTTATCTTGGATATTTGCCAATTTGTATCCCTCCTGTTGTTAAACAATTTATATTTAGTATAAAAAAGAAACTTTAAATCTTTTTGATATGTTATTAACATTATAACACTTACTATATATAATATATCATATTGATCTTTACTTTACAATTAATTAACTGGTCAAAAACTTAATTTAATAACATTTTTTTCCTTAATAATATTCTTTTCAATTTCTGATATCACCATCATCTTGTCTTTAGGTAAATCTCCTTTTAAAACTAAATTATTGGAAGCATGATTGCTTCTTATTATACAATTATTTAATTCTAAGCTTTTAATTAGTAAAAGTGTTTCTTTTAAAAGTTCATTTTTATTTAAAACTTGAAATTCTCCTTCTCTTACCTCATCATAAAGAACAGTTCCTTTTTTAACCATTAGTGTCATCAAAGCTAAATAATCCGGTTGTATTTCATTTAAAACCATTGCTGTTTTTTCAGCATGATCAATCCACTCTTTCTTTCCCCCAAGTCCAGATATAATCATAGTTGATAAAATAATACCTGATTTTTTAACTTTTTGTCCTGCTTGAATCAACTCCTTGGAATTAATACCTTTATTAGTATTTACGAGTACTTTATCTGATCCAGACTCTATTCCCATATATATTAATTTTAATCCCATATCTTTTAGAAGTTTCAAATCATTTTGAGACTTATCTAGGACATCCTTTGGAGTTGCATATATACTTACTGAATTACATTCAGGAAATATTTTTTTTATGCTCTTAAGTATCTCAGTAAGGGTATATGTATCTACTACTAAACCATTTCCATCTGCTAAAAATATTTTATCAACCCTATCATATATATCCCTAGCATCAATCATATCTTCAATTATTAAATCCAAATCCCTAGTTTTATAAACCTTTTTTTTATACATATTGCAATAAGTACATCTGTTATAGGAGCAACCTACTGTAATCTGAATGATAAGGCTTCTAGACTCACTAGGAGGTCTGTAAACTATCCCTTCATATATCATTTACACTCCATCCCTTCATAATCATAGCCCAGATAAGTTATTAACTCTTATGGGCTATAAATAAACACCATCCTAGTAAACATATCAATAAATTAATCAACTTCCCCCTTTAAAAAACACTGACATTACTACTATTACAACACCGCTCATTTGAATAATAGATGTAGTTTCTCCTAATACTAACAAACCTCCAATTATAGATATAACAGGCATCAAATTAGTGTAAAAAGACATTTGAGACTGCCCTATTATAAGTAATCCCTTTGCATAAAATATATAAGCAAAAGCTGAACAAAAGACCCCTAATCCAATTAAACTTCCAACAATTTCTACCTTTGAAAATAGAACCATTTCAGCAATAACAGAATTTCCTTTAAACGCCATAGGTATAACAAAAAGTATCATGGCACAAATAATCTGATACTTTAATACTATTAATGTATTATATCTATCCAATATATCCTTACTAGCAAAAGTGTAATATATCCAAGAAAAAATGGACAAAATCAAAAATAAATATCCTTTGTAATCAGATCCAATTGACCCTGAATTACTCCCTAAGACCACTAAGGCTATACCTAAAAAAGAAACACATGCTATAAAAACTAACCTTCTAGGCATTTTCTTTTTTTGGATAATAGCATATTCAATAAACACTGTTAAGATTGGAATAGCACCATTAAAGACTCCACAAATAGTTGTTGGTAAATATTTTAATGATAATGTTGTGAATACATTGTATAGGGCCATTCCAAGTACACCAGTACTCACAATCTTCATTATATCCTTTTTCTTAATCTTTTCATTTATTCTCATAAGCTTCACTATTATTACTAAGGCAACAGTACCCACAACATACCTATAAAAATTGATTGAAATAAAATCAAAATGTTTTATTAAGATTTTATTATATAAAAATGCCAATCCCCACATTAAACAACTTAAAAAACCAAAAAATTGTCCCCTCAAATTGCTTTTATTATCAACACTTACCCTCTCCATTTATATCAACCTTCCATAATAATTGTAGGTTAGATAGAAAATACTAAACCCTAAAATTTATTCAAGTGTCTGAAGGATTTTACCCTCAGACACTTGATATATTCTAATTATTTACCAACAGTAATTTGAGCAGTTAACTCAGGTACTATCTTATTTAAGTCTCCTACGATTCCTAAATCAGCTACCTTCATTATTGGCGCATCTGCATCCTTATTGATTGCTATGATGTACTCACTGTCCTGCATTCCTGCTAAATGCTGAATTGCTCCAGAGATTCCACATGCTACATAGATCTTTGGTCTTACTGTCTTTCCTGTTTGACCTACTTGTAATCCATGA